>JANNVK010000121.1:0-2030 GCA_031414415.1 Acidobacteriota bacterium
GAGGCGAAAAAGCTAAAATCTTCGCTTCGAAGCACATACCATCTGCCTTCTGAAGGTCTGAAAAACGCGAAATCTGCCTTGCCATCTCCGGTGTAATCGCCTTGCACAGTTTTGTCGGTTGATGCTCCAAATTGTGCTCCGCGGACTTGCGAATCGCTGCTTCGAAGGTAATACCATTCGCCGACACTTGGGCGGAAAATCGCAATATCAGACTTTCCATCACCGTCGTAATCTGCAACAACAGGTCGATCACCATTGGTTCCGAACTGTGTATTTGTCACGCCGCCAGTCGATCTGTTGATATACCAAACGCCGTTTGATGGTCGAAAAACCGCCGAATCAGCTTTGCCATCGCCGTCGAAATCGCCAGGCGTTAAAATATCAGTTGCTAAACCAAACGGGAACGCGAAAAAGCTAAAATCTTCACTTCTCAAGATAAACCATTGCCCAAGCGACGGTCTGAAAAAAGCAATATCTGTCTTGCCATCGCCTGTGTAATCAGCCGGAACCGGCTTGTCGGAAGCAGCACCAAACTGAGCTCCATTAACGACTCCATTTCCGCTTCGCAAGTAATACCATTCACCAACACTTGGGCGGAAAATTGAAATGTCTGTTTTACCATCGCCGTCGAAATCAACCGATGTTCTTCTATCATTGGATGTAATTCGTGCGAGACGATTGCGTGTTTGACCATCAGCTGTTACAAAACCACCACCGACGATAATTTTCCCGTCCGCTTGGCGGCTAATCGTTGTTGGTGAGGTGAAAGAATCAACTCCAATCTGCATATCTCTGAATGTTGCATCGAGTGTTCCATCATTATTAAGTCGAGCAAATTGCTTTCGTGCAACTCCGCCGATTGTGTCAAAACTTCCGGCGATGAGAATTTTCCCGTCGGGAAGTAAAATCGAAGGTCGCACTCCTGTGCCGACTATCTGCGGATTCTGAAAGGTAGTGTCAGCCGTGCCATCAGAATTTAATCTGGCAAAAAGCGAGCGAGTTTGACCGCCAATCGATGTAAAATTTCCGCCTGCGTAAAGTTTGCCGTCAGGTGCAAGCGTGCTGAGAAAAACAGTTCCATTTGAATTTGCGGTAAATGATGTATCGATTGTGCCGTTTGCATTAAGTCTGGCAATTCCTTGCCGCGGATTTCCGTCAACAGTTGTAAAACCACCAACGACTATGACTTTTCCATCGGGTTGCCCAATAACTTGACCGATTGTACTGTTAAAAACTACCGCGGTTGAAAACGAATTATCCGCACTACCGTCCGAATTTCTCAAGAAAACTCGATTTATACCGCTTCCGAAGTTTGCTGGAACAAAAATTTTTCCATTCGGGAGCAAAGCCATTCGTGATGAGCCAACTGGTGGTGTTAAACCAACGTCAAACCCTGTATCAAGTGTTCCATCTGCATTTAATCGGGCAATACGAACCCGTGCAATGCTATTGATTGTAGAAAAACTTCCCGTTATCAAAATTTTGCTATCTGGTTGGATAATCGCGTCGAGAATATTAAAGATACCGGTATCAACCACCGCAAAAGTAGTATCGAGCGTTCCGTCAGAATTCAAACGGGCGATTGCTCTGCGTGACGCTCCGCCGATTGTCGTAAATTGCCCGCAGATGATAATTTTTCCGTCAGCCAAATATTCAACATCATCAACGGCGACATTCGCGTTCGGGTTAAAAGCATCCAAAGTTTGTGACTTAGAAGTAGTTGAAAGGCTCAAAATTATTGATAATGCAAGAAATGTTGTGCTTACTAAGTTGCGAAAAATTATTGATTTCATGTAGTTTTCTCCTAATTAAATGTTCTTGACTTTATATGCGTAAGATTTAATAAAAGTCAGACATAAAACTTTTTACAACGAAAAAAAAGACACGAGAATTGATTTTCTCGTGTCTTATAAAAGACAAAATATGTATTCTTAAATATCGATTAGCCAGAACCTAAATGAAATTTCCCATAAATCTTTACTAACGAAAGTTCTAGACCAACTCCAGCTGGTGTATCAAGAGCAATAAGT
>JANNVK010000122.1:0-10548 GCA_031414415.1 Acidobacteriota bacterium
TATTATCTTTCGCATCGCGTCCGAGATATTGAATCGGAGCTGCCATAATATTGGTTCCGGCTTTTGCTTTGACATCGACAACTTCAATTGTCCCTTGATAGCTTCCGCCCAAAACGAAGTCTGGTTTATCCGGATTAAACGCGAGAAATGCACTTTCGCCACCAGCTGATGAAGTCCAACTTGATGTTCCAATTCCGCCACTCCCAAACTCACGACTCGCAATTTTTACCGAAGAATTGTCTTGTTGACCACCGTAAATGTTATATGGAAACTGGTTATCAACATTGATGCGATAAAACTGTGCGGTCGCCATATTGCTCTGCACACTCCAAGATTTTCCTTTGTTAAATGTAATTGCCGCACCGCCATCGTTTGAAATTACAAAGTTGTTTGAGTTATCCGGATTTATCCACAAATCGTGATAATCGCCATGTGTTCCGCTCAGATTTTCCCAAGTTTTGCCGCCATCGTTTGATCGCAAAGCTGGTGCGGAAAGGACGTAAATTGTGTTTTCGTTTTTTGGATCAATAAATAATTCGATGTAATACCAAGCTCTTTGCGTTAGTTCGTTATCATCCGAAATTCGACTCCAACTTTTTCCGGCATTGTTTGAGACAAACAAACCGCCAGCGTCTTTTTCAGAATCGCTTTCAATCAATGCATAAACTTTTTCAGAATTTGTGCGACTAACCGCAATCGACATTTTGCCCATTTCTTCCGGCAAACCTTCAGTCATTTTCTCCCAAGTTTCGCCGCTGTCAGTCGATTTATACAAACCGCTTCCAGCACCGCCAGAAATTACTTTCCAAGGCAAGCGTCCGTGTTCCCACATCGCCAAATAAAGAATCCGCGAGTTGTTTGCGTCCATCGAAAGCTCGACTGCACCTGTTTTTTCGTCAACAAAAAGCGTATTTTTCCAGGTCATTCCGCCATCGACAGATTTATAAAGTCCGCGTTCTTTTGACGAGGAATACAATGCACCTTGAGCCGCAACATAAACAATATCAGGATTTTTCGGGTGAACAATGATTCGCGAAATATGCTGAGTCGCGTCTAAACCAATCTTTTTCCAAGTTTTCCCAGCATCGGTAGATTTGTAAACGCCATCGCCGCCGTGCGTCATCACGCCGCGTGGAGCATGTTCGCCTGTGCCGACATAAACGACATTTGAATCACTTTCGGCAACGGCAATTGCCCCAATCGTCGCGGTCTTAAAAAATCCATCTGAGATATTTCGCCAACTTATTCCCATATCATCGGTTTTCCAAAGTCCGCCGCCGGTCGTTCCCATATAATAAGTTTTGGGATCGCCGATTACGCCAACCGAAGCCACCGAACGACCACCGCGAAATGGACCGATCGAACGCCATTTAACTGGTTTGAGATAACTATTTAACTCGTCAGCGACTGCTGGTTTTGCAGTTTGTGCAGACAAATTCAACAAGCTAAAACAGAAAATAAGAAGACAGATTATTTTTTTTGACATATTTGATTTTGAAAAACGATCTTAAAATTTGACAACTATTGGCAAAGTGTTTTGCCGTCAAAAGATAATAACTAGAAATGCTGTGTGTTCAAAAAGATTATAGTTTGAGAGAAATTTTTCCGCAAATTAAATTTGCTACTTGTCAGACAAATATACATCTAGAAATTTCTGAGACATTTGTGTCGTTTCGCTTGATGAATCTTCCCAAAACTTCGTCGTGTTTTTTACGCTTACTTTGCCATTCAAAAATTTAATCATTTTTCCATTAACAAAATAAAAACGTGATTCTTTGGTTGAAACAACTTTCGGCGGCGGATTCATCCCGACTTGTGTGTCGTAAGATTGAAATTTTCGGTAAACAAAAATCAATTTATCGGCTTGATAATAAAACTCGGTTGTTGCTTTATATGTTTCTCCGTAGCTTTTAGCGGTAATTTTCTTCAATTCCTTGCCTGAAACAAAATATGTAGCTTCAGTTCCTTCAAGCGAAATTCCTTCAACATTTTTTGTTGTTTTTGTGTACTTTTTTGCAGATTTGTTGATTGAGTCAACTTCATTGCGAATTGCCAAAACTTGTTTGGAGGTTTGTGCAAATGCGATTTGCGAGCTGAAAATGATTGCGATTGTTAAAATTAAGAGTTTAATTTTCATAGATAAAATAACGTTTCCTTGCAATAGTTTTGCATGTTAAAATTCTATCTGATTATAAACGAATTAGTTAATTTTTATGAACGGAAACGAAATAAGACAAGCATTTCTCGATTATTTTAAACGAAACGGACACAAAATCGTCCATTCATCGCCGCTTTTACCGACTAACGATCCAACTCTGCTTTTCGCAAACGCGGGAATGAATCAGTTTAAAGACGTTTTTCTCGGTCAAGACAAGCGTGAATACTCGCGTGCGACAACCTCGCAAAAGTGCATTCGTGCCGGCGGAAAACACAATGATTTAGACGAAGTCGGCAAAACTGCACGGCATCATACTTTTTTTGAAATGCTCGGAAATTTCTCGTTCGGCGATTATTTCAAAGAAGACGCGATTCGTTTTGCGTGGGATTTTCTCGTTAATGAACTGAAATTGGACACGAATAAACTTTGGTTTTCGTATTTCGGCGGCGATGAAGATGTGGCGGCTGACAACGAAGCGAGAGATTTATGGATTAAAAACGGTGCAAGTCCCAACCGCGTTTTGCCGTTTGATAAAAAAGATAATTTTTGGCAAATGGGCGACACCGGACCGTGCGGACCTTGCAGCGAAATCCATTATTTTCTGGGCGACGACGAAGCCGATAACGTTGCAAAATGGGTCAACGGCGAAGGCGATACAACGATGGAAATTTGGAATCTCGTCTTTATGCAATACAACCGAATCCAAAATGCCGACGGCACGTTCAAGTTGGAAAACTTACCCGCTCCATCGGTTGATACAGGTGCAGGTTTAGAACGTCTGACGGCAGTTTTAGAAGGTCATAAGACGAATTATGAAACCTCATTGATTAAACCGATTGTGGAGTTTGTGGCGGAAATGGCGAACGAAAAGTAATGGCAACTTTGCTTCAAGAATTTACCGACTTAACCAATGCCTTGAACGAACGTAAAATTGATTATGCGGTTTGCGGCGGTTGGGCGATGGCGATTCTCGGTTTTCCGCGAGCCACGATTGATATTGATTTGCTGATTCTTTCGGAAAATTTGGACGAAGTTTGGAAAATTGCCGAAAATTTCGGTTATAACGTGGAAGGTTTACCGCTTCATTTTCACGAAGGAAAAGTTGAAATCAGGCGAATCTCGAAGATTGATACAGAAACAAAAATGCTGATTACACTTGACTTTTTGCTTGTAACCGAAGCATTAAAAGAAGTTTGGCAAAATCGAAAGGCGTTTGAATGGAATCGCGGAACGGTTTTTTCGGTTTCAAAAGAAGGTTTGATTTTTATGAAGAAAATCAGCGGCAGATTACAAGATTCAGCCGATATTGAGAGGTTAGAAAATGAAAGTTGATATGTCGCCCGAAGCCGTTACGAATCGTCTGAAAATAATGGAACAGCTTTGGGAACTGAGCATAAATTTGATGCAAGCAAAAGAGATTTCCGAAACGGCTTTGTTAAGCGAAAAATCTCTTGCAAAAGATTGGAATACAGCCGAAGAAAATGAGGCTTGGAAGGATTTAGAGAAACTTCCGGCGGTTTAGTCGGCGGATTTTAGCTGTCGTAGATAGCGACAGCATAAAGCCTGGCTCGTCAGAGCTAGGAAAACGCGAAAAACAGGCAAAGCCCGTGTGAACGGGCGACAGAAACGCACATCTTTGTTTTCTGTCGCTATCTACGATAGCTCTAAATGCTGTGTTATCAATAACCTAGCGTTCCGCAAAGCTCCACACTAGGCTTTACGCTGTCGCCGTTTACAACGGCTTAAGAAAAATTTGACGATAACAAAAACTATTTGATTTATGAGTAATTACGAAACTTTTGACGACCAAAAACAATTTGCGTGTCGTGTAATCGCCGACCACGCACGTTCGACCGCGTTTGCGATTGCCGACGGAATTTTGCCCGGCAACGAAGGCAGAAACTATGTTTTGCGGAAAATTATGCGGCGAGCGATTTATCACGGACGCGAACATCTCGGTTTAGACAAGTTGTTTTTTCACCAAGTTTGCGGCTTTGTCGTCGAACAAATGAAAGATGCGTATCCCGAACTCGCGGTGCAGAAAGACTTTATTGATAAAATGGTAAGGCTTGAGGAAGAACGATTTGGGAATACTTTGACGGTTGGTTTGAAGGAACTAAAACAAGTTATAAAGAAAATTCAAAAAAGAGAAGAAACTGATTTGGAAAACTTTGGAAAAGTTATTTCTGGTGAGATTTTAATTAGTGAATATAAAACAGCTAATGAAAACTTAAGAGAAAAACATGGAGAGTCTAATAAATATTATGAGTTTGCTCGTTCGATTCATTATAATAAAACACCTTTAGATTTAGCACTTATTAAACTTGAAGAACTTTTACCAAGTTTTCAATATGATGAAGATTTTAATAAAGCGAAAGCTAACTTCTTTTACAGTTTGTATGACCTTATTTTGAATGAAGGAAGCGATGAAGAGAAAGAACTAATCCTAAGTGAGTCTGCTGAAAAATGGGGAGACAGGATTAATAGTTATTATGAAAATTGTAACTCATTTTTCGACCTTATTCGTGTGTATGATACCCACGGTGTGCCTAAAGACTTAATCGCGTTAATTTCAGAACAAAACAATATTAATAAAACTTTGTTACAAATGATTAAGCATAAATTTGATGAAGGTTTGGCTCAACTCCAAGCCAATTCCGAAATCGGCAAAACTAGGCAAGCCGAAAAAATCAATCCGATTTACGCCGCTTTGCAACGTCGTTCCGATGTTCGCACAGAGTTTGTCGGCTATGATGCAACAAGCGTCAATGACGCGAAAGTTGTTGCGTTAGTTAAAGATAACGAGCAAGTTAATGAACTGAACACGGGCGAAGAAGGTTTGATAATCATAGATAAAACGCCGTTTTATGCGGAATCCGGCGGACAAGTCGGCGACGTTGGAACAGTTAGCAGTCAGCAGTTAGCGGTTAGCAGTGAAGAAAATACTGCTCACCGCTCACCGCTTACTGCTCGCATCTTCGATACTTTTTCACCTGTCAAAGAATACGTTTTGCATAAATCGAAGGTTGAAAGTGGAAGCGTGAAAGTTGGCGATGTTGTTTCAGGCAATGTTGATGTTGATAAACGTGATGCAACTCGTCGAAATCATACGGCAACGCATCTCGCACATTCCGCGTTGCGTGAGGTTTTAGGAACGCACGTCAAACAAGCTGGTTCGGTCGTTTCGCCTAACTATTTGCGGTTCGATTTTACACATTATCAACCACTTTCCGCTGTGGAAATTAAGGAAATAGAAGATTTAGTTAATTATCAAATTTTGCAGAACAGCAAAGTAAACACCGATTTAATGTCGATTGACGAAGCGATGCGGACAGGTGCGATGGCTTTATTCGGCGAAAAATACGGCGAAAAAGTGCGTGTTTTATCGGTCGGAAATGGCGAATTTTCCCGCGAACTTTGCGGCGGAACGCACGTCAACGCAACGGGCGACATCGGAAGTTTCAAAATTACGGGTGATGAAGCAATCGCTTCGGGCGTTCGTCGGATTCGGGCGATAACGGGTTTTGATTCGTTTGAACGCTTCCGCGAAGCCGAACTTTTAATCGCAAATTCGTTGAATGTTTTGAAAACTCAACGAGATAATTTGCCGTCCGCGATTGAAAAATTGCAAGAAGAATTAAAACGAACTCGCAAGGAAATTGATGATTTGAAACTCAAAATTGCGACTGGAGCGATGTCGAATAATTCTGCGGAAGATGAGATAAAAGAAGTTCTCAGAGTTAAAGTTTTGGCAAAAATTGTCGAAGGTCTGGATTCAAACGGAACCCGACAACTTTCTGACACTTTACTTGCAAGATTGAAATCGGGTGTGGTTGTAATCGGACGGTATGAGGATGAGAAAGTTGGAATTATTGTCCGCGTTTCAGATGATTTGACCGATAAAATCAAAGCCGGAAACGTTATTCGTGAAATTGCACCGATTATTGGCGGTCGCGGCGGCGGAAAACCCGATATGGCAGAAGGCGGCGGAACTGATGCAAGCAAGCTAAATGATGCAATTGAAGCTAGTTACGGCGTGATTGAGAAAATGTTAGGATAATACTATGAAATGGCAAGAAGTTATTGAAAATCCGTATTTGCAAAACATTCCTTTTAAGGTTGAAACAAACGAATTTGGGCAAATTGTTATGAATCCGGTAAAAATTAAACACTCATATTTTCAAGGAAAACTTTCAACTTTGATGCAGAATATGCGAAATGACGGCGTGATTTTAACCGAATGTGCCGTCTGGACTCGCAAAGGAACAAAATGTGCGGATGTTGCGTGGGCATCTTTAGAGCTTTTTGAACAAATCGAAAATCAATCAAACGCTTTGATTGCACCCGAAGTTTGCGTCGAAGTAATTTCAATGGGCAACAGCGAAAAAGAGATGAAGCAAAAAAGAAAACTCTATTTTGAGCAAGGTGCGATTGAAGTTTGGATGTGTAGCGATTACGGCGAAATAAGTTTTTATACGCAAAACTCGAAAATAGAGCAATCAATTATGTTTCCCGATTTTCCGAAACATATCGGAATAAAACGATGAAGTTTTCAAACGCAAATAGATAATTAAACATTATGCAAGCTACAATGTCAGCCAAAAACGAAGAATTAATTTCCTACAATCCCGCGACCGGCGAAGAAATCGGGCGAGTTTCGCAGACTTCTGTTGAGGAAGTTTCTTTGGTTGTTGAGCGTTCGCGGTTGGCGTTTAAGTCTTGGAAACAAACGACTTTTGCTGAGCGTGCAAAGTTGATAATGAAGGCTCGTGAGGTGATTCTGGCAGAATTAGACGAAATTGCGTTGCTAATTTCGAACGAGATGGGCAAGCCAGTCGCTGAATCTTTGTCGATGGAAATTGCACCAGTTTTAGATTTAATGCAGTATTTTGCGAAGAACGCCGCGAAGATGCTCAAGCCGAAAAAGGTTGGAATTGGGCTTTACGGATTGCTTGGTCGTTCGTCGAAATTGGTTTATCAGCCGCTTGGCGTTGTCGGAATTATTCCGGCGTGGAATTATCCGTTTTCGATTCCGCTTGGCGAAGTTGCAATGAGTTTGCTGGCGGGAAACACGGTCGTTCTCAAACCTTCTGAACTTACGCCATTAGTTGGACTAAAAATTGGTGAAATTTTCGCAAAAGCCGGAGCTCCAAAAGATGTCGTGCAGATAATTACAGGTGATGGACGAACTGGTGCGGCGTTGGTTGAAGCTGCTCCAAACAAGATTATGTTCACCGGAAGCGTCGCGACTGGTAAACGAATTGCGGAAGTTGCCGCGAAGAATTTAACCTCTGTTGTGCTTGAACTTGGCGGAAAAGATCCGATGATAGTTTTTGAAGATGCCAATCTTGAACTTGCCGCTTCAGCCGCAGTTTGGGGAGCATTTTGCAATGCGGGACAATCTTGCTCGTCGGTCGAAAGATTGTATGTGCAAGAATCTATCGCAGAGAAATTTACGGCGTTAATCGTTGAAAAAACAAAGCAACTGGAGCAAAATTACGGCAACATTGCGAGTTCGTCAATCGGTTCTTTATCGAGCGAAAGGCAGTTAAAGATTGTCGAAAACCACGTTGCGGCTTTCGAAAAAGAAGGTGCGAAGATTCTCACAGGCGGCAAACGTAACACCAATTTCGGTGGAGAATTTTTTGAACCGACCGTGATTTCTAACGCTGATAATTCGATGCTCGCGATGCAGGAAGAGACGTTTGGTCCAACTTTGCCGATTGCAATTTTCAAGACTGAAGAAGACGCAATTAGATTGGCAAATGATTCGGAATTTGGCTTAACAGCGAGTGTTTGGACGCGGAATACATCGCGTGGGAAACGAGTTGCGGAACGAATTGAAGCCGGAACTGTCTGCGTTAATGAGGTTTTATACACGCACGGAATTGGGCAAACTCCGTGGGGCGGATTTAAAAATTCGGGTTATGGACGAACGCACGGCGAAGCTGGTTTGATGGAACTCGTTCAGCCGCAACACATACATGTTAATTCAGTTTTGCTTTTCCCAAACGCTTGGTGGATGCCTTATTCAGCGAACGCCACGAAAACATTTCAAGGTTTTGCAAAGTATTTTGCGACTGGTTCAGTGTTTCAAACAGCGAGATTGTTGCCTCAATTGCTGAAGCGAATTATTGAACTGCGGAAGAAATAGGACTACAAATTTCAGAATCCAGATTTCAGAATCCTGATTTTAGATAATCAGAAAAACTGACTTTAATGAAAATTCAATTCTCTGAACTCATTACTTTTTACTTTTGCCTTTTTACTTTTTACTTTTTTTACCTTACCGGTTAAAAGCCGCAGGTATCGGAATATCGTCCGATTGTCCAAAATTTGTGGCGGAAAATCCACTTGTTGAACGTAATAAATACCAGCTTTGAGTGGTTGGGCGGACAACTCCAAAATCAGCTTTTCCGTCGCCATCATAATCGGCGATTACTGGAATGTCGTTTGGAATTCCCCAATCTACGCCTTGTAAAGATTGGTCTAAACTTCTCCAAACATAAAAATCAGGATTTCCGCCGACTGCATTTGCCCGAAAAACTGCATAATCCGTTTTGCCATCGCCATCAAAATCGCCAACAGTCGGAACATCGGTCGAAATTCCGAAATTAAAGTAACTTATCGTTTGCGACTGGCTTTGATTTACATACCAAACGCCATTTGAAGGTCGCCAGACAGCAATATCGCCGAGTCCATCGCCGTCAAAATCGCCAAGCTGAGGTTTGTCCGTTGAAATTCCAAATTGCTGAGCAAAAAACTGATTTCCGAGACTTCGAAGTTGATACCAAACACCGACAGAAGGTCGATAAACCGCCGTATCTGCACGTCCATCGCCGTCAAAATCGTTCGGCATTGGAATATCGCCATTCGCCCCAAATTGCGTTACAACGAAAGCATTATCTGTGCTTCTTATGTGATACCAAGTTCCAGTTGAAGGGCGAAAAACTGCAACATCTGTTCGCGTGTCGCCATCAAAATCGGCTGGCACAATTTTATCTGTGCTGAGCCCGAAGTTTTGGTTTGCGGTAGCAGAAGTGCCGCTCAAAAGTTCCGACCAAACGCCGTTCGCAGGTCTAAAACTCGAAATATCAGACTTGCCATCTCCATCAAAATCAAATTTTGAAAGGTTTGTTCGAGTCAGCGAAACATCGTTGCCTGTTCCGGCAATATAACTAACTTTAAAGGCAAATCCTAACGCCGCAAGCCTGGAACCTTCAGGCAAATTATTGAAAATTCCATTGATTGGATCAGCTCCATCGTTGTTGATAACGAGAAATGAATTTCCGATTGCGGGAACAAAACCGTTCCACGCGATTGGTGCGATTTGCGAACCTCCGAGAGTGACTGTTCCGGTTACATTTAGTTGATCGTGACCGGTAGTTCCGGGCGTTGTTCCACCGATTTTGAATGCCGCAATGCCGAGATTTGTGAACGAAATGTTTTTGGTATTGAGAATTCCTGTCGGCGATTGAATCGTTCCAGAACTCAATGTTCCAGAATTTACGGTAACGTTTGCAATTGTGCCAGTTCCACCAACTGCGGCGTTTGCATTAATCGTCAAACTACTATTTGGCGTGTTTGTGTCGATGATAAAAAAGCCATTATCTGCGGTGTATGAGCCGCTAAAATTCGTCGCTGTAGCAATCAAACTTCCGCCAACTCCAGTTTTCACAACTTGTCCCGAACCTGAAATTACACCAATTCCGCAATTGCCATTTCCGTCAAGCGTAAGCGTGTTTGCATTAATCGAAACCGCTGCGAGCGTTGTAAATGCAGTTTGCCCGTTGAAAATCGTTTGCGAACCACTCAAGCCGACAATTGTGTTGACTACATGCGTTCCATCAATCGCGATTAGACCATTTGTCAGACCTAGAGGATTTCCGCTAACTGTGTAAGTTCCGCCTTGAAAAGTTATTGAGCGGAAAAATGTTCCAAAGAAGAAGTTATTATTGACAGTGGTGGCAGTCGCCGAAGACGGAAAAACTAAATCATCATTCGCCACAGGTGCAATATTGTTGACCCAATTTGCCGCCGTTGTCCAATTGGTGTCAGCACCGCCGCCGTCCCAAGTTTTTATTGCGGCATTTGCCGAAATTACGGAAAAAATTAAACAGACAAAGATTGTTTTGAAGAGTTTCATAAAATAAATTGCTCCTTGAATTAGAGTAATTTACCACAGAAACTAGAGAATGGAGAATGGAGAATGGAGAATGGAGAATGGAAAATGGAAAATGGAAAATGGAAAATGGAGAATGGAGAATGGAGAATGGAGAATGGAGAATGGAGAATGGAGAATGGAGAATGGAGAATTTTTAAATGAAAAATAAGAAAAAAGAATTATTAAAAAATAAAAAATACAAAATCAAAAATCCAAAATCAAAAAT
>JANNVK010000123.1:0-3140 GCA_031414415.1 Acidobacteriota bacterium
CGTCTATTATGCGACTTTTCCGATTCAGCAACAGGCAAAAAAAGGTGAAATTTGGAATTACGAACTTTCGGCAGTCTATTTTGTCGGGATTTTAGACTTCGTTTTTGCGGAAAATATCAACAATGATGAAGTTTTGCACGAGGTGAAATTGCGTAACAAATTTAACGAAATATTTTATGACAAATTGACGTTTATTTACCTCGAAATGCCGAAGTTCAACAAGACTTTGGACGAACTTGAGACGACCTTTGATAAGTGGCTTTATGTCTTAAAACATTTGCCGAAATTGCAAGAAAAACCAGTTAAATTGCAAGAGCGAGTATTCGGTAAGTTGTTTGAATTAGCACAGATAGGAAAATTTAATCGGGAAGAAATGACGAAATACGAAGAAAGTTTGAAGGTCTATTGGGACATGAACGCCGTCATCGAAACCGCCAAAGACGACGCTTTTGATGAAGGAAAGATTGAGGGAAAAATTGAAGGAAAGATTGAAGTAGCAAAAAAGTTAATAAAAAAAGGACTTGACGATGAATTTATTTCAGATGCAACGGAACTCTCAACTGAAGATGTCAATAATTTGAGAAACCAATAGAAATATACTTTAAATCTTGTCAATAAACTTATTTCAAATCGCTTTTTTTTATTCGAATTGCTCCGTTAAATGTTGTAATCGTGAGATTTGCCTCGCCGTTTCCAAGCATTGCTGTTAATTTTTGAACGCTTCCGATTGGAGTTTTTTGGATTTCTTTCATCAAAATTTCAGAATTAAAAACACCATAATTGTATGTAGCGTTTACTTTACAAGATGAACTGCTCGGAATTGTGAGCGTAATTGTGCCGTTTAGAGTGCCGAACGAATATCGACCGCCGTCAATCAAACTACCATAAAAACGAATTGAGCCTGAGTTTGAATTTGCTTCGACTTGCGTGTGTCCAATTTTTTGAAGCGTAATTGCTCCATTTGTCGTTTTTGCCTTAAAAATATCGCCAATTTCATTAGATGAAACCTCAAAAACGAGAATATTTCCGGTCGTGCTGTGGAGAATCATTTCACCGTTTGAATTTTCGACTGTGACATCGCCTTCGTAAGTTTTGGCTTCAATTCCGTTGGCAATATTTCGCAAATCAATATCGCCGCTCACATTTTCAACCCTAACTTTTCCAACATCAGAAATCAAAGTTTCGCTTTCGCGGCTCTTTAAATTTATTGTCGAACCTTTTGGCACATTTAGTTCAATTTCTTCGCCTGATAGACAATCGTCAATATTTATATCTTTAATTTTTTGCGGATCATAACCTAAAACCTCAACCCAAACAGGTTTTTCTTTTTTCTGCAAAACTTTAAAACCAACTTCTGTTCCATTGGTCACAAATGCTCTTATCTCATTGCGATCCCAGCCATTTACCGTAATTTTTCCATTTGAAATACAGAGCGAAATATTTACTTTACTCTCAGTTTGAATTGATTTTTCTGCGGGAAATTCGCTTTCGTTGACAATTATTTTCGCTGGTCTTTTCGGCGTTTGCGGTCTTCGCGGCATCTCAGGTTTTTCAGGTAATTGAGGCTTCTGAACCACTTGAGCATTGATTGAAAAGCCACAAAAAACAGCAATAATTAACACAAAAGCAAAATTGCTAAAAATATTAATTTTTTTGTAATTTAAACTTTTCATCTTCTATCTTAAAGTGGCAATTAGTTCGCTTTTATCGCTAATTGAACTCAATAAATCAATCTTATTTTGGTATGAAGAAAATAAAATTTGTTTCGCACCAATATCTTTTGGATTCATTCGGGCTTTTTTCTGCATTGTTGTAATTGCGTTATCGACCATCGCTAAATTACGTTCGTAATCAATTCTGGCGGAAGGTTTTAAAGCTGTATCTTTATTAAAATCAGCATTTTGTGAAAGCGTAGCAATTGTTTTTATATAAGTATCTTCTCCAGTTACAAGCTGTGGCGTTGTTGAAATTGATAAAATCGAAGGCTTAATATTTTCATTTACAGTTCGTTTTTCTTTATTTTCAGGTTTAGGCAAAACAAGTTTAGCTTTTAGACTTGGAGATTTTTTAATCTCTGGAATCGAACGTTTTACTGGTGTGTTTTCAGACGAATTAGGCACATTATCATCTGGAATATTCTGATAAACCGGCAAAAGTTCGACAGGTTTTGTTTCATTTTTCACAACTGAATCAACTACAACAGTTTTTTCTGAATTATAAAAAATCGCAAAAGTTCCAAAAATCAATAACAAACTTGCAAACGACAAAATTAGCGGATTTTTGAAATTAAAACCTGCTAAAATTGTCTGCCATAAAGTTGGACGTTTGCTCTCAATTACTTCAGTAATTTTCGTCCACAAACGATGCGTCGGGACAGGCACGTTAAACTCATTTTCTAATGCCGCAAACGCAACCAACACTTCGTCTTCCGCAATTGCCAACAGGTTCGCACAGTTATCACACAAGCCAATATGATGTGTGACAGCCTCGCTCGCACTTGTCGCAAGTTCGCCATCTAAAAAACTCTGAATTGTTCCAATATCAACGCATTTGTTCATTATGAATCTCTTCCGATTTTGCCGTAAAAACGCACAAATTCTTTTCTTCCGCGAGCCACAAATTGACCGATGCTAGTTTCAGTCAAAGACAAAGTTTCGGCAATTTCACGATAGCTTAAACCTTGTTGTTTCAACACTAAGCAACTTCTCAGTGGCTCTTTTATTTTACTCAAAGCTCTTTGAACTTCCGTCATTGTTTCGCGTTGTTCAAATTCGGCTTCAACTTCAAAAATCGAATTTTCGTCTGTTTCTTTGAAGTAATTTTCCTCTCTCGCGTTGGCTCTGATATTTCCGCGAATCGTGTTTCGAGCAACATTAATCGCCACACGAATCAGCCAAGGACGCAACATTTCATTAGTTTTGATGTCTTTTTTGTGATGATAAAGGCGAAGAAAAACTTCTTGCGTAATGTCTTCGGCAAGTCCTGCGTCTTGCACAACAGCACGAGCCGTGCGGAAAACCGTCCGATGGTGAAGCGTAAAAGCCTCATCGAACGTAATTTCTTCCGTTTCGCTTGTCGTAACCGCCGACATTACGTCCACAAATATTTTCGCACCTTCGTTCATCAAAAAATCAAAACTA
>JANNVK010000124.1:0-3861 GCA_031414415.1 Acidobacteriota bacterium
GTCAGACGCAATGTCTATGGTTAATTTTAATCAGGCAATGGCACTCGAAACCGAAGGTAAATATCTCGAAACAGATGTTTTACGTGGCGGAGTTGGTGCAGTTTTTGGCGACGAAAAGAAAGGTTTTTATGTTGTCGCTGAGGAAAATTCGGAGATTATTGGTGGTTTGATGATTACTTTCGAATGGAGCGATTGGCGAAATGAGTGGTTTTGGTGGATCCAGAGCGTATATATTTTGCCAAAAGCCCGCGGACGAAAAATTTACAGTCTTTTATATAAATTTGTGAAGAAAGAAGCTGCAAAAAATGACGTTTGTGGTATTCGACTTTATGTTGAAAAAGATAATGAAAATGCCCAGAAGGTTTATGAAAAACTTGGAATGGAAGCATCGCATTATTTGATGTATGAAGAGAAATTGTAAGAGTTTTTCACCACAGAGACACGGAGACACAGAGAAAGAAATATGAAAAAGAACAAATATTTGATTTTCGTTATTGTCCTGTTTATTTGCGTTTCGATTTCCGCACAAGATTTTAAAACGGTTCAAGACGGAGTCGAATATGCTGAAGTTACTCGCGGAACAAAAGAAGAACCAATTCGCATTAATCTTTTGAAGTTAGATTTGAAGAAGGTTCGGCTTGATGTTGTTCACGCACTCGACGCAGCGATTGGTCTGGAAAAAACTTCCTCGATTGCGAGTCGCCATGGTGCTTTTGCGGCGATAAATGCTGGCTTCTTCAAAAAAGGCAAAGGTTTTGATGGCGATGCTGCTGGTGTTATGCAGATTGATGGAAAGTTGATTAGCGAGAGTTTTGCAGACCGTGTTTCACTCGTTTTGAATAATGAGAAAAAGAGAACAAAAGTTTCAATCGAACGAATCACTGCGAATCTCTTCGTTAGTTATAGTTCTATTATTAATAAACTTTTAGGTGTGAATCGAGCTTCCGAAAAAGATGACATCATTATTTTTACACCTGAATTTAAGCAAACTCCGCCAAGCACCGAAAAGTTAACCGACTTCATTTTTAGTGGTTGTAAATATGGTTGTAAAAAGGTTGAAGTCATTGAAAGCAAAGGCGGAATCGTAATTGCCGCTGATATGTTTGTATTAAGATTAGATGAAGCGAAGCATGATTATTTGGCGGAATATTTGCGAAATCAAGCAAAAGAAATTTCGCCAAAATGGTTTGCGATAATCAAAACGCTAGTGACATCAAATTCTAAGAATTTGAAAAAAATATACGAATCCGAAGACATTGTCGGCGGCGTTCCTCAATTGATCAAAGATGGCAAAATCGCAATCACTTGGCAGGAAGAAAAGATTGGGAAGGAATTTGTTGAAACTCGTCATCCGCGGACTGCGGTTGCGAAGCTCAAAGACGGCAAGTTTTTGATGGTGACAGTCGATGGCAGACAAGCTGGGTTTAGCGTCGGGATGAATCTTAATGAACTCGCCGAATTTCTATTGGAAATTGGTGCAACAGACGCAATGAATCTTGATGGTGGCGGTTCGACAACGATGTTTCTTGATGGCAAAACAATGAACAAACCTTCCGATAAAGAAGGCGAAAGAAGTGTCAGCGATGCAATTTTGGTAACATTGAGAAATAAAAAATAAAGATTTAATTGAGGATTAAGATTTTTGCAGGTTTATTCGTTTCTTTACTTTGTCCATTTGTGGACAACAGATTTTAGCTACACGCGAGAGTGTGTAGCAACATACGACTTAGGCATAGTCCGCAAACGGACAAAGAAAGAAACCAACAAATTCACGAGAAAATCCTAATGCGTAATCTGGGTTTATGCTAACGCGTATTCTTAGCATAAGTATTAAGAGAAAGAACTTTTTCAAGATATAAAGCGTATTAAAATCAGTTTACAATTTAAAGTTACACACATTTTTGGAGGATTTATGAATTTTCGTTTTCGCACGAGTTTTAGTGCGTTTTTATTAGTTTTAGCTATAGCTGCGTCGAGCGTTTCGGCTCAGATGACGATGCCAGCTGGCATTCAAAAAGTTAATTCCATTGAAGGAATTACAGAATATCGTTTGCCAAATGGATTGCAGGTTTTACTTTTTCCAGACTCAACCAAGCAAAATATTACCGTAAATATTATTTACAAAGTTGGTTCACGCCACGAAAGTTATGGCGAAACTGGCATGGCACATTTGCTCGAACATCTTGTTTTCAAAGGAACTCCGAAGCATCCAAATATTCCAGCGGAATTAACTGCTCACGGTGCGAGTCCGAACGGAACAACCTGGTATGACCGCACAAATTATTATGAAACCTTTGCAGCGACTGACGAAAATCTCGATTGGGCGTTAGATTTGGAAGCCGATCGGATGATTAATTCTTATATCGCGAGAAAAGATTTAGACAGTGAATTTTCAGTTGTCCGAAATGAAATGGAATCTGGCGAAAATGATGCAGCCGGAATTTTAATCGAAAAAATAATGGCAACTGCTTATCAATGGCACAATTACGGCAAAGATACGATTGGTGCAAGATCGGATATTGAAAATGTAAAAATTGAAAACCTTCAAGCGTTTTATCGCAAATATTATCAGCCAGACAATGCCGTTTTGGTTGTCGCCGGAAAAATTGACGAAGCAAAAACGCTCAATTTAATCAATCAAAAATTTGGTGTAATTCCGAAACCGACTCGCGTTATTGAAAAAACTTGGACAACTGAGCCAACTCAAGACGGCGAACGCCAAGTGACAATTCGTCGCGTTGGCGATGCCCAATATGTAATGTCTGGTTATCACATTCCGCCGAGTTCGCATCCTGATTTTGCGGCAGTTTTGGTAATGAGCCGAATTTTGTCTGACACACCTTCGGGCAGACTTTACAAATCTTTGGTTGAATCAAAAAAAGCGACGAGCGTTTTCAGCCAAGTAATGCAAAATAAAGAGCCAAGTTATTCGATATTTGGTGCGGAATTAACAAAAACTGCTTCGATGGAATCTGCACGCGATGGAATGCTCGAAACTATCGAAAACTTTACGCAAACACCGCCAAATAAAGAAGAAGTCGAAAGATTCAAGTTATCGTATTTAAAAAATATCGACCTTGCATTTAACGAACCAAATACAGTTGCTTTATTGATGACAGATTGGGTTGCAAGAGGCGATTGGCGTTTGGTTTTCTTGTTTCGCGACAGAATGAAAAAAGTTACAGCTGAAGATGTTCAGCGAGTAGCGAAAACTTATTTGTTGCAATCAAACAGAACGCTCGGAATTTTTGTTCCGACCGATAAACCTGTTCGTGCTGAGGTTCCGAAAGTCAGCGACGAAGAAATTGCGGCAATGACAAAAGATGTCAAAAGCGGCGAAGCACTTGCAGTTGGAGAAGCATTTGACCCAACTCCGGCAAACATCGAAAGCAGAACGAAACGCGGCGTAATAGGTGGTTTGAAAACTGCATTTTTGGCAAAAGAAAATCGTGGCGATTCGGTCGTTGTTCGATTAAACCTAAGAATGGGCGACGCGAAAAGTTTGATGAACCGCGGCGATGCCGGAGATTTTGCCGGACAAATGTTAATGCGTGGGACGAAGAATAAAACTCGCCAACAAATTAAGGACGAACTCGACCGTTTGAAAGCACAAGGTAATGTATTTGGTGGTTCGACATCAGCAGGTGCATCAATGACAACAACTCGTCAAAATTTGCCGGAAGTAATGAAGTTGATGGCGGAACTTTTGAAAGAATCAATATTTCCGCAAGCAGAATTTGATCAACTTAAAACTGAAACATTAGCCGCATTGGAAAATGAAAGAAGCGAACCGCAGAGCATTGCGTTTAGAGAAATGTCGATTGCTTTTAACAAATATCCAAAAGGCGATGTTCGTTACAC
>JANNVK010000125.1:0-17007 GCA_031414415.1 Acidobacteriota bacterium
GCTGACCAAGGTCGATTTTTACTGGAGGGTTTAAATATACCCCGCTTATGAAACTGACTTTCAAACGCTAAGAACAAAAGGATGTCGCCACGAGCACGCAGATGAAATTTTCAAACCTTAGACGTTTACCAACAGCTTGAACAGGAAAAAGAGAAAGAGTTTGGAGTTGAAGAAAAAGACCGAAAAAGACGAAGCGAAGAGACAACGCTTGAGGTATTTTTCTATGTCTTAACAGCGAAATTACTACTCTTAGAGGAGATTTATTTACAGATGAAAAAGCAATTTTTTAGTTTAATTCTTATAATTTTTATTGTTACTTCCTTTGCGAAAGCTCAGACAGCTGAGGTGACAATTTCACTAAATGAAACATTTTTTGATGCTTTTCTCGAAGCAATGTTTACTAATTTAAAGCAACCCGATTTTAGACTTTCAGAAACGGAAAGCGAAGATTGTGTTGAAAAAATTAAACTCGAAAGGGAAATAAACGGTGTCAAAACGGCAGTTAAATTTAAAAACGGCAAAATCCTTGCACCGATTGCGTTTACCGGAAGTTATAAAGCACCATTATTAGGTTGTTTAGACTTCAAAGGTTGGGCAGAAGCAAATGTCGAACTTGAGTTTGATCAAGCTAAACAGACACTTTTCGGGCGTGCGAATGTCAAAAATGTCCAACTTAATAACGTGCCGAGTTTTGCCGGAAGCGTTGTCGCCAAACTTTTACAAGGTTCAATTGATAAAAAAATAAATCCGGTCGAAATATTAAACGCCGAAAAACTCAATTTTCTAGTTCCGGTCGCGGTTGCACAAGGAAATTTGAATCTCAAAGCCAAGTCAATGCGTCACGAAATTGTCAATAATTCTCTAAATGTTGCGATTATGTATGAATTTTCAAAAGCACCTTGAACTACACGCAAACTGGCAGTCGCATTATGTGTGATTCGCTAAAATTAGAAAAATAATGGTAGATTGTTAGTTTATGAATTTACCATTAGTCGCAATTGTCGGTCGTCCGAATGTCGGCAAGTCAACACTTTTCAATCGTTTAACAGGATCGCGGAAATCAATCGTCGGTGATGAACCGGGAATTACTCGTGACCGAATTTTTGGCGATGTCGATTGGAAAGCCAAGACTTTTTCGCTCGTTGACACTGGCGGAATTGTTCCTGATGATGAAGCAATTATTCCTGTAAATATCTTTAAACAAGCGGGTTACGCAATTGAAGCTGCTCAAGCAATTATTTGGGTTGTTGATACTCGTGCGGGAATTACGCCGCTCGATGAAGAACTTGGCATTTTACTTCGTAATACTGGAAAACCAATTTTTCTCGCGGCAAATAAAGCTGAAACGCGAGTTGTCGAAGAAGAGGCTGGCGAATTTTATAAATTTGGTTTCGATATTATGCCAGTTTCTGCCGAACACGGAATCGGAATTGGCGATTTGCTCGATCAAGTTTTTGAGGTTTTAGAGTTTTCGGAAATAGAAGCTGAAGACGAACAACGCGAAATCAGACTCGCAATTATCGGTCGTCCAAATGTTGGTAAATCATCTCTTCTCAACAAGATACTCGGTGAAGATAGAGTTATTGTTTCGCCTGTTGCGGGAACAACTCGCGACGCAATCGATACTGATTTAACCGTTGACGGACAGCGATATACAATAATTGATACAGCAGGAATTCGTCGTAAGGGCAAAACGACCGAAATGGCGGAAAAACTTTCCGTGATTATGGCTCGAAAGGCTTTGGAACGTGCAGATGTGGCGATTTTGTTGATTGATGCGATTGAAGGTTTTGCAAATTTGGACGCAAATATCGCCGGATACGCACTCGAATCGGGCTGTTCGTTAATTGTTGCGGTTAATAAATGGGACGCGATTGAAGAAAAAGTGACCAATACCGCCAACGATTTTGAAAAAGAACTTCGGTATAAGATGAAGTTTCTCGATTGGGCACCAATTATCACGATTTCGGCTTTGACCGGACAGCGAGTTCAGAAAATTTTACCGATTGTCGCAAAAGCATTTGAAGCGAGAGATATTCGTGTCACAACTTCAAAACTTAACGAATTTTTCGAACAAACTGTGATGCAGCCAAAAGGTGGAAGCGGAAATGCACCCGGAAAAAGTGGTCGAGCACATTTACACGTGAAATACATTACGCAAGGCGGATTGCGTCCGCCAACCTTTATTTTATTCACTTCGGGCGGAAGACCTGGACTTCATTTTTCGTATTTACGTTATATTGAAAACCGTTTACGTGAAGAATTTGAATTTTTTGCCACACCTTTAAGATTAAAAGAAAAACATAAAAGCCAAGGGAAAAAATAGTAAAAAAAGGAAATATTAATAAGGTAAGCGAAAGTTTTGCGATATTTTGAAATATATAAATAGTTGAATTAAAAGGTTTTAATTCACCATTCACCATTCACAATTTATCATTACCAGTTTAGTTTATGTCAATGGAAGTTATTTTATTACTCATCAGATTATTTTTGTTTGCAGTTTTCGCAGTTGCCGGAACTGCAAAGTTATTAGATGCAAGAGGTTCGCAACGTTCCGCAGAAGATTTTGGCGTTCCCGAAAATCTTTCCAAAACCTTTTCGATTGTTCTGCCAATCGTTGAACTCATCGCCGCTTTTGGGTTTCTATTTCAAAGTTATTCTTGGTATTCCGCGATTCTTTCTTTATTTCTGATGATAGTTTTTATCATCGGAATGATTTATCAAATTTCTCAAGGAAATTCGCCAAATTGTCATTGTTTTGGGCAACTAAGCAAAGAACCAATCGGCTATAAATCATTAATAAGAAACGCAATATTTGCAATCTTGGCGACTATTTTGTTGATAAGTGGAAAGGAAACTCAAGGTGTTTCTGCCGTTTCTTGGATCGAGAATTTATCAAATGCTGAAAAAATGCAATTCATTTTTGGATTGTTAATTGTTGTGTTATTGACAGTTGCGGTTGTTTATTTAACAAAAATACTTAAACAAGCAAAAGAAGTTTCGCATCAAATTGAGGTTTTAGAGTTTCTTTCGGCAGACACATCGAAAGAAGTTGAACGCGAAGAAGCGAAAAAGCCTGATGTTGGGTTTCCGATTGGCTCAATTGTTACTAATTTTTCTTTGCCAAATGTGGATGGAACAAAGGTAGAATTTGCCGGTTTATTAACCGAACGAAAGCCGATTTTATTGTTTTTTGTTGGTGCAAATTGTGTTCCTTGTCAGCAACTTTTACCTGAAATTGAAGGCTGGCAAGAAGAGCTTGGAAACAAAGTTAAATTTGTTTTCATCAGCAGCGGAAAGGCAAAAGAGAATATTGCAAAATTTGGAAAAGAGAGAATTCTATTGCTCCAAAAAGACCGTGAAGTAGCAGAAATTTTTGAAGCTCAATGGACTCCGACAATGGTTTTCGTCAATGCGGAAGGCGTTCTCGCGAGCCGTCCTGCGGTCGGCGACATTGCAATTCGCGAGTTATTTGCGAAGATCAGGAAACTAGATTTTGACAATAAATTAATTTTAGTTAACCCAAATGATGACAGTAAAATTGGTGCTAAACTACCCGAATTTGAACTTCCAAATTCACTCGCAGAAACGACAAAAAACACAGACTTTATCGGTAAAAAATCAATCGCCGTATTTTGGTCGATTACGTGTCCGCATTGCGTCGCATTTTTAGAAGAATTTCGCGATTGGGATGTCAATAAAACCGCTGACGAACCAAATTTATTAATATTCTCGACCGGAAGTGATGAAAATATGAAAGAACTCGGATTTCGATCAACTTCTGTAACTGATTCTGAATGGAAAATATCAAACTTGATCGGAATGGAAGGAACGCCTTCAGCAGTTTTAATCAACGAAGATGGACAAATTTCCTCCGAAACTGCACTCGGTGCAAAGAATATTTTAGCTTTATTAGGAAAAGAAAATAGTGAAAAGTGATTAAGAACACGGAGCGATAGCGACTTGGCGGCTTTATTAAAAGTGAAAAGTGAAAAGTGAAAAGTGAATGAACAATTTATAATTTTACCGCTCACCGCTCACCGCTCACCGCTCACCGCTCACCGCTCACCGCTCACCGCTCACCGCTCACCGCTCACCGCTCACCGCTCACCGCTCACCGCTCACCGCTTACCGCTTACCGCTTACTGCTCACTGCTTACCGCTCACCGCTAACTAAAAAATATGAATCCAATTAATTGGAAAATTACAGCTCAAGAAGGGAAAGCACGAACTGGTGTTTTGCAGACAAGGCGTTCGACGATTGAAACGCCTGTTTTTATGCCTGTCGGAACGCAAGGAACTGTCAAAGGCGTTCGATATGAATTTCTCGAAGATGAAATGGACGCGAGAATTATTCTCGGAAACACTTATCATTTATGGTTGCGTCCGGGCGTTGAAGTGATTCGTTCGCTTGGCGGTTTGCACAAATTTTCGACGTGGAATCGTTCCTTACTAACAGATTCTGGCGGCTTTCAAGTTTTTTCGTTATCCGATTTGCGTAAGTTGAGTGAAGAAGGAGTTGAATTTAAATCGCATCTTGACGGAACAAAAATGTTTCTTTCACCTGAAATTTCGATGGAAATTCAAGCGGCTCTCGGAGCGGAAATCGTGATGGTTTTTGACGAATGCCCAAAAGGCGACGCGACTCTCGAGGAAACGAAAAAGAGTTTGGATATGACAGTTCGTTGGGCACAGCGTTCGAAAGACAAATTTAATGAATTACAAGCAAGTGGAATGGATACGGGAAATCCAATGCAAAGTGCAAAATGGAAAATGCAAAATGAAGAAAATCTGAAATCTGAAATTTGTAATCTTGAATCGCTCAGTGGAAAACAATCTTTATTTGGAATAATTCAAGGTGCTGGGCATTTAAATTTGCGTCGAGAAAGTTTGGAAAAAACAGTCGAAATTGGATTTGACGGTTACGCGATTGGCGGTTTGAGCGTCGGCGAAAAAAAAAGTGTGATGTATGAAGTTTTGGATTTTATTGCACATCAAATGCCGGAAAATGCACCGAGATATTTGATGGGCGTTGGAACACCGGAAGATCTCGTCGAGGCAGTTTTTCATGGCGTTGATATGTTCGATTGTGTGATGCCAACTCGCAATGGGCGAACCGGAAGTGCTTTTGTTTCAACAGGAAGAGTGAATATTCGGAATGCGAAATTTGCAAAACAGAGCGAACCGCTCGATAGCGAATGTCCGTGTTCGGTCTGCAAAAGATACTCGCGAGCTTATTTACGGCATCTTTATCAAGCGAATGAAATGCTCGCGGCAATGCTAATTTCGCATCACAATCTCGCCTTCTTCCTTGACACAATGCGAAAGGTTAGGCAATCTATCAAATTCGGCGAATTTGCCAAATTTAGAAATAATTTTAGAAGTAATTTAAAGGAAAACGAGAAAAACATTGATGGCGAATAGGTAATTTGGCAGTTTTGCCTTTTGCCCTTTTTGCTGGAAATGTATATTATCTAGTTTTTCTTATTCTGCATCAAAAAACAATGAACAGCTTTTTTTTACTCTTTCAAGAAAGTAGTGGTGGCGGACTCTTAAGTTTGTTGCCGCTTCTCGTAATTCCAGTAATATTTTATTTTTTGTTGATTCGTCCGCAACAGCAACAACAAAAAAAGACCAAAGACTTGCAATCTGAACTAAAAGCAGGGGATGAGGTTGTCACAAATGGCGGTATTATCGGAAAAATTAAAGAAACTAGAGAAACAAGTTTTATTATAATGAGTGCAGAAAAATCAATGCTTGAAATAGCCAAAACAGCTGTAATTGGCAAAAAATCGGATGTATAGTTTTGTATGAAAAACACAAGTTTGTGGATTAGAACAGGAATTATTTTGGCGGTGACTCTAATTGCCGTTTATTTGGTATTTGGTCCTCGGAAGTCAGTAACTTCTGAAGATTTTACTTACGAAGGCATCAAAAGCAATCTTTCAAAAAACATCAGCCTTGGGCTTGATTTGAAAGGTGGCTCGCATTTGATGATGCGTGTAAAAGTTGATGATTATCTAAAAACCTTAACAAATAACGACAAAGATGCGGCTTTTAATTTTGCTAAAGAATCGCAACTTCCAGTAACTGAATCGACATCGGTGACTGAAAAAAATAATTATTCCGTAACTTTAAAAGTGAGTGATGCTTCGAAGATTCAAGAAGTAATTGACGGAGTAAAAAAGAAAGTTGACTTTGCCGCCTGGACAGAATCAAAAGGTGCAGATTCAGTAACTTGGACACTTCCTTTGCAAGCTCAACGTGTTATGGGTGAGCAAGCCGTTGAGCAAGCGTTGAAAATCATTGAAGGTCGAATTAACTCGTTTGGAGTTAAAGAGCCGACATTGCAACGCTCAGGTTCGAAAGAATCAGGGCAAATTTTGTTGCAAATGCCAGGAGTTGATGACCCGGAACGTGTCAAAAAACTTATCGGAAGCGATGCGAAACTTGAACTTATGAAAGTTGTTGGTGCGACAAATCCGTCACCGATGACAACTTATCCGACCAAAGAAGCTGCGGAACAATCGCTCGGCGGAAAAGTTCCTTCAAATCGCCGTGTTTTACCTTTCTTGGAACGCGTTGAAGTTTCGACAACGCCGATTGGTGACAAGAAACCGACCGCTTGGGTTGTGGTCGAAAGTCCAGCAATCGTCGATGGAAACGAGCTTCGCGACGCTGTTCCAACATCTCGAACAGGAAACGAAAGTGATTATCAAATTTCATTTTCTTTAAAACCTGCCGGAGCGGTTAAATTTGGTGATTGGACAGGAAAGAACATCGGTGCATTTATGGCAGTAGTTTTAAACGACGAAGTTAAATCTGCACCATTTATCAAATCGAGAATTGATGACCAAGGACAAATTGACGGAAGATTTACAAAAGCCTCAGCCGAAGATTTAGTTTTAACGCTCAAATCTGGGGCATTACCAGCAAAAATTGAATATCTCGAAGAAAGAACTGTTGGACCAAGTCTTGGTGCGGATTCAATCACTGCCGGAGTTCGAGCATCATTGGGCGGTTTAGCTTTCGTTATTGTGTTTATGTTGATTTACTATCGTGGTTCGGGAGTAAATGCAGTTGTTGCATTGCTTTTGAATATGCTTTTGACTCTTGCCGCACTCGTAGTTTTTGATTCAACTTTAACATTGCCAGGAATTGCCGGATTAATTCTGGGAATCGGAATGGCTGTTGACTCAAACGTTTTGATTTTCGAGAGAATACGCGAAGAATTGCGTGCTGGAAAAACTGTTACGCAATCAGTTGCTTTAGGCTTTGACCGAGCGTTTATCACAATAATTGATACGCATATTACGACAATTATCTCGTCTATCATTCTATATATGTATGGTTCGGGACCGATTCGCGGGTTTGCGGTTACGCTTATTCTTGGACTTTTAATCAATTTATTTTCGGCTGTGTTTGTATCACGAACAATTTTTATGTGGCTTTTAAATCGTAAGCCAAATGTCGAAAAGTTAAGTATCTAGTTTTCCAATTTTTATCAGCAAGTCGCTGTTTGATGATTAATTCGATTTTTTCGAACCTAATACATCTTTTTTAATTTCAAAAAAATGACTGAGATTTTCACTAACATAAACGTCGATTGGATGGGCAAGCGTAAGATACTTGTCTTGATTTCTATTGCAGTTCTACTTGCAGGTTTGTTTTCTGCGATTGGCAGACAATTTACGCCTGATGGAACTGATGCTTTCAATCTTGGAGTTGATTTTAAAGGCGGAACTGTCGTAACAGCAAAATTTCGTCAAATTCCCGGAGATGTAGAATTGCGTGCCGCTCTTCAAACAAAAGGTCTAGTTGACACAGTTATTCAAAATTCGACTGACAAAAAAGATGAAGTATTAATTAAAATTCCAATCTTAACTTCAGCCGATGGTGAAGCTCAACAATCGCAAGTTGAAGCCGGAAGAACGAAAGTAAAAGAAGCCCTCGATACCTTTGGCAAAGAAGCCGAAGGTGCAACAACTTTAACTCAGGACGAATCAACTGCATACAAAATTGTTGGAACTGATTCGGTTGGTCCGGTTGCTGGTGCACAGTTGCGAAATCAAGCTGTTGCCGCAACACTTCTTGGTTTAATAGGAATTTTGTTATTTATCGCATTTCGTTATGATTGGACATACGCAGCTGGTGCTGTAATTGCTGTTCTTCACGACGTTTTGGTAACTTTAGCTTTTTTCTCAATTTTCCAATGGGAAATTAATTTAACAGTAATTGCTTCTTTGCTGACGCTTGTCGGTTTTTCGGTAAATGACTCAATCGTAATCTTCGACCGTATTCGGGAAAACTTAGGTTTTAACCGAACATCTTCAATCTATCAACTTACAAATGATGCTATTAATCAAACTATGTCGCGAACTGTTATCACTGGCGGCTTAGTCTTTTTGTCCGTTTTAGCACTTGTATTATTTGGCGGAGAAGTTTTGCGTGCGTCGTCTTTAGCACTATTTGTTGGTGTAATAACCGGAACTTACTCGACCGTTGCAATCGCCAGTCCAATTGCGATTTGGTGGCAGAGTAAAATTGGTGCTGTAAAAATTAAGGATGTTCAAGTTCAAATAAAGAAAGAAGATAGGCTTGCTTCTGCCTCGAGAAAATCGATTAAAAGAAGAACAGTTTAACCAAACTTTTTCTTTTAAAAATCATAGATATATAACAATTTTCTCTTGACATTGAATGTGGAAAGTCTTACTATTCGATAGTTCGCTGGTCAATTTAATATTTAAATCCCCAAGTTTTGTAAAGTTACGAAAATTGTGGTTTTGTTTGTGGAAATAGCTTTCTTCAAATCAAGTTTTTTGTGTTTAATTAGGTAAATATGATTACCAAATTTACTTTTAGATTTCATAAGTTTACATTCAGCAATAATTTTAGTTCGTAATTTCTTAACCCGATAGGCACCGAAAAATAGAGAGGTAAGAACAATATGTTAGATCAATTAGTTGAATCAAAAAATACATCAGGACAGAATGGTTTCCGTAATGGTTTACTTTTAACTTTATGTGTTTTGATAATGAGTTTCTTTGTCGGCGGAGTTTTGTGGAGTTTGTTTGCGAGAGACTTAGGTATTGGAGGCGAAGACCTTGAACTTTCAAGTTTAGTCACGCCAGTTCCAGTTCCAGAAAACGAACCACCAAAGCCGGAACCTGAAAAACCAGAAGAAAAACAACAAGCAAAACAAGAAGACAATGTTGCTACTAGAAAAGAGAATATTCTAGCCTTGGATGAATCACCACCAAAAGAGCCGCCACCAGTTTCAACCGTCGCTTCAAATTCTAAGCCACGCCCAAAAGGTGATTTCAAAATCGACCCAAATGCAGGTGAAAGAGATGCTACTTCTGCTAGTAATGGACCATCAAGAAACACAACCGGCAGTAGTGGTGGGGATGTTATTTCTAAGCCTAAGCCAGTTGAAAATGACGAAGACGAGGCACCACCTGAAAAGCCTAAACCAGCACCATCAATAGAAAAGCCAAAACCACCACCACCATCAAAACCGATTTCAGGTGGAGTGCTAAATGGTAAGGCGACAAGTTTACCAAAACCGCCATATCCTGCTGCTGCTAAAGCTGTTCGTGCAGGTGGACCAGTAAGTGTTCAGGTGACAATCGACGAAAACGGAAGTGTGATCTCGGCAAATGCAACAAGCGGTCATCCGCTTCTACGACAAGCTGCTGAATCAGCGGCACGCGGTGCAAGATTTAGCCCGACAACTTTATCGGGACAAAAAGTAAAAGTAACTGGAGTAATTACATATAACTTTGTAGCCCAGTAACAAACTCAGAGGTAATTAATTTTACCTCCGTTTTAAACGCAATAATATAATTTTGAATTTCTTTGGAGGAAAACAATGACACATTTAATGTTATCAGGCGGCGGTTTAGACTTCTATGAAGTAATAAACAGTTTAACTTACCCAGGTTGGGCAGTTATCATCATTCTTTTGATTCAATCGGTATTTCTTATCGCAATTGGTATCGAAAGATGGATTACTTACAACAAAGCGAAGCAAGAATCGCGTCAATATGCACCAAAAGTTGCACAAGCCTTGAAAGTAGGCAACATTGACGAAGCAATTAATATCAGCGACAAGCATAAAAACTCGCACCTAGCGATGGTTGTATCGTCTGGCTTGAAAGAATTTCAAGCTAATTCAGGAAATGGAAACATTTCGACAGATGAGATGGAAGCCTCAAAACGTGCTTTGCAAAGAGCAATTGCTGTAAAATCAGCCGAATTGAAAAAAGGCTTAGCTGGACTCGCAACTGTTGGATCAACTGCTCCTTTCGTGGGATTGTTTGGAACTGTTGTAGGTATTATCGGAGCTTTCCAAGCCTTAAAATCTAGCGAAGGTCAAACAGGAATTGGTGCAGTTGGTGGTTCTATCTCAGAAGCTCTAATTGCAACAGCTTTCGGAATTGCCGTTGCTGTTCCGGCAGTATGGCTCTTTAACTATTTTTCGAACAAAGTATCAAGTTTCGGAATTGAAATGGAAAATTCAGCTTCTGAGTTGGTCGATTATTTCATCAAACAAAAAACCAAACAACTCAATTAAAATTGAGTTAGGGAGATACAAATTATGAGTATGTCATCATCTGGTGGCGGAGAATATAACTCCGAAATCAATGTAACTCCGATGGTTGATATCATGTTGGTGCTTTTGATTATCTTTATGGTTGTTACGCCTTTGCTTCAACAAGGCGTGACTGTCAAACTTCCGAGTGAAATGAATAGTTCGGAAATTGATCCCGAAATCACTAAAGAAACTTCAGTTGTAATTTCGATTCCTAACGACAGCGAAGTGTATATTGGCAAAGATGCATACACTAGAGAGTTGTTAGGTGAAAAAATTAAGAAATTGATGGATGGAAAGTTGCCAGAAAAGAAAATTGTTTACATCAAAAGTGGTGTTGGCGTGAATTATGGAACGGTTGTTGAAACAATTGATATAATTCGTAAGCAAGATATCGACAAAATTGGATTGGTTGCTGAAAAGAAAAAAGGACCAGCAGCCGCAAAGTAAGTTTTCTTATTTAAGGAGTATTTATGGGAATGTCAAGTGGCGGTGGCGATTCGGATGGAGCACAACCGAATATTAACGTAACACTTTTGATTGATGTTTTATTGGTTTTGTTGATTATTTTTATGATCATCGCACCTTTAAAACCAAGTAGATTTGAAACAAAAGTTCCGGCTGAGCCAAAAGATGAAAAAAATCAGGCACCGCCGAAACCAAATCCTTTAACTTTAGTTGTTTCAATAAGTAATCCTGATATGAAAATTAAACTCAATCAGGACGCTTTAGGTGACATTTCAGACACTTCAGGTTTAACAAACGCTCTGACAAAGATTTTTAAAGACAGAGAATCAAACGGAGTTTATCGTGAAGGAACAAGTGAAATTGAGAAAACGGTTTTTGTTAAAGGTTCAAAAGTAATCAAATACGGTGAAGTTGTTAAATTGATTGATGCTATCAAAATGGCTGGTGCACAACCAGTAGGTTTGCAAGTTGATAATCTTGAATAACTTTCAAAACATTAAGGAAGCAAAAGCTATTTTTACTTCCTTAATTTACAAATATTAACGGAGTAAAAGCAATGAAGATGTCTCGCATTGGGATATTAACCTTTATAACATTGAGCCTGTTGGCAACCACAGGTTGTATTGGCAGTGTTATTGCCCGAAAAGATGTTGTTGATGGTGCCAAAGCATATCAAAATAGAAAATACGATTTAGCCGAATCTTTGTTTAGAAAAGCAATGACTTGGGATCCGACGCAAAAAGTTGCTGTTCTGTTTTTAGCCAGAACATTACACTCGCACTATGCCGCGGACAGAAAAATCGTTGCAAAAGCTGATGAGGCAATTACTGTCTATAAACAAGTTCTTGCAGACAATCCAAATGATGATAGTTCTTTTAAAGCTGTTGCCAATTTATTGGAAACTATGCAAAAAAAAGACGAATTAAAGGCTTGGCTTGAACAAAGAGCAGCAGACGAGAAAGTTTCTGGAGTTCAAAGAGCCGATGCTTTTACGTCTTTAGCTTCAAAAGAATATTCGTGTGCGAATGAAATTTCTGATAACGAACCTGTAAAAAAGACTGTCGAAAAAGCTGGAAAAGCAGAGTTTGTTTTCACAAAACCTCTTCTTGCGGCAGATTTTGACAAATTAAAAGGTTGCGTTGCGAAAGGATCAGAGTTAATTGACAAAGCAATTGCTCTAAATGATGCTAGCGATTCGATTTGGTCATATAAAACAAGTTTACTAGTCCAACAAGCACGTATTGCTGAGATGGAAAATAATCCTGAAGGAAAGACAAAATTCAAAGCTGAAGCAGATAAAGCTAAATTAAGGTTCCAAGAATTAGCAGATGCTCGTCGAAAAAAAGAAGAAGCTGAAGCTGCTAAAAAGAAAGAAGAAGAAGATAAAAAAACAGCAAAGTAGTTTTTACTAAAAATAGTTTTCAAATAGGTGATGCTCAATTACAATTAAATATGAGCATCGCCTTTTGTTTTAGATTATATGATTCGAATTGAAGATGTAATAGAAAAAGTTAAAAATAATCGCCCAAATGCAGACACAGAACTGATTCGGCGTGCTTATCTTTTTTCTGCATTATATCATCGCGGACAAAAGCGAGCTTCTGGAGAACCATATCTTATTCACCCGCTCGAAGTGGCTGATTTATTGGCTGATATGCGTTTAGATGAAGTTTCAGTTTCGACTGGTTTGTTGCACGACGTTGTTGAAGATACTTTAGTCGATCTTGAAACATTACGAAGTTATTTTGGAGATGAGATCACAAAACTAGTTGATGGACTTACCAAAATTGCTCACATAAGTAATCTTTCAAAAGAAAAACAACAGGCTGAAAACGTCCGAAAAATGGTTTTGGCAATGATAACCGATGTGCGTGTGGTTTTAATCAAACTCGCTGACCGACTTCATAATATGCGAACCATGACGTTTTTGAAACCAGAAAAGCGTGCCAGAATATCTCAAGAAACGCTTGATATTTATGCACCTATTGCCCACCGACTTGGTATGGGAAAAATGCGAAGCGAACTCGAAGACTTGTCGTTTCAAAATCTCTATCCTGCTGACTACAAACAGCTTAGTGACATTGTTGACGCGAAAAGAAATCAACTTGAAGATACTTTAGGTAAAATTACTGAAACAATTAGAACAAATTTAAACGAAAATGAAGTTCCATTCGTCGAAGTTCAGGGTCGCGTAAAACGCCTTTATTCTCTGTGGAAAAAACTGAAAAAAAGAGACCTCACAATTGAACAAGTTTACGACTTAATTGCTGCCCGAATTATTACTCAAAATGACAGAAAATATTGTTACCTAACTTTGAGTGTTATCCACAATGTCTGGACTCCTGTTCCTGAAAGGTTCAAGGATTGGATTGCAACTCCGAGAGACAACCTTTATCAATCGCTTCATACCTCAGTAATTAGCGATAGTGGACAAGCCTTTGAAGTTCAAATCAGAACTGAAGAAATGCATCACGTTGCCGAAGAAGGTGTGGCTGCACATTGGAAATATAAAGAGAAAAAACTCGGTAAACAAGAAGATGATGACAATCTTGATTCTTTGCGAAAAACCGTTGAAAAATTATTATTACCTTTGGTTGAATCTACCGAAGATGGGCAAGATTCGCAAGAGTTTATTGAGTCTTTAAAATTAGATCTTTATCCCAAAGACATTTTTGCTTTTACACCAATGGGCAAGGTTATCCAGTTGCCACGCGGTGCAACTCCGATTGATTTTGCCTATGCAATTCATTCAAAAGTTGGAGACACTTGTAATGGTTCTAAAATAAATGGACGGATAATGCCACTTCGTTCTGAGATTAAAAATGGTGATGTTTTAGAAATTCTTACGAGTCCTAATTCTAATCCAACAAGAGATTGGTTAAATTTTGCGGTAACGGCACGTGCAAAAAATCGCATTCGTCAGTGGATTTCTAACCAGCAACGCGAGGAATCAATCGAAACCGGGCGAAAAATGCTTTCGCAAGAGGCAGAGAAATTCAGAGTTTCGGCGAAAAAACTTTTGAATGATGAAGATGGTCTCAAAAGAGTCGCAAATGATTATGGACTTGGCAGAATTGACGATTTATTCGCCTCGATTGGTTATGGAAAAACCTTATCGAGAAATGTTTTAGGGAAATATTTTGGTAAAGAAAAATTTGAAGAACTTGATCCTGAGAAAAAGAAAGATTCGGCGATTCAAACAACAGTTAAAGCCGTAAAAAAACTCGTTGGATTTTCGGAAGATACAATTATAGTCAAAGGTGTCGATAATTTGCTAATTAATCGTGCGAACTGCTGTAATCCGCTTAAAGGCGAAGACATTGTCGGCTATATCTCGCTAGGAAAAGGGATTGTTGTTCATAACCAACGTTGTAAAAATGTTGGACAATTAATGGTCAATCGTGAACGAATTGTTGATGTTGAATGGGCAAAAATTGACGATAAAAAAGATGTTTCTGCGGTTCGTCTTTTGGCGATAACAGAAAACCGGACTGGAATGCTTGCTGGAATTTCAAATGCAATTGCTGAAATAAAAACAAGCATCCGTGATGCACGTGCAAGTATTTCTAATTCTAATCAAGGACAAATTGAATTAACTGTCGAGGTTTTTGATGTCAAGCATCTCGAAAAAGTAATAAGTTCGATGAAAAATGTCCAAGGAGTATTAGATGTTGAGCGGTTGAATGGTTAATTCTAACTCGCTTTTTTTCTTAAGTTTTGTTAGTATTTATGTTTTGTTATGAATAAAATTGTATCCACAGAAAAAGCACCAAGTGCAATCGGTCCATATTCACAAGCAATTATTTCAGGAAACACTGTTTATGTCTCAGGACAAATTCCGATAAATCCTGAAACAGGCGAATTTGTTTCCGATGATGTTGTTTTACAAACCGAACAGGTTTTGAAAAATTTAACTGAAGTTTTGTTAGCCGCGGGAAGTAATCTTAACCAGGTTGTAAAAACGACCGTTTTTTTGGCTGATATGAATGACTTTGCAGCTGTTAATGAAGTTTATGCAAGTTTTTTTGGTGAAAATAAACCAGCACGAGCAACCGTTCAAGCCGCTCGTTTGCCAAGAGATGCAAGAGTTGAGATTGATTGCATCGCAACAACGTAAAAAAGCCAAGTGCGAAATTTCGCACTTGGCAGTTAAAAAGAATTTTAGTTTTATAAAGTTAATTACGCAGCTTTGACAATTTTGCCGCCTTTTATGCAACGAGTGCAGACTTTCATTTTGCCTGCTCCGCCAGCATCCAAGCGAACCCGAACTGATTGCAGATTCGGATTAAACCGTCGGCGAGTTTTGTTATTAGCGTGGGAAACATTGTTTCCAAATTGTGGACCTTTTCCACATACATCACAGCGTTTAGCCATTTTTAAAGTGCCTCCAAATGAATTCTATAATAACGAGGTTAATGAAGTTTGAAATATTTTTCAAACTCAAAAACGTAAAGTATAGCAAAAAAAGATAATAAATCAAGTAATGATGAATTTTGTTAATTTCGAAGGAGTAAGAGCCAAAGTGCAAAAGTTTAATTTTAAGTTTATTTCAATCGCAATTGTTGCGATTTCTTTCCTTTTTTCAATCGCCTGCGATCCTAAAAAAGGTCCAAACACTGCTGGTGAAAAAGCAGCTACTGTAAATGGTAAAACCATTGCGATGGAAGAAGTTGAAAGAGCTGTTAAAGGTCAATTTCAAGGTCAAGAAGCTAAAATGTCACCACTTGAACTTGCCAATTCGCGACTATCTGCTTTGCAAAACCTCGTAACCCAAGAAGTTATGTATCAAAAAGCCGAAAAAGAACAAACTGTTCCTAAGGATGAAGATGTTTTAGCTGAATTTAATAAAATTAAAACATCTAGTGGAAGATCGGCTGAAGAATTCGATAAAGGAATGAAAGAAGCTGGTGAAACTGAAGAATCAGCCAAAGAAGCGATTAAAAGAAAGATTGCTGTTGATAAATTAATTGAAAAAGTAACATCAAAAGTTGAACCACCAAAAGATAGTGAAATTCAGGCATTTTATGAAGGTAACAGAGAAGCCTTCGTAAAAAAGAAAGGTGTCAAATTAGCAATGATTGTTGTTGACCCATCTAAAACAAGTGAAGATGATAAGACGGTTGATGAAACAAGTGCTGTTCAAAGGGCAAACGAAATAGTTAATCAAATATCAAATCCTGGAGTTGATTTTGCTTCCGTTGCACGAGAAAAAAGTGAAGATCAACAAAGTAAAATTCAAGGTGGTGACGTTGGTTATGTTTCAGAAGATGAATTGAAACAAAATTTCCCGCCTGAGGTTGCTGCTAATTTGATGAATCCTCAATTTCCAATTGGTCGCTCAATGGGAACTAGAATGCAAGGCAAAATCTTTATTCTGAAACTACAGGAGAGAAGTGATAAAGACGAAGCATTGACTCTTGAAAGTCCCGGAATGAGACAACAAACGACCGAAACTTTAATTAACGCAAGGAAAGAATTATTGAAAGCCTCTTATGTTGCAGTTTCAATGAATGAAGCTAAAGTTGAAAATTTCTTGGCGAAGCGTGTGGTTGATAATCCGAATGAGTTAAGTGGTGCAAGACCTGCTTCAACTGAAACATCAAATTCAAATTCGGCAAACACAAATTCAGCTTCTCCTGCTAATTCAAATACCAACACAAACGCGGCAAAAAAAGAAGCTAATAACAAAGTTGAACCAAAAAAAGAAGAAGCTAAAAACAAAAACGTAGCTTCAAACACAAACGCTGCTTCAGCTAACGCAACGAAGTAGTTTCAGTCAGAATTAACACGAGGTAGTCAGTAATTGACGATTTTGTTTCGGAGAATTACCGAAATCCAATTTTCATTACTGGCTACTATTTTTATGCTATTTAGACTTTCAGAAATATCAAAATCATACGCAGGAACCGAAATCCTGAAAGACGTATCGTTTCAAGTAAACATCA
>JANNVK010000126.1:0-22704 GCA_031414415.1 Acidobacteriota bacterium
CCGTGCGGAAAACCGTCCGATGGTGAAGCGTAAAAGCCTCATCGAACGTAATTTCTTCCGTTTCGCTTGTCGTAACCGCCGACATTACGTCCACAAATATTTTCGCACCTTCGTTCATCAAAAAATCAAAACTACTTCTATGAGTAAAACACCGCTCGTCAACGTTTTATGACAAATGAATTTTAACACATTAGAATTTTTGTATTTTTTAAAGTATCGCTGTCAATTTTCAGGCACCGCAGTCATCCTGACGGCGGTCTTGTGAGCATCTTGCTCGCGAGTATTAGCTCAAAATTATACGTTTATTTTGGACTGCGTTGGCAGGATGCCAACGCGACCGCCGGCTTGAAGCCAGCGATACAAACTGCTTGAAGCCAGCGATACTTTACTCAGCAATTGGTTCGAAAGGCTTTCCGTAAAGTTCTTGAAAAACCCAACCGAGAAATCGCACTTCGGCAATGCAGAGAGCTTCAATCCAACTCGAATTTAAATAAATTCTTCGCTCAATATCGCTCGAAATAACAATCGATTCAACAACCGGAGACTTCCCTTCTTTTGTCGCGAGATTATTATTTTTTTCGATGTCTTCGTTGGTTTGTTTCGCCTCGCCCAAGGCTTGCAGTAGATCTGTAATCCATTGCTGAAGTTGAAGTTGCGAGTTGTGTTCAGCCAGAGCCTGAAACGAACCAATCGCAAACCGTGCTTCTGCATTTTCAAAAGGATAACTGCTTATTCCGTTGTCTGTGTCAGATTTTTGCTTCCATTGAAAAAGTTCTTCGACAAAAATGTGTCGAATATGAGCAACTTTTTGGTCGTTATTTAAAAACCATTCCAAAAGATCAGCAAGCGAATTTGGCTCAATTCCGCCTTCGGGCAACATTTTTAACTTCGGTGGCACAATTTTATCTGACATAAATTAATTAGTTTTAATCTTAAAGTTCGCAACAACTTCGCCGACTTCATCGCCACGGCGATTTTTCAAAACAAGCGGCGAAAGAAGATTTAAGTTTGTAGTTTGTAAAATTCCAAGTTGGCGAAGTATTTCGATTGAAACTACGACTCTCGAACGATAATCTTCACCATCCTCAATTTTTAAAGCAATTCCGAGTCCGTTTGGATATTTTTCACAAGGCAAAATTGCAGCTAACCAGATGCCTTCAGCACCAACTTTGCAAATAATTTTTCCTTTCAATTCTTGCATTATCAGCGTGTCAATTCTTTCTGTTCCGCCAACCATTTCCGGGAAATTAGACATCGCAGAAACAATAGTTTGACAGACTTTTCGTTCAATTTCACTAAATGATTCTGGCGGAAAAACGAGTTTGACAAAGCCTTTTGCCATTGCCGAAACAGGCAATGCAAAGTTCGGTGCGGCACAGCCATCAATCCCTAGTTTTACATCTTGGATCTCGCAAAATCGTTTGATAGTTTCTAAGATTTCGATCTGCAAAGGATGTTCAAAACTCTCGTAATTATTAATTTCAGCGTTTTTTAACAAGCAATAGGCAAGCATTGCGGCGTGCTTTCCACTGCAATTATTATGAAGCTGAGATGGTTGTCTGTTTTCGCGAATTATAGAATGTGAGGCATTTTCATTAAATGGTAAATGTGAACCGCAACGCAAATCGTGTTCATTTAACCTTATTTTTTCCAACATCTTAGCGGCAGTTTCCGTGTGAAAAATTTCGCCCGAATGTGAACCGCAAGCAAGTGCAATTTCTGCTTCATTAAATCCAAACTTTTCCGCACCGCCGCTGTTTAAAAAAGGAAAAAGTTGAAATGGTTTTGCCGCTGAGCGAATAAAAGTGACCGTTTCTGGATTTCCGAGACTAGCAATTGTGCCTCCGTTTCCATCGACAACAATTAAATGTCCGCGATGCACAGATTCGACAAAACTATTTCTCTTAACATTTACTAAAACTTGAGAATTCATTTTACATTTGCCGCACTTTTTACCGAATCAAACTCAGGACTTTCATCTGTCATCTTCCAAACTCCGTTTTCTTTGACAAATTTTATTTTTGTCCAATTAACATATGCTCCGCCCTTGATTTCAGCTACTGCCGAATCGCCTTTAATTTCTTCATTTCTGACTTCAAATGGTTGAGGCGGTGCAGGCTCAAGTTCTGTAATATAGCTAGAAAGCGATGTTTGTTTCTGAGCTTTCATATCAGCTTCGAGAGATTTTAAGGTTTCGGCTGAATAAATTTTTCTCAATCCGACATCATCTTTTTTCTTCAGAGCTTCGTAATATGCTAAAACTATTGGTTTAATATTTTCACTGTCGTTAGTTTTTATTGCTTCTGGTGTTTTCGTTGTTGTAAGCGGATTGTTTATCGTATTTACATTTGTGTTCTTGATAGCAACATTTGTATTGTTTGTGAGGTTCGAGTTTTTTGTAACTTCGGTAGTTGGTTTGCAGCTAATAAATAAAGCTAAAATTGAAAATAAAATTATGATTTGAAAACGCATATCAATCTCCTAAATTTGATAAATTAAAAATGTGAGTATAAAACAAAAAGACTATGAACAAAACTTTTGGAACTGAAATTCGTCGAACATTTTTACTTAAAGGTTTGCCAGAGCCACTAAAACCAGCCGATGAACATCTTCAGTTTTTTGATAATTACATTGATAACACTAGACTTAGGCTCCGAACTATACGTTCGCCCAAAGCCGAAAAGTCGAAAGAATGGACTTATGTTCTCGAACAAAGATTTGTTGTTTCCGAAGATTTTACGACGTGGAATGTTTCAGAAATGTATCTAAACGAGCAAGAGCATTATATTTTTGAACAATTTGAAGGCAGAGAAGTGCGGACAAATGAACGCGTCGAAACAAATGAATTAAGGTTTAATCGCTATTTTTTTGACTATCAAAACAAGAAAATTGAGATTGATATTTTTCTTCAACCGCTTTGGGGTTTAAATATTGCAAAAGTTTATTTTGAAACAGTCGAAGAAATGCAAGCCTTTGAAAAACCTAATTTCGCCGTTTTGGAAGTCACGCAAAATGAGTTTTTCATCGGTAAAAACTTGGTCGGAAAAACGCTCGCAGATGTTAAAGAAACAATTGCAAAAATTACGCCGTAACTAATTTTGGACTATTTGGACGAAAATAAAGATTCGTCCAAACTATTGCAAAAACAGAAGTTACAATCAATCCTAATAAAACTGGCGAAGGTTGAAAAAGTTGGCTAAAAATTATAACCGCAATTGGGGTTGCGATATTTCGAAACGTTTCTGAAATCCACAACCAAGATTTTGCTTCTAAAATTCCGCTCCAATTAATGATTTGCCACCACAATAACCCAGCAGCTAACCAACGTGCTTCGACGCTCCAGCCGTAAAGTTTTGAAATTACACCAATCATTAAAGCAATTCCCAAAGCGGCTTGCAAAACTAGATAAAGTTTTGATTTATCAAACATTTCAGGACGAAATTTTCGCTGATTTTCGGTCGTAATTTCGATCATTTCCTTTGCTGCAAGTCCACGCGGTCGCCAACCTGCTGGCATGACCCAAACACGAAATTTGTCACATAAATAAGGTGTTTCGCGGGCATAATTCCATAACACTTTATAGAAATGAAAGTTTATCGCAATCGGATTCCAAGATTTCGGATGGTCGTAAATGCCATAAACAACTTTCTCCTTTTCTTCGGCAAAAGTGCCAAACATTCTGTCCCAAATGATTAAAAATTCGCCGTAGTTTTTGTCTAAATATTGAAAATTTACGCCATGATGAACGCGATGATGCGATGGCGTAGTGAAAATAAATTCAATTGGTCGCCAAAGTTTTGGAATAAATTCGGTGTGGTGAAGAAATGCAAGAAATAGATGCAAACCGGTCATCGTATAAATGTGAATCGGGCTGAAACCGACAATCGTCAGAACCCAAAAAAACATAAAACTCGACAATCTTTGTGTCACACTCGCACGAACAGCGACAAAAAAATTCATCTCCTCAGCCGAATGATGCGGCGAATGTGCTGCCCACAAAATGTTTATTTCATGCCCAAACCGATGAACCCAATAAAACACAAAATCGACACCAAGAAGGAGCAAAATAAAGCTCCACCAAGTCATTTCAATCGTAAAAATGCGATAGTTTTCCCACAAATAACCGTAAGAATAGAGAACTGCGGTCAGTATCAAAACATTTGTTGTTTGATTAGCGAGAGCCGTTCCGAAATTAGCAATTGCTTCGGTAAAAGTTATATAACCACGTTTTAAATACCACGAAAAAAAGACTTCCGCGACGATAAAAACGAGAGCAATCGGTGTTAGATAAACATAAACATTGACTTCTTGCATGTTGAAAATATAAACGAAAAACTAATTTTGGAAAAGTTTTTAGGCATCGAAATATTTTGAAAATAACTCAAGCGAACGATTATAGCGATAAGAAATGTTGAAATGTCCGTCGTCAAATTCGTCGCGAATGTGCGGAATTGAAAATGACTTGAGCTTTTCAGACAAAACTCTCGCTCCGATATCTAATCCAAATTCATCACGATTTCCGGCATCTAAATGCAATAAACGCAACGACTTTAGATTTTCCACAGAGTTTTCCACAAGCCGAACCGGATCATGTTTGAGCCACTGATTCCAAATATCATGTCGAATTTCTCCGGTTTCTAAATCAAAAGGTAGTTCAAAATCGCTTCCGTTTGGCGAATAACAACTGCTCATTCCGATAATGTTTAATGCTGGAAAATCATTTTTATTTTGCTTTTCGCTGCTGAGAAAACGCTCAATAAACACTTTCAGATTTCCACGAATCGCCCGAAATGCTTTTGGAAAATCTGACAGATAGCAAAGTTCGAAATATGCATCGCCGCTGATTGATGAAATGAGCGAAAATTTATCTGCGTGGCGAATTCCGCAAATCAAAGCACCATAACCACCGGAAGATTTTCCCATCACCGCACGTGAGTTTTTATCAGCAATCGTGCGAAAGTTTTCATCAACAAAAGTAACAATTTCTTTGGTTAAATAATCTTCGTAATTACCTGTCGCAGTTGAGTTTATATACTGCGAGCCGCCATATTTTGTAAAACAATCTGGCATCACAACAATCATCGGTTTGATAGTTTCTGCGGCAATTAAATTGTCCATTCGCTGTGCAATATTTGGCGAAAAAGCATTATCATTGAGCAACATTTTTCCGCGACCTGTAAAACCTGTGAGGCAATAAACAGTCGGGAAATTTGTCTCAGTTTCGTCATAATCAGGCGGAAGATAGACGCAAAGTTCGCGAATATGCGAGTCACCAAGCGGATTATTTTTTAAACAAACGCTTTCAAAACTGACGATTTTTACTGTTCCTTTTTTCAACAAACTCATATTAAAACAATGCACCAAAAAATATTCCAAAAATCAATACTAAAGACAGAAAAACTAACCCAACAACGACAGCAACCATCGCGAGCAAACAACCCATATTGAGCCAGCTTTCTTGATTCCAAGAATAAGGTTGCGGGCAACGCGGGCAGAATTCTGATGTCGCCATAAATGGTCTTTTGCAGACTTCGCAAATTTTTATTTCCACTCTTTTAGAATAGGCGAATTGGCAGAAAGTTAAAAGCGAAATAAGTTTGATTTTTCCTTTTCGTTTTTTGTGGTTTTTTACCTATAATCGACTATCAAATTAAAACGAAAGGAACGAAAAGTGAAAAATGATTGAAGAATTGGTCTTCTCAAATGATGACGAACGAAGAAAACACCGGAAAAATGAAATTGGTTGGATTGAAGTAATTGTCGGCTCAATGTTTTCGGGCAAATCTGAAGAATTAATCCGCCGTTTGAAACGTGCGAGTATTGCCCGCCAAAATGTTCAAGTTTTTAAGCCAAAGATAGATGATCGCTACTCGAAAGAAGAAATTGCATCGCATTCGGGCATTAAATTAAAGTCAAAACCTGTCTCGACAGCAAAAGAATTGTTAAAACACGTAAAAGCCGAAACTGAAGTTATCGGAATCGATGAAGGTCAGTTTTTTGATACCGAACTGACGGCGATTGCAAACCAGCTTGCCGATCAAGGCAAACGTGTAATAATCGCCGGACTGGATCAAGATTTTATGGGAAAGCCTTTTGAGCCAATGCCGCAACTACTTGCAATTGCAGAGTTTATCACGAAAACTCACGCGATTTGCGTAAAATGTGGCGACACCGCAAATTATTCGCAACGCACATTTGAATCAGAAGCACTTGTGGAAGTCGGTGCGAGCGGAAAATACGAAGCGAGATGCCGACAATGTTTTGTGCCGCATTCGGATAAACCAACAAATAACGAATAACTAATAGTGAAAAACTAAAAGTGTTTTAATTTTCACTTTTCACTTTTCACTTTTCACTTTTCACTTTTTTATGAGTTACATTCTCGCACTTGATCAAGGCACAACTTCGTGTCGTGCAATCGTTTTCAATCATGAAAGCGAGGTAATGTCGGTTGGGCAAAGTGAATTTACGCAGATATTTCCAAGTTCTGGATTGGTTGAGCATAATCCAAATGAGATTAGGGAAACGCAACTCTCAACCGCGATTAAAGCCTTAAAAAAAGCGAAACTTTCGCCAACTGATATTTCCGCAATCGGAATTACTAATCAACGCGAAACGACGATTTTATGGAATCGTAAAACCGGCGAGCCGATTTATAACGCAATTGTTTGGCAAGATCGGCGAACTTCTGTTTATTGCGACGAAATTCGCGAGAAACATACTGAAATTATTCGCGAGAAAACAGGTTTGCAGGTTGATGCATATTTTTCTGCGAGTAAGATAAATTGGATTCTTGATAATGTTGAAAACGCTCGTAATGCTGCCGAAAATGGTGAGATTTGTTTTGGAACTGTCGATTCGTGGTTGATTTGGAAATTGACAAATGGCAAGGTTCACATCACCGATGTTTCAAATGCATCGCGAACTATGTTGTTTAATATCAACACTTTATCTTGGGATGATGAGCTTTTAGCAATCTTTAATATTCCAAAATCAATCTTGCCAGAAGTGAAATCTTCTTCGGAAATTTACGCTGAAGTTGAAATTGCAGAACTCAAAGGAATAAAGATTGCAGGAAACGCCGGCGACCAACAAGCTGCACTTTTTGGTCAACTTTGTCTGCAATCCGGAATGTCAAAAAACACTTATGGCACAGGTTGTTTTTTGTTGCAAAATACGGGAACAAAACCTGTAAAATCGACTAATAATTTGCTCACAACAGTTGCTTGGAAGATTGGTAATGAGACACAATATGCACTCGAAGGCAGCGTTTTTGTTGGCGGTGCTGTCGTGCAATGGTTGCGAGACGAACTCGAAATCATCGAAAAATCGGCAGATATTGAGGATTTGGCAAATTCGGTGGCGGATAACGGCGGCGTTTATTTTGTTCCGGCATTTTCCGGTCTCGGTTCACCGCATTGGAATCAGGACGCACGCGGAATGATAATTGGTCTAACTCGCGGAAGTTCAAAAGCACATATTGCACGTGCCGCACTCGAATCGATTGCGTTTCAGGTGGCAGATTTAATTGACGCAATGCAAGCCGATTCGGGAATTAAACTTCCAGAGCTTCGAGTTGACGGCGGTGCGACGCAAAACGAAACACTTTTGCAATTTCAGGCAGATATTTTACAAATTCCCGTTGTTCGCGGAGAAATAACAGAGACCACTGCACTTGGTGCGGCATATTTGGCTGGTTTGGCTGTCGGTTTTTGGAAAGATAAAAATTCGCTGGCTGATTCGTGGAAAGTTGGAAAGATTTTTAGACCAATGATGTCTGCTGAAAAAGCATTTGAACTGCGAAAAGTATGGAACGAAGCTGTGAAACGTTCTCTAAATTGGGCAAATCAATGAACCGAAATGAAATGCTCGCATCTGTGAGCCGACAAAAAACTTGGGATTTAATCATCATTGGCGGTGGTGCGACTGGCGTTGGCTGTGCGGTCGATGCTGCGTCTCGCGGATATTCGGTTCTACTTTTGGAACAACACGATTTCGGCAAAGGAACTTCATCTCGCTCAACAAAGTTGGTTCACGGCGGCGTTAGATATTTAGAACAAGGCAATATTTCGCTCGTCATGGAAGCCTTAAAAGAACGTGGAATTCTGCGAAATAATGCACCGCATCTTGTCAGCGATTTGGCTTTTGTCGTGCCAAACTACGATTGGTGGGAAATGCCTTTTTATGGCGTTGGACTCAAGATTTACGACCTATTATCACAAAAATATCGGTTTGGAAAATCACAAATTTTATCAAAAGAAGAAACGATAAAGCGTTTGCCGACAATAAATTCCGAAGGTTTACGTGGCGGCGTTGTTTATTTCGACGGACAATTTGACGACACGCGGCTTTTGATAAATCTTGCACAAACTGCCGCCAAGCAAGGTGCAGTTTTACTCAATTATGCAAGAGTTTTTGAACTCACAAAAGACGAGCAAAACATTGTTAATGGATTAAGTTTCATCGACGAAGAGTCTGGTGAACTTCATTCGATGCAAGCTAAAGTTGTAATTAACGCGACTGGTGCTTTTTGTGACTCAATTCGTAATTTATCAGATTCAAATGCCACAAAATTGATCTCACCAAGCCAAGGAATTCACATCGTTTTGGACAAATCTTTTTTACCGACTGACCACGCGATTATGATTCCGCACACATCAGACGGTCGCGTGATGTTCGCAATTCCATGGCATTCGCACACTCTTGTCGGCACAACTGATACCGAAATTGAGACCGCAACGCTTGAGCCAAAAGCCCTGGAAGAAGAAATCGAATTTATCTTGGAAACGGCGAAAAAATATCTTCACAAACCGCCGCAACGCGAAGATATTTTGAGCATTTTTACTGGCATTCGTCCGCTCGTAAAAGCATCAAACGCAACAAATACGGCTTCACTTTCTCGCGATCACACTATAAACATTGATAGTTTTGGTCTGCTGACAATTACTGGTGGAAAATGGACGACATACCGCAAAATGGCTGAGGATGCAGTTAATAACGCTGCGACTTTAGCCAAACTTGAAGAGAAAATTTGTGTCACAAAAGAACTAAAAATCTTCGAATCGCCCGAAAATTTTGGTGAAAAATTACACGAAAAATTAGAATATACGGTTGAAGATGTGCTTGAAGGAATTCTTCACGAAATGGCAAGAACAATTGAAGACATTCTCGCGAGGCGAACTCGTGCGTTGTTTCTAAACGCAAAAATTGCCATCGAAATTGCCCCAAAAGTTGCGGAAATTATGGCAAAAGAAATGAATAAAGACGAAATTTGGCAAATAGATCAAGTCAAGCAATTTCAACAAGTTGCGGAGAATTATTTAGCTTAAATAGATTATTTCCTCGCCACGAATTCCCCAATTGTCCAAACAACCATTGAGCTTGAAAGTCCGAGACCTGAAAGCCTTCCAGCCATCATAATCATCGTTTCGCCTTGTTCGACCGCATTTTTATTGAGCAAGGTTTCTTGTCCGGCTTTGAGCATTTTACTTGATGATGTTGCAGTTTTCTGAAAAAACGGCTGAACTCCCCAAATTAAGGCTAGCTGATTGCGAACATCCTCTGAAGAAGTAAGTGCAAAAGTCTGCAAGCCCGAACGATATGAAGACATCCGCCGAGCCATTAGTCCAGATTCAGTAAAGACCGCAACTTTGTCTGTTTGCACTTCTTTCGCCGCGTAGGCTGCTGCTTTGCACAATGCTTGCGACGTTCTGCCGCTTGGAGATTGGTCAAATTTAATCGGCTTTTTGAGATATTTTGGCTCAATTGTTTCAGCCGAATCAATGATTTGTGCCATTGTTTTAACTGATTCAACCGGATATTTTCCGCTCGCAGTTTCAGCCGAAAGCATCACAGCGTCAGTTCCATCCCAAACGGCGTTTGCCACATCTGAGGCTTCGGCACGAGTTGGAAACGGATTATCGATCATTGTTTGCAACATTTGGGTCGCGGTAATGACAAATTTATCGTTGGCAATTGATTCTTGAATAATTCGTTTTTGATAAACCGGAACGAGTTCAACGCTGGTTTCTACACCCAAATCGCCTCGTGCGACCATTAATCCATCAGTTGCTTTAATAATTTCTGTCAGATTTTCAATTGCTTCGGCTTTTTCAATTTTGGCGACAAGAAGCGGTCTGCCAACCTTTCTTTTGGATAGTTTTTTTATTAAATCTCGCACTTCTGTGCAATCTTCGGCTTTGCGGACAAAGCTAAGTGCAATGTAATCAACATTTTGCTCAATTGCAAAAACCAAATCAACTCGGTCTTTTTCAGTCAAAGATGCAATCGGCAAATTAGTATTTGGCAGATTAATTCCCTTTCTCTCTGCCAACATTCCGCCAACTATTACTCGGCAAACTACGTCGTTTTCCTCAATTTTTTCAACCTGCAATTTTAATGCACCATCATCTAGCAAAATTGTTTCGCCAACGTTTACAAGTTTTGGAAGTTCAATAAAAGTTGTCGAAACTTCGCGTTCATTGCCAATTATATCTCTGGAAGTAATCGTAAACTCAGTATTTTTAATAAGATTAACGGATTTTCCGTCAACGAGAGTTCGCGTCCTAATTTTTGGACCAGAAAGATCGACTAAAACCGAAAGAGGCTTTCCAAGTTTCGTGGCAGCCGCACGAGCATTCGCAATCGAAATCGTGTGACTTGCGTGTTCGCCATGCGACATATTTATCCGCACAGCATTTAATCCGGCAGAAATAAGTTGTTCAATTGTTGCCTGATCGCTTGATGCAGGTCCGATGGTTGCTAAAATTTTGGCTCTACGCATAGAAGGTTATTGTAAAAGTAAGGCTTTGAAGCCAGCCTGATTAAAATGTTCATCGGCAGTTTAAAGCCTTTGTGATTCTTTTTTCGGTCATCACGACAAAAGAAATACAGTCAACCAAACCCCAATCTTTATCGAGACGATTGCTAAAAAGATTAAACGCTTTGTTGTATAAATCATCGGTCAGCGGAACGATTTCAATACTTTTTGAAACCGCAAAATACTCGAGCAAATTAACAGTAATTTGACGAAAACGTCGGTTTGATAAAGCGTTGCCTATTTCTAACAAAACTGCTTGAGTTGTCACAAGCGAAATGTGTTCAGCTTGGATTTTTTCTGACCAAAATTTTGCTTTTTGGTTGAATTGATCTTTTGATGAAACTTGAGCAATTGTAAATGAGGTGTCGAGAAACAGGCTGCTTTTCATTCTAAACTTTTGCCTCCAGAAAGGTATTGTTCACAGTTTACAGAATAATCAAGCGGGGCTTCAATACTTACAGAATCAAGATATTTTAAAAAAGAATATGGTTCGCCGATTTTTTCAGACGAGGAGTCAAACGAAGCTTTTTCTTCTTCCACAATTACTGTAACTTTTTTATTCGGCTTTAAATTAACTTCTTCGGTTGGTCGAAAAACTTCACCGTCAAATGTAGCTTCAAATGTTAATTCCATAAAATTACCTCAACAATGTATATTCTACGTCTTTTCCGTGTTCAACGAAAGTTTACGCAAATAACTCATTACAGTAGCGACAAATGTTGAATGCGACCAGGTTAATGGCGAAACAGAAACTGGCGAACCGTCAATTGGGCTCAACTGTTCGGCTAAAACTCCTGAAGGCAACGCACGTTTTGCAGTCCATTCTATAATTTCTAAGGCTTTTGATAAGTCGCCTTTCGCAATGTAATAATCGGCAAGCCAAAGCGTGCAAATAAACCATGCGTTTCCGGTCGTTTTATCAGAAACTTTTACATAACCGTCGTTTTCAAAACGTGCAATTCCGCCAAAATCTCCGCCAACCCAGAGTTTTTCCTCAATTGCCTTCATTGTGCCTGCGACCATTTCATCATCAGCCGCAAAAGCACCAAAATAAAAAAGTGCAAACATCGATGCGTCAATTGTTGTGTCGGCTTCGTAATGCTCATCGCCATTAAATTGCAGAGAACGCAAAAATCTTCCAAGTTGTTTAGAATAAAGATGTTTCTTCATTGCTTTGACGGTTTCATTTGCAACTTTTTCGTATTTTTCAGCGTTTTCAATCTCGCCAAAAAGCCTCGCAAAATTCGCTGCCGCACGCAATCCGCCGACAACGCTTGCACACGTAAACGTATGAATTCCGCGTCGATCTTCCCAAAGATTCCAACTTGGTTTTGGTAATTTCAAAGTTTTGTGCCGAAATTCGCACATAAAATCTGCACATTTTTCGATTAATGGGCGATACAGTTTTCTGACGAATTCGATGTCTCGAAAACGTTCGTAATGTTCCCATAAAGCCCAAATAACAAGCGATGTTTCGTCTTCTTGAATGGGTAAAAGTTGCGTTTTGCTCCAAGAATTCCAACTTGCGTGCCAGCCTGAAGCAACGCTGCCGTCAGCATTATATTTCTGCAAAAAATAGCCGTCTTTGTGGACTATTTTGCCGCATAATTCAAAAAACTTTCGCGTTAGATGCGGATAACCAGCAAGATCGAGAGCATTTGCAACTAACGCTCCATCGCGTGTCCACAGATAACTGTAATGATCGGTTGCCCTTATAGTTACGTCCGAATCGTTAGCGGCAATAATCGCACCTTGATTGTCTGTTTGAGTGCGAATAATCAGCAACGAACGCTTATAAAGTTCAACAATTTCGGGTGATAAATTTGCGAAATTAACATCGTTTTTATTTACCCAAGCACGCCAGTAATTTTCCGTAAAACTTAAGAATTTTTGCGGCGTTTGGGTTTTAACGAGCGTGTTTAATTGAGAAACTTGAGCGTGGTTTGTTCCGGCACATATCCAATAATAAAATTCTGAATTTTCATTTGAATTAACTACAAGACTTACGCAAATCGTTGAATCTACTGAACCTTCAGTAATTGCTCCATTTGACAATTCGCCGTCTTCCGCGTCTCGCCAAGTTCCTTCTGAGTCACGAAACGCCTTTCTTCCGGTCGCAAATTGCGAAAATTGCGGCTCGCTATTGACGAGAAAATAGCGATCTTTTTTATAATGAATTATTGATTGAGTTTCAGGACAATAAAATGCTGTATCTCCAACTTTCGTCTCAGAAATACGAAAATCTTGATGAAGAAAAATACGAATTTGCCGAGTATTTTCTGCTAAATTTTTAACACGAACTCTGCGAATAAAAATATTATCGTGACTTGCAACTGTATCATTCGAAACGATTTCTAGTTTCAATATTTCATTTTTGAGAGTTACATTCGTTACCAGAGTTTCCGGCAAATAACGCAAATCTCTTGTCCATTCTTCAGCGTCAAACCAAGAAAATTCTCCATCAATCCAAACACCAAATCGACACGGAAAACCTTTTGTGTGATTTTCTTCGCCGACGTGCGGAAAATAAATATCACGAATTCGATAAAGTTCGTCAAAAGTTACGAGCAATGAACCGTTGCCGACTGGTAAATCTCTCATAAGATATTTTTCACAAGATTTGGAGCGATTTTTTCGAGATTACTGTCGTTTGTCCAAAATTCGTCACAATTATGTTGAATTGCAGTTGCTAAATGAATTGCATCGGGAGTTTTTAGGCTTGGAAATGTTGCACGGAGATGTGTGGCTTTTTGAAAGATTTCTTTTCCTAAATCTAGACAATTAATTAAATTAAACCAGTTTTCAAACTTCTCAGCCAAAACCTTATTTTTATTTCGAAGTGGCATAATCAGGCATTCCATTTTCGATAGATTTGAAACACAAATTCTCAATGAAGATAATTCGTGATTTTTGTGTTCAATAAGTTTGTTTTCGATAACTGGTGCAAAAAGGTTATGTTCTTCAACAAGATAAATTATCAAACAAGAATCAAAGTAAACGTTTAATCCCATGAATCGCGAATCTCCTTAATTTGAGCCTCAATTTCATCGGTCGTTGGTAGCAAATGTTGAGGTAAACGATTGTTTTGAAGAAAAGCTAAAATGTTATTTCCATTACCTTTATCCAAGTTATTGCTAATCTTGTCCTCTAAAATAGTAACAAATGCTCGGGTCGTTTTCGTTAATTGCAATGGTTCTAAAAAAGTGACATTTCCCTTTACATCAATTTCAGCTTCAACTGTTGTTAGCATAAAATCCTCCAAACAATATTTTAACAGAATAAGTTCTTTTGAAGTAACTTAGCCTTATTCTATCTTTTTGGTAAATCAATAAAATCACCATCGCGAAACGCAATTGTGTGTTCGTGAATTGGTTTTGCTTCGGAAACAAAGTCTTTGACGTTCATATATCTTTGCGAAAAATGCGTTAATGCGAGCAAATCAGCGTTTGATTTTTTGGCGATTTCGGCGGCTTGCTTTGCAGTGAGATGTCCGTTGGCGATGGCGTCTTCTGTTTCGGCTTTTAGATAAGTTGATTCGCAAACGAGGAGATCCGCATCTTTCGTAAGTTGAAAAATATTATCGCAAAGTCGTGTATCCATAATGAATGCAACACTTTGACCTTTCTTGAAAACTCCACAATCTTCAACTTTTATCGTTTTGCCATCAATAATTACCGAACCGGTTTTCTTCAAAGTTGCAATATCTTTTCGAAAAACATTAAATTTTTCAAGTTTTTCGGGCAACATTGTAAAGCTGTCTTTTTCTTGAATTCGATAACCCCAACTTTCAACCGTGTGGCTCAATTTTCGCGATTCAATGTAGAAATTTTCGCTATCGAAAATAACGCCTTCATTTGATATTGGAATTTCTTCAATAGTCGCGACATTGTGATAAATCGAAGAAGTTCGCAAGCTATTAATAAATTTTTGTCCGCTTGCGGGAAAAAAAAGCTGGACTGTATGCGTGACCTTATCGAGCGATAAACGCTGCAAAATTCCGGATAAACCGAGGCAATGATCACCATGGAAATGTGTGATAAAAATTTTTGTGATGCTCGAAGCAGAAACATCAGAGAAAATCATCTGCCGTTGCGTGCCTTCGCCCGGATCAAATAAAAATCCTTCATCGTCCCATCGAAGAAAGTAGCCATTATGATTTCTTTCGCGAGTAGGAACTTGGCTGGCAGTTCCGAGTGCATAAAATCTTCGTTGTGACATAGAAGTTTTTTTTAATTGTTAATTGTTAATTGTTAATTGTTAATTGTTAAAGAAGATTTTGTGATAACTCTTGATTCATCATTCATCATTCATCATTCACCATTCACCATTCACCATTCACCATTCACCATTCACCATTCACCATTCACCATTCACCATTCACCATTCACCATTCACCATTCTCCATTCTCCATTCACCATTCTCCATTCACCATTCACCATTCACCATTCACCATTCATCATTCATCATTCATCATTCATCATTCATCATTCACCATTCATCATTTCACTTCAGGCTTTCTTCAATTGCTTGGTCGAGATTTGACTTAATTTGGTCATCAAATCCGACAACTTTTGTTACTAATTTTCCGGTTTTATCGAAAACAAAAGTTTGCGGAATTCTCGAATCTCCGGCAAGTAAAAACTGCGAAAGATCGCTTTCTGGATAAGCTAAAGTATAGTTAATCTTGAGTTTATCAACAAATGCCGGAACTTTTGGCTGGTCTTCTTCGCCACCAACGTGGAGACCGATCACACGTAAATCAGAATATTTTTTTTGTAATTCAACAAAATGAGGAATTCCTTCTAAACAAGGTTTGCAATATGTTGCCCAAAAATCTAAAACTACTACTTTTCCGCGTAAATCTTTCAACTTTTCATCAGTTCCATCAAATTTTTGCCAGCCGAGTTCTTCAATATTTTTCTTTGGCGGCAAAGCATTTTGCGAAACACGTTGGTTAGAAACAGAAACCGGAGCCGCACTTGGGACGCAGCTTGTTAAAGTAAAAAGTAAAAAGTAAAAAGTAAAAAGTAAAAAGCGATTCATTAAAACTATCTTACACAAACAACCGCGAAAACTAAAAAACTAGCAATTGTTTTGAGAATTCTATAATTTTACTTTGCGTCTTCGCCTATTTGCGTTGAAAATTATGTGGTGAGTTTTTATCCAATCAAAATTTCCGAAAGATTTAATCAACCGAAGCATATCGGTCGTTTAAAATCTGCGAATGCTTCGGGAAAGAGTGCGGCGTTTATTTGCGGTTCAATCATTAAGTTCAATCTAACGATAGAAAATAAACAAATTATTGCAGTTAAATTTCAAACAAATGGTTGTGGCTTTCTTATCGCAACTGCTGATTTTATTTCAGAAACTATTGAAAATACAGCACTTATTGAATTTGATAAAGTTCATCTAAAGTTAATTGTGGAACGAGATTTGGGTGCGTTTCCACAGAATCGCGAACATTGCATTCAAATTTGTTTTGATGGTTTGCAAGATGCTTTTAATGATTATCGGACAAGCCAGCTTAAAGAATTTGTCGGTGAAAAGGCTTTAATTTGCACGTGTTTTGGAGTTTCTGAAGAAGAAATTGAAACATTAATTGCTAAAAATTCGCTTGAAAATGTCGAAGAAGTTTCTCAAATTTGCAACGCCGGAAGCGGTTGCGGTTCGTGCCAACCATTGATTCAAGAGATTATTGATTCGGCTAATGTTTATTGAAAATTATTGGATATGCTACAATTTTAGTATGGCTTGCATTAAGTAAATCGCAACTCAAAAATCATACAATGGACGATTATTTTAGTATTTTTTTACTCTTTTTTTTCCAATCAGATGTTTCTTTAACGGCTTCAATGGCAAGTTTGGAAATTTTATTGATGGCAATTTTAGTGATACTCAATGGCTTTTTCGTTGCCTCTGAATTCTCACTTATTTCGGCACGAAAATCTCGTCTTGAAGCAAAAGCTAATGATGGCAGCAAAGGTGCAAAAGCAGCACTTCGACTTTTGTCAAACCCGACGCTTTTTATTTCTGCTGTTCAGCTTGGCGTTACGCTCGCCTCGCTCGCACTTGGACTCGTAGGTGAGCCGACAATTTCGAAAATCCTTGAGCCAATAGCATCGCAAATAGCCTCAGAAGGAACACTCGGCTACATCACTCATGGCATAGCAATCGCAATTTCATTTATTCTAGTTACATTCTTGCACATTGTTTTTGGAGAATTAGTGCCGAAAATGTTTGCACTTGAAAAAGCCGAATCTTTTGCAACATTAGCGGCAATCCCACTCGAACTATTCGCAAAAATCTTTTCACCACTTCTTTGGGTATTTAATACAGTAGGTGGTGGAGTTGGCAAATTGATCGGACTTAAGGCTAATTTGGATGAAAGTGCCATTTATACAGAAGAAGAAATTAGGCAAATTATAAAGGTTTCACAAAAAAGCGGTCACGTAAATTTTGAAGAACAAAAATTAATCGACCAAGTTTTCGAGTTTTCCGAAACAACCGTTAAAGAAGCAATGATTCCGCGAACGCAGATTGCCGCTGTTTCTGTCACCGCAACGCTTGAAGAATTTGCCAAAGCATTTCAAGATCACGGTTATTCTCGGTTGCCGGTTTTTCGTGAGTCTTTGGATGACATTGCGGGAATTGTTCACAGCAAAGATTTAATGCCATTTTTGCTCAACACAACCAATTTTCGGATTGATAAAGTTTTGCAAAAACCAATCTATGTTGTTGATACTGCAAGACTTGAAGATGTTTTGCGACAGATGCAACGGGCAAAAGCTCACTTTGGTTTTGTAGTTGATGAACACGGCGGAATTGAGGGAATTATCACGCTCGAAGATCTTCTCGAAGAAATTGTCGGCGATATTTCTGACGAACACGATGAAGAAGTTAATGACCAAATTCGCACAGAAAAAGACGGTTCTTATTTGCTTGATGGCGATTTAGCCGTGCGTGATTTAAACAAACGCCTCGATATTGATTTGCCTATATCTGATGCATACACAACAATTGCAGGTTTTTTGATGAGTGAATCAGGTAAAATTTTAATTAAAGATGATGAAGTTATTTTTAATGGAAATATTTTTAAAGTTGGAAAGGTTGAAAAGCGAAGAATTTTGAAAGTTAAGCTCAATAAAGTTGTAACTTTTGAAAACCCAGAGAATTCGTAAAGTGTTAAAAACAAATCTCTTAAAATCTATTGTTGTGACATTTTTTATCGCAATTTCAGTTTTTGCGACAGTCACAGTTTTGCGTCCAAAATATGTTGGTTTACGCGAAGGTAAAGCGGACGAAAACTACATCAAATCAACTGATTGTTTGGCTTGCCACGAAAATCATTTTAATTCGTGGAATAGAACTCATCATTCAAAAATGACGCAAATTCCTTCGTTGAAAAGTGTTCTCGGCGATTTTACGCAAACCTTTGAATACCAAGGAATTGTCGCCAAACCTGAACAAATCGGTGAAGATTTCTATCTTAATTTCACATACCCGAACGGTCAAAAAGAACGAAATAAAATAAAACATACCATAGGTTCACGCCGCATTCAGCAATATACGACTGAAAAAGACAGCAAAATAATTCGTCTGCCGATTGCTTGGCACATTGGCGAAAAACGTTGGATTAATTTGAACGGCTCATTTTTTTATCCCGACGAACGCCCGTTTGACGCAAGCCGCACGCAATGGGACACGAATTGCGTTTTTTGCCACAACGTTAAAGCTCAGCCGAATCTAAATTTTCAGACGAAACAGGCAAAAACCGAAGTTGCCGAACTCGGAATCGCGTGCGGAAGTTGCCACGCTCAAGGTGCGGAACACGCCGATAAATTCGGGTCACCACATGCCAGAATGTCAACAAACGATGATTCAAAAATCGTTAATCCAAGTAAAATTGATGCCGACAGAAGCACGATGATTTGCGGACATTGCCACGGTCAACGTGTTCCTGTGGAAGAAAATCGAATCCGCGAAATTATGACTAAAGGCGATCCTTTTGATGCGGGAGAAGATTTGTCGGCGATTTACACGCCGATTCACGCCGATACGAAACTCGGAAATTTATCGTTTCAATCGCGTTTTTGGGCTGACGGTTCGCCTCGCTTAACCGCTTATGAATATCAAGGTTTAACGAATTCGCCTTGTTTTACAGAGTCTAAAGCAAGCGGACACAATCAAATTTCGGGTAATAAAATCGGCTGTGCCTCGTGCCACACAATGCACGAAGGCGATGTCAAAGGAATGATTACCGAAGAAAAACGGACGAATCAAGCCTGCACACAATGTCATTTGCAATATGAAAAACCTGATAGTTTAACCGAGCACACGAAACATTCCGTAGATTCAAAAGGAAGTAGTTGTTATTCGTGTCATATGCCGGAAGTTGTTTACGGCGTTATGGATTTTCACAAATCGCATCAAATATCTAATCCGCAACCTGCATTAACAGCCAGTAAAGGCGTGCCAAACGCTTGCAATCAATGCCACGTCGAGAAATCGTTAAATTGGGCGATTGATGCTACAAAACAAAATTGGTTTGGTTATAAAGACACACAAACCGTTGCCGATGAACAGTTTAATCAGCCTGAAGCAGTTCGCGGTTTATTCGCAGGCGATGCTTTAACTCGTGCTTTGATGGCAGATGCATTGAAAAAACATGGCGAAATCAATTGGGTAACTCCATATTTGGCGGAAGCCTTTGCGACTGAAAATTATTCAATTGTGCGATATTTTGCGGCAAACGGTTTGATGGCGAACAACTGGAATTTGCCAAAGCCCGATTATTTAGCTGATTCTGCAAAAAGAAATGAGCAGATTGGGTCGTGGTTTGCTAAAATCGACTCCAAAAAGCGTGAAGAAGTTAAACAAACTGCCGAAAGATTGCGGAAGCTGCGGAATAATGTTGATATTGAGGTTGGAGAATAGATGAAGAGCAAAGCACTTTCAAGTAATGTCAGTTCGAATTCGTCGATACCGTATTTTATGTGGGACGATCCAATGACGGTTGAAGAAATAAAAAATCGATTGGAAACCGCCTCTCAGCCAGAGCGAAATCGACTTCTAGGTAAAATATTGCGTGAAGCAAGAGATACAGACGTTTGGGAATTTACAACTCCCGCTGAGTTTTGGGAAAATTGGGATGAATTGAGTAAGCATCTTGGACGGCGGAAGGATTTTTGGGAGTTTCTTTTCAAACAATGGAAGAAAGCGGGTTTAATTGGATAAGATTACGCTCAATAATTTACAGACGGATGTTCTGCGAGAGTTTTTCTTGCGGAAGAGTAGTTTTTTTCTTTCAGGCGGTGCTGCTCTCGTTGGGTTTTATCTTGGTCATCGAAGAACCGAAGATTTAGATTTGTTTACTCTCGAAAATGAAATCGAAAATGGTGTGTTTGTTCTTAAAGAGGTTGCCAAGGCTTTGTCGGTTGAAATAGAGGCAATTCAGACCTCGCCTGATTTTCAGCGTTTCCTGCTAAAAAGACACGACGAGGCAATTGTTGTCGATTTGATAAAAGAAAGTGTTTATCAAATTACTCGTGAAAAATCGACAATCAATGGCGTTAGGATTGATTCGCCTCAAGAAATTTTAGCAAATAAACTCTGCACGTTATTATCTCGCTCCGAGATTCGAGATTTGGTTGATGTTTACTATTTGGAACTTGCTGGATTTAGAATCGAAGATGTAATTTCCGAAGCAAGAAAGAAAGATAGAGGTCTAACCGGAGCACAATTGGTTTGGGTATTAGGGCAGATATCATTTGGAGATGACGCAAGGATTCCTGGCGATATAAGTGTTGAGCAAATGCGTGAATATTTGAGTGAATTAATTGCAAGATTGGCGAAATTATCGTTTCCGAAATGATGGAATTAGAAAAACAAACTAAAGAACAGAACTCAAGTCCACTCGTTTTTCAAGCATTTCTTGGTATCGCGATTTGGATGAGTTTTGGCTTGTTACTTGAAGGATTTATTGGGTTTCGTGTGCCTTCATATATGTCTGTTGAGGTTCGTCGGGAGCTTTTGCAACTTGCTCACACTCACGGAACACTTCTAAGTTTGATTCTTATCGTTATTGCAATATCTGCTAAGTGTGAACTTATTTTTCCTAGTAAACTTGCAATTTTAGTTTTGCGAATTGGTTCTGTTTTGATGCCTTTAGGATTTCTTTTTGGAGGCATCTGGCTAATAAAAGATGAACCAAATCCTGCTATATTTCTTGCTCCGCTTGGCGGATTATTAATGATTTTCGGAATCGTAAACGTCTTGTTTACAATAAATAGAAAAATTGACTAGCGTTTTTATGAACACAAATATTTTTAGAGAATATGATATTCGCGGTATTGTCGGCGACCATTTAACCGACGAAACCGTTGCTTTACTTGGAAAAGCATTCGGCACATATTTCGCACGAAATAACGCAAAAAGAATTGCGATTGGCTTTGACGCACGTGTTAGTTCGCCGAGATTTCGTGATTTATTGATACAAGGTTTTAACGAATGTGGAATTGATTGTGTTGATATTGGACGTGTCCCAACTCCGGTTTTGTATTTTGCAGTATTTACAAAAAATGTTGACGGCGGCGTTATGATTACTGGCTCGCACAATCCACCGGATCACAACGGATTTAAAATATGCCTCGGAAAATCGACGATTTTCGGTGAGCAAATTCAAGAAATTAAGGAAATTGCACTTTCGGGCAACTTTGCTACGGGCGAAGGAAAAAACGAGAGCCTGAATGTTTTGGAAGATTACAAAACCGAAATTTCGAAACGTGTAAATCTAGGAGAACGAAGGTTAAAAGTTGTTGTTGATGGCGGAAATGGAATGGGCGGCGTTACCGGAGTTCCGGTTTACGAAAGTTTCGGTTTCGAACTTGTAAAGCTGTTTTGTGAACCGGACAGCAATTTTCCAAATCACCATCCAGACCCAACCGTGACTGAAAATTTGCAAGATATAATCCGCGAAGTTATTGCAAATAAAGCAGATGTTGGAATTGCGTTTGATGGAGATGGCGACCGTATTGGCATTGTTGATGAAACCGGAAGAATTATTTGGGGCGATGAACTAATGATTCTTCTCTCGCGTGCTGTGCTTGCTGAAAAGCCAAATTCTACAATAATAGCCGAAGTAAAATGTTCGCAAACTCTTTATGATGAAATTGAAAAACTTGGTGGCAAAGGCATTATGTGCAAAGCCGGACATTCGATTATTAAAGCAAAAATGAAGGAAACAAACGCTGTTTTGGCTGGCGAAATGAGCGGACATATTTTCTTTGCTGATAGATTTTATGGTTTTGATGATGCAACTTACGCAGGTCTGCGAGTCTTAGAAATTTTGTCAAAAACTGATAAAAAATTATCAGAGCTGCTCGCAGATGTTCCGAAAACTTTTTCAACGCCCGAGTTGCGAGTCGATTGTTCCGACGAAACTAAGTTTAATGTTGTTCAAAAAATCATTGAAGAATTTAGCAAAACTAACGAAGTAATTACAATCGATGGAGCAAGAATTTTGTTTGAAAACGGTTGGGGTTTGGTTCGTGCCTCGAACACTCAGGCGATATTAGTATTGCGATTTGAAGCCGATACGGAAGAAAATTTGAAAAAAATACGTGAAATCGTCGAATCTAAAGTCAAAGAATTTATTTTTTAAAAGGTTGAATATATGAAACCTTCATGATTTAGGCAAACACAAAAGGGGATGAAAATTTGGTGCAGAGGGAGAGATTTGTGTTAAAAAAGAGGGATGAAAACACAAACACAAAAACAAACACAAGTTATCGAATTTGAGCAAGTAGTTGAACGCGGATGCGGGATGGATGTCCATAAAGAGACGGTTGTGGCAACGGTCGCGGGGATTGGGGTTAAAGCGGAAACA
>JANNVK010000127.1:0-2797 GCA_031414415.1 Acidobacteriota bacterium
AAGTGCTTTGGAAATTCAAAAAACCAGAAATTCATTCGGTGCTTCATCAATTATTTTCGTTTCCGCCGATAACGCACTCAATCAAGCTGCTCAAAATGAAGGCTTAACCGTTGATAATCCAAACAATTATCCTTGATTCACTCGATTCCTTTGCTTCCGTAATTTCCAGCTTTCACCTTTCAAAACCGTCGTTACAACAGGAGCTTCGTGTCCTTCGTCATAAACTAACAACGCCCGAAATTCAAACGGAAAAGGTCGCCGCGTCCGAATCCGCAAAGTTCCGCCATCGGGCAAAAGTTTAACTTTGTCGGTCATTTTGACACCGTTTTCGATAATCTCACGCACGACTTTTTCGGGCAGATTTGAAATTCGTGCCTGAAATTGCTCAACCGCGTGAAACGATACCACAATTTTTTCGCGTGCCAATAAAATTTCGCTGATTTGTTCTGAGTTCATATTTTGTTAAAAAATCTTTTTCGATAAAACCTAAAAAATGTTATATTCAAATTGTTATGCAAAATGCCCAAACTATTTATCAGCAAACAGTTCTTCCGCTTCCAAATAGTGAAAAACTTCGTCTTGCCACTATTATTTTGCAAAATTTAAGCAGTCGTGAAATCAAAACTCAAACTGCATTTGATTTGTTGCAAAATTTACCGAATATTCGAGTTTTTTCTAATGCTCAAGAAGTAGAAAATCACTTGCAATCGGAGCGTGAATCTTGGGACAATTAGCATTTCCGGTTTATTCAAAAGTTTATCTCGATACTTCGCCAATAATTTTCAGCGTTGAACACCACATTGATTATTGGCAACTTATGATTCCGCTTTGGCAATCTCTAAAAGCAAACGAGATTGAGGTTTTTACGAGTGAATTAACTTTGCTTGAAACGCTTGTTCAACCGATTAAATTGAACAATCAATCGCTCATTTCCGCCTATCAATCTTTATTAACGCAAACAGACATCAGACTTTTGCCGATTACTTTAGATGTTTTGATAAAATCTGCCGAAATGCGAGCTAATCAAAACTTCAAAACGCCTGATGCAATCCACGCTTCGACGGCAATTTCGGCAAATTGCGATTACTTGATAACTAACGATAACGGATTCAAACGCCTTTCAAATATCAACATTATTGTTTTAGCCGATTTGATTTAGGTAAAAAGCAAAAGCCTTGTTTTCCAAAAACTTTTGCTAGAGTTTTTTGTTAGAGTTACGCCTTAAGGCGTGATTTACGTTGCGTTCGTTCAACTAAAGTATTACTTATTCAAGTTGAATCACGCCTCAAGGCGTAACTCTAAACCTACTATTCGTGCCGTTTATTTAATCTCACGCCTTTCGGTAAATTGTCGTCCGTCCAACTGCAACTAACTTCGTAATCTTTGAAAGATTCGGGAAATTCCTTGCCTTCAATCAGTTTGACATCAATTCCTTCAAACAATTTATGAGCGTGGCAGCAGCCCAAACGAGCCTCACGTTTGTTCGCTTCGGCATTATTTTCGTGCTGTGTGCCGATATGCTCAAAATCATAAATTCCGCGAACAATCATCTCACCACGCGAAGCCGAACGGTCGTGTTCAAACATAAAATTCAACGCTTCAAACAAAACATCCAAATCGTGATTGGTAAATCCCGTCCGTTCCGCAAACGCCGGTGAAACATAAATCTTCGCAGCATAAAGTCCATAAGGCACAACAAATTTACTGCCCATCGTGCGTTCCTTCGATTCATCGGCAATCGTGGTTGCGACACATCGCGTAATCGTAATATCGAGCGGATTTATCGAATCAAACGACTGCGAAAAAGTGAACTGAACCGGACCGCGAACTTGTCCGTAACTCGAACCTTTCATCACTTCGTCGCCCACGCTCAAAACGCCGCCGAACGCCCGAATATCGTAAAATTTATTGCACAACCATTCAACCGAAGTCTTCGCATCTTTGTTATTGGCGGCAGTTGCTTCTCTGATTTTGCGTTCGAGAGCTTCGCCACTTTGGACAAAAATCTCGAAACCTTTTTCGCCTGTCATCGGTGCAAATTCCGAAATATAATTGCGAATTTTGCGTTTCAAACAAACATCTGAAACAATTCCGCGATTCGTGTTCGGTTCAAGTCTCGGCATATTTCCCGCGTCGGGATCGCCGTTTGGGTTGCCGTTGGTAACTTCAAAAAGTAAGTAAATGTCGTGTCGGTTGTTCAAGATTTCGTTGTTCATTAGTTTTGTTCTCCTGTAAGTTGTTCTGCTTTCTTGTTTTGAAAGTAAGCGTCGCGGGCTTCTTTGTCCGCTGCAATTTGTTGATAAAATCCGAGTGCAAAGCGTCCTTGAGCTTGCAAATTAAACGAGCGTGGAAACTGCGGAGGATTCGTCTGTTTGAACTTTGCACAAATTTCGGCAATCTCGTTTTTGATGGAAACGGACGCACCTTTGTTATCACGCGAAAGTTTTTTCAAGTGATGCTGATGCAATCGCCAAAGTATTCCAAACGCTGAATTTGGCGATGATGAAGCCGTGCCATAATATTTTTCGACCACGCCCGCACCGTCAAAATCTTTGCCGTGAGCCGCCGATTGCAGCTTTTGAAAAACCGCCAAAAGCCGCCCGCAATTATAGGCTTCGTCCTTAATTTCATTATTTAATTTTTCTTCGATCATTTTCGATTTCTCCTTTTCGTTTCGGTTGATAATCAGTTTCAGCAATGCGAAACGCGATAAATTGGTTAAAGATTTTTTGCCGTCTTTGGCTAAATCAACCGCGATTCTGTCCAACAAACCTTTTGCCAAAAGCAACGACGGTTT
>JANNVK010000128.1:0-2789 GCA_031414415.1 Acidobacteriota bacterium
AAACCTTCAGCTACATCGAAGGTTACTATAATCTGAAGCGGATTCATTCGGGAATCGGCAACCAAAGCCCCGCAGATTTCGAAAAAGCGTGGGAAAACCAAGAAGGCACTTAATCATTTCGGGGTGAGGTGAGAGAAAACCGAAGAAAAGAACACGGAAAACGAAAAAAAGGAGAAAATAGAGCGACTTTTGTGTCAGGTTTACTTGACCACTTCAAACCATATCACTCTCATCTGGACAAAGAACTATATTTATATGGGCGGATTGCTTGCCACTCAGGAAAAGACAGCGACTGGCGAAAAGGTTCAGTTTAATCATTCAGATCAGCTTGGAGTGCGTGTCGTAACCGATCCGGCTGCCGGAACGTCATTCGAACAAGCAACGCTTCCGTTTGGAACGCCACTAGGCAGCGAATCGACAGGGGAAACCAATCGTAGATTTACAAATTACGACCGAAGTGCATCAAATGGACTGGACTATGCAACCAACCGATTCTATGATTCATCTCAAGGAAGGTTCACTCAAGTCGATCCGATTGGTATGGCATCGTCAAGTTTGATGAAACCACAATCTTTGAATCTCTATGCTTATTGTGAGAATGATCCGATCAATCATTCTGATCCTGATGGTCTTGATGGAACACAAACATATAATTATTCTGGTATTGGGCTGGGTGGTTTAGGTTCTGGTAGCGGAACTTACAGTATTCCGAGCGGTTGGAGTAATTTCCTAACTGGATTATTTGGATCTTTGTTTGGTCGCGGAAATCGAAACGGAATCATAAATCTCGGTCCGATCAATTTCGTAAACATGCAATCGGCAACTGCGACTTTTGGGTTGCCGGGTATGGAGACTTCTAAGACTATTGAACCTTTGTTGTTTCAAGACACCCCTACTCCTTGTGAAACAATGGCGGCTAGAGCACAAACGATTGCAAATGACGTTGTAAGAAGCACAATAAGAAACAATCCTGCTGATACACCTACTTATTCGACTGCTTTGCCACACTTCGATTTTAACTTTAATACGCACTATACTGGACATATTACAGACGGTTCAGTAGCATCAATCGACTACTTTTTAAGTACCAACGGAGGAAGAAGTAATGCGGCACGAAATGAACTTGGACAACAGGATTTCAGAGCAGTTTTTTTAGATTCGGAGTTTGCACGAAATGACGTGGGACGTCGTGCCGATCAAACGCATCATTTTGCTTTTTACTTTAGTGGCGGAATTAACCTTGCAACGTTTTCAACTTATTACCAAGATGTGAGCGATACTTCAATTGGCAGAAGCGTCAAGAGACTAAACGTTAGAAGTGCGAATACTGGAGACTTAGCACTCGGAGTCGCAGCGTATGATCTTGGTAGACGGCTTCGAAAAGACCCCAGTTTGTTAAGCAAAATAGGAGACTTGATTAGAAATGAAATCTGCGGGAATTAAAAAAATATACAGTGTTTTAGACTTAGCAAGCTACTTTATGTGCGGATTTTTCGTCAACTTCTTTTTCTGGGTAAGTCAAAACTCAGATTCGATTGAGAGAGATGAATTGATACCAGCGAGTTTTGAATACTGGCGTGGATTCGTTTTCGCGATACCTTATATTGTCTCTTATATGGTTGTCTGGTTTTCAGTATCGAATGGCAAAAAGATGTCTTTTGATAGGCTTGCAATCGTGTCGATAATTGGAACTTTAGTTTGGATTATAGGATTTTCGATTGGTTTCTTCCTAAAGTTTGGTAAAATTAGTGACAGTTCAAGTAGTGGTTTAGAAATAGTGATGTTTCTTATAGTTTGTATTTTGACTTTTGTGTCGAGTTTGTTATTTAGAGCAATCGCTATATTTTTTGAATTTGTAACTAGATATTTTTCGAAATAATACCCAATAAAAACGCTTGGATTACGGGCGAAATTAGAATAATTTTAGAGACTACAAATTCCGGCGAAACTTGGAATGTTATTAATTTAGAAATAACAGAGAATTTGATTTACGGATTAACTATAAAAAATGGAAAACCTTGGGTTGCGGCTGGTGAAGTGTTTTATACAAAAGAATGAGAAAATTTAAAAAATTACGCAGTTTTTTCTTTGTATCATTAATAGTAAACGTTTTTCTGATTGGTTCTGGAGCTTCTCCATTAACCACAAAGCGGTCAACTAATCTCCCAACTCCAGCAACCACAATCGCTTCCGGTGATTTAAACAATGATGGATTACCTGATTTGGTGGTTGGGCGACTTCCTCAATTGCAAGAAGAACTCGGGAAAGTGAGCATTATGATTGGCAAAGGAAATGGAAATTTCCAGCCTCAACAAGAAATAATCGTTGGATTCGATTCTGGTATCGCTTCTCGAATCATTTGTAACATAGAAATTGGCGATTTGAATGGCGATAACAACCTTGATGTCGTTGTCGCCCACAATACTGAGTTTAGTACATCCAGTAATAATCGGCTTGCAATGACCGTTCTTTTTGGTATTGGAGATGGAACCTTCCAACCAGCAGAATCCGTCTTTCTCAACCTTGATAACGGCGGTAGTTTTCGTATCAATGCAGTTGCTATTGGAGATTTTAACAATGATGGGAAAACAGACCTTTTTGGTGCCGGTATGCTCAATGGAAGTGGCTTCGTTTACCCGATTCGAAATAGAGACCGTGTCAAATGTTGTGGAAACGATTTCATAGCGATTTCTTGTTTTCCTTCATTTCGTTAAATTTCTAGCTTTCTTTTTCCGGCAATTTCACCTCCTTTAGTTTTTCGGGATGGCTGATTCTTGACCATCTTTGTT
>JANNVK010000129.1:0-2414 GCA_031414415.1 Acidobacteriota bacterium
AACAAAGATGGTCAAGAATCAGCCATCCCGAAAAACTAAAGGAGGTGAAATTGCCGGAAAAAGAAAGCTAGAAATTTAACGAAATGAAGGAAAACAAGAAATCGCTATGAAATCGTTTCCACAACATTTGACACGGTCTCAAAAGTTAAACCCAGATTACGCATTAGGATTTTCTCGGAAATTTGTTAGTTTCGTTCTTTGTCCGTTTGCGGACTAAAGATTTAAGCTACACGCGTGAGCGTGTAGGCACAATCAAACTCCGATTTAGCCCGTTTGCGGGCGGCAGATGAAAATAATCACTGTTTAAATCTCCTCTGCCGCCCGCAAAACGCGTTTTTTCTTATTTCTACCCGAACTCCACGCTCACACGTGGAGCTTAAATCTACTGCCCGCAAACGGGCTTTTATGTTCTAAAATACCAATCACACAGCATAAAAATATTATGCCTCGATATTTCATTAAAGTAATTTATTTTGCCTTCTATTTTGGACTGTTTGAATGTTGAATTTTAGCATAGTTGAGTTTTAGAACAAACGATCAGGCAAACGAATAAAAGTCTTGACATTTCAGAAATAAGGTATATTATTCGTTCATCGCACAAGAAATGTTGCATTTTGTAATTGTTTACTCAACTGAAACAAAAATGCATTCTAAATATTTTCCATTTCACCAAAAAGAGGTTTTCACAATGAAGTTTTCAATTTTTTCTCGCGGAACTCAAGTTAAGCAAGCAAGCAAGCAAGCAAGCAAGCAAGCAAGCAAGCAACAATATTTTATTAAAAACTGTAAGTCTAATGCTGATGTGTAGTTTACTCATAAATTCTGTAAATGCAGCACCAAAGGCGATTGTTTCATCAGCCGAAGAGTTTTCACAGGACATCAGATTTGCATTTCTTTCGAGCAGTTTTGCATCCTACTTTTACAGTTTATATAACTTTTCGTTGATTAAATTAAACAGTTCACCAGCTCAATCAGCGGTTGCCTCAATTCAGGTTTTTCCAGGTTCAGTGACGATTAAACAAGGTGAAAAGGTAACGTTTTCGGCGATTACGCTGGATGTAGATAATGAACCAATTAATGGACTTAACCTTGATTGGGATGTAAAAGATATAGGTCGAAATTTACCTGTAAGAAATTTAAAAAACTCAACTTTCGAAGCAAAAGTTATTGGCACATTTTCAATTTCTGCAAAACATAACGGACAAAATGCACAAGCAACGATAACAGTTTTGCCATCGGCTGAAGGAAGTCCTCTTCAACCAAGTTTATCTGCGATGCCTTCAACAATTATTTCATCTCGAACAATTGAAAAAGAGGAAAAAGACTCAAAAAATTCTGAAAACGCAAAAGATCCAATTCGGCATTTTATCGAAAACTCGCAAAACTCTTTGCCAGAAGAAGGTAATTGGAATAACAGCAATTGGAATTCGTCTGATGATCCGGGAAATCAGACAGGAAATCCGACAGGAAGTCCGGCTGATGATGGTGCTGGGAACGGAAATTTTCAGTTATCGGCTCCAGTTGTATCACTTCCGGGACGCGGAATTGACTTGGCTTTAAACTTAAATTACAACTCACGTTTGTGGAACAAATCTTTAACTCAAGCCAATTCTACTGAGCTAACATATGATATTGACAGAGGTTCTCCGGCTCCTGGTTGGTCGCTCGGTTTTGGGAAAATAATGGATATGGGAGCTGATGGCGGCAGTATGTTAGTCGATGCAGACGGAACTCGACACGGTTACACCGGAAGTATTACAAATGGTTACGGTGGTTGGAGTTCTTTTAAAGGCTTTACTGCTGATGGTAAATTTATTGATTACAACAGTTCGAGAGATTCGAGCGGAATTTATTCTGCTATCGTGCAATTTCCGAATGGGACTTATATTAACTATGGTTCGCGTGGCGATGGAGCGGTTTATCCGACATTGATAATTGATGCACAAGGAAATCAAATAAACATTACATATCGCAATAATGTTGGTCCAAAAATAAACACAATTACCGATACAATTGGGCGTGTTATCACTTTTCATTATGATACAAGCGAGCGTTTGAGTTATGTAAATGCACCACGTATGCAAGATGAAGACCCAATTTATGGTTCTGCAAAACGCCGAACACTTGTCAGACTTCACTACAAACCACACACTCTAAATTATTCATTTGCGAGTGGTGTCAGTCCGATTGTTCGCCAACAAACTTTTGACGTGATTGATTCTATCTATTATCCGGCGACAAACACAGGCTATTGGTTTAATGAAACAGATTCATATTCGAGCTACGGAATGCTCACAAAAGTTGTCGAACAACGCGGAATGACATATACATCTGGTGCAATTGTTGGCGGACAAATGACCAAACAAGCTCTCTATAATTATCCGCTGACAACGCAAAACGAAACTGGCAGAACA
>JANNVK010000130.1:0-26790 GCA_031414415.1 Acidobacteriota bacterium
ATCTTGGCAGTAAATTAGAAAGTAAGTTATTGAATCTGAATGAGTTAAGAGCGATATTAACAATGTAAGCAAAAGGGCGAACAACAAATCGTATCATGAGAATCTCCAATCGAAGCATTCTTCCATCTACGCTTCAAAAAAGAAAAACCGCTAAACCTTAACCAAAAACTGGAAAAGCTGCGGTTCGATTAACAGTTAGGAAGTTACCGTTTTTCATATCATTTAGACCATTTTCGAAAACTGATTAATTCAATAAAATGACAATATTCCTATTCGATTTTCCTGTCAAGTTTTTTTGTAAAAAAAAGGCAACCTCAAAAAGAAGCTGCCTTGATCTTCAATTTTTCTAAACCGAATCTATTGAAAAGCTTTTTCCGATTTCTTCGGTCGTTCGTTCGCTTTTAAAATTCTCTTCCGCAAGCGAATTGATTTAGGTGTTACTTCAATAAGTTCGTCATCCGCAATAAATTCGAGAGCTTCTTCGAGCGAAAGCGGCTTTACTGGAACTAATCTCATCGCTTCATCAGCACTTGAAGTCCGCATATTTGAAAGTTTCTTTTCTTTAATCGCGTTGATGTCCATATCGGCGTTTCGTGCATTTTCGCCGACGAGCATTCCTTCGTAAACTTTCGTATTTGGATTAACAAACATCGTTCCGCGTTCTTGAAGATTAAAAAGTGCAAACGTTGTTGTTTCGCCCATTCTGTCAGACACAAGCGAACCAGTTCCGCGACCTTTCATTTCGCCAAGCCATGTATCAAATCGTAAAAACAAAGTATTGAGCAATCCCGTTCCTTTTGTTTCAGTCAAAAATTCTCCGCGGAAACCAATTAAACCTCGCGATGGAACTTCGAATTCGAGCCGAACACGACCAGTTCCGTTGTTAATCATCTTCGTCATCTGACCTTTTCTTCGACCGAGAGCTTCAGTTACAACGCCGATAAACTCATCAGGCACATCAATTACGACTAATTCGATCGGTTCTTGTGTTTCGCCATTCGGTCCTTTTCTCGTGATAACTTCTGGTTTTGAAACTTGTAATTCAAATCCTTCGCGTCGCATCATTTCGATTAAAATTGAAAGTTGTAATTCTCCACGACCTGAAACTTTAAATTGATCCGCAGATTCAGTTTGAGCAACACGCAAGGCAACGTTGCCAAGCAATTCTTTTTCGAGGCGATCTTTAATTTGCCGCGATGTGACAAACTTCCCTTCCAAACCAGAAAATGGTGAGGTGTTTACACCAAAAACCATCACAATTGTCGGTTCATCAACCGCGATTATCGGTAAAGGTTGCGGATTTTCAACGCTTGTGAATGTTTCGCCAATGTTGATTTCATCATAACCTGCAATCGCCACAATCTCGCCAACTCCAGCATTATCAACAGTTTCACGTTTCATTCCGTCAAAAATATAAAGTTCTTTGACGCGGATTTTTTGTAAAGTTCCATCAATTTTCGAAACCATAATTTCTTGGTTTTTCGAAACTTCGCCACTAAAAATACGTCCAATCGCAAGTCGCCCGACAAACGCATTGTAGTCAATATTTGCCACAAGAATCTGCAAACTATCTTCGCGAACAGCGTGCGGAGCAGGAATTGTTTCGATAATTTGCTCAAAAAGCGGAACCAAATTTTTCGATTCATCTGCGAGATTCTTTTTAGCAATTCCATCTCGTGAAATTGAATAAAGAACCGGAAATTCGATTTGTTTGTCAGAAGCTCCAAGATCAATAAAAAGGTCATAAATTTCGTCAAGAACTTCTTCTGGACGAGCATCTTGTCGGTCAATTTTATTAACCAATGCAATACACGGAAGTTTTAATTCTAGGGCTTTTCGCAAAACAAATCTTGTTTGCGGCAAACAACCTTCGGCAGAATCGACCAACAAAACAATGCCGTCAACCATTTTCAAAACTCGTTCAACTTCTCCGCCAAAATCGGCGTGACCTGGTGTGTCGAGAATATTAATTTTGTAATCGCCGTATCTCACAGAGGCGTTTTTCGCCATAATCGTGATTCCGCGTTCGCGTTCGAGATCCATCGAATCCATTGCACGTTCAACAACAGTTTCGTTGTCGCGGTAAGTTCCAGCTTGCTGTAACATTGCGTCAACCAAAGTAGTTTTTCCGTGATCAACGTGGGCAATAATTGCTATATTTCGTATTTTAGATGCTTCTATCATAATAATTGTCTATTAAATCTTGTTTAAAACAAACGATAAGAATGACGGATTTGCACCTAAAAGGCAAATATCCGAATCAAAAAACTATCATAACTACTATTCTCGAACGATAAAATTTTTGATATTGATAGTTATATTTATCTTGAATTGAATAACAAAAGGTGATAGTGTCATTACAAATTAAGTAATAAATAAAAAATTCTTTTCACACCATTTATGGATGTCAATCAACTTGAAGTTTTGGTCGCCGTTGCAAACGAAAAGAGTTTTTCGAGAGCTGCAGATGTTTTAAAACGAACTCAACCTGCCGTTAGCCAAGCAATTAGAAGACTTGAAAATGAAATTGGCGAGAAACTTTTTGACCGCAGTTCGAAAGACGGAACACTTACTTCTGAAGGCGAAGTTTTGCTCGAATATGCGAAACAAATGCTTAATCTTCGTCAAACTGCTTACACAGCAATCAAAGAACTTCGCGATTTACACCAAGGCAAAGTTGTCTTAAGTGCAAATGAACACACGGTTTTTTATTTACTTCCTATTATTCAAGAATTTCGCAAGCAACATCCTCTAATTAAAGTTGAAGTAAAACGCGGTGTTGCATCGCGAATTCCGAGCGAGGTAATGAATCGCGATGTTGAACTCGGCATTATTTCTTTTAAACCAGACGATGAATCAGTCAAATCTGTTGCTGTTGCAACAGACGAGCTTGTTTTGATCGTTTCGCCGAATCATCGCTTTGCTAAAAAAACAACTGTTTCAGTCAGCGAACTTGGATTGGAAACTTTTATTGCACACAACGCCGTTTCACCATATCGCGAAAAAGTAATTGAAACCTTCGAAAAATTTAAAACGCCGCTCAACATTTCAGTTGAACTACCGTCGTTGGAAGCAATTAAAAAAATGGTAGAAATGGGTTCTGGTGTTGCTCTAATACCAAAACTAACAGCAAAAAATGAATTAATGAGCGGAACATTAATCGGTTTATCAGTCAAAGAAATGAAGTTAGAAAGAAGACTTCACATTATTTATCGCAGAAATTCGGCACTTTCAAATGCTGCGAGAGTTTTTTTAGAAGTTGCAAAACAGGCTACTAAAATCTGAAAACCCAACTTTCAGATTTTGGTCAAATAGAGTTAATATTCACTATAAAAAATATATTGAGGGCTAAATGTTACCACAAGAACCTGAAGAATATCTGTCATCGGCTGAAAGGCGAAATGACGATCGGAAAAAACTCATCGTTGATGTTCAATTTAGCGGTGGCGACGCAACCGGAATTGCAAACACGCGAGACATCGGCATCGGCGGACTTTATATTACAACCAAAGTTACGCTCGAAATAGGAACACCAATTTCTATGAAAATGACAATTGAAAATGATGAATTGTCACTTTCCGGTGTTGTTGTTTATTCAGATCCGGGACACGGAGTTGGCGTTCGTTTTGACGATTTAAGTGATAAAAACAAAGCGTTTTTAAAAAATGAATTAAATTTGAGCTAGAAAAAGGAGAAATATGTTTGACCAATTTACGTTAGGAATTGAAGAAGAATTTCAGATTGTTGATCCGATTTCAGGTGAGCTTCGTTCGCAAGTTTCTGAAATATTGGAAGAAGGCAAACTTTTGCTCGGCGAAAAAATCAAACCCGAAATGATTCAATCAATGATTGAAGTCGGAACCGGAATTTGTGCCAATATCCGCGAAGCTCGCGAAGATTTATCAAAACTTCGATGCATTATTTCCGGTCTCGCGAGAAAGAAAAATCTGGCAATTGTTGCTGCGTCAACACATCCTTTTTCACACTGGGCAGCACAAGAAATTTTTGAACACGAACGATACAAATTATTGGTTGACGAACTTCAAATGGTTGCTCAATCTCTGCTTATTTTTGGCGTTCACGTTCACGTCGGAATTCCTGATAAAGATCGGCAAATTCATATTATGAATGCTTCGCGGTACTTTCTACCGCACATTTTGGCGTTAACAACTTCATCGCCATTTTGGCTCGGATTCAAAACCGGACTGAAATCTTATCGCTCCGAAGTTTTCAAAAAATTTCCGCGAACCGATATTCCAGACCATTTTGACTCATATCAATCGTTTGAAAAATACGTCGATAATCTCGTTAAACTCAATTGTATCAATGATGCACGCAAAATTTGGTGGGACGTTCGCCCGCATCCAATTTTTCCAACACTCGAATTTCGAATTTGCGACATTCCAACTCGCGTTGATGACACGATTGCAATTGCGGCACTTTTTCAGGCAATTGTCGCAAAATTGACTCGCTTATTGGACAAAAATTTAGGATTTCGCTTGTATCGCAAAATGTATATTCAAGAAAATAAATGGCGTGCGGTTCGTTATGGTTTAGACGGAAATATGCTAGATCTTGGGAAAATGAAAGAGGTTCCGACAAAAGATTTAATCCGCGAACTCCTTGATTTTGTTGATGATGTGGTCGATGATTTAGATTCGCGACACGAAATTGAACACATTCATACTATTTTAGATCGTGGAACTTCGGCTGATGAACAACTCAAAGTTTATCACGAAAATGGTGACCAATTTGGTCCGGTTGTTGAAATGTTAATGAAAAATACCTTAGAAAATGTGCCTACTGATTGCTTTGGTTAATTTGGGTTTTAAAATTAATATTTAGCAGACATTTTATTTTTAAGTGTCTGCATTTTTTACTTATATTTGGTGAAATTTATGAGAAATAAAAATTATATTCTATCCGCAACACTCGTTTTTGCATCAATTTTTGGAACTTATTTTGCGATGAATTCGGTAGTTTCCGTTCAATCGCAAAATGTTGTTGCCGACAACGAATATCAAGTTGCCGCGACACTTTTTATGCAGCATTCGGGCGAATATCGGGCTTTGTGCTTTCAAGCGTTTAACATCGCTAAACTGTTTCTTGACAAAGACTTCGAAAAAAAATCTGTCAAAATGTTGCCTAAAATTGAAAGAAAAAGACCACGTGCCATTGTTGTCGATATTGACGAAACTGTTTTAGATAATTCGCCAGCTCAGGCTTATAATATTAAAAATCGCCTGCCGTTTGTCTTAAAAAATTGGTATGAATGGGGCGAAATGCGTTCGGCAAAAGCAATTCCCGGCTCACTTGATTTTCTAAAATACGCAAATGGAAAAGGTGTGAAAATTTTCTATGTTTCAAACCGCGACGAAGTCCAAAAACAAGCAACAATCGACAATTTAAAGTCAGTCGGATTTCCGGACGCAACGGCAGAAACAGTTTTATTGCGACAAACTGAGTCTTCAAAAACCACAAGACGAACCGCAATTTCTCAAAATTATAGAATCGTAATTTTAGCTGGTGATAATTTAAACGATCTCTCGGAAGTCTTTGAAAAGAAAAGCGTTGCAGAAAGATTTATGGAAGTTGATAAAACTCGAGAGCTTTACGGTAACAAGTTTATTGTGCTTCCAAACGCCATGTATGGTGCGTGGGAAGATTCAATTTACGACAATAAACGACTCTCAGAAGCTGAGAAAACCGCAAAAAGAAATGCGATGTTATTGAGTTTTTAGAAAAATTAATTTATTGCAAAACTAAGACAATTTAACTTTATTTGTTTCTCTATTTAATTTTAAAAAGTAACTCTTATTTTAAAAAACACATAAAACTAAACTGAAGAAGTAGCTTTTTTTCTTTAATTTTTATTAGCGTGAATCAAAGTTTCGAGTTAAAATAGTTTCACTTAAGACACACAACTTACAGTTTAAAAAAGGAAAATTCTTATGGCATTGTTTTCAATTCCGAGTATGCTTTTGCGGCAATTCTACACTTTAGGCAGTTTGAAAAATATTGAAAACGGCGTTCAGTTTTCAATAAAAAACCGTCTGACTGATGTCACATTTTCTGAAATAACGGCAATTAAAATTAATGGTGTTGAAATTGCTAAAGATAAGATTTCACTTGATTTAGGTGATGGAACAATCTTGAAAGCAACAGAAATTTCTGATACAAAAATTGTTGAGTTTCCGCTCAAAAAAATTATCACTATCAACGCTGAGACCGAAAATCTTCCGCACGGCAAGCACAAAATCTTGATTGGTGCGAAAGCGAAAGGTTACGGCTTACTTAAGTTTGAAGTCGAAGATTCAATTGCAGAAATCGAAAAACTTGATGTTCGGATTCCGCGTGATAATAACGATGATTATTCGGAAATTGCGATAAAAACTCGTCAGGAATTTGTTGAAAAATTTTCAGATACAAAAATAAATCACCTCAAAAATTATTCGTTTGATCCGCACATTTTAGCCGGAAACATTGAGCATTTTACAGGCGTTGCACAAATTCCGATTGGTGTTGCCGGACCTTTAAAAGTAAACGGAGAATTTGCAATTGGTGACTTTATGATTCCGATGGCGACGACCGAAGGAACTCTTGTTGCTTCGTATAATCGCGGAATTAAGGTTCTAAATCTTTCCGGCGGCGTTAAATGCACGGTTGTCGCGGATGCAATGCAGCGAGCTCCGGTTTTTGTGTTTGAAGATGCTCGTGCAGGAAGAAAGTTTGTTACTTGGATGAATGATAATCACGCGAAAATTAAGGAAGAAGCCGAAAAAACTTCGAGCATTGCAAAGCTAAAAGACCTCGATTCTTACACATCAAATAAATTTGTTTACGTTCGGTTTAATTATTCGACCGGCGATGCGGCTGGGCAAAATATGGTCGGACGTGCGACTTTTGCTGCTTGTAGTTGGATAATCGACAACTACGAAGGCATCAAACATTTTTACTTAGAGTCAAATTTCGCTACTGATAAAAAAGCCTCGCAGGTAAACATTATGCGAACTCGCGGCAAGCGTGTAACCGCCGAATGCACAATTCCGCGAAACGTTTTAATCGAACATATGCGAGTTGAGCCGGAATCTTTGACTTATCATGCTGGAGTAGCAAATATCGGGTCGATTTTGTCTGGAGCAAACAATAATGGAGCTCATTCGGCAAATGGAATCACGGCGATGTTTATTGCGACCGGACAAGACGTTGCAAATGTTTCGGAAAGTTCGGCAGGATTGCTTTATTCAGAAATCACACCGGAAAAAGATTTGTATATTTCGATTACAATTCCGAGTTTAATCGTTGCTACGCACGGCGGCGGAACTGGTTTGGCAACTCAACGCGAATGTTTGGAAATACTTGGCTGCGTCGGTCGCGGAACGGTTAATAAATTTGCCGAAATCGTTGCGGGCGTTGTTTTGGCTGGCGAAATTTCGCTTGGTTCGGCGATTTCTTCAAGCGATTGGGTTTCGAGCCACGAAAAATATGGACGGAATCGTTGATGATGATTATTTGCCAAAAAATATGGTAAAATCTCAAAATATGAGTTTAATACTTCAAGAAATTAAATCAGAAACATTAGAAATTTTAGAGAACCAAGCGAATATGTTTGGTCTCTCTGTTGACGAATATTTACGAAGTTTGTTACCAAAAACTGTAAATAATTTATCGCTTGAGGGTGATTTAAATGATGAATTTGAAGCAGATATGATTGCTTTTGCTGAAGAAACCGAAATCGTTTTAACGTACAATGGAACTTTCTCACGCGAAGATATTTACTTTGACGAAGACTTGAGTTTTGGAAATTGAGTTCATGATGCTTGCCTTTTCGAGGCTATGAACTTGAATATTGCTAATCAACTTGATTCTTTATTTTCTTCAGATAATTTTATGAAATTTATTGACGGTAAAATCACAGGATTAATTCCTGATTGTAGTGTAATGTTAGATACAAAAGCTCGCAGGTAGGGAAAGGCAATTGCAGGAGCATTTACATTTGCAAAACTTGATAGCTTGAATTCCTCGGTAACACTTTCGTCTAACTCAAAATTAAAAATTGATTCAACAAATAAATCGATTGCTTTTTCTTTAATAATAAGTTTGAAAACTACTCCAAAAGTTTTACTCTCATCTTGAGGAAAAAATTTACCTGTTTCAAGGTCAAACCTGCCCTCATTTCCTTCAATCTCTTCATCCAATAGAGAGAAGTTAATATTTATAACTTTCCAATCACGCAATCGAATATTCATAAACTTATGCCGCCAACGCTAGGTCGAATACTTCTCTATACGAATCTGAAGTTCTAGCAACTGGTCTGACAAAATCAACCACAGTCTTAAAACTTTCATTCTGTAATTCAAACATAATTTCTGAGAAGTTGTATTTCTTGACGGAAATTTCAAATAATTCTTCGGCTGAAATATTATCAAAATAAGTGTCAATTCTATTTTTTAATTCATTTGTCAGTTTCATATTGCAATATCTCCTATATTAATGATTTCTTTTGAGACAATGTTTTTCTCAGGATTACATACGGTGCAAATTGTGCAATTGTTCGTTCGTAAATTTATTCTATGAATCCTTTCTTTTGTAAATTTTATATAAAAATTTCCTTTTACAATTTCAATCGGTATAACATTTTCTCTTCTGGCTAGATTGAGTAACATTCCATCATGAAAATCTAATTTCTTTCCAATTGATTTTATCTTATCAATGTACTTATCAACTAAATACTCTAAAACTTCAACGCCATTCTCTGTGGTCAAATCGAGAAAGTTTTCTTCTTCAACCTCAATGACGGATTTCAGAATAGCAAATTGCTGATATTGGAGCGTTTTGCTTTTATTATTCCAAGCCTGTACGATTGCCCATTTTTCGGCTAAATCAGCCGTATTTGATTTAATTCCTTCAACAAAAAAATAAACACCATCGCCTAACCATTCATCATCGCCTTTGGAGAGTTTATAGTCGTCTCCTTGTATTAATTTTGCAGATGCAAAACTTGTGCCGTGATGCCCTTCTATGGAAATAACCATCAGATTTATAAAATACTAATTATTGTAAAAGTCCATTAACAACTTTTTTTCCAAGATTATCTTAGCAAATTTTAAAACAAATTGCTAAAATAACAATTTGGTCAGCTAATCAAAAGGTGAAACCTCATTTTTTATCAATCTAAGTAAAACTTTTTAGTTTGAAACTAAAAGGTCAAACAATGCTAGTTCCAAACAAACTATGTGCTATCGGCAAAGGCATAAATTTAATTTTCGCTTTTCAACCGTTCACCAATCAATTTATAAACCTGGTAATTAAACGCCATTCCGCAATGTGTTCCCGAAACTTCGAAGTTTTTGTCTTCGTCGCGATAAATACAATTTTCCCAATGAACAACGCCGTCGGTTTTTGAATAAATCGCGGTTTTTTTGATTGTATCGGGCAAAACTTTTTGCATTTCTTTCACCGCAACGCAATCGCAATAACCCGTGTAACAATTTTGCGGATGATTTTCATCGTGATTAACAAAAATTCTGCGACGAATTTTCTCCGACATATCGATCAAAAACGGATGCGATTTTACACCGCGAAACGGCGAACCAAGGGTAATAACTGAATCAACAATTTCCAGGTTTTGAGCGGCAGATGAACGCGACAAAATTCCACCTAAACTGTGTCCGATTAAATGAACTTTTTTGCCTGTTTCCGCGTGAGCTTGCATCACAGTTTCCGAAAGTTTATTGACCAAAGTGTTCAAACAATCCGCGTTCCAACCGATATTTGAAAGATATGGTTTGTAACCGATTCGCTGAAGCCAAAAATATAAATCGTAAAGATAAAAATCGCTCGCGAGAAATCCGGGAACTAAAACTACTGGCGATCCATCACCTTTCGGCACACCCCAACCATAATAAAGCGGCGAAATGTGCAAAAGCGTCCAATCAACTCCGATTAAAGATTCCATCCAAATCGGCAACTCGAATGGTTTCATATCTTTATCAAAAAATATGCCTTCAATGCTCTCGATTGCGGTTGATAAACTGACTTCCGGTTTTTTTCGTGATGTTTTTACCAGTTTAGTTTTTGTTTTACTAATTGCAACTTCCATTTTTTCCCCTTGTTCTATTGCTTTGCACTCATTACTTGCGAATCAATCGCTTCAACACCAGCTTTTTCACGTAATTCAAGATAACATTCGTCCAAAATTTCACGGAATTTTTCAACATCTGCCATCGCCAGAGTGTCAGCCCCGATGCCAAAAAATAATTTACCATCGTAACTGAAAATCGCCGTTCCCATTCCCAAATTATATCCAATCGGGACAAACGGATATTGTGCAATCATCCGTTTCCCGTTCATATACATCGGCACTTGCGGTCCCGGAACATTAGTCGCAACAGTGTTAAAAACCGGAAACGGAGCATTAATGACTGCTCCAATCGCGGCTTGAACTGGTGCCGGCATCATTCCGAAAACTGCTCCGAGCATTCCCAAACCAGAAGCCATTTGCGTTGCTTTCATCATTGCCGTTTTTTGATTGACACACTTAAAAAGATCAAGCGAATTTTTTATATCGAGCGGAATTTCAACCGGCAAAATCGAAATAAGATTGCCCAAAGCACCGCGTTGTTCTTTTTGGCGAAGCGAAACAGGCACCATAAACCGGACGAGTTTTTCTTTGATTGAATCGCCGTGCATTTCTGTATAACGCGAAATTGCCATCACCAAAATCGTTAAAACAACATCATTGACACTGCCATTTAAGTTGCCGCGAATCGCCCGAGCTTCGGCAAAGGAAACTTCAGTCCACGCCAGAATTCTTTCGCCGCCGCATTGTTTATTGAACGGCAAAACTGGTGCCGGCGTTGTTGCAGAAGGTAGATTTTCTGCCAAAATTGGAATTGCTCCAATCATTTGTGGATTTTGTGCAAATGTCTGTGTTAATTGAAGTAAGCCAGTTTGCAATTCGATGAAGCGATTCATTCCTTCTTGCATTGAACCGAGCAAAGATTCCATAAAAACTTGGCTTGCGTCTTTTGGTTTTGGTGCTTCTTTTGGGGCAGATTTCGGCGGCGGCGGCGTGGACTTCGGCGAAATGTCGAACAAAATTTTCATCAGATCAACGCCTGAAATTCCATCAACCATACAATGATGAATTTTCGTAATCATCGCCGAACGATTGCCTTCGATATTGTTGACGATGTGAATTTCCCAGAGAGGTTTTTGGCGATTCATTACGCCTGTCAAAACTTTTCCCGCACACGACATCAATTCAATTTGCGAGATTTTCTTCTTATGTTTGATGTGAAAAATATGTTGTGAAATATCAAAATCGACAACACTTTCCCAAGTCGGATGACCAAGATTAAACGGATCAGGCACAACCTTTTGCAAATATCGCGGAACAAGATGTAGCCTGTCGCCGATATGTTCAACCACTTCCGTAAACGAAATTTGACCATCAAAAATACTCGTGCCGCCGATATGAAGTGGCGATTCAGGCTTTTCTAAATAAAGAAAAGCCGAGTCGAGTGTTGATAGACGATGATTTAATTCTGTGTGGCTCATAATTTAGACTTAATCTCAAACTCTTTATCTTGACGCAAGAAACAAACATCAAACAACGAAAAGAAATTTGTTTGTCCGAGAATTAACGTTGCATATTCTGATTTTGTCCACGCAAATGCAAGTGTTACAGATTGGAAACCTTCAATTTGAGCATTTACAAACAAGGCTCTAGCCTCAAAATCAGCCAAATTTCCCGTTAAGCGTAAATTGACATTTTGATTATCCCAAGTCGCACCTAGTTTTAAACCAATATTGTAAGGCAAAACATTGACGGTAGAACCCGAATCTAAAAGACCAAAAACTTGTTTTGTATTGCCGTTTAGCTCAAGCTTCAAAGGCAAATACGGCATTGCTTCAAGCAATATTTTATCGCTTAAGTCTTTTATGTAAGGATATTTATGTGATTGCATTAGCATTATGCTCGTCCAATAATTTCTGTAACATTCGACTTGCTTCAAATGAATCTGTTTGCGAAACAAAATTATGTTCTTGATTATTAACAAAAATCGAATCTTCCTCTTCAACAACTTCGTTTGCCAAAAACTGAATCGCACGAATTTTGTCTTTATGATTTAACGCTTTTAATGTCGGTAAAACTTCGATGTAGTTCATAAGTTTTTCTATTGTTATTTGTTGATAGCGAATTTGGTTCGTATTCACCATTAACAATTATAAATTGAATCCCGTAACATCATACGACATAATAATCAGGTCGTGTGTTTTGTCGTTTCGGTCGATGACGCAATCGGTCAAAAGTGCTTCGGCTTTGAAGCCTAATTTCTCAAAAACCTGAATTGCTCCGCGTTGCGTTGCTGCCATTCTTGCCATAACTTTCCGCAGACCGATTTCGTTTGCATAAGCGAAAAGTTCTCCCGCGAGAATGTTTCCCAAACCTTTTCCGCGAGTTTCAGGTGCAAGCAACAAAATCATTCCGCCAATATGTCGCGTCCAGACTTGTTCTTCGTGAATCAAACTGCCGTGTCCGACCAATTTGCCGTTGCACTCAACTAAAATCGTATGAAGACGACCTTTTCCGATGTTTTCAACCCAATTATCAACCGCATCTTCCTGAGTAATATCAATTGCCAAAAAGAGCAAATCGTCTTCCGGCAAACTTTTCGCAAATGCGAGCATTTTGGGTTTATCACTTGCTGTCATCAAACGCAAGGTAAAAGTTTTACCGTCAATTACGGTCGTCCAAGGATAAGTTCGTTTTGAAATTTTTTGTCCCATAAATGTCAGTCGGCAGTCGCAGTTAGCAGAAGCAGTATTATGTTGCGTTGCCGAAGATGTGTATTTTTTAAATCAAACGCGTCTGTTTTTACTGCCTTCTGCCACTGCCAACTGCTACTTCTTATCGTTATTCAAAAAAGGCAATTGCATTGCCATATCAAGCCAGCGTTTTTGGACTTCGATATAGCTGTTCATCGAAAATTCAGCAAAATTTGCCATCATCGCCGCGGGCGAATTATCGTCCAAATTTAGACTTTTTTTCATTGCACCCAAAACTTGCGAATTCTGCTGCGAAGCAAAATCGAGCCACGCCAAACGCATCTTGACTATTATCTCAAGTCCTTGTCCCGCAGAGGCTTGCAAACCACTAAGCACAGCCGGATCGGCAAAATTTGCACCAGATTGAACTGCCGTCATCAACTGCGAACTTTGTGCCATCGCAATTTCTGACCATTTTTTTTGAGCATCAATGAAGCCTTCCATGCCTTGTTTTGCCCACGCCGCAAGTGCTTCGGTCGGTGCGTTATTGGTCATTCCAGAAACTTCGGAAATCGTTTTGAAAACAAGCTGATTTTGTTTCGTGACAAGTTCAAGCCACATTTTTTGTGCATCAACCATTTGATTGACGACTTCGGTCGCCCATTCGGTCGGAATTGCACCTGTGTTTCCTGTGTTTGATTCGCTCGCTTTTTCGTCTGGTTTTGCGTCTTCTTTTTTTGCTCTTGGCATAATTTTTCATGGAACGCGGGCTGCCAGCCTGCGTGTGTAATCTTTTGAAACTTTTTGGATTCACGCAGGCGAGTCGCCCACGTTCCGTCATAATAAATATAGCCTAGAGTATATTTCAACGCTAGGCTACGGTCAATTTTAAAACATTTGCCTTGAGAAACTATTTACCTGAAGACGCTTTCTTGCTTTTTGGAGTAACTGTTTCGGCAACTTTTTCAACTTGCGAAGTTACTGTTGAGGCAACTGATTTAACTTGGTCTGTTGCCATTCCGAAAATTTTTCCGCCTTGTGTGAAAATATTTTCGCTAAATTCAACAACTTCTTTTTGAAAAGGAATTTCTAAGCTGCTCAAAACACCGATTGATTCAACTGCTTTGTCACCAGTTTGTTGTGCAAGCGAAATCCACTCGTTACGGATTGTTGAAAGTGCGTCCCAATATCCTTTGGCAACTGACAAACCAGCTTCGTTCATATCGTATCCGACTTTATAAAGACCTTGAAGTGAATTTTCAGCTAATTTAACAACTTCGATTGAAGTATTTACTGTTGCTTTTGCGGTATCTTGCGTTAAGTCAACTGCTTTAGTGACGTTTTCGTTTAATTGTTCTGTGACGTTTTTTGTTGTGTTTTTAATTTTAATTTGTCTCCTAAAAAATTTCTGTTTATTTTATTTCGTTAAGAACTTTTCTCAACCGATGAACCAAGAATAAACGAAATTATTTTGATTGTCAAGTTATATTTCGCATTTGCGAGATATAATTTACAATCTGTGTGTTAGAAGTAGTTTACAAGTATAATTTTCGCTTTTAAAATTTCAGTTAGCATAAAAACTGTTATTTTATTGAACAAATAGAGACTTTTAATTAATTATTTTATATCGCAATCGCAAAAACTTAATATCACAAGTATTATCAATGCTTTGCATAAACTAAATAGACTTATGTTACGCAATTATGATATTTTCTAAACAATATGGCGAAAGCAAAAAAAGCAACAAATGAAACTGGTATTTTAGTTATCAAACGTTATGGAAACCGACGTTTGTATAATACTGAAACGCAAAGCTATGTAAATTATGACGATTTGATCAAGCTCGTTCGCGATGGTCAGGACATAAAAGTTATTGATTCAACCTCGAAAGAAGATGTGACGAAAGCTATTTTGATTCAGCTTATTTTGGAAGAGGAAAAAGATAAAAAAAGTATTTTGCCAACTCCTTTTCTCTTTCAACTTTTGCGTTCAAGAGAAGAATCAATGCAAGATTTTTTCGCAAATCACCTTTCTGCAAGTTACGATGCATACCTCAAAACCAAAGAAGAATTTGACAAAAGATTTCGTTCGATGCTTGAAATGGCGACAAATGCTCCGCAAATGTGGGAAAAGTTTATTCCTGGAGCTGAAGTTATGAAAGAACTTTTGCTTGGTAAATCTAAAAAGGACGACGAAACTGAATAGATTTATTCCAACCGAAACAATAATTGTTACCGAACAACTATTTTGTTTCTGAATCTTCAGCCTTTTCTTCCGCAGTTTTTCGATGCGGCATTCCGTCTGTTGATTCAATAAGTGCAATGCTTCCAGCAATATCGCGTTTATCAGGATCACCTTTTGATTCATCGCCGCGAACAAATTGTCGGGCAAATTCAGTTGCGTCTTGATAAGCAGATTGCTCGCCGAGTTCGTCAGCTTGCCAACCTTCACGCTCAATATTTGTCTTCTCTATGTCTTTAATAACTACTTCAATATCTGTTTTTAATTCGTCTTTTGATAACATACATTTTTCCTTTTATGAAGAAATGCAGAGTTCCGTTTCAAATAAGAAAAACGAAACTCTGCTCGGGTTGGGGTAAGAAAGAGAAATTAATTTCTCGCTACTTGTCTCGGAGCTGATGAAGAAATTGTAACTTCTGTGCCACTATTTAACTGCAAATCTTCGCGTCCTTGGATAAGAACCGAACCTGCACCAGCACCAGCACCGATTCCGGCACCAATTGCCGCACCTTGTCCGCCATTAGCGATTGCTCCAATTAAGGCACCTAAAACTGCCCCAATTCCTGTTCGTGTGACAGTTTTTGTGGTTTGGTTGTCGTCGCTTTTTATTTCACCTTCATTGCTAATTCGAACATTATCGCCATTTGAAGATTTTGCACTTTGAATAAATCCTGCAAAACGATAAGTTTGTCCATTTCGTAAACGAATTTGATCAAATTCCAAAGTCATTTCCGCTCGTCCTGAAATTTTGCCCGAACGTTCAAGTTTTGTAACTCGCCCTTCAATAATTGCTCCGCTATATTGCGAAGGTGAATTAACAGTCATTGTAAAACGATCACCTTCTGATGAACGTTTGGTGCTGATCTCATTGTTTAATGTGGCGTTTAAATTTGTTCCGTTTGGAATATAAAAATTGTTGTTAATGTTGTTATTGTTGCCGCTGTTGGTATTTCCGTTTTGATAAACATTATTCCATTCAGCAACAATCGACGAACGATCATAGACACTAAAAACAGAAACTTCGCGATTTATTCCTTCTAAATACAAACGTCGCGTTACTCGCAAACGATTTGTATTTTTGATCGGCTCAAAAGTTAGCGAATAATCGTTCATTTTGTCGCCGGTGAAATCAATCATTAACTGTTCCCCAGAAAATCTGGCTCGAGTTTTCATCGTTCGTCCGTTGTCCATCTGTTCCGAATTATCGCGTCCATCTGCTTCAATTGTTAGTTTTGGCGAATTGCTCGAAGCAATCGTCACCGTGCTGTTCATTCTTTCAAACGCCAACATTTGCGGCGATTCAAGTCGTCGAAAAGCATTCTCACGAATTTTCTGTTGACGTTCAAAACTGACATTTGCATTGCGAATCGCTTGATTAATTTCTGACTCGACATTGCTACTTTGTGAAACATTTAACCGATAAGTTCCATTTATTTCGTAGATGCTATTATTGTTATTATTTGAAATCGAGTTCCAATTCCACGAAATATTATAATATCTTGCCAATGCGTTTAACTCGGTTTTAATAAAATTCCAATCTCTTTTTGTTGCAGAATTTAAATTATTGCGACGCAAAAATTGGTCAATGTAAGATGCTTGATTCAAAACATCTTGAACTTCACTTAATGTTTCATTTTCATTCTCGAAACGATTTTTTAAGTTATTTGTTGCGTTTTCAAAATCTCGAACGTTTTCAATCGCTTGTTCTTCATTTCTAGAACCGTTGAGCGAACTTCTGTCAATTGCTCTTTGAAAACTTCGGCTAAAAGTATTTGTCCGATTTTCGATTCGCGACAAAGTTGTTTCAATTTGTTTGTCGGAAACACGATTTCCTCGCTCAGCTCTTTGGGCTGAAATTGTCGTTGTTGCTCCGCCTAAAATTGCAAAAGCTATCAACAATGTTCCAATATTTTTTAAGATAAAATTTCTCATAATTTATTAATTCTCCAATAATTATTCGGCGTTTAACAAACTTGTTTTAAACGCTCCGAATTTTACTGATTGCAAGAACGATGCCAAAGTAATAATTAGTCTGTTTGAGATTTTAACTGTTGTAAATAATGAGTTTATAGTTGAAATCTATTTTTGAATTCCACTTTTTTAAACAGTTATATTTAATTTAGTTTGTGTGTAAACATTACGAATTGTGACTTGTTTTGATACACAAAAAAAGAATCGTTCTCGCAAATTCGATGAAAACGATTCCAATTTTTATGAATAATATATAAATTTACGATCAAATAAACCAATGCAATTTTAGGCAACTAAGCCGTCTTTCTTTTCAAGAAATTCACGGAGAAACCATTCGTGTTTTTCGTGAATTTGAACAAATCGCGTTAAAACATCGGCAGTTCCGGGATCTTTTTGGTCACTCGCAGTTTCAATTGCGGCTCGCATTTCTTTGATTAAGAAAATCAAATTGCCGTGTGCTTCCTTAATCATATCTTGCATATTTCCACCACTTTGAGCGGCTTTAACAGTTGCAGTATTGATAAATTGCTCAAGTCGCGAAACCGGATTTTGTCCAATCATCCGAATTCTTTCCGCAAGTTCGTCAACCGTTTCGTAAACTTCTCCTGCGAGTTCGTCAAAAAGATGATGTAAATCTCTAAAAAGTGGTCCAAATGTTTGCCAATGATAATGTTTATAATTTGTATAAAGAACAAAAGCGTTTGCTACTTGAATTTGCAAACATTCGACGACTTCATTTTTTGGGCTGTTTGTTTTAGAAATTTCTTTTGATACTGTTTCTAGTATTGATGTTTTAGTTTGTGCCATTTTTTTCTCCTGATGTTTTTAATAAATTTTTCTCATTTCACGGTTTGAAACCTGAACATTTGAAACCTGAACAATAGCAACAAATATGCCGCGAGAAAAAAAAGAACTCAAATATCTGATAAAGTATTGCGTAATTTAAAGATAAATTTCCAAATGTAAGATATTGTTTAAATGAAAAGTGTTCGAAATCAATAAAAATGTTCGATTTTAATACGCATCAAAATCAACCACTAATTATTGACTTAGTTAAAGCATTTAAAAAGATTAAGCATTTTTATATATTTATTTTTGGAGCGAAAATTGCATTACAAGTTGATAGTTAAAAATACTGACTGCACATCTTGTAAATTATTGGTAATAAAAATATGGGTTTTCTGGATTTAATAGTTAGCGAATCGTCTGATAAAAGTTTTGAATATAGTAATGAGCAATTGCCTCAAACAATGTGGAAAACTATTTTCGAACAATCGCCGATAGGTTTTGCGTTGTGGAACCAAGAACTAAAATCTGTGCGAATTAATAGAGCTTTTTCCGAAATGAACGGATTTTCGGCGGAAACATATTTATCGAAAATAGAACGTGAAGATTTTAAGATGATTTCTGATGAAACCATTTTGATAATGCGAGAAGTAATTTCGAGCGGAAAACCATTAATTGGCAGTGAAATCGATAGTAATATCGCCAACGTTTCTGATGTTCGGCGAACCTGGTTAGCTAGTTATCATCCAATTTTGGAAAATGACAAAGTTGAAGGAATTTTGGCTTCGTATGAAGATTTGACCGATAGAAAATTAATTGAAGCTGAGAATTTACGAGTTTTGGAGGAGTTACGCTATCGCGATGCACGTTTCGATTCGTTGGTTTTAGCAACTGCAACAACTTACTGGAGCACTGATTCTGAAGGTGAAATTATCGACGATGTGCCGATGTGGAATAAATTGACCGGTCAAACTACTTCTCAAATGCAAAAACTCGGCTGGCAAGATGTTATTCATCCTGATGATGTTGAGGAAACTACAAAAAAATGGCAGACTGCGGTTAAGAAAAAAACTCTTTATGAAACAGAATTTCGTCTTCAAATGAAAACAGGTGAATATCGTTATTTTGTTTCGCGAGCCTTGCCTGTAATTGACGAAAACGGAAATGTTCGTGAATGGGTTGGCGTAAATGTTGATATTGAAAACCAGAAACAAACTGACCGTAAGTTGCAAGAAGTAGCAATCCAACGCGAAGAACTTTTAGGACGAGAACAACACGCACGGCAAGGTGCTGAAGAAGCCGATCATTTAAAAGATGATTTTTTGGCGACACTTTCACACGAACTTCGAACGCCGCTAACCGCAACTCTCGGTTGGGTAAAAATGCTTCGTGCCGGACAAGTTAATCCTGAAAATATTGCCCACGCACTCGAAACAATTGAGCGTAATACTGAGGTTCAAAAACAACTGATTGAAGATTTAATTGATGTTTCGCGGATTGTTTCAGGCAACATCAGGCTTGAAATGCAACCAATTAGTCTTGGAAATATGTTGAAATCTGCAATCAACGCAATTTCACAAGCAGCGATAATAAAAAATATCAAAGTAATTGACGATGTTTTATTGAATTCAAATTTAGTTTCTGCCGATTCGCAAAGAATTCAGCAAATTTTATCTAATTTATTGACGAATGCAATTAAGTTTACGCCAATTGGCGGACAAGTTAATGTTGGTTTAAGAGAGCGAAACAATAATCTTGAAGTTTCGATAAAAGACACCGGAATGGGAATCAATGCGGCAATTTTACCAAAAATATTTGAGCGTTTTCGCCAAGTTGACAGCACAAAAACTCGTCGTTATGGTGGTTTAGGTTTAGGTTTAGCAATTGTCAGACATTTAGCCCAAGCTCACGGCGGAAGTGTCGAAGCAACCAGCGAAGGTGAAGGAAAAGGTTCAACATTCATCTTTCGCTTGCCGATTTTACTCAACAGCTCTGAGCCAATTAAGCACGTAAAAATCGAAACTACTAAATCACCGTCCGGAAAATTAGATGAAATGAAGCAACTTTGCGGTTTGCAATTACTTATCGTTGATGATGTTGAAGACAATCGTGATTTATTAAACACCTTGCTTTCCTATTATGGTGCAGACGTTACGCTTGCAAGTTCGGCGGCTGAAGGAATGAAACTCTTGAGTCAACTTCACCCAGATTTATTGATTTCAGATATTGGAATGCCTGATGAAGACGGTTATCAATTTATTAAAAAAATTAGAGCATTGTCGAAAGAAAATGGTGGCAATATTCCGGCAATCGCATTAACAGCTTTTGCAAAAATCGAAGATCGAGAAATGGCATTGGCGGCTGGTTTTCAAAGGCATGTTACAAAACCGATTAATCCAACTGAGTTTGTCAAAATCGTCGCCGATTTAGCATCAGAAACAATATTGTAATTTAAGTTAATGAATGTTTGTCATTCAAACTGTATTGAATTATTACACCTGTCACAAATCTCTTCACACCTAAAATTTTCTTCAATAACTATCATCATTCAGCTATTTACTGAGCAAAAACATATATTTCAGAATTTAAAAAGTTTTAAATTCTTTGGCACATCTCTTGCAACTATCAAAATATAACGATTACTTAAGAAATTAAATTTAAGTTTTAAATCATTAAATGGTAGCAAAATAGATATTCGAAAAGGAGAAAATATGCTTTGGACAATTTTTATAGTTTTAGCGATTTTATGGGTTCTCGGAATGGTGACTTCAAACACAATGGGTGGTTTTATTCACATTCTGTTAGCAATTGCAGCAGTTGTAGTTTTAATTCGGGTTATTCAAGGGCGAAAGATAATTAATTAATTTTTATAAATCGTGCTAAATATTTCAAATGAAAATTATGATAAATACACTTATAAATAATTCTGACGAAAAATTGCAGAAACAATGTTTGGAGTCTAGCAAGAACCAAAATATATTTAATAAAGTTTCAGTTCAACAGAACACAAATGTTGAAACAAAATATGAAACTTTAGTGTTGTCAGATTTTGGAATAAGCATTCCGCGGTTTTCACCTATTTTTCGAATGATTTGCGGCGGAAAACTTACTGACGATTAGTAATTAAAAAAATACACAAAACCTGAAATAAAGTTTTGAAAGGAATAAATATGAAAAAAGTAATGAATTTGTTTTTTGCAGTTGCGATGATGTTGTCAATCACTTTTATTGGTGAAGCAATTTCTTCAAATGGTAATTTGTCTGTTCAAGCACAGCAACAAGGTTCGGTAAAAAGCACGAGAAAAGGTGCGATTCGTTCGACTTATGCTGGCGGAAAGTATGTTACACGCAAAACCTGGAATGGAACTAAATGGGTTTCAAACAAGGTTTGGGTCGGAACTAAATGGGTCGGGAAAAACACTTGGAAAACAGGTCGAAAAGTAGTAAGCCGAACTAAGAAAATTGTTTACTAGAAATTTAAGGAGAAATAAAATGTCACACGAAAAATCAAATACAAGCACTAATTTATCGTTCTTTATAATTGGCGGCGGCATTGGAGCAATTATAGCTTTGCTTTTTGCCCCAAAAGCCGGACAAGAACTTCGCACAGATATTGCGTCAGCAACTCGCAAAGGTTTGGATAAAACTGAAGAACTTGCCACGCAATTGAGCGAAACAGCCCAAACGGTTTATGGCGAAACGAAAACAAAAGCTGCTGAAATGTATGATTCTGCAAAGCAAAAAATTAATTCGGCAACAACCGCAATTTCTGAATTGCCAGCTGAATTGCAAAATGCTGTCAACACAAAAGTAGAACAACTTTCGACTAGCATTGAAGCCGGGAAAAAAGAATACGAACGCGAAAACGGCGTTATAAACCAAAAGGTAGCCGCAAAATCGAACTCTTAATTCAATGAATATTCAAAAAATTTCATAATAATAAGAAAATATAACAAGGCGAAAGATATCGACTTATTTTTACGAAAATCGGCGTAAGCTCTTCAACCTCTGTTGGAGAACTTACGCCGAAAAAATTTATTACACGGTAAAAGGTAGAAGTTATGTCAGTTAAACAAACATTAAAATATCATGCAATGCACAAACTATTCGACCAAGTTCGTGGCGGTTCATTTGCAATAGAATTCAATGATGGTTCACAACATTTTTACGGTCAAGAAACGCAACAATTCAAAGTAAAATTTAATGATGAAAATATTCTTGGATTAATCAGCGATGATATGTTGACGAGTTTTGGCGAAGCCTATATGGACGGGAAAGTTGATGTTGAGGGTGATTTAGCAGATTTAGTTTCGCTTGCTTTGAGAAGCGGTTTGATGTCAATAACCCAAAAACCAAATGGATTATCCGGAATAACATTGAAGATTGCTGATAAGTTGCGTTCGCTCAAAACCGTTAAGGAAAACATTGCTCATCATTACGATTTAGGAAATGATTTTTTCCGACTCTGGCTTGACGATTCTTTAACATATTCGTGTGCTTACTTTCGTGATTCGAAAGACACTTTAGAACAAGCTCAATCTCAAAAAATAAATCATTCATTGAGCAAATTACGCCTAAAAAAAGGCGAAACACTCCTTGATATTGGTTGCGGTTGGGGTTCTTTGGTGGTGCGTGCGGCAAAAAACTACGGTACAAAAACAACCGGAATTACATTGAGTGAAGAACAATTTGCAGGTGCAAATTTAGCTATCAATACTAATGAATTGCAAGATATTGCCGATGTTCGGTTAATTGATTACAGCATTTTGCTTGATGAAGGTAAGCAATTTGACAAAATAATCAGCATTGGAATGATTGAACACGTTGGGAAAGAAAATCTTGGAGAATTTTTTCAAACAGTTCAGAAATCATTAAAACCCGGCGGATTAGCATTGCTGCATTTTATTACAAGCATTAAAGAGGAACCTATTAACAATTGGGTTGAGAAATATATTTTTCCGGGCGGTTACATTCCCACTTTACCAGAAGTTCTGAGTCATTTAGAAGCTCGTGATTTACGCATTTGGGACATTGAAAATCTCGCTCCACATTACCGTCTGACACTCGATAATTGGTCTGAAAGATTTGAAAAAGTAGTGCCGCAAATACTCAAGCAATTCAATGAGAGATTCGTCAGAATGTGGCGACTTTACTTACGAACATCATCTGCGGCTTTCCGCGAAGGTGCGATTGAGGTTCATCAAATTTTGATTTCACGCGGATTGACGGAAAATTTACCGCTTACTCGTGAAGATATTTACGCAGTTAAATAAAACCTATAACACCATAAATAGCTAAAAAATTGATAAAGCTAAGTTTAATTTAACAAAAGTTGAGATGAATTATGAAAAATTTAGAACAAAAAATAAATGATAAAGAAGCAATTTCAAATTGGGAAGATGAAGGTGGAGCTTTAAAACCCATTTTTGTAAGCGAAAAAAAAGATAATAAGATTCTGATTTGCGTCGGAATTCTTGCGTGTTTGCCATTAATTTATTGGCTGACAAAAAAGATTTAAGAGGTTAGAAAAATTAGAAAAAAAGGAAAAAATTATGATTAACGAACAAGCACAAAATGTTCCAACTTTGGAAGCACAAGAACATTCGGAAGGAATAGTAGCAAGAACAATTGAACAACAAACGGCAAAATTACCATCTGACATTTTTCTGTGGGGAGCACTCGGCTCAATCGGCGTTTCGCTCTATTTTGAACTCAAAGGCGAACCGGAAAAAAGTCGATTTGTTGGGCAATGGGTTTCACCATTCTTGTTACTCGGGGTTTATAATAAGCTAGTGAAAATCGCGGGTTCAGACCGTGTTCACAAATAATTATGAAAAAACTTAATCTCGAAACTGAAATAGGAATGGGCAAAAATATTGAGATAAATGTTTTATTTGAAGGTTCAAAGAGAAAAATCGTGCAAATCACTCTACGTGAAAATGCGATTTTGAAAGCTCATAAAGCCGCCGAACCTATTACAATCCAATGCGTTGTGGGAAGTGGCGAACTGCTGGATATCACAAATAATGCAAAAACTGATTTGTCACCCGGAGTTTTAATAACGGTCGAACCTGAAGTTCTGCACGAAGTAAAAGCCTTGCCGGAAGTATCGATTTTGCTTACTAAATTTCTGTAGTAAGTTCATTTTTTGGAAAAAAAGCGAAGAATAATCACAATGATTGTTCTTCGTTTTTTTTAACTATTTTCCCGAATCCAAACTTCGCCATCGGCGTAAAATTCTTTTTTCCAGATTGGAACTGTTTGTTTTAGCTCGGTAATTAACCATTCGCACGCGGCAAATGCAGATTTCCTGTGCGGTGCCGAAACTGAAATTACAACGCTGGTTTCGCCAATTTCGAGTCGCCCGATTCTGTGAACGATTCCGACGCAAGAAACGTCAAATTTTTCGCGAACGGCAACTCCTAATTTCTCCATTTCTTTAATCGCCATCGGGACATAGGCTTCGTAAACGAGATATAAAGATTCTCTGCCTTTCGTCCATTTTCGCACATAACCATCGAGCGAAACCGTTGCTCCGCATTCGGGTAAAACAATGCGTCGAGCAACATTATTTATCTCAATCGGCTTTTCAGTAATCTCAAAAAAATCAAAATTTTCAATCATTCTGGGAATATTCTAAACATAATCCGGCGTTTTATCTATTCGTTTCGGACTGAAAACGATTTCGGCAAACCAATTGTGTAAATTGGGGCGTATATTTCAATAGTTACGGAAAACTGCAATGTGTTATAAAATCTGACTTGGTGATTTGGTGCTTAAAATAATGATAAATAAATCTGCAATCTACAATAAATTTACGTTTGTTCTGCTTATTTTGCTGAGTTTTTCGGCAATTGCAACTGCTCAAAATCCGGTTTCTTTGACGCTAGAAGTTTCTCCAAAAAATATCAAAGCTGGTGAAAAAGCGTCTGCAAAAATTGTTGCAAAAATTGATAATGAATGGCATTTATATTCGACAACGCAAGCCGCTGGCGGACCGATTCCGACAAAAATTACGTTTGACGATGCGGTTTTTACTCAGTCTGGCGATATTTCGGGAACAAAACCAAAAGTTGCTTTAGACGCAAATTTTGGAATAAATACCGAAACTTTTGAAGGTGAAGCTGAGTTTATAGTTCCCTTTTTGGTATCAAAAGATGCGGTTTCTGGCGATCAGAATTTGAATATGAGCGTTCGTTATCAAGTTTGCACAGACACGACTTGTTTGCCGCCGAAAACTGTAAAAATCTCATCGCCAATAACTGTAACTGGCGGAAAAGCAGCGTCTGAGGCAAATGTTTCTAATCAAACTTTGACTAACACCGCCACACCCGAAAAAGTCAAAGCTGAACAAATTGTTAGTCAAAATCAGAATCTCGAAGACGTTTCGTGGTGGTCGTTTATTTGGTTAGCGATGAGTTTTGGAGCTTTATCACTTTTAACGCCGTGCGTTTTTCCGATGATTCCAATTACCGTTTCATATTTCACCAAAAACGCTGCCGAAACTTATCTCGGTTCACTTCGCGACGCTTTAATTTACGCATTTGGAATTATTTTTACATTCACAGGTTTAGGCATTTTACTCGCAGTTGTCTTTGGTGCAACAGGTCTAAATCGTTTCGCCGCAAGTCCTTACGTCAATATTTTGATAACAATTATTTTCGTCAGTTTCGCGTTTAGCTTGCTTGGTGCATACAATCTCGGAATTCCGTCGAGCGTTTTGACGAAACTCGATGGTTTGACGCGGAAAAAAGGTTCAAGCAAAATTATCACGCTTTTGTTGATGGGATTAACGTTTTCGCTGACTTCATTTACATGCACAGCACCGCTGGTCGGGACAGTTTTAGTTTCCGCATCACAAGGAAAATTGATTTTCCCAATTGTCGGAATGTTAGCTTTTTCGAGTGTTTTTGCGTTGCCGTTTTTTATTCTCGCAGTTGCTCCGCGTTTGATGAATTCCCTGCCAAAAGCTGGTGAATGGATGAATTCGGTCAAGGTTGTGATGGGACTTTTAGAACTCGCTGCAGCTGCGAAATTTATCTCAAACGTTGACCTTGTTTTGGGTTGGGGAATTTTCACACGTGAAGTTGTGTTAGCTATTTGGATTGGATGTTGCGTCTTGATTGTTCTTTATTTACTTGGGAAATTTCGACTTTCGCATGATTCGCCCGTCAACTCAATCGGAGTTGGGCGTTTAACTTTCACACTTGTTTTTATCGCCGTTACTTTTTATATGACCGCTGGACTTTTTGGAATGAAGCTCGGCGAACTCGAAGCATTTTTGCCGCCACCAACTTCAAGTTCTTTGGCAATGAAACAATCTTCGGGCGAGGCAAAACCGAGCGACGATTCTGCTTGGATAACCAACGATTATAAAGCTGCTCTCGAAAAATCAAAAAAAGAAAATAAGCTAATTTTCGTTGATTTTACTGGTTATACCTGCACAAATTGTCGTTGGATGGAAGCCAATATGTTTCCGATTAAAGAGGTTAGCGACGAATTGAGCAAGTTTATTCTCGTTCGTTTATATACGGATCGCGAAGGTGAACCTTATGAAGGTTTTCAAAAAATGCAGGAGCAAAAATTTGGAACTGTCGCATTGCCACTTTATGCAATTGTCAACGGAAATGATGAAATTAAAGCGACATTCGCAGGCTTAACTCGCGATAAAAATGAGTTCGCTAACTTTCTCAAAAAAGGACAAAATTAAAAGAAAAGCTAATTTCGGTAAAATAATTTTAATAATCGTCGAATATTACAGTCTAAAGTTTCAGACAGTCAGATTTTCTTGCTATACTTACGCTAGTTTTTGCAACTTTGTGAAAATTAGGTTCGTAAAGTTATCTGGCTGTTTTTATTGAATTTTGAGGAGCGAGAAAAAAGAGATGGGATTGTGGACAAGAGTAAAGCGTTTGTTTCGTGCGGGAACAGGTGCGGCAATGGACAAAATGGAAAATCCTGAATTGGTTTTGCAGCAAACCATTCGCGATATGCGTGATCGTGTGCCGGAATTAAACA
>JANNVK010000131.1:0-38442 GCA_031414415.1 Acidobacteriota bacterium
ATTAATCGGCAAAATATATACGCCGTGAAAGTCAAAATCAGAATAGAGCGAAGTAAAACCGTAAAATGTGCTCCGCTGATTGTGGCGAATAGAAGCGGAAAAGGTTGTTCGGCGATGATGGTTTTAAGTTTTTCATCATTAATAATCAATGTGTCATATTAACAAAATAAAGTCTTTGCAGAAAAGTTTAATTGGGTTAAAATTTAAAATAATGAGTAGAGCATTAGCCATCAAAAAAGAGATGACCGTTGAGGAATATCTGGCATTTGAAGAAAAATCTAAGTATCGACACGAATTTCTTGAAGGTGAAATCTATCAAATGGTTGGCGGAAAATACAGTCATAGTTTGATTGGGACAAATATTATTCGTCGCTTAGGTGTTTTGTTTGATGCCAAAGGAAAAGATTGTGATATTCACGGAAGTGATTTACGGGTAAAAATTGATGAGGAAAATTATGTTTATCCAGATGTGACGGTGGTTTGTAATCCTAAACTCGTGGCGAACATTTTTGATACTTTGGAAAATCCACAAGTTATTTTTGAAGTTCTTTCAAAATCTACCGAATATCGTGATAAAGATGTAAAACTTAAACTTTATCTGCAAATTGAAAGTTTAACTGATTATTTAATTGTTGCTCAAAAAGAACAAAGAATCGAACATTACCAACGTAAAACTGAAAAAGAATGGACTTACAGAGTTTATGAAGAAGCTGGAGAAGTTATTAAACTAGATTGGGTCGAATGTGTAATTACGGTTGAACAAATTTATCGAAACGTAGAATTGCCAAAATTAAGACTTGTTAAGACAAAAAAACGACGAACTATTTAACCATTTCTCTTCTCGCCTTAATTAAAAATTGATTTGCCTTTTCATAATCTGGACGTTCGAGCAGTTTCGTCTCCGCAAAAGCGTTTTCAAAATCTTTATGAAGCAACAAACGCCAGTCGTTGACGCTTTCCCACAGCATTTCGCCGCGTTTTATTGTCAATAGTTTATCGCGGTTTTCATCAACTTTAACGATCAATTCGCCTTCACGCAAAATTTCTATTCCTTGTAGCAAAAGTCTTATCAAGTGCATCGCGTGTTTCCAACGAATTTCGCCGTTTGTCCGCAAATCTTGCTCCAACTTTTTGAACTGCGACATCACATAACCATTATAAGTTTGATAAACCAGTTTCGACAAAAATATATGTTTGATTGATAAAAGTTCGTCCGCAATCTCGTTTTTATATTCGACTAAAGGCGTGTTCAGGCATTCCAAAATATTCGGATTCGCCTTTAATGCCAAGGTTAAAAACTTCTGCAATTCCCAATAACATTCTTCGTTTTCTTTGTTTTCAAGCTGTTCGGGAACGCCATACATCGACCATTGAATATCGGCTGGTGGAAGATAAATTCCGCGTAAATCAGTGTCAGAATTTTCATCATCTAACCCAAACGCCCGTGAACCGACAACGCATCTGTAAATCACATAATCATTAAGATTTTGATCTTTCAGCGTATCGATTGCAATGTCAGTTTGATAATGCTTGCGAATCGCAAATTCATTACGTTTGATTGAACATATCGAGCCATCGAGAAATTCCGCGATGTAAGAATGAGTTGCGTCTTTCGGTGAAGATTTGATTACGCCGACAGTTCCACGCGGTTGAATACGATTTTCGTTGATGACTTTTACATCAATTAACGCAACGATTTGCGTTCCAATCGGAATAATTAAAGTTGAAATTTCACTCATACAAAATTAGAAATCGTTTTTTGTCACAGTTACACACAGATTTAAGAAGATAAAAGCACGATAAGAAAAAAATCCGTTTTTATCTTGCTTTTATCGGTGTGCATCTGTGTCAAAAGTGCCTTTGCATTGTCGTCTGTGAGATTTTAACATATACCGTATTTTTCAAATAAAAATTTGCCGTGTTATACTGTCATTTCGCATTTTAAAGACACAACTTAGGAGCAAATTACTTGAGCATTTTAGTTGATAAAAACACACGCCTGATTGTTCAGGGAATTACCGGAAAAGAAGGAACTTTTCACACGCATCACATGATTGCTTACGGCACAAATGTTGTTGGCGGAGTAACGCCTGCGAAAGGCGGCACAACTCACGAAGGCGTTCCGGTTTTCAATACGGTGAGCGACGCAGTTTCCCAAACTGGTGCAAATGTCTCAATTATTTACGTTCCGCCAGCATTTGCTGCTGATGCAATTATGGAAGCCGCTGCCGCTGGTTTGCCGCTTGTTGTTTGCATCACAGAAGGAATTCCGGTTGCAGATATGGTCAAAGTTCGCGAATATCTGAACGGCACAAACACACGTTTGATTGGTCCGAATTGCCCAGGAATTATTACGCCGGGCGAATGTAAAATCGGTATTATGCCGGGACATATTCACAAAAGAGGCAGCATCGGAATCGTTTCGCGAAGCGGAACTTTGACGTATGAAGCAGTTGGACAAACCGGAGCAGTCGGACTCGGACAATCAACCGCAATCGGAATCGGCGGCGATCCGATCATCGGAACAAATCACACAGACGCCTTGAAATTATTTGCTGATGACGACGAAACAGAAGGAATCGTATTGATTGGTGAAATCGGCGGAACTGCCGAAGAAGACGCGGCGGCTTGGGCATTCTCGAGCGGTTTATCTAGCCGCAAACCAATCGTCGCATTTATCGCAGGACAAACTGCACCTCCGGGACGCCGTATGGGACACGCCGGAGCAATCATCTCAGGCGGAAAAGGAACTGCGGAAGAGAAAATGAAAGCTTTGGCAGAAGCCGGAATTCATGTCGTGAAATCGCCCGCAGACATTGGTTCGACGATGAAAGCTGTTTTAGGTAAGTAGTTATCTGAGAAAAAAACGATGGGAAGTTTTAAGTTAAAACCAGTTAGAGAAATGGGAAAAATTAATGTCGATGTGACAATTTCGAACGCATTGGAGATTGGAAAGCAAATTTCTTTCAATGCATTAGTTGATACTGGTTCAACATTTTTGACTTTACCGAGCGTCTGGAAAGAAAGATTGGGCGAATTAAAAATACTCGAAAAAGTTGAGATGGAAATGGCAAGTGGTGAAATTCGACCAGGCGAAATCTACGGTCCAGTCACAATAAAGATTGCTAATTTTCGTGATATTTCGGGTGAAGTTTTGTTTATGGAAATGGAACCAAATGATGTTGGCGAATATGAACCACTTCTTGGATATTTGCCACTCGAAGCAATTCCTGCTGGGGTTGATATGCTAAATCATCGTCTTTTTAAGGTTAAAGCAAGCATAAAATAATAAGTAATATTTACGGAGAAGTTAATAAAATAAATGAGCAATTTAACATTTGGAATTATCAAGCCTGACGCAACTGGTGCGGGCAAATTTGGAGCAATTTTGCAGAAAGTTGTTGAGAGCGGTTTTAAAGTTCGTGGAATGAAGTTGATTCATATGACGACTAAAGAAGCTGAAGGTTTTTACGCGGTTCACTCGGCACGTCCGTTTTTTGGCGAATTGACAGAATTTATGTCGAGCGGTGCCTGTGTAGTTTTAGCTTTGGAAAAAGAAAACGCAGTTCCGGCGTGGCGTGAATTGATGGGAGCAACAAATCCTGCGGAAGCTGCAGAAGGCACTTTGCGGAAAGATTTCGCCACATCAATCGGCGAAAATGCGGTTCACGGTTCTGATTCAGAAGAAAATGCGGCGATTGAAATTGCATATTTCTTTAGCAAACTCGAATTAATCTAATGTTAAATGGCATAATACGGTAAAAATACTGTATTATGCTGTTTAAGTTTTACAGATACCTTAGCGAAAGGAATAACTCGTCAAAATGAAAACAAACCCGACATGTGCAAAGGCTGAATGCCCGAAAGAATTTCCTGACAATTTAAATTTTTGTCAGCTTTGTGGTGCAAGATTAACAGCCGTAGTTGCCGTTGATCCGTTCAAAACTGTTGTTGCCTCGAGTTCTGCAAATAGAGCTGATGATATTATTTTTATTCCTGAGCCGCCTCCAATTGAGTCGCCAGAATTGCCAGCAGAAGTTGATTCGATGAAGACAATGGTTGTTTCAGATTTTGTAATTCCTGAAGCGATTAATATTCAGAGTGAGTCATTGCCGCTTCCGCCAATTTTTGAAGAGCCGATTATTTCTCCACCTGATTTTGGTAATTTACCATCTGCAACAACTGATCCGGAAACTGAAGCAACTCTAATTAGTGCTGAAGTTCCTAATTTTGACGCAACCTTTACCGGAATACCTTTGCCGGGAAATTCGCGTTATCGGACACCAACTGACGAACCAGTTTCGTCGCCGTTTGAACAACCTGCGTCCAATCCATTTGATTTGCCATCGCCGCCAGCTTTTGAGCCAACGCCATATCAAGAACCGCAATCTTTGCCGCAAAATGATCCATTTGGAAGTAGTCCATTTAGTCCGCCGCCGAGTCCTTTTGGTCAACAAAATCAGATGCAACAAGCCTGGACACCGCCACCAGCACCTGATGCAAATTGGAGCAATCAAGGTGTTGGACAAAATACACCGTTTCAACCGCCACCAATTTCGAGTGGGCAAAATCAAACATTGGCAATTGTGTCGCTTGTTTGTGGTGTTTTAGCTGTCTTACTTTCAATCTGTTGCTACGGCGGTTTACCACTAGGAATTGCCGCAATTATAACTGGATTTTTGGGTATCAAAAATGTTAATTCAAATCCTGTTGAAAACGGTGGAAAAGGAATTGCAATCGGTGGAATAATAACTGGCGTAATTGGGTTCTTAATTTCTTTGGGGTTACTTATTTTTGTAATTATTTTGCAAGTCGCGAAATAAAAACAAATTCTGGATAGCTTTTTACAAATATTAGAGTTGCTTAGTTTTTTTAGAAAAAATATGTCATTAATCAGCGATGTTTTAAATTCGACGAAAGCTGTGATTAAAGGAATGAAAATCACACTTTCACAAATGCCAAAAAAATCTTGGACGGTTCAGTATCCTGAAGTTCCAGTAACAGTTCAGCCGCGTTATCGTGGGCAACATCTTTTGCACGTTGACGAAAACGGAAAAGAAAAGTGTGTTGCCTGTTATTTATGTGCGGCGGCTTGTCCGAGTGATTGCATTTATATCGAAGCAAAGGACGACGCTCGACCATATGACGAACGTGTCGGGCGAGATGAACGTTACGCAAGCGTTTACAATATTGATTACGGTCGCTGTATTTTTTGTGGTTTTTGCGTTGAGGCTTGTCCAAAAGATGCGATTACGCACGGTTACAACTTTGAACTTTCGGTTTACAATCGTGCAGATTTGCTAAAAACAAAAGATGATTTGCTGATTACAAAGCAAAAACAGTCCAAAAATTATCGTGTTGCTCTTTCTAGTGAAGATGTTGATTCTGAATTCAAAGAAGTTTAACGTTTCAGTTTTAATTTTTTCAAAAGGGCAAAGTGAACATCGCTTTGTCTTTTTTATTGGTTAAAAACTTTTAAAAAGTTTCGTCAATTTGTTGTTGAAATTGAATAAAAACATTATGAAAAACAAATTAAGTATTATTATTATCGTTGCAATTGGGCTAAGCCTAATTTTGGGTTGTGGAATTTCTGAGCGTTTACAAAAAGCTGTCGAAGGCGACCCGAAAACGACAAAATCAAATGATGGTAAAACAAATCCGACGAGCGAAACCATCACCGACAAAGCAATTGATGCTGTTGCTGATGGTGAAACTACCGGAATTCCTGAGTGCGATGCTGTAATTCAAATTTTTGAAAACGAATCGAAATCAACTGAAGATAATTGGGTTGTCAAAGCAACACGCGACTATTTTGTTGGTGCAATAAAAAAGAGTTTTCGTGAATCGTTTGAACAAAATAAAAATGACAAAACCAAAATGATAGAAAGTTGTAAAGACTATAAAACTAAACTTGAGAAGTATTTAGCAGAAGAAAAAGCTAAAGTTAAGGAATAGATAGGCAACGCAAAATGTTTTCCATCGAACGAGTTTTATCCAATGTGTTTCCAAGCACAACAAACCGATTATCTTACGAATCGTCGGTTAATTCCGAACCGATTTCGCCGCATTTGTTTAGAGTAACGCATTTATGCGTGAGGAACCACCACGTTAAGCTGGCGGTTTCACGACTTAAGCCGTTACTCTGAACTTAAATCTTCACGCATTCGCCACGCTTCACGAATTCCCCGCTTCCTTTGTCAACCAAACATTCGCCGTTTTCAATCACCACACGCCCGCGAGACAAAACTGTTTCAACTTTACCTTTGATTGTTTTGCCCTCATACGCACAATAATCAACGTTCATATGTTGGGCTTCGAGCGTGAAAGTATGTTCTTTTTCGGTGTCGAAAATCACGATGTCGGCATCGCTTCCAACCGCGATTGTGCCTTTTTTCGGGAACATTCCGAACATTTTCGCGGCGGCGGTTGATGTCAGTTCGACAAATCGGTTGAGCGAGATTCGATTTTCCACCACGCCGCCGTTATAAATCAGTTCCATCCGATATTCAACGCCGGGAGTACCGTTTGGAATTTTCGTAAAATCGTCGCGTCCGAGTTCCTTTTGATCCTTCATACAAAACGGGCAATGGTCGGTGGCGATAACGTGTAAGTCGCCCATTCGCAAGCCTTTCCAAAGGTCGGCTTGGTTGTGTTTTTCTCGCAAAGGCGGTGTCATCACATATTTTGCTCCGTTCCAATCGTCACCGTAATCGTCGATTGACAGGAAAAGATATTGCGGACAAGTTTCGGCAAACGCCAAAACGCCTCGATCACGGGCTTGGCGGACTTGATTAAGTGCATCGGTGCAGCTCAAATGGACGATATAAACAGGAGTTTCCGCCATTTCGGCAAGTGCGATGGCACGATGAACGCCTTCGGCTTCGGCGAGTGTCGGACGAGTTAAAGCGTGATATTTCGGTGCGGTTCTGCCTTCCGCGAGGAATTTTTTTATAATTTCGTTGATGACAATTCCGTTTTCCGCGTGCATACAGACGAGTCCGCCGCGTTCGCCCGCCGCTGACATCGCCCGATAAATTGTTGCATCATCAGACAAAAATACGCCGGGATAAGCCATAAATAATTTGAACGACGTGATGCCTTCGTCAATCAATTTGAACATTTCGGGTTTGTGAGAATCTTCAAAATCAGTCGTGATAAGGTGAAAACCGTAATCAATGACGGCTTTTCCTTCGGCTTTTTCGTGCCAAGTGTCCACGCCTTTGAGCATTGATTCGCCTTTGTTTTGCAAGGCAAAATCAATAATCGTAGTCGTTCCGCCAAACGCCGCCGCACGAGTTCCGGTAAAAAAATCATCGCTCGAAGAAGTCCCGCCAAACGGCAAATCCATATGTGTATGCGGATCGATTCCGCCCGGAATGACAAGTTTTCCGCTCGCATCAATCACCTTATCGGCTTCAATATCAAGCGTTTTGCCGATCAGCGAAACTGTGCCGTCTTCGATTAAAATATCAGCGTGATAATCATCTACCGCCGTTACGATTCGTCCGTTTTTGATTAGTGTTTTCATAAAGTTTTCACCAAAAGTTCGCGTATGCGAACGAAAGCGTTTAGCCTGTAGTGCAAACTACGGGTAATGCACGAGAAGTTACAATCTGTCGAAGACATCGATCGATTCATTTCCACAAATATTTTTCATCGAATTCAATTTCTAAGCTAGTCTAAAACTATTATTCAAATTTCTTAATCAAGCTATTTGGCAATACGAAAATCTGTCAAGTTATCATTGCTCAGAATCACGCTTTGCAGTTTTTGATCTACCGCAATCGTAAACTTCCAATCGTATGATTCCACAATTTTAGTAGCTGGAATTTTCTCATCTGGTATGCCAGATCGAACTGCGTTACTTCCAGTCAAAAGCAAAGCATCCAAAATACTTAATTTATATTGCCTCGAAGTCTCTTTTAATTTACTTGAAATGCGACTCGTATTTAAGATTTCTGTTCGATTTATTCGGGTATAGTATTGTCGCATTGCTTTTGCAGTTACGGTATAATTACCTTGTGGAACGTCAAATTTGAACTCACCATCAGCATTCGCAGTCGCTCGAAAACTTTTTCCTGATTCCCGATTTTCAAGTGTAATATATGCCAAACCTAATTTTACGCTTCCATTACCCTCGGTCAACACAAAAACGCTTCCCGCAATTTCACAAATCGGAATTTTGTTGATGGTTTCGGCTGAGTGATTGGCTGCCAGCGTCTGGATAGATTCAAAATTGGTCTGGTTATCATTCATGAATAAATATAGTAACCCTATTAAAGATAAAATTGCTAAAGTAAAAAAACATACCTTCCAAAAATTTTGATTCATAGAATTTATTGTTCACTAGAAGCTATAGCTCTAAGTTATTAAAAAGACTACCTTGTATCGGGAAAATCAAATACTGTATTAATTCAAATCTTTTATCCAAAGCCGAAATCAATTCATCAAGCCGCCAAATCCGCCTCCAAATTTTCCTCAACGCCTTTGCGGTTCTTAAATCTCTTAATCGCACTTTTCTTTGCCAATTCAGGTTCTAATTCTCGGATGCCTTTTGAAATAAAGAATTTGATAATTGAAATAACCGATAAATCTTTCTTTTTGGCGATTTCTTCCAAAAGTTCTAACGTATCTTTTGCCAAATTCAAATTTATTTCAACCGATTCGCGTTCACGCAAAGTAAGCGTATAACCTTCGGGCGTTGTCAATGTTTTATTTTCTTCTGTCATAAAATTTTTCCTCCTCTTTGGTTGCCTGTCGTGCCGAAATTATTCTGATTTTTTCGCCGCGTTCAACAAATACGGTATAAAGCAGATTAAGTTGAAAACTAAATCCGACAATATATTCTCGAAATTCTTCGTCAACCGAAGCATCGCCGAATTGATGTTCGTTATCAAAGAAAACTTCGGCGGCTTCTTCAAATTTTACATTATGTTTAAAAACATTTGCCGCATATTTTTCCTCGTCCCATTCAAATTCAAGGTCGTGAAGTTCGTAAAGTTTATCCATAAAATTAAACTGTTGCAAAACCTATACCCAACGCCGCAATACTTTAAGCCGCCAAATCTACTTCCAAATTTTCCTCAACTCCTTTCCGATTCTTGAGCCGTTTCAGCGTAAGTTCTTTGGCTTCGTCGTTGGTTAAATCTTGCCGCATTCCGTGGCTGATATAGAATTTGATAATTGCTTTTAACGATAAATCTTTGCGTTCGGCAATTTTTTCCAAGGCTTGATAAGTCAACTTCGGAATGGAAATCGTAACTTCTTCTTTTTCTTCGGGATAAGGTCTTAAAACATAGCCTTCTTCCGTCATAATTTCTTTAGAATTGTTCATCATAATCTTTTCTCTCGTGCGAAGTTGCCAGACGTGCAGAAATAATCCGCATCCGAACTCCGCGTTCAACATACACCACAAACAACATTTTAGACGAATACGAAACCCCGACCAAATAATCACGTTGTTCTTCTTTAACCGAAGCATCGCCCAAAATATAAAAACGGTCAAAGAAAACTTCGGCGGCTTCTTCAAATTTTACGTTATGTTTGAACATATTTGCCGCATATTTTTCTTCGTCCCATTCAAATTCAAGGTCTTGCAATTCAAAGATTTTGTCCATAAATTAAATTGCTTCGATTAAAATATCTGCCGTGTAATCGTCCACTGCCGTAACGATTCGTCCGTTTTTGATTAGTGTTTTCATGTAATTTTAGATCCAAATATTGATTTTAGCTCGCGTATGCGAGTGAAAGCATGTAGCCCGTAGTGCAAACTACGGGTAAAGCACGAGAAGTTTCAAGCTGTCGAAGACAGCGATAGAAACACTCAATGTTGCAATTTCTGTCGCCCGACTTCGCGGGCTTAAATTCATTTTCATCTTTTCCACAGGCTTTCGCCTGTGGCTACATGCTTGCGTCCGCATACGCGGACTTGGTATTTTGAAAGCCCTTTATCTTTCGCAAAATGAACCGTGTATTGAAGATGCACAAAGACTATCTTTTCGTGTCTCTACTGCGGATTTGGTTGTCAACTTTTACCGAACATTAACAACCAACTACTTTCTTTAATCCTCTGCCGATGCAATAATTTTCAGTCTTCAAATAATTCAGAAACTAAATCATCGCCATAGTTATATGTATCACTTGGATTGCCGAAATAGCTTTCGGTTTTGGAAAATTTTGGAATTAAATCTATAAATCCATATTTTTCCGCCCAATTCAATGTTTCTTTCCATCTTGAACTTTTATCTTGGTCAGATGAAAATGTCCAACCATTTAAAATCAAGGGAATTGGCGGTTTGGGTATTGATTCACTAAAATTATTTTCTAATGCAACAGTCAAGTTTTGATGAATTTCATTCCAAATTTGCGGTAATGGACAAATAAATACTTCAGACATAAATTACTCCTATAAAATCGCAAAACCTTTATCCAAAGCCGCAATCAACTCATCAACATTATCCTTCGTTGAATTAAGCATCATTCCTGTTCTGATAACATTGCCGTAAAGTCCGCCTTTGCCGATCAAAACGCCTTGTTTTTTAGTTTCTTCAAAGACTTTCAAAACGGCTTGCGGGTTCGGTTGTTTGGTTTTTCTGTCAACAACCAATTCGACGGCTTGCATCAAACCCATTCCGCGAACGTCGCCGATAACATCGTATCGCTCAAACAATCCGCATAGTTTTTCACGCAGATAATCGCCGACAACTTTGCAGTTTGTCCGCAAATCTTCGTCTTCGATCATTTGGATAACGGCTGATGCGGCACTTGTGGAAATCGGATTTCCGCCGAATGTGGCGAAGGTTAAACCCGGATATTTGTCGGCAACTTCGGCGGTTGCTATCGTCCAGCCGATTGGCACGCCGTTCGCCATTCCTTTTGCTGATGTCATAATGTCCGGCTCAACGCCCCAATGTTCGATGCCGAACCATTTGTCGCCCGTTCTGCCCCAGCCCGTTTGCACTTCGTCCGCGATGCACAAACCGCCGTGTTTGCGGGCGATTTCGTAGGCGATTTGGAAATACTCTTTCGGCGGGACGATAAATCCGCCAACTCCCAAAATTGGTTCAGCCATAAACGCGGCGATTTCTCCGGTCGTGGTTGTTTGGATTAATTCTTCGATGTCGTTGGCACACGCCATTTCGCAGCTTGGATATTCCAATTTGAACGGACAGCGGTAGCAATACGGAGCAGGTGCGTGGACGATTCCTGCGACTTGCGACGGCAGAGATTTCCAAGTCGAATGTCCGACCGCCGATAAAGCCGTCGCACTTCGTCCCGAATAACTGTGTCGCAAAACAACAACTTCGTGTCTGCCTGTCGCAAGTTTCGCCGCCATCTGTGCCGTGTCGTTGGCTTCAGTTCCGCTTGATGAAAAGAACGATTTCTGCAATTTTCCGGGCGTGATTTCGGCGAGTTTTTCCGCTAAATCGCCTTGCGGTTTCGTTGCATATAAACCTGATGCGTGTTGCAAAGTGTTTGTTTGCTTGATAATAGCTTCATTGATTGTCGGATTCGCATGTCCGACGCTGACGGTCAAAACTCCGCCGAAACAATCAAGATATTTATTGCCTTGATCGTCCCAGACGTATTCGCCAACGCCTTTGATGAGTGCAATCGGCTCTTGATAATAAGGTGTAACCGCCGGAAAAAGAAATTCTTTATGCTTGCGGACGGCTTCGGATACGGTAGTTTTTAGTTCAATTGGATTCATAAAATTATTCCTTAAATTGTATTCTTTTAGGGTTTAGGTGAAAAAGTGTTTAAGTGATTATGTTTTTTTGAATATTTTCTAATCTCAAGCAAAACAAATATTTGTCTCATATTAAAAAATAACTTTCTTCCCCTAACCACTTAAAGCCCTATCCACCTAATCACTTAACTTCCCCTTCTTTTAATTTTTCAAGTTCCCTCTGTGCCCGCACTTCCTGAGTGCGAAAGAGTGCAGGATTGGATTTTGCGGTTTCAACAACTGCTTCAAATTCTTTTCGCACTTCGTCTTTCTTATCAGCGCGAAGCAACGCTAAACCTAAAGCGAGATGTGTTCGCGCATCTTCGGGGGCGAGTTCGATGGCGGCTCGTCCTTCGGCAATCGCTTCTTCCAAACGATTGAAACGAACAAGTTGATTGGCGCGAACGACACGGCTCAAAGCGGCGGCTGTCGGCATTTCAAAACGTCCGCGATAGACGAAAATCGTGCCGCCGATTTGGTCAATCGGCTGTGTCTGCCAGAAAGCCGTATATTCGTCGCCGCCGCGTGGCGGCAAATTGTTGATGCTGACCAAAATCGTGCCTTCGATGACGGGCGGCGTAATTTCGTTAAGCTGGGAAACGAATCCGAACAATTGATTGGCGGGCAAAATGCGGCACGGCTGCGAAACACGCATTACTTCGAGATTGCCGATGCCCGCAAACCAACAATCGGTAATGTTTTCGCGCTTCAAATATTCGTTGATGAGTTTATAATTTTGTCCCCATTCGGAACTTGAGTCGCGGAAAATGCGATAAGAATTATTCGTGCCGCCGAAAAAGTCATTGGCGAAAGCAATGTAATTCGGTGCAGTGCGTAAGGCGGTGACAGCGTGAAAAATTAAAAGCCCGATTAAAATATACCGAAAATAATAAAATTTGCGACTCATCCAAACCGCCCCAACTGCCGCCGCCACGATTAAAAAAGCATAAATCGGCAAGATATGGCGCACACCGATATTCATTTTCGAAGTCAGCGAGATAGCGAAAAACGCTAAGGGCGGCACGAGTATAAAAAGCATCTCGCGTCTTTTCTCCCGATTAAAAAACGGGAACAACAGACCAAATGGCAACAAAATCAACAAAGCAATACTCGATTTGACGGCAAAGGCGAGGGGAAAATAAAACCATTGTCCGGTGGCGTAATTTTGGTCAAAAATTGCGACGTTGCGGCTGCCTGTTGCCACAATATCGGCGAGTCCGAGAATATACGATTCGGGAAAGATGCGAAAATTATTGATGGTCGTGACAACTTTCGCCGACAAGGATTCAACCATTTCCGGTCGCCCGTTTGCCTTGATATAATCTTCAACCAAGACCATTTTTTCCGATGTATTCGGCAAACTGTGGTAACGAAAACCGTAAAACGACCAAAGCAAAACAAAACCTACAAAGAAGAATCCGGCAAAAACGGCTGTCTGGCGTAAAAGTTTTTTCGGTAAACGGTCTTCATCTTGTCGATACAGAACTGCATCTGCGATAAAAACTACAAACAAGAGCGGAACAAAAATCACCGCTGAATGTTTCGCGGCAAGCATCAACCCCAACGCCAAACCGACAATCAAACCTCGCCTCCAAGTCGGATTTTGAACATAACCGTAAAGCGCGAAAAACGCACCGAAAGCCGTAACTGTCAAAGCCATATCGGTTGTCACGAGTGCGCCATGCCCGATTAAATTCGGCTCAAACGCCAAAATCGCCAAAGCCGTCAACGCTTCCCACCGTCCGAACATCATCAAAGTTGCCAAGAAAATCAAAGTTGCCAAAGCTAAACTCAACAACGCCGCCAAAAGCCGAGCCGGAATCATAACCGAATCCACGCCATTTTCAGTTAAAAACTCGCCACCCAAATTGAACATTTCCAGTTTCGATGTGTAACGCGCTCCGCAATCGCCTTTCGGCTCAATCAGATTAGCGCGAAAATTAAGCGATGCAGTTGCCAACAGTTTGAGAAGCGGCGGATGTTCGGGGTTAATACCAAAATCGCCACATTGCCAATAACGGTATCCCGCAACCGTGTGCGCCGGTTCGTCAAACGTCGCGCTCGTGCGGACAGCGTGAAACCAAAGCTGAAATGCAAACAACCCGAATAACAAAGCAATTGCCACCGCATACAAAAATTTCTGATGTTTGCGAATTGAATCGAAAAAGGAAGTTTTCTGTTCGGTTTCGGTCATAATTTTTAGTTTAACTTATCCATTTCTGTGTCGAATACTTGGATGTTGTCCCTTGAACTGTGCAAAACACGGTGGACTTCAATTCCATTTTTAAGCGGGAAGTAGAAAATGTTATAATTCTTAAAAGGAAATTGACGAAGATTTACAATCAAATCGTTTCTTACTCTTCCAATCTTTGGATTTTGTGAAAGTGTCAGACATTTTTCAACAATTTGAGTGATTAGTTTCTCGGCAATATCCTCTCCGAATTCACCCAGATACTGCCAAGTATCTTCAATATCAGTTTTTGCCAAATTGGTAAATTGAAGAGCGGGAAAGTTAGTCTTGATTTTGTCTAGCATACTTTCGCCTCGCCTCGCTAATTAAGTTCTCGGTAAATGATTCGAGTTCTTCTTGCGAATTAATCGAAGTATATTCACCATTCCGAATCTGATCCACACCGATCATAATTTCCCGACGCAGTTCGTCGCGACGAATATTTTTGAGTATTAATTGTTCTTTAAAAAGACGAAGTCCTTCTCTGACAACTTCACTAGCAGAGTTATAAAGACCTGATTTGACTTGCTCGTTGACTAAATTTTCTAGTTCCGGTGTTAATGATACGTTCATATTTTTAATAATCTCCTGATGAGAATAATAATAAGAATAACAATCTATGTCAATCTTTGTTATTTGGTGGCAAAAATCTTTTCGAAATTGCGAGTTATGCTTCGAGGCTAAATGGATTGAAATCTGTATTTTTATCGTAAAAATCTTCGTTTTCTTTTTTCTTTAAAAAACCGACGATAAGATATGTGAACGGTGTTGCGAGAACTTCCCACAATACTTTAATAAAATAATTTCCAATCATTACGCTGATTAGTTGTTCGTTTGACCAAATTCCGTAAAACGCGACTGGATAAAAAATTACAGAATCAGCGATTTCGCCAAAAATTGTTGAGCCAATTGTGCGAAGCCACATAAACTTCCCTTTTGTCAGAAGTTTCATTTTTGCGAGAACGAATGAGTTGACGAATTCACCGAGCCAAAATGCGAGAAGCGAGGCGGCAACAATTCGCGGAGTTTGCCCAAAAATCAATTCGATAGCTTTTTGTTTTTCGGGTTCCATTGTTGAGGCAACCGGCAGAAGTGTGACGGTAAATGCCATCAAAGAAGCGAAAATCAACGCTCCAAATCCAGCCCAGATTACTTTACGCGAACGTGCGTAACCGTAAACTTCGGTCAAAATATCGCCAAACAAATAGCTTATTGGGAAAAATAAAACACCGGCACCGTAAACATAATCGCCGTAAAATGGCAGATTAACAACCGAGACTTTGTGCACACCGATTAAGTTTGAACACAACAAAACAGTGACGAAAGCCGCCATAATCAAATCATAATATCGATATGTTTTGGTCATAATCTTTAATTTTGTTTTCCAATGTCACGACGAAATTGTATTCCGTTCCAATTAATTTTCTCAATTTCTGAATATGCAATTTCTAAAGTAGTTTCTATATTTTCACTAAGTGCAGAAACTCCCAAAACTCTTCCGCCAGAAGTAATCAAATTTCCAGTATCATCATTCGATGTTCCGGCATGAAAAACAGTTACATTTTCAACATTATCTAAACCGCTGATTATATCGCCAATTATTGTATTTTGCGGATAGCCTTTTGCCGCCAGAACAACACACGCCGAAGCTCCTGTTTTCCATTTGACATTGATTTGATTGAGCTGATGGTCGATAACTTTTTCGCAGATTTCGAGTAAATCAGAATCAAGTTTCATCATAATTGATTGCGTTTCCGGATCACCGAAACGAACATTATATTCCAAAACTTTTATTCCATTATCGGTTAGCATGAGCCCAAGAAACAAAATCCCACTAAATGGAAAACCCTCACTTATGCAGCCTTTAAGTGTTGGGTTTATAACAGTTGCGATGATTTCTAAGAGTTGCGATTCGTTTAATAAATCATCAGTCGAAAAAGTTCCCATTCCGCCTGTGTTCGCACCTATATCGCCTTCGCCAATTCTTTTATAATCTCTCACCGCTGGCATTAAAGAAAAACTTTCGCCATCAGCAAACATCAAAAGTGAAACTTCTTTTCCGATTAAACATTCTTCTAAAACAATCTGCCGACACGCATCTTTACCAACATAATCTTCTAAATCGTCAATTGCTGAAATTGCTTCAACTTTATTTTTGGCAACAATTACACCTTTTCCGGCAGCCAAGCCATCAGCTTTGATGACAACACTTTCTTCAAAATTATCTAGCAAAGACTTTGCTTCCACGGATGAGTTTGCGACAAAATATTTTGCCGTCGAAACTCCGTTACGCAACATAAAATTTTTGGCAAAAACTTTGCTTGATTCAAGTTGTGTCGCTTTTTGGCTCGCACCAAAAACCCGCAAATTGTGCTGTTTAAAATCGTCAACAATTCCAAGTGCGAGCGAGGTTTCTCCGCCAACAAAAGTTAAATCAATTTGACTTGCAAGAGCAAAATCTCGCAACTTTACAATTTCGGTTGGCAAAATATCAACACATTCGGCAATTTGAGAAATTCCAGCATTTCCATTTGCACAATATATTTTTGAAACACGCGAACTTTTGTTAAATTTCCAAGCTAAAGCGTGTTCTCTGCCACCCGAACCGACTATTAGAATTTTCATTTATTCTTGCTTCTTGACAGTTATTTCAATTAGTTATAACGTTTATTGCCAGATTCCATAATGATTTAAGATACTTCTATTCTATCTTTGTAAAAGTAAATAATCAAAAAAATCTGAATTATTAATATTCTTTTGCTTAAACGCGGTTGTTTTGATGAACTCAATTCTCCGCTGAACAATTTCATGGGAAGAAGAGATTTATGTCGCAATTAAATTCGCAAACTGAAAATTTGAACACTCAAAAATTAGTTGAAAATCATTTTGAAGATGCAGAAATCAAATGCATTGATTGTTCTGAAAATTTTATCTGGACTGCTGGTGAGCAACTTTTTTTCTCCGATAAAGGTTTACAAAATCCACCAAAACGCTGTAAATCTTGCAAAATAGCTAAAAACGAAAGACTCTCCGCAATTAACACCGCACAAAATTCGGGTTTGAAACAAAGAATTGAAGTAATCGTCAACTGTGGCAAATGTGATTCGCAAACAACTGTTCCCTTTTATCCCTCACAAGGTCGTCCGGTTTTTTGCCGTTCATGTTTTTTGTCGATGAATCCGCATTTATTATCAAAAAATGATTAACCGCCAACGTGAACATTTGGTCTCATTTCCGGGTCGTTTTCTGCTTGTCGTAAAATTTCTCTTGTCACAGGTGCGGTGTCGCCTTCTCCAAACAAAATATATCTAATTAAATAACTTATCGGATTTCCTTCGCTCCAACCAAAATAAACGTGCGGAATTTTGCCGGTTCGGTCTCGCAAATACATTAAAAGTGCCGCAATTGCATTCGGAACTGCCGGAGCTTCAGTCCGGAGAACGCGATAGCCATCAATATCAACGCCGTGAATTTTTAGTTTTCCTTTAAATTCTGAAGCATCGCCAAGTTTGATTTCGTAAAAAATAATCGGATCGCCTGAAGGAATATGATTATCGACGCGTTTTTCGTGTTCTTTGAATCTATACTCAGCAACATCGCCAACTTCGCGACGGTTAGTAACAATTCGCAATTCACCTTTCGACATATCTTTGATAAATTCTTCGGCAGTTTCATCAAATTCAATTTTATCAATACGTATTTCCGTAGATCGCAAGGCTCTTGAAAAAAATGAAGCCAAAACAATTCCGGCGATAAAGAATGATGCGATTTTGATTCCATCTGGACGCTCAATTATGTTTGTAATCGTTGTATATGCAAAAACCGCAGAAATAATCGCGTAACCTGCAAACCAACGACTTTTCTTACGGCGAGCAGAAAGCGTCACTGCAACTGCGGCAGATGTCATTAAAACAAGAACTCCGGTCGCATAAGCACCGCCTTGGGCTTCAACGTTGGCTTTAAAAAACCAGGTTACAACAAAACAAATTATCGTAAAAACCAAAACTAAAGGTCTTGTTGCTTTTGCCCATTCCGGAGCCATTCCGTATCGCGGCAAGTATCTCGGAACAATATTTAAAAGCCCAGCCATTGCACTCGCACCGGCAAACCAAAGAATTAAAACAGTCGAAATATCATAAAAAGTTCCGAAATAATCTCCAAGTCTGTCGTGTGCGATAAATGCTAACGCTCTTCCATATGCTTTTCCGCCTTGTTGAAACTCCGCTGGCGGAATCATTACACTAGTAATAAAGCTACTAAAAATGAGCATAAAACTCATAATAATTGCCGCTACGATGAGCATTTTTCTGGTGTTGCCAATCCGGTTCGGATTTTTTACCAAAGGCATTACTGCAACTCCGGTTTCGAATCCGGAAAGTCCTAATGCTAATTTTGGAAAAGTCATTAAGGCAAAACCGACAAGCAAAAACACGTTGCCATTTGATCCCTTATATTGAAATAGTGCTTCTTTCCAATTTCCTAGCAAATCAGGATGTTGAAATATCCAATAAACACCTGATCCAATCACAATTAAATTTAAAAACAAATAAATTGCGACTAAAACGACAGCAATTCCAATTGCCTCTTTAAAACCTTTGAGAAAAACTATTCCAAGAACTGCAATTAGAATTAAAGTTACTAAAACAGGATGATCTAAAAAATGCAGATTATTGGCAACAAATGGATTTTCTAAAATATGTGCAGTTGCGTCTGCGGCAGAAAGCGTAATTGTGATGACAAAATCAGTCGCAACAAACCCGAGAAGCATTAGAACAAACAATTTTCCTTTCCAACGTGAAAGTAAAGATTCAAGCATCGAAATTGAACCTTCGCCATGAGGACTTTCTTTTGCAACTTGGCTGTAAATTGGTAAAGCTCCAAAAAGCGTTAGTAAAACTAAGACAAATGTAGCAATCGGTGATAAAGCCCCAGCTGCTAGAAAAGCAATCCCGGGCTGATATCCAAGTGTTGAAAAATAATCAACACCAGTAAGGCACATAACCTTCCACCACGGATGCGTTTGATGTTGACGCTCTTTCTCGTGCGGACCTTCAGGTTCTTCAACACCTTGCATCATCCACTTTCTAAACCAGGTTTGTTTTGCTTTATTGCTTATCTGATCTTCCATACAAATTAAAAAAAGACCAACGAATAAAATTCGTGATCTCTTAAAGTAATAATTATCTGTTTGCGTTGAATGCAAATTTGAGATTCGAGTTAGTCTGTTCCGAACATTTGCGTCGCATTAAAAAAGTTTACGTCTAAATAAAACAACGTTTAGTAAACAATATCAAGCCTTATAAAATTTAACGGGGCAACGTCTCCCACACCGTTGCCCCTACGGTCACAAGTCCTCACCCCTTATGACCAAGTGCCCACCGGGGAGGCGGGCATAGGTATTATCCACATTCCTAATTTAAAATGCAAGAGCAGATATAAATTACTTTAAAATACCTTAATCCCACCAATTAAATTAGTCGTTTCACCCGCTAAATTACTGATGTTTATTGAATAATCTCCGGCAACAGCATTTTCTGAAACTACTAGCTCAAAACTTACAACTGTTGTTTCAGCACCAAAATCGTGCAAAATTAAGCTATCTTGCTTCACAGACAAATATTGTGAACTAAAATTTATACTTATATTTTTTTCATCCAAATTATTGCCGCCAATAAAAATCAAAATTGTGCTGTTTGTTGAAGTTTCAACAGAAATATTAGAAAGTTGTGCATTTGTGCCAACATATTCAACCGAAAAAGTTTTTGGAGTAAGTTTTATAGATTTCACAAAGTTACTAACTGAGTTTTGCTTTATTAAAACTTCACCCAAAAATTGCGAAAAATTTAGCTGCTTTTTATCTGTTGCGTAAATTTTGTATTTTCCAGAAGCAATATTGTTTATCTTGAAAGTGCCGTCAAGCCTAGTAAAAAAGCCTGAAACAATATTTCCATCGGTCGCATTTTCAAGCCATACTTGAAGTTCCTGCGAAATACCTTTTGTGTAAATTTTCCCCGTTAAATTTCCAAACGAATCGTCAACAGATTTTGCTCCATAAAGTGAATGAATTCCGTTTATGTCATCTTCTGACAATGACTTTCTGTTGTTTTTGAGCAAACTGTAAATTCCGTTTTTACCCTGATGCGTTTGCATTATCGAACCAATAATTGGCGAATGATCGAGTCCTAATAAATGTCCAATTTCGTGTGTAATTGTTGATTCAAGGTCAAAAGTTCCAAATGTTCCGTCGGTTGTAAATTGGACAAGCGGATTTAGCACAATATCAGCTTCACTGATAATGCCTTTGCGGTTGTAAAAAACTCTGGTTTTAGATGAAGTTTCAAATGGATTATCAACGAACAGATCAAGGTTTTCGGCAGTTGGTGCAATGGTTATTAAATTAATTCCATCGCCATTTTTTCCTTCAAAATTTGTCGAAAATTTGTCAGAAGTTGTTTCAACAAATTCAATATTAGCAACAGCTTCCCACGACCGAAGACTTCGTTTCACAACATTTAAAAATTCATTGTTATTTTTAGAATTTGGGTTTTGACCAACAAGAGAATTAGATAAAGCAATCTTAATTTTGTTCGATTTCCAACGAATTGGAAACAGGCTTTTGTTATCTGCAAATTGATTGGTGTGTCCAAAATTAAATGAACAAAACGTGAACAAAAAAAACACCAAAATATTGAAAGAACAAAATGCTCTCATATTTCGGTGAATATTTTTTAAAATTTTACGCAACATTTTCAACTTTCGATGTTTTCACGCCCAACTTTTTCAAGATCGGAATATGCTACTGTCAATAAAAGAGCAACTAAACCGAGCGTTGCTAAAACATAAATAAAAGCAATTTGCTCATATTTTAGTAAAACAAAAAGGGAAATAAATAATACCGTTGTTAGTAAAAGTGCTATTTTTCTTTTTGTAAGGAATTGTTTCTTCTCTGCCATTTATATTTTCTCCTGCTAATGAACTTTAACATTGATTGTAAAGTTTAAGTTGTATTTTGTAAAACTATTCGATAATTCTAATTGGAAGATTAATCGATTCTTTATCTTTTTCACCAAATCCTTTGATTAAAGGTGTGAATTTTCTTTGATCTCCTTCAACACCAATTTCAACTATATCATATTTCTGAAGTTCAATATCTTCCATTTTTTTGCTACTTATCAGTTCAAAATCTACCAAAATTGTTTTTGAAACACCATCAATTCTTCTAAATATTGTAATTTGCTTCAGAGTTGCGTTTGGAGCTAACCCGCCAACTGCAGCAATTGCACGACTTAACGTCATTTTTTCACGAAAAAGTAACTGTCGCGGATTCAAAACTCCGCCAATAATATAAATCGGATCAGCTTCCTTTATGGTGATAATATCGCCAAGCCTGATTTGTGGATTTGAATCAGGTTTCCCCTTGATCAAATCACTGATTTTTATATTTAATATTTCTGTTTCTTGATTGGAAATTGACTCGCAATTAGCTTTTGCTGGTCGAAAAATTTGGATCTCGCCGCTCGCTTTTTCTGTTATTCCACCCGATAAAATCACAAGTTCATTGAGCAGAGCTTTTCTCTTCATTTTAAAACGTTGTGGAGTTTTTATTGCACCGTAAATATAGGCTAAAGAACGATTTGAACGATCTAAAATTTTTACAACAACGTTTGGATTTCGTAGTGTTTTGGCAAATAAATTGGCGACTTCTGCCGCTACATTTTCTTCTGATTTGCAAAGTGCGTTGACCGAATTTTGTGAAAAACCAACGCTGTCTATCAATCCTTCCGGATTTAACGTTCCACGCCAATCAAATTCCGTGCTGCCAACAAAATCTACGTCTATCAAATCACCAAGGTGTATTAAATTTTCGGGGTCGATAAAGCGTTGCGAAAGAACGTCTTCTGGTATTGTTGTTTGTGAAGAAACAAATAAGACAAGAGCAAATAGCTGTGTGATTGTTACGAATAACTTTTGAATATTACACATTGCAACTAAATCAAATCTTTTTTTCTGCTATTTTTGTGATTGGTTTTTCAACCAATTTTTTGTGCCTCTTGGTCGGCTTTGAAGAAACAGTAAAAGGAACTCCGAATCCTTTAAATTCCCAATTGCAACCGTCACACAAAAGATTGTAACGACAAATTAGCCTTGACCAAAGCGGCGTATGACGATAACCGCGTCTTGTTCTATTACTTTTACATCGTGGACAGTTTTGACTTGCCATTTTTCCCCTATTTTTATGTCTAAATAACTGATTTACGACTTCTCAATTTGTCAATTTCTTGATTAATTCGAGCGGCAACATCTTCTTTTTCGATTATTCTGATATGTTCGCTGGCGAGTTGAAAAAGTGCGTCTCGATAAAAACTAATTGCCATCTGTATGTCTTGTTGCGAAACAGCTTTTTCGGCGTTTTCAATACTTTCAGCGACTTTCGTTGAACTCACAAATTCATTAATTGCAAGTATCGAATCTGTTATTTTTTTTTCATTCGGATAAAACTCAAGTGCTGATTCTAAAACCAATAAAGCTCGGTTTCCACCAGTTACTTTTTCTCCTGAAGTCGGCATTAAATTTGCATTTTTTGTCAGTTCGCCAGATTCAAGAGCAACCCAATCAAGCAAATGTTTTTTATGTAATCTGCGAATTTTTTCGCGTCCTTTAACTAATTCAGTTATTCGCGGAGAGCCATTACCAACTGTTTTAAATTCGCTATCAATCATTTCGAGATAATCATTGCAAATCTCAAAAACTTCCCAATGAACCTCTGATAAATTGCCTAAAAGATTGGCTGCTTCTGATTTTTTTTCGATTTCGGTAATTATTTTCGCATTAGTCTGTATTGTCAATTTTTTCTCGACTTTTGCTTTCTTCTTAACGAGAAACTTTTCGTTTAGTTTATTATTTCCAATTAAAATTTTCGTCTGGACTCTCTGTTTGAGCTTTCCGCGGATAAATGTGCCAGTAACAAATATCACTATAAATACGCTAACTGCAATAATTATGGGCGTTTCATCTTCATTATTTTGAAAAATTATCCAAGCTACAAAACCTAAAATAAGTGAAAATAATAAAAGCAAAAAATAATAACTTGACGCAGCAAACCAAAACGGACGAATTTGAAACTTATTGTTGATTCTGGTTTTGGTCACATTTTTTTCCAGTTTTGGGGGCAGAGTCTTAAGTAAAATTCAAATATTGTATTTGTCTTAACTTAATATCAAATTTTACATTAGTTTTTGATATATTTAAATTGATGAAAAGAAAAATATCAAAAAATAAGGCTAAAACTAAACTTTTCGATTCGATTAGGAAGCCATTAGCTCCGCCGAGCAAAGTTTTCGGTCAAAATAAACCGGTCGAAAAAGCACTTCCCTCACTCCGCAAAGTAAAATATAAAAAAGATATTGAAGTTGATAAAGAAGATTGAAAAACTATTAAATTTGCAAGATCTTTTCTGTTGTTATAAAATCCAAACTTGCTTTTTTGCCACCCTAGCTCAGCTGATAGAGCATTCGATTCGTAATCGAAAGGTCGTGGGTTTGAATCCCATGGGTGGCTTTTAATAAATATTTTTACTGATTAATTTGAAATTTGTTTGATTGTTCAAAAAACTAATTGAAGCAAAACCACCTGATATTTCCAAAACATTTTGATAATTTATTTCATTAATTCCGCCGAGTGCGATTATCGGAAATGGAAAGAATTGTTTTGAAATCTTTGCTAATTGATTGATTCCTTTGGGCTTTCCTTTATTTATTGTTGTGAAAATTGGGCTTAAGGTGACAAAATCTGCACCTTCTGATTGAGCAATTTTAATATCAGAAACCGTATGAGCTGAAACGCCAATTAGAAAACTGTTTGGCACATTTTTTTTTACAATGTTTACTGGGATTGCTTTTGAGGTTAAGTGAACACCGTCTGCTTTTGCAGCAATTGCAATATCAAAACGCTCGTTGACTAGGATTTTTGTTTTTGCATTTTTAGCAATTTCGACTGTTTCTTTAGTGAGTTTAAAAACTAATTCGGCTGAAAGATTTTTCTCTCTGATTTGGATAAAATTTATTTGAGACTTAACTGCAAGCTCAACAATGTCAATAACTTGCTTTTTTTTTTTGGAAAAATTTTGCGAGGTTAATTTTCCTTCAGTGATGAGATAAATAAGTTTCGAATCATACATTATTTTCTAAAGATTTTACGCTTTTTCCAAAATTAAATACTTCCCAAAAGGCAACGCAAAGATTTAAAATTCCCAATGCAGAAACCGCTCCTCTGATCCAACCGGAAGAAATCGCTTGTTGAATTATTGGCAAACCTGTTGTTCTTGAAAGGCTGGCGAGCAGATAATTATCGCCCCAATTTCCTAAAATACTCCAATTTATCCAAGGCAGTAAAGTTAGCATTATGCCAACTTGAAAACATAAAATAATAAAGAAAACAACTGTTAATTTAGCAACCATATTAGTAACTGTAACACAAAAAATTGGACTCGAAAAATGTCTTCGAGTCCAAAATATGAGTTCAAAAAATTTGAAACTATCTTAACGAATAAATTCTTGAGCTAACGTCTCTGTAATTTACGTCAACGCCATAAATTTCCTCAAAGTGTTGCATTGCCAGGTCTTTATTTCCATTTGCTTGATGTGCAACCGCGATTTCATATCGCACAGCAGTTTTTTCTTCGTCGTTTAATCCGACTAATTTTAAACATTTTTCATACCATTTTACAGCTTGTTTTGGCATTTGGTTTTCAGTAAAACAAAGCCCGAGCATTGTATAACATTGAAATAATCTGCGGATTTCTTCGGCTTTTCCGACATGTTTTATTGATTCTTGAAATTCGCTAATCGCTTGATCCATTAAACCCATTTCTTTGTAAGCAGTTGCAGTTTGATAATGTGTTTCAAAATCTTCATTATTGGCGTTACTTTCGCTTTCTTCTAAATCTAATCCATCTCGGAAATCACTAAATTGTGAACTTTCAGTTTCAAACTTTGTTTCCTCAATAAAATCTTCAACATCAATGTTTTCAACTTCTGATAAACCAATTCCAACATTTTCGACGGAAACAAACTCATCGTTTTGTGAAAAATTAACTGATGTTTCGACAACTTCTTCGTTTTGTAACTCAACGTTTTCTTGAGTAATTTGTGGTTCAGTAGTTTTTTCAACTACTTCCGCTTGAGGTTTGGCTTCAACAATTCCAAGTTTAACTTTTCTTAACTCAATTTCGTGATGATTTCCAAATTGTTCTTCTAAAACACGTAAAGTTTCAGTTGCTAACTCGCTGTATTCATTTGAAATATAGAAATCGACACTTTCAAGTTCCTGATGCAAGTGCATTTCTAATTGCGGACTTAAATCGCTCTTGATAACTTCTGCTTCAAAATTCACATTGGTGTTTTCATTGCCCGAAGCGTTTTCGTCAGCAGTTGGAGAGAATGCAAAATCGTTTGAAACATCACTGATATTTTGTAACTCGGTATTTTCAGCATCATTTTTTTCGCTATATGTTTCAAAATTTTCAAATCGCGGAACATCTTCATTTCCAACAATTCCAGGTTCATAAGTAGTATTGACTGAAACTTCCTGCAAAGATGCTTCATCTTCACCAAGTTCAACTAAACGTTCAAAATGTTTAGTTTCGTGCGGAGCTAACTTTCGCAAAAATCTTAATGCATACTTTTCGTCTTCATCTGATTTTGCGTGATTTGAGGCTTCCGCGAGTCGTTCAAGGCTTAATTTTAGTTCGTGATTATCATTAAGCCACTCAAAATATCTGATCAAAAGTCGTAAAGCCTCAATTAACTCAGGATTACGAGTTAAAATCTCATCAACGATTGCCTTAAATTCTTCAGCTTTTCCACCAACTAACAAATGTTCTGAAGCCATTGTCAGAACTCTCACGCTAGAATCTAAATCGTTTTTTTGAAGATATGAATGCACGACTTCAATAAATCTGGTGAAGAAAATCGGTTCTTTTTCGACAATTGTAATGACAGTTTTTTCAGCTTCATGCGGATTATTGATTTCAATATAACAATCTGTCAAAAGCAATAAAAGCTCGGTGTTGTAAATATTATCTTTACGAATTTTCTGCAACCATTCAACAGCTTCTTCCGCATTTCCAACCTTTAACTGAGCATTCACATATCCTTTTAATGCAGTAAAATCGTTTGGCTTAATTTCTAAAGCACCAAGAAAAGCTGTTGCAGCGTTTTCATATTTTCCACTTTTTTGAGATCTTAATCCGGCTTCAACGAAAGCGTTTCCGGCTTCCTCGCGTTGATTTTCTTCCAAATAACCTTCGGCAAGTTTGAGATAGATTTCGTTATTTGTTGGATCAAGTTCTGCAATCCGTTTCCAAATATTAAGTGCGTCAACTTTTTTCCCAGTTTCTTGGTAATGATTCGCGATGATTGTGTAATGTTCTTTTGCTTCTAATATCGAACCTTTTAATTGATAAAGCGGTGCAAGTTTCGACGAAATCTCGATTGAGTTCGGCTCAAGTTTTAAAACTTTTTTATAAACAGCAATGGCTTTTTGTGCAAAGCCTTGCTTGCTGTAATGATCTGCGACGCGACTAAAACAGCTGATAGCTTTGTCTTGCGAGTCCGTTTTGATATACAAATCACCTAAAATGTTCAAGGTCGTGTAATCTTTCGGGTCGTGTTCGACAATTTTGGCATATTCTTGCACAGCGTCTAAGTATTTTCCTTGTGTTAGAAAACGCTCCGCTGAACGCATTACTTTTGTTTTATCAAATTTCATCTAAGGTTTAATGGCTTTAAAAAGTATAGGAAGAGTTTTTCTAAAAGAGAGTTCGACAGAAATTTATTTATTTCTATCTGCAATAAATAACTTATCATTCGTTCAACATAAGTGTCAACGTTTTTCAACATAATTTATCTATGTTTAATTTACAAATAAAAAAATAAATAAATAATTTTGGGAACAAAGTTGTAATATTGGTGTCTAACATTATAGTTCGCAATTAAAGCGGTAAAAAGCGGCTATAAATTGCGAATGATTAAATTTGTATTCTCGCTTGCGGAGATTGAGAAAAGGCGAAAAATGTTCTTCGGCGAATCGCTAACAATTGACCAAGAACAAACAGTTGAAGTTGCATCGGCGACTAATTCGAATTTTGTCTCAACACACGAGCATTTGTTCATTGAAAGACTAAAATCTGGCGAGGAAATGGCTTTTGATGAGTTAGTAACAAGTTATTCTGCTGATGTTTATGCACTTTTAGTAAGATTAACAAACAATTCTGAAGACGCAAAAGATTTGTTACAAGACACATTTCTCAGAGCGATAAAGTCAATAAAATCGTTTCGTGGCGAATCTGGTTTAAAAACGTGGTTATTTAGAATTGCAATTAATGAGTCAAAAAATCGTTGGCGTTGGTGGAAACGTCGAAAATATGATGTAACAGATTCAATTGATGCTGAAAATGAGTTTTCTGAAAGGTGTTTAAAGGAAACTTTAGTTTCCAATTCGCCAAATCCTGAAGCAGATACATTGAGAAACGAACGTGAAAAGCAACTAAACAAAGCACTTGCAGAATTACCTACAAATTTTAGAGAAGTTATTATTCTCCGCGACATTGAAGGTTTGAGATACGAAGAAATTGCAGTTGCATTGGCAACAAATATTGGAACTGTTAAATCGAGACTCGCACGAGGACGAGAAGATTTAAGAAAGAAATTGAATGGTTTTTGAAAATTTAGCGAATATTTGTTTTGCCCCGACTTCATTTTTTGAAAAACAATCGGTGCCAAACGAAGGTTAAGTGAACGAAATGTTCGATAACTTTATGGTGAATATTTGAAGCCGACCAGCGACATAATCTCCATAATTTTTTAGAACAAACCGTTGTTTCCAAGCGTTTTGGAAACAGTCGGGGTTAAAGAAATATTCGCTAAGTTGTTGTAAATAATATGAATTGTGAAACACTACAATTTAATCTTTCGCTCTTTAATGACGACGAATTGTCATTTGATGAAAAAACACATCTTGAGAAACATCTCAAAATATGTCCGCTTTGTCGTGTTAAATTAGACGAGTTTAAAAGTATTCAAGAATCTTTTCAGAGTTTTTCACGACCGCAAATTGCAGAAAATTTAACTCAGTCTTTACGAGTTATAATTTCAAATAACTTAAACAAATCAAAAGAGAAATCTACAACTTCATTAACATTTGTTGAATATTTGCAAATTCGCTTGATGCCTTATGGAGTTGGTGTTGTTGTTTCTTGTTTGGTTTTTGCATTTCTGCTTAACTCTCTTTTAGCAACAAAAACAAATAATAATTTGGCTAAAATAATCCCAAAACCCGAAACAGAAATTGCATTTTTAGAAACGTCGAATCAGCCGATCAATCGTCCGGTTGAATCCGATCAATTTGGTGAACTTTCCTCTTCGCTTTTTGCTTCTCAAAGACTTGCTGTTTCAAAAGAATCACCGAGTCTAAATCCGGCTGGTGCATTAGTTGCTTTAGCAAATACTCTGATTCGCGAAGATGTTAAAGAAGATGAAATTGTGTTGGTTGCTGAGGTTTTTGGTGATGGAATTGCAAAAATATCAAGATTTATTGAGTTGCCAAAAGATCGAAACACAGTAAAAAAACTAGAAATTGCACTTCAAAACGATCCAAAATTTGCACCTTTTGTGCCTTCAAGTTTAGATAATCGCTCAGATAGCGTGCAAATCGTTTTGTTAATGAACCGTGTCGATGTTTTTGAAAATGAAACACCAAATAACTCGAAAAATCCTTAGTTCTTGAAATCTCTTTTTTGTTCTTCCATTTCCCTTGTAAAATATAAAAGTTGTAATATTAAATTATTGAATTTTGATTTAGAACAAGGGGAAAAAATGGGAAACGAACAAACTTTTTTTACTGATTTATACAAAAATTTAGAAAATCAAACTGCGGCGATTTTTGAAAATGTCGCGGACATAATTGCAGGTAAAGCTGACACTTTGCGAGATGGAACTGAACTCACACCAGTCGAACTTCCGCGAGATTTATACGCACACAAAAACGCTCAAACGGAATGGTGGTATTACACTGGACATGCCAAAACATTGAGCGGAAATGAATTTGGTTTCGAATTAGTTTTTTTTAAACGAAGAACAGATTTAGATAAATTCAGCTTAGTTCCGCTTCGAATACTTGGAAATCCAATCTACTTTGCTCATTTTGCAATTACAGATTGCAGCAATAAATCATTTAGATATTCACATCGAAAAAGTGCAAATGGAATCTTTGATTTACCTGCATCGGCGAGCGAAACACATTATCATTTACGTCTCGGCGATTGGTCGGTTCGCGAATCTGATAAATCACACATAGTTCGCTCAACGATGGGAAGTGATGTTGTTTTTGAAGCAAATTTAACTCCAATAAAACCAGTGATTCTCAACGGAAAAGATGGAGTGGGCGTGAGTTTTAAGGACGAAGGCGAAGCATCGCGGTATTTTTCATATACCAGAATGAGTCTTGATGGCGACATCACACTCAACGGCGAAACGGAACATTTTACAGGTTCAGCCTGGATGGATCGTGAATTTGGAACTTGGGAACCGACAGATAATCAAAAAGGTTGGGATTGGTTTAGTGTTCAACTTGATAACGGAACTGAATTAATGTGCTATCAACTCAGAAATGAGAAAAATGAAGTTTCGGCTTTTTCGAGTGGAAATTTCGTTGATGAGGAAGGAAAATCGCATTATCTTGGTCACGAAGATTTCACAATTGAACCAACAGGTTTTTGGAAAAGTCCAAAAAGCAAAGCGACATATCCAAGCGGTTGGATGTTGAAAGTTCCTAAATTTAATATCGAATTAGAAGTTTCTCCAGTTATTGAAGACCAAGAACTCGACACTCGCGGTTCAACAATGATTGTTTATTGGGAAGGTGCTTGCGAAGTCAAAAACACTGCAAACACATTAAATGGAAGAGCTTATGTTGAATTAGTTGGCTATGACAGATCGCACGATAATCCAAATCTAGCTTACTTTTTGATGGGAAACGAGTTTTAGCACATAATAGAAACATGGCAGAAATTACAGAACAAATTATTTTAGAATCATTGAAGCAAATTATTGATCCGGATTTGCGGAAAGACATTGTCACACTCGGATTTGTCAAAGACATTGAAATAATAGATGGCGACGTTTCATTTCGGGTTGTTTTAACCACTCCAGCTTGTCCTGTGAAAGAAGAAATGGAGACTCAGGCGACTGAAATTGTTCAAAACCTTGCTGGCGTAAAATCAGTTAAGGTCACAATGGATGCAGAAGTGCCAAAAGGTCGCGGACTCGCAAATAATGTGACGATTCAGAATGTAAAAAATATCATTGCAGTTTCGAGTGGCAAAGGTGGCGTTGGAAAATCGACAGTCGCCGTTAATTTAGCTGTTGCACTAGCTCAAGATGGTGCAAAAGTTGGAATTATGGACGCAGATGTTTATGGTCCAAATGTTCCTTTAATGCTTGGAATTGCACATAAACAACCTGAAATTTTTAATAATAAAATTATGCCAGTCGAGGCATTTGGTGTAAAAGTAATCTCAATGGCGATGCTTGCTCCGCCAGATAAACCGATGGTTTTGCGTGGACCAATGCTCCATGGAATTGTGCGACAATTTTTATCAGATGTAGATTGGGGCGAACTCGATTATTTGGTTGTTGATATGCCGCCCGGAACTGGTGATGTTCAGCTTTCACTCGCTCAACTTGTTCCCGTTCAAGGTGCAGTTTTAGTGACTACGCCGCAGAATGTTTCAATCGCTGATGTCCGCAGAGCCTTGAAAATGTTCGAACAAGTTTCAGTTCCGCTTCTCGGGATAGTCGAGAATATGTCTTATTTTATTCCACCGGATATGCCTGAAAAACGTTACAACATTTTTGGCGAAGGCGGCGGAAAAAATCTCGCAGACGAATATGATGTGCCGTTTTTAGGCGAAATTCCGATTGGAATGGAAGTCCGCGAGGCTGGAGATAAAGGCACTCCAGTTGTTATCAGCAATCCTGATTCGCCACAATCAATTGCATTTATGAAGGTTGCAGAAGAAGTCGCGAGACAAGTTTCGATTGAAGCGATGAAACCAGAATTAGTCATTATGAGTCGTGCAAAGTGAAATTATGAAAAAGTCAAAAAACACAATTCTCTTTTTGCTGAGTTTTTTTATTGTTGGGTCATTTTACTCTGAATCTTATTCCCAAGCGGCTGGAGCCGGCGGGTTAGGTAACACCATTTCGACTAATCTTGGTGGAATGATAAATTCGAATGTTTTTAAAGGAATCGGAAAATCAAAAGCCAAACTGAAGGCAAAACTACCAATTACAAAAAGCAAAAAAACGGCTATTCAAAAAACGACAGAAATAAAGTCACCCGCAATTTCAAAATCTACAAAAACTGCGACAAAAACTGCGAAAGGAAAGAATCGTCCAGTCCGCAAAGTAAACAACCCCGAAGAAGTTAATCCAAGCGTTGAAGAAGAAAGCTCATTGCTTGATACAAGTGTTTTATCTTACAATCCAATATTCGACACAGGAATTGATAATGAATTAGCAAAAAGTTTTACGTTGAATAAAGCCGAGCAAGATACATTTATGCTCATTTTTAGCACTGTAAAAACTGAGTATGAAAAGGAAGCTGCGAAAAAAGGAAGAAAAAATGACATTGCAATGGCGTTGACATTTTTTATCATAACAACCTCAGTTGTCTATCACGATTCGCCAGAACCTTCTGATGAAGCTGTAGAAAAGGTATATCAAACGCTTGCTACTTCGATGATCGAAAATGGTGAATTCTCCAATTTTTCAGACCTCGCAAAACAATCAATGAGTGATAGATTAGTCTATATTTCAGGCGTAGTTTTATTTGGTTACACAGTTGGAAAACAAACAAATGATAAAGCTACTAAAGATATTTATCGAGCATTGGCAGGTATTTGCTTGCAATCATTGATGAAACTTGATCCAGATAAAGTGAAAATTAATGCGAATGGATTAAGTTTTTCGAGCTAAATATTACATATTTTTCAATTTGAATCGTTTTAATAATAAATTCACAAGCAATAATGCTTGAAATTTTTAAAGAACTAATCTAAAATTGAAATTAAAGTAAAGATTCAAAAAGTTGAATCAAATGATTTTTTAAGGAGAAAATAATATGTCAGCAGTTTTAGCACCAAGCATCGATATGGTCGTGACACCATCAGCAATTACAGAAATCAAAGGTTTTTTTGCCGGAGAAGATGATTTACCTGAAACAGCTGGTCTTCGTGTACGCGTTGTTCCAGGTGGTTGTTCAGGTTTTTCTTATAGTTTAAATATCGAAGAAGAACCAAAAATGGGTGATGCAATTTTGGAAAAAGGCGGAGTTAAACTTTTCGTTGATATGTTTTCAGGACAATATCTGAATGGAATTACAATTGACCACACATCAAATATGATGGGAGCAGGTTTCACTTTTGAAAATCCAAACGCGACTGGCGGCTGCGGCTGTGGAACTTCTTTCTCGGCTTAAAAAAAAATTTAATTAGATTTTGACGAAGGAAAAGCATTAATTTGCATTCTTCGTCTTTTTTATGGAATAAAATGTCTTTTGAAACTTTATTTAAGTTATCGGAACACAAACAGGAACGCTTAGGAAGGTTTAGGAAGGTTGGCAAAAACTTCCTTTGATTGAAAAATCAAAGGAAGTGCTGAATTTCCCTCATTTGCACACTTATTGTTATTTTGCTATTATTTAGTCTAAATAAGAACAAACATCAACAATTTATTGACTAAATCAACATTTTATTCAAAAAAACTAGATTATTTTGTTCAATCGTGGTTTATTGTAATTAAGAAGTTTTCTTCTTTCTGCTCAAAACTCGCCATTTTAATACAAACATTAGGAGAAAAATAATCAATGAAACTTAAGAAATTTAAGAGTTTATCAAACAGCTGTTTATTTATTATCGTCGCCATTTTAATAACCAATTTTACGGTATTTACACAAGGTCGCGTCAGGATAGTTAATGAAGAAAAACCTGAAATCGTTGGAAAAAGCGAACCTACACAAACCAAACACATTCTTGTTTCACCAACCGTCGAAAAACGCCCAGAATTTAATCAAAATATTGTTGTAATCGGAGAAAAGAAACAACCAAAACAACAAACAACACCTCTAAATAACACTTTTAACAACCTTTCCAACAAAAATTTTAACCAAAGATTACAACAAGCGATTGACGAAAAAATTGGCATTCCTTATCGCTATGGTTCAACTGGTCCTAATTCTTTCGATTGTTCTGGACTTGTTTGGAGTGTTTTTCAGTCAGCTGGCACAATATTTGAAAGAACAAGTGCCGGATATTATTGGCAAAAATTCGAATCTGTTTCCGAAGACGAGAAGTTTAAGTTTGGGACGCTTGTATTCTTCAATAAACTCGGTCACATGGGAATTGTTGCAGACGAAAATGGGTTTTATCATGCCTCAAGTAGCAAAGGCGTAACTTACTCGCCATTTGCAGGTTATTGGGGAAAACGCATTGTTGGTTTTCGACGAATTCCTTTGAACGCCAATTGAAAAACACTCTTTTGATTTATTAAAAAGCAGACTGCATCAAACGCAGTCTGCTTTTTAATTTAAACTACAAAACCAGCCCGACTTTCGTGATCTTTAACTTCCCAAACAACTGATATTTTATCAATTGCGATATAGGCGACTTTTTCGTCCTGATCGCGTAAAAATAAAACATTTCCTTTAACATCTACAATTTCGCCGCGAACGCTTCCCGTCCCAACAGCAGAAATATCTACATTTTTTCCCATTAATTGTTGTAAAAACTCAGTCATAAAATATCCTCCAATAATTCAAAAAAAAACTATAATCAATTCTTTCAAATGATTATAGTTTATTTATTCTGTAAACAGAAAATATTTTTAAAACAATTATTGTTACTTTTTAGTTTTACGAATCATAAAAATACCGGCAAAAATGATTGCCAGTGCTATTAAAATTCCGCCAATAATTGTTGCATTTTCATATTTTGCGAATGTCATAATCGCTTCTTCTTCATCGCTGATTTTCCGAGAAATGCCTTGTCCTTCAAAGGCTTTTGGTAAATTGGCTTCACGCTTGATTTCATATATGGGATAAATTTTATTAGCTCTTTCGCCGATTGGAATATCCTCTGAGAACGTGTGTTTAATCAAAGAAATAAAGCCTTCGTTTTCTTTCTTTAGAATTGAAACATTTATCTTTTCCTGCTCATCTTCAGACAAACTAGCAACACCTTTCAAACTCGTTTTTGCAATCGCAATAAAAGTGGCGTATCTATGCGAACCGCCGCGATTTTCACTGTTAATTATTACCGGAACATCTTTTTTAATCGTAATTTCCTCTAATTCCCTGCCAGCAGCAAGAAAGAATCGGTAATCATCAAAATCTTCACGTGGCGTAAATGCCAAATCAATATCTATCCGCATTTCTTTTATGGCTGGCGGAACATCAGCAAACATTGAACCCGAAAAAAATAATATAAGTAATACTAAAATTAGGTTTTTATTTAACATTTTTTCATCACAAACGACTGGCGTGCATCGCCAAGCGTCCCGATGTTGACCAACGAGAATCGTTTTGTTTTGTTTGAACGGAGGCACTCGGCTTTTCTTGCAAAGAATTTAAACTTGCAGCAATAATCGCCAAATCTTTTTCAACTTCATTAATTTCCTGTTTTTTTCGTCTTTCCTGCCAACGAGGTATAAAACCAGTATCAAGTTTTCCGTCAATAAACTCTTTATCTTCAATAATTTCACGGAAAAAAGGCAGCGTAGTTTTGATTCCGCTAACTTCATATTCTTGCAATGCACGTCGCAATCTGCCAATCGCTTCTTCGCGTGTGCTGCCATAAACCGTAAGTTTAGAAATCATCGGATCATAAAAAATTGAGATTTCTGAACCTTGATAAATTCCGCCATCATCACGCACACCATTGCCTTGCGGAACCCGCAAACGAGTAATTTTTCCGGGTGATGGTAAAAAATTATTTTCCGGGTCTTCGGCATAAACTCGACACTCAATTGCATGACCACGCAAACTGATTTCATCTTGCGTAAACGACAATTTTTCGCCAAAAGCGACATTAATTTGCTCACGCACTAAATCAATACCGGTAACCAACTCTGTTACCGGATGTTCGACCTGCAATCTTGTGTTCATCTCCAAGAAATAAAAGGACTTATCGAGATCAGAAAGAAGGAATTCGACCGTTCCGGCACCAACATAATCAACAGCTTTGGCAACCTTTACGGCACATTCGCCCATTCGTTGCCGTAAGTCGGCATCATTAATTGGCGATGGGCATTCTTCGATAACTTTTTGATGACGACGCTGAATCGAACATTCGCGTTCGCCTAAATGGACGTGATTTCCGTGCTTATCTGAGAAAATTTGAATTTCAATATGCCGCGGACGAACAATCGCTTTTTCGACATAAACTGAACCATCTCCGAAAGATGCAATTGCTTCAGATTGTGCAGCTTCGAAAGCATTTTTGAGTTCAGATTCTTCTGAAACAAATCGCATCCCTTTTCCGCCGCCGCCAGCTGAAGCCTTGAGCATCACCGGCAACCCAAATCGGAGAGAAGTTTCAATGGCTTCTTCTGTTGATTTTAATGGCTCGGTCGTTCCCGGCACTACTGGAACATCGGCAGCAATCGCTAATTTTCGTGCTGACATTTTGCCGCCCATTGCATCCATTGCTTCGGGCGAAGGTCCAATGAAAACAATTCCCTGCTTAGTTACTTCGCGAACAAATTCGGCATTTTCCGACAAAAATCCATATCCGGGATGAATCGCCTCCGCACCTGATTCCTTCGCGACAGCTATTATTTTGCTCCACACAAGATAGCTTTCATTCGAAGGCGATGGACCAATAAAATAAGCCTCATCCGCCATTCTCACATGGAGTGCATTCCGGTCAGCCTCTGAATAAACAGCAACAGTTTTGATATTCATATCGCGACAAGCACGAATAACTCGACAAGCAATTTCACCACGATTGGCGATTAGTATTTTTTTGAACATTTATTTTTTTATATACAACGAAAGCATATTGTGGTAGTGTTTAATCTGGAATTGGCTCTAATCCGAACCGTCACCGTATGGTGTGCGTTCCGCAAGGATAGGACTAGAGTTTTCTATTGTCCAAAATTCAATAATTTCCTCGCGTTGCTTGATAATTTGGTAATAATTATTTTCACCGTGTTTGTAAAATCTGGCAACCGCACCGCAAATCATATCGGCAAGTTGGAGCTAATTATTTTTGTGCGAATCTTCCAATTTTACTTTCTTCAAACGATAGTTTTCAACTTCTTTCTCGTTTAAATTATTTTTCAAATATGTTGCAAGATTTTGGCGTGATTTTCGTGAACCGCGTCCGTCAATCACCAAAATTGCTTCGCTCAAATGGTCTTTTGCAACCAAAAATGATTCTTTGCAAGCATACAAATAAAACGATTCCGCCGTTTCAAAACAACTTTCTAACACATCTTTTTTATCAATTACAAGACTAAAACACTTAAAATCAAAATTACAGACTTCGCTCAAAAAATGTTCACGATAGTTTTTGGATAATTTGTTGAAATGAAATTCGAAATCTTTTCTCAGATTTAGTTGTCGCCGAATATTATCAATATGGCAATCGGTTCTATTTGCTTGATCTTTATCGTTAAAAAGCACCAATGTAAAAATAAAATGAGTAGAAGAACCTTTCTTTGCTTTTAAACCAGCATCACCAGATTCATCAACAAAAACAATCATATTTTCAAAGAAACTGAAGAAATTTATCAAACCAAAATTGAATTCCCATGATTTCGTGGATCAAATTTCACTCCAACTCCAGCACCAGGCGAGTATTTGAGAGGGTTTTGCAGTTTTTCTTCGCTCAATATTTCAGAAGATTCAAACTCTGCACCTTGCACATTGTAAGTGTAATAGACGACTTCGCCGAGTTCGGTAGTTGCCGTGTCAAGTATCATTCCGTCTGCAATCCGACCGATTCTTTCGATGTGATTGCGTCTTTGAGCTTCTAAATCAATCGGCTCTTTTTTTCGAAAAAAGTTTAAAATTCCCATTATTAGTCTAAAATCAGAGGTTCTTTATTATATTTAGCACGGAGTTGATTTATTGCATTTAAAACTTTTGGTCGTTTAATAATCCTGGCTTCTAACGGTCGTTTTCCAGGAATATCGATCATTATTAAACCAAGTAAAATTGTTAAAATTCCTTGTCCGGGAACACCAGGAAGCGACAACAATATCCCTAAAATAATCAAGAAAACACCGAGTATATTTTTTGCTATAACTGCTCCCCAACGCACTAAAAACGAACTGTTTGGGAGAAAATCTTGCTTGTATGTTGAGCTAAAATAGTCTGCCGGAATTTTCACCATGACAATCCCAACCGCCAGTAAACTAATTGTGAATGAGAACAAAAATATTCCTACTCCAATTAAAACTTTACTCAAGGTTAAACTTTCCCAAATTCCGGTAAACCATTCTGACATTATTTTTTATTAAAGATCTTATCTAATTCGACTCGTATTTCTGCATTTGTCGGACGTTTTTTGTAGTCGTCTTCAATTTGCAACCATTTAATTTTCCGCTTCTTATCAATAATTAAAATTGCGGGACGCGGAATGCCATCTATTTGTTTGCCTAAATATCTTTCGTCACGCAAACCATATTTTTCAATTGTTTGCGATTTCAAATCTGTTAAGAAAGTAAACGGAACCTTTCCCTTTCCATCGGCTTCTATTTTTTTAATTACACCAATATTTTTATCCGCAAGGTCAATTGTAATAGCAAAAATTTGCAATTTTTCGTCAGGTTTCAGTAGATTTCGCATTTCGGCTAACTGCCGAATACAATATGGTCACCAAAAACCACGATAAAATACCAACATTACCGGCGATTTTTTTATAACTTTTGATAATTTTACCGTTTTACCATTTTGATCTTTTAAGTCAAAATCTGGTGCAATGTCTCCTGATTTTAAAACTATTTTCTGCTGAGAAATATCAGGCTTTGTCTGTGCAAATGAAGACAAAGCAAAAATAAGAATAAAAATAAGTGTAAATGTAATTTTCATAATCTTAGTGTGCGTTTTCTTGTTTTTTTAATTCTTTCCAAATATAAAGCATTCTGTGAATAAAAGTCCAAATACCTGCAACTGCAAGAACCCAAAGAACTTGCGGCATTCTATTTGCAAAAAAGTTAGTAGAATCCCAACTCCAACTCGATAAAGCTCCGATGATGAAAAGCACAATTCTTTCTGGTCGTTGCAAAAATCCGATGTTTGCTTTGATGCCAAAACCTTCACTTTTTGCAGTTGAATAACTAACCATTACCGAACTTATCCAACCAATTCCAGCTAACACACAGTTAATTATTGAATGTTGCGGCGTATTTGAAGCATAAAAAAT
>JANNVK010000132.1:0-122799 GCA_031414415.1 Acidobacteriota bacterium
TGTAATTGCTGTTCTAACTAAATTAGTTGCACTATTTTTTACAGTAACTGATGCACCTTGAACAATTGCACCGTCTTGGTCTGTTACGTTTCCGTTCAAACTTCCATTTGCTTGAGCAAAACTAACCGCGACGCAAAGTAAAATAAAAATTGAAATTCCAAAGCATATTTGAAAGAATTTCTGAAAAGCCTCTAATGATTTAATGTTATTTTGATAATTCTTGATCTGCATAATTTCTCCTGACGTTTTCGCTAAAATATACAAAAGCAACGCTGACAATTTTCAAGCGTTACAATTTTCTCTGTTTTTAAATTTTCGTGTTGCAAGAGAAAAGTATGGAGTTTAGATGTGAAAACAAAGTGAATTTGTAATTACAAAGATGTTAAATTTTTTCGCAAAAAAAAACTGAACTCGTAAGCTCAGCCTCATAAAAAATAATAAAAATCTAGTTTCAGAAATCAACAGAAATTACTTTTTCAGCAACAATTTTGCCGTAACTTGCTACATCTTGATGACTTGGATGAATTGTGTAAGCGTTTAGATCTTCCATAGTTTTGTATGTTGAAACCAAACCTGTATCGAAAGATCTGTCCAAGAGCAAAACATCGAATCCAACTTCAAATGTTACAATTTCGGCAATTAAACTCGGCAAATTTTTAAGCATTCTCAGATGCTCGTTTCGCTGTTCTTGAGAAGTTTCAGCTTTATATTTCCAACAAACTATATGAGTTATCATTTATTTTCCTTCTTTTTTTCACAAAATTCTTTTGTAACTTTGTGTCGATACTCAAACATTTTTTCGAGCTTTGGCAAAATTGCAAACGGAGCAGCGAGCCTTCCAAAAATCCACATTGGCGGCTCAAATTCTATTTCGTCACGCAAAATTGCTCCATTTTCGTGCGGAATAATTATGTGTTGATGTCGCCAACTAGCAAATGGACCGGAAATTTGAACGTCTTCAAACATTCGCGGCGGATCATATTTTGTGTGTTCAGCAATCCATTTTACTGGAATTAAACCAAAAAGTTTTGTCTCAATTATCGCCCGCGAACCGATTTCTTTGATGTTTGCGAGTTGCAAAACATTGACCGTTTCCCAAGGTGGCGACAACCTTTCGAGTGCTTGCGGCGATTCGTGAAAAGCAAAAACCTCTTCAGCAGTAGCGTTTATAAAAGTTTCTTTGATAAATTGCATTACTCAAATTTTCTCAAATTTAGCGATAAAAGAATAGCGTTTGTAGAGCGATTTTACAGTTAATTTTCCCAAACCTTGTTTTTCCAAAGACTCAAGATGCGGCATTAATTCGCCCCAAAACTGGACATGAAACTGTTTTAACCAACCTTGTAACATTTTTTGAAAAAACTTTGGCAAGTCTTTTTGATCGTAAAAATCGACAATATAAAAACTTCCGCCAGATTTTAAGTTGTTGAGTGCATTAGCGATAGATTCTTTCCATGGCGGAATCATCGAAATTGCGTAGGAAAAATAAATCGCGTCAAATTGATTTTTGAGATTAAAAATTTTATCAAATGTAAAATCGTCAGCTAGTGCAACTTCGAGGTGAATATTTTTAATCTTTTTTGCCTCAACTTTTATTTGCGAGGTTTTGAGCATTTCAGAAGACGCATCGAGTCCAAAAAAATTAGTTTTCGGATGTTTATTCGCTAAAATAATAAGATTTCGTGCAGTTCCGCAACCGACTTCAAGCACATTTTCGCCTTGTTTAATTTCCATTTCCGAAATTAATTTATCGCGACCAAGTAAATAATATTTGCGTGTTAAATCATAAAAGTATCGTTGATGTCGATACATTTTATCCATATTTTCAAAGGCATCTGCCATAATTTTTCTCAAAAAAGTTAAACCCAGATTACGCGATAGATATCTTAACGAGTTTGGAAAGCAATTTTCACCGCCAAGCATCCAAGAAAGCCAAGAAGAAGTTAGAATTTCAGAAGATATTCTTGGATTTCTCTTCGTCTTGGCGGTTAAATTTTTTAATGAGTAATCTCGGTTAAATATTTTGCTCCATACTATAATGTTTTGACAATTTATTTGACCGCCAAGAAATCAAGTCAGCCAAGAAAGGCAAAAGCAACAATAAAAGAATCTCTTAAATCTTGGCGGTCTTGGCGACTTGGCGGTGAAAAAATAAAAATAGCCTACAAAACTGAATCTTATTTATTCTTTGTAACTAAATATTTCGATTTGCGATGAAATCAGCCAATCCAGCAGCGGCTTTTTCTCGAACTTTAGCTTTCAAAAAACCGCTCCAACCAAGGACAATTCCGGGCATTCCTAACGCCTGACTCGACCATTTCCAAAAATCAAAATCATCAATATGACGAATTATTTTACCGTCTTGAAATTGAAATTCGGCATGAATTTTGTTGACAACTTTTCGTCCAGTTTGACTAAAAACATATTCCGCTGTCCAATCCGCCGAACCTTTTTGCTCATCAGCGGCGACATTTTCAAAACTAATTTTCATTGTCGCTTTCCCACGAAAAATTAACATTCGCCACATATTCCGTGCTTCTTCGCCTTTCAAACTAGGAAACGCCGGATCGGAAAATTCTACATTTTCGTGATAGCAAGCAACCATCGCTTCGGCATCGTGGCGAGCGAATGATTCATAAAAATGTTTGATTAAAGCATTGTTTTCCATATTTGTCGGAATTTCTTTAAATTGCTACTAGCTTGAGCTAGTGGTTAACTGATGATGAAATTTAGGCTTTAGCCGAAACATCAAATTTGTATTTATTCCTTACAGCTTTAGCTAAAGCACTGTGGATGAATGATTTACTTAGCTTATTCGGCTAAAGCCTTTTTTATGTGAGACCTTCCACTAGCTAAAGCTAGTGGCAATTTATAAAAAGTAATTTTTCTAATGTTTTTGTTTGATGAATTGCAAAAATTTATATGTAAAAAACTGATTTAAGTTGTTTACGCTTTCTCCCAAGCGTCATTTATCACAAAATCTGTTAAATCGTCCGTAAATTCGCCCATATACAACCCGTATTTATCTTGGTAAAGCGTATCTACGAGCTTATTTATGCTTTTCAAAAGCTCGGTATTTTTGAGCATCGCTATTTCTTCTTGTAAATGCTGATATTCAGTTAGTGGAATTTGGATTGTTTGCATAAAATTACCAAGTTGAGTTTGCCACAAGCAATATATTTTTACCAACTATTTCAAATAATAAAGATGAAAACCGCCATAAATTGACGCTCGATCTTGCTTAAAAAGTTCATTTGAAATGTCTTTTTCATAATGAAATTTTGCCACTAAATCTTTTGGCAAATTAGTTTCAATCGGCGAACTTGCACCAGCAGTGCGGAATATTATTCGACTATTTTTCTCGCCTTTTTCCGCAATTGATTGCCACAGATCTGTCATCACTTCGGCGTTCATCCAATCTTGTGCGTCAAGAAAAACAAATCGGTTAAACGTATCTTTTGGTGAATTTTTTATCTTATCTGTCACAGAACCAATTTCGGCAAAAATGTTTTCGGCGTTAGATTTGAGCGTTTCATAACTCTCTTCTTTCAGATATTCAGGAATCGCAACCCGGTTTTCGGTGTCATATTTTCTGCCCAAAGCCTGCCAAGCAAAATAATTATCTTTGATGTCATAGCCAACCGCCAAACGTTTCGCACGTTCGCGATAGATGTCGATAATGCTACCATTTTCATCCAAATCTTTTTTCAATTCTTCATATTGTTGCGGCGGTATTCCGAGTCCAAACATTGTAATCGGCAATTTTCCGAGTGTTTGAATAATAAATGAGTCAAAAAAAGGTGCGAGATTTTCGGTGTAAAGTTTTTCTTGCTCTTCGGTTGTTTTTGCACGAAGAATTCTGTCCGGTTTGCAACCAATTACATTTGCAAAACGATGAAAAAACCGCAAAAAATATCCATTCCGCGAATGTTCATAAAGCCCGCCAATCTTGAAGATATGAATATTTTTATCCCAAAATGTTCGAGTTGCTTCATCCAAATTGGCTTGAATAAATTCGTGATAATACTTCACATTTCTTGGATGTTTTCCGAATCCGAAAAAATTAAAAAAATCTTCGTAAGCTGGCAAATGCTTAATCGCAGCAATCTTAAGCCGCAAAAGAAAAATATGATGCCGATTAAGATCAACCGCCGTCACGCTTTGCGGTGATTCGACCAAATAGTTTAGAGCATTGCAGCCGCCCGAAGAAATCGTCAAAACGCGACTATTTTCATCAAACTTCAACGCTTGCAAATCAACTCGCGGATCTTCCCAAATTTGGTTATAGACAAAGGCATCAAACCAAACCGCAAACATTTTTTGCATTATGCCTTGCTTCGTTGTCGTTTTTTCGTTTCGGACAGCACCTAAAACTAATTGCTCGCTACTCATGAAAAAATTATAACTTATTTAGGAAAATAAAGGCTAAGACGATTATTTAGGTCTTGTAAATTGTTGTCAAAAAAGGAGTTATATATCATAAAAAAAAAAACAGCTTGACAATACTCTCTTGCGACTGTATTGTTTTAGTCAACTCAGATTGAAAAGTGCGGAGATATTTATGAACCCGATTTGTTTCCCAAAACCCACGCCCCAAAACTCCTTTTCCAATAAACAAGAAAAGAATCTACAATTGTGTGTTTTATTAACAAAAATTTCATTTGTGAGTGTCGATATTCAAAGAAATAAGCCGTCCGGTTGCTTGTAACAACTGAACGGCTTCTTTGTTTTAAGTGCTTCTGCTGTGTTGAGACAACAGAATTAACTCTGAACAAGTTTTATTCTAACGCAAAACACGGCAAAGGTTAAATAATAGTCTGAGAGAATCTGACAAACTTTGCGTCTTTGGTTTCAAGTTTTTAGTTTCTCTCCTCAACAAAATAATGAGGAAAAAATGAAGAAAAATTTATTAACTTTAGTGTTTGTAATTACGTTTTTGTGTTTTGGAGCGACTTTTGCAAGTGCAAAGACCTCTTCGTCAACTGAAAATTCAACTACTGTCTCGAAAAAAATATCGGCTGCCAAAGCTATTTCCAAGAAAATCAAGGCACTCGAGGCGAAATGTGCAACGGGTCCTTGTGCGAACGAACTTTATGACCTAATAGATGCTAACAACACTTACATAATACTTTGTGCTAGTAGTAACTACCCGGTAGGTTGTGGCGGTCAACAGGAAGTATACCTTCTTCAAACGGCAGAAGCCTACGAGAATTGTCTTATGTGGAATTATATTTCTTTGAAAAATACAGACAAGAAGATGAATCGTAATAAGTGGCAAGAATCCAAAGTATAATTTAACAAGTTTTTAGGAAACTCCTTTAGGAGTTTCCTAAAAAAGGCATTTTTGATAGCTGAGAATGTCTCTCAAGTATCTAACACCTAAATAGAGGAGAAGTATATGTTTAGATTAATAATAGTTATTTGTATTTTTGTTTCTCTTGGTTTTTCACAACAAGACAATGCAAAAAAACAGACTAATCAAACTGAAGGCGAGGAAATTATTCTTAAAGCTCGCAAGGCTTCTGGAATGGATAAAAGTGGAGAAATTACATCATATTTTCACAAATTTAAAGTAACTTACTTTAATAGCACTACGAACGAAAACCACAATTTAAACACATTTCAAGAAGCAAGTCTTGAATTACCTGGTAAAATTCAGGTTGTTGATAGTATGAGTGGTTCTCTTTTTTCGCAATTAACCAGAACCTGGAATGAAGATAAGTATAAATCAACTTTCGAGATGGAGTCTTCTTCGGGACAGCGAACTGTTAAGGACATTACGGCTTCAGAAAACAAACCGGTATCAAAAGCTGTAAGTGATGTGTTAGGGAAAAAAACAACTACGGCTCTTCAAAACTCACAAAAAGCAGACCCAAAAAAGATTTTCATGAACTCGCTCTGGACTTCTCTTTTCCCTTTAATCTTATCTCATCCATTTGAAAAAAATATTGAGTTTAAATATGTCGGAAAAGCAAAATCGAATGACAAAATGGCAAATGTTGTTGATGTAAAACCGGCAGATGGAAAGACTTATCGGCTTTTATTTGACACGGAAACTAGTTATTTGTTGATGATGATTGTTAGTCACAAGGAAACCAACGAGAGGTTTGTTGGAGATGTTGAAGCGAAATATTATTTTTCGGAGCGAGAACTAATCAACGGAGTTTTAATTCCCAAGAAAATTAAAGTTGAGCAAAAAGCGACTGCTTCTGGGCAACCGCCAACAACTGGATTTTCAAATATTGAGATACTTGAATTTAAGCTAAATCCTGAATTTAAGAAAGATTTGTTTGAGATTAAATAGGTTTTCTTTGACGGGAACGCAGACACTCTTGTCTGCACGGACGCGAGAGGGTTCGAGAAGTCTTTGGTTAAATTCAACTTGAAGATAACCAAAGGCAGTTAGCGTTTTGCAAACGCTTGCGGACAAGAGTGTCCGCGTTCCAATCGGCAGACGAGCCGTCTGCGTTCCGGTCGTGAGGTTTATAAATGTTAAGAAAATTCAGTGTCGTTTTTTTATTGTTAATGCTGAACATTTCTGCATTTACTCAAGGTTCGGAAACTTTATCGATAAAAGTAATCGACCAAAATAACGATTTGGTCACAATTGGCATTGTTTCTTTGATAGATTTAAAAGGAAAACCGATTTTTGAATCTAAACTTGAGAAAAAAACAAACTTTAATCTAAATGTGGGAACATACACTTTAGAAATTCAAGCCGTTGGATTTAAGCCATACAAAAAAACAGTCGAAATAAAAAGCGGACAAAATAATCTTGAAATAAAACTAGAATTAGATGAAATTAAAGTCAATGTAGAAATTGACCAAAGCGAAAGAGAGAAACGGCTTGATGAAGCAATTGGCGGATATTTAACCAAAAAAGAAATTGATTCGTTGCCCGAAAATGGCGAAGACATTAAAGAAGAGCTAAAAAAACGTTACGGCGACGATATTTTGATTCAGATTGACGGCGATTTTGAAGGTTCGCAAGTTCCTTCTCGGGCGGAAATTGCCTCAATAAAAGTAATTCGTAATTCATTCGATGCTGAGTTTCACGAAGCAGGAAGAACAATTATTAGTATTCGGACAAACGGAATCGCCGATGGTTTTCACGGATTCGCAAATTTTACTTTTAACAATTCAATCCTCAATGCTCGAAATCCGTTTGCACCCAAACGCCAACCAACTCGTGCAAATAATCTGTTATTTTTCTTTTCGGGACCAATTATCAAAAAGAAAACTTCATTTAGTCTAGCTACGGTTATTTTTGACCGAGCAAATACGCAAAACTTTATCGGCAAAGGATTTACAGGTAATATTCCTGCTCCCCAGAAGACTGGAAATCGGATAGCACTAACAACTTTTCAGGTGAAACATAATTTACCTAAAAGTCATTCGTTAAATTTAAAGTATCAAAATACCAGTTTAACATTTCGTAATTTGGGTTTGAGTTCATTTGATTTACCAGAACGTGGCTCAGACCGGAGCAACATTCAACACAAATTTACCTTAACCGAATCAGGCACATTCAAAAATAAATATGCAAACGACCTAACACTTGAATTTAGTAAAAACATTGAAAAAACTACGCCGAAAAGCGATGAGCTTACGATACTCGTATTAAGTAATTTTAACCAAGGAAGCTCGGGAACGAGAAATCAAATTGAGCGTAATAAATTTAGATTTGCGGACACTTTATTTTTTGATAAAAAAAAGCATTCGTTAAAACTTGGAACAGAAATCGAATATGAAAGAATAAATAATGTTTCTGAAAACAATCTCAATGGCACGTTTACATTTCTAAACCTTGCAGATTTTAACAACCAAAGACCAACCCAATATTTGCAAACTCTGGGCAAAACCGAATTTAATTTGAGCCAATTTAGAAGCTCGTTTTTTATTCAAGATGATTTTAAGTTAAGCAAAACAATTCAGCTAAGTTTGGGCTTACGTTACGAATGGCAAAATGACGTTTCAGATAACAACAACTTTTCACCACGTTTCGGTTATGTTTGGTCGCCCGAAAAAAGCGGAAAATTTATTGTTCGCGGCGGAATCGGCGTGTTTTACGAATGGTTTGACGCTCAAACTTTATCTGCAATCTTGAGCAATGATGGACGACAAGGACAGAGAATAGTCATCAGAAATCCGAGTTTTCCAAATCCTTTTATCGGCGGCGGAACATCGCAGCAACTGCCGAACAGCATTTCAAAATTAGCTGATAATTTGTCATCGCCATATATTTTTGTGACGCAAAATGCATTTAATTACAAAGCGAGTAAAACCGTTACGTTTGAAGGAATTTACACATTTAGAAAAAGTTTGCACAATTTTAGAAGTCGAAATATCAATGCACCAATTAACGGAATTCGTCCAAACCTGAATTTCGGCGTAATTCAACAGTTAGAATCGAGTGGCAATTCGATAGAAAATACCTTTGAATTAAAAGTAAATGGCTATTACAAAGGAATAAATATGTATGCGAATTATGAGCTCGGAAAAGACGTTTCGGACTTTTCAAATTCGCTGAATTTACCAACCGACAATTACAATCTTCGTTTTGATAGAGGCGTTTCAAATTTAGACCAAAGACATAAATTTAATTTCAGCTTAAATTTTGAGGTTTTGAAGAAAATTACTGTTTCACCATCGTTCAGACTCGAATCAAGTTTTCCATACACAATTACGACTGGAAGAGATGACAACGGCGATACCGTTTTTAACGATCGACCATTTGGGATTGGTCGAAACACCGAGCGTGGAAAATTTCTAAAACAAACTGATTTACAAATTCGTTGGAAGTTTCCAACCAAATATCTTGGAATCAAAGAAACTGACAAACGAAAAAATTTGAGTCTTAGTGCAAATATAAGAAATATATTTAACTCAGCTAACCTAATAAACTACAATGGCGTTCAAACATCTCCATTTTTTAGGAAACCAACTTTTGCACGAGATGCACGCAGTATTAATCTCGGATTGTCATTCTCTTTCTAAATTTTAATCATTAGTCAGCACCAAAACCGGATCAATATCCGAAGCTCGCCACGCTGGGTATAATGCACCGACAAGGCTGCCGAGAATCGCGATTGCGATTGCTATAAGTATCCAATCCCAAGTAAATTCGAATTGGAGATCGAAAAGCCGTTGGATAACGAACGACGAAGTGTATGAAACAAAGAAGCCAGCAATTACTCCGAGAACGCCAATCATCAAGGCTTCGCTTTCGATAACTGTTACAATAAAAGACTTTGAAGCTCCGAGAGATTTTAATATTCCAATCTCTTTTTTACGTTCGGTAATGGTTGTATACATCGAAAGCAAGACAAAAATTGTGCTGACAAATGCACCGAGTCCGACCAAAACTCGTAAAAAAGGTTTCAAGCCAGGAAGTCTGTCAGAAGCACTTAGAATTAAATCTTGAATCAGGTCAATCTTATTTCCCGGCAATGCTAGATTGATTAATTTCGCGATTGCTTCAACATCCGCACCATTTTTGACCTTCACCAATATATAGCTGCATTTTTTCTCGGATGATAAAACATCTTGCATCGCCGCAAGTGTCATTTTCGTTCGTGAACCCGATTGCGGCGAATAAACACCAACAACCTTGTAAGGTTTTTCACCAAAAAGACTGATTGTATCGCCGAGATTGAGTTTGTCGTCACGCATCTGAATTTCGTCGAGCATTACTTCGTCGTTCGCAACCATCGCCCGCCCGCGGACGATTTTCATCTCGTTCATCGTAGCAAAAGGTTCCCAATCAATTCCGTCAACTTGTTTTAATCCAAAACGACCTTTTGCATTTGGGGCGATATATTTACCGACGGCAGTAACAGATTCGACACCTTCGATTTCTTTTAATTTATCGATATATCCGGTGCTAACCGAAAGATTTGAGTTCGTTAAGCCCATTGCTCCAGGTCGGGTGAAAAGTATTTCGGCTTTAAAATTATTCGCCCGCTTTGCCATGTCATTGGTCATTCCGCGAGCAAGTCCGGTGAAAAGCACGACCAAAACTACACCTAATGCAACGCCAATAACGCTGATGAATGTTCTAAAAGGTCTTGTTCTTAAATTGGCTAAAACTAATTCGAGCATTTATTTGTCACCCCAAAAATTCCTTTGCAAAATCAAATGTTTTTGCTTTTTCGCGATTGGTAAAAAGTTCATTTCTGTCCGTAAAATCTTGAAACAATTTGTCGTAAGTTGCAAGAAGCCGATCAGTAGAAATTTCTCGTGTGTTTTCACTCGCTGTTTGCAAAGCGTTTGCAATTTTTTGTTCACGTAGCAGTTGATTTGAGCTTATTTCAATAATTGCAGTCGCAAAACTCTCTGCTGTTGCTTCCTTTAACCATGCATTTTCTTGGTTTGCGTAAGATAAAATGCCGCCAGCATTTGGTGCAACGACCGGAACTCCAGAAGCCATCGCTTCAAGCGGGGCAATTCCGAAAGGCTCGCGAGGATTTGGATGAACAAAAACATCAGCGTTGGCATAAAAATCTGCTAGTTTATCTTTTTCAAGATGTCCGAGTTGGACAATTTTGTTAGGAAAAAGTTTATCAGTTTCTTGTTGTAACCAGACGCTTTGCGGTCCGGCACCAGCAACCAAAAGTCGAAAATCGGTTGTTTTATCAATTGCAAGAATTTTCATCATTTCGGCGAGTAATTCGATATTTTTTTCTGGCGAAATTCTTCCGGCATACAGCAAAACAAAACTATTTTCGGGAATATTTGCGAGTTCTCGCATTTCTCGTCGAACTTTGTTTGAAATTCTTCGCGGACTAAACATTTCGCTGTCAACACCTCTCGGACAGATGTGAATTCGGTCGTTTGGTGCAACGCGAGCTGAAGAAAAAAATTGCCAACAACGATTAAAAAACGAGTTGGAGCGATTAGGATTATGATTTTTCTCGACCGCTTCGTGCAATTCCTCAGCTGTGTAAGCCGAATTTGCGATGTGAAAATCAAAAGAAGGAAAATTGTAATTTCCAAGCAAACGCTTGGCAAACCACTTTGCAAATTTTCCGGCTGATAAAAACGATGCAATATTGTCGTCCATTCTTTCGCACGAAAAGTGGACAGTCATCGGTCGCCCGAGTTGCTTAAATTTTCCGCGTGCAATCATTGTGCCGATAATGCTGAGCGTATATTTATCTGTAACTTCAACAATATCAGGCATTTCGGCGAGCAATATTTTGCGAATTATTGAATTGCTGAGCATATATTGCCAGGGCATCATTACTCGATAACGCCTGTCGAAAATTGGAGATTGTTTTGCGGGAACATAATAAATCTTTGCAAAATCGTTAATTATTTCAATTTCTTCTTTCTCGCCCGGAACAATCAAACTGACATATCTTTGATGACGACCGGCAGCCGCGAGTAAATTGTTATAACTCGTGCTGATACCACCAGAATTTTTGTGGTAATAATTTGTGATATGCACTGATTTTAGCGATTTATTATTCACTTTTTAAATTATGCTTTTCGTTTTAAAAATTTTAGCAAAACTGCAACGATTATCGTGATTAAAAAAAGAATTGACCAAGCACCGAGTGCGGTGACCCAAGCCCAAGAAAATTTTCCGCGAAAAAATCCCATCAAAGTTCCAACCGCTAACCCAAATGTTAAAAAAATTCCGATTGCTGGTAAATATCTTCTTTCTTTAACAAATTTCAAAATTTCCAGCGGTAGAAATGCAATAAATTCGATAATTAAAAACGGAAGACTTTTAATATCACTCCAAATTGATTTAGTTTCTTTGCCCGCCCCAACAAGTAAAACTCCTTTTCTGACAATAAATAACGTGAACAATGCTGATAAAACAGAGATTAAAACTGACACAGCAAATGCTTTTTGGCGAGCTTTATTTTCAGCGGCGGCGAAAACATTATTAAAAAAAGTTTCTTGCGAATAATGCGTAATAAATTCGACGGTGTGGCTAAATATCGGCAAACTAATTGTGACTATTGCGGTTGCGAGCCACGCCGGAGTTGCACGACGGAAGGATTGGATAAGTGCACCGGAAATTCCTGAAGTAATAAAACGAAAACTAAGTTCGACCAAAACTGCGGTCAGCGTGACAATTAAAGTTTCACGACTGGCTTGATAAACAGTAAAATAAAATGACGCACGAAAAATTGCACCTAAAAGTGCGGATTTCCAATTCCAGCGAGAAATTATCTGCAAAGGATGTTTAGCAAGACTTTTGAAAACATCTCCAACCGAGATTTCTTCGCCTTTTATTTCTTCAAGGTCATCAGCTTCCTCAATCAAAGAACGATGAATTTCTTCTGAATTTGTCATTTAAATCTTTAAACTTAACACTTTACCACTCTCTCATTTTAGCAGAGCGTTTGGCATAAGCAATGTTATAGGCATTGTAAACACTTTCAAAAACCGAATTCCACGAACGCGAAATAACAAACTCACGCGATGCGTTTTTCATTTCCGATAGTTTTTGAGGATTCTCAATTAACTCAACCGTAAACTTAACGAATTCCTCGAAATTTTTTGCTACAAAACCTGTTTCGTCTTCCTTAATTATAAATTTTGGTCCACCCAAATGTGAAACAATTGCTGGAACGCCAGAGCAATGTGCTTCTTGGATCACATTTCCGAAGGCATCGGTTTCTGACGGAAAAATAAAAATATCAAGATTTGCGTAGGCTTCTGCAAGTGCTTCACCATCAATAAATCCGGTAAACTCAACGTTTTTCATTGTTGTTTCAAGATATTCGCGTTCGTTGCCTTCACCGATAATTACAAATTTGAAATTAGTTTTTCCAAGCTCAATCAGTCGTTTTTCCAAATCTGCCAAGAGACGAACATTTTTTTCGGCACGCAATCTGCCAACAAAGCCAAGCCGTAGAATTCCATCATTGATAGTTCTTTTCGAAGGCGAAAAAAAGTCAGAATCAATTCCGCGAGCCATTAAAAGCGATGTTCTGCCTGATTTTCCAAGTGTTTCAACCAATTCCGGATTGGGCGATAACACAACTTTTGGCATTTTGTAATAAAGAACCGAACTTTGAAAAATCTTCTTTTCAGCGAAACCCGAAATTGAAGACTTAATTCCTTCTGGCAAAAATCTAAACATTCGATCAAGCCTTCGCGAAGCAAATTCGTGGAGATTTGTGTGCCAAGATCCAACCAAAGGAATCTGCCATTGATGTGCAATAATCGCGGCAATAATGCTGACATCATTTAAACCTGTGAGATGCAAAACATCAGGCTTAAAATCTAAAAGTGCTTTTTTTACTTTATTTAGATGAAGATTAAACAAAGGATCATATTTTAATCCTTCGTCCATCGGAATTGAAATAAATGAACGCTTGAGAGCAAGATACGAAACGCTTCCGCTTGTTGACGTTTCGGTTTTTTCGCCCGCGTGAATGCACAAAAGTGGATAGCCTTTTTCTTCGGCAAATCCAACAAGTTTTCGGCAAGTCATCGCCGCTCCATTTATTTCCAAATATGAGTCAGGAAAAAATGCAACGCGGGGAATTTTTTCAATTAACGGCATCATTTGGCATCAAAAAATGTCAGCTAATTGCTTCCAGTTACGAGCTTTTCGTTATCAGTTATTATTGGTTCAAATCTTACTGGCAAATCGCTTCCAAATTCTTTCGGAACAACGTCTTTGTTCTTCATCGCGAGGCGAAATAGTGGTCGAAGTTTTGGATTTCCCATAACTCCAAGTGCCCAAATTGCCCACCTCAGCCATTTCGGACCGCCAAGTTTCCAATGAGCCGAAAGTGGTCGCACTCCTAAGCCATCAGCGTCAATAAAAACTCTGTCGAACCAACGTTTTCGATCTTCGGGAAAATCTTCGTAATTTTTCAAAATCTCCGAAAAAGATTGTAATTGACGGGAATGAAGCGGTTGGCTATGTTCAGGCATAAAAACGATTTCTGCGTGTTTATCAACTCTAACTTCTTCAACAAATTCGGCAAAAGTTTTGCTGTTTGTTAAATTTAAAACAGTATTTGGTTGGCAACCATGTCTGTCGCCGCCGCTAACAATCGGCATTCTGAGAGATTGTGCAAGGGCAATAACAGCCTTGTTTTCAGACCAGGCACGGAATCCGTTGACCTCAAGTGCGTGAATCCATTTACCGTGTTCGACAAGAAAAGCCTTCAATAAAATTTCGTGTTGTTTTTGCCCAACAATTTCAATATCCCAAATTGGATGATTTAAAACCAATAAAACTTCTGGCAAATTATTGAGCATTTCAAAAAGCTCGTGCAAACGCTCACTTGTTTGACTTTCTTTATTAAACGAAAAATCAAGCAAAGTGTCAGTAATTGCTAAAGCATTGTCTTGAGGTAAGTTATGAACGCCAATATGGAAAAATCCAAATTGAAACGGAACTGTCCATTCAAGTGAAATTGGTGCAACTTCGATTGATTTTTGCTTGCAAATATTTAAGTTCGCAGCAATATCATCGTGGTCAGTAATTGAAACAATTGCATCCAAACCAAGTGAATTAATCTGATTTTTTTCAAGATTAAAAACTTGATTTTCAGTCATTGGCGGTGACCAATAACCTTCGTCTAAATTTATCGGTTTGCCGGTTTTGGCAAGATATTTTTTATTTTCGCGTTTAAAGAAATAAGAAATAACCGGAAGACTTTCTGCATAATGCGGAATAAAATCTAGCATTTCTTTAGAATATTGCGTATGACAATGGAGAGAAACGCCAGTTGTTGCAATTTTGCTCAGGTTTTCTTCCTTTTGCAAAATATTTATCAGCGTATTTTTTAATTTCATTCAAAACTCCGTAAAACCGTCAACAGAACTTAAAAGTAGCAAATTGTGGACACAAAGTAAATTACAATAATAATTGCTACTCAGAATTTTTCAACTATTTGATGCTCGAAGTTCAAAAAGATGTAACATTAAAAACTTGCATTGCGTATAAAAAACCAGTTAAAATTTTACAAAATCCTATGAATTCCTTGAGATTAGTCGGCGAAACGCTTGACGGAAAATACAGAATTGAGCGTGAGCTTGGCAAAGGCGGAATGGGAACGGTCTATTTCGCCATTCATCTCGGAACTGAAAGACCTGTGGCGATAAAAGTTATCGTTCCGCAGTTTATGCAAAAGCCCGAGTTTGTTGAGCGTTTTCGTCGCGAAGCTCGTGCAGCTGGTCGGCTCAGACATCCAAATGTTGTTGATGTCACAGATTTTGGATTTGCCGAAACTAATGACGGTCGAGTTGCTTATTTGGTAATGGAATATCTCGATGGTTGCACGCTTGGCGAGATTCTCGATGAAGAAAAGCAACTTCCATTATCTTGGACACTCGATATTTTAGAACAAGTTAGCAGTGCAGTTCACGAAGCACATTTGCAAGGAATTATTCATCGTGATTTAAAGCCTGATAATATTTGGCTCGAGCCAAACCAACGCGGCGGTTATACCGTAAAAGTTCTCGATTTTGGAATCGCCAAACTCGAAGAAACGGTTTCACACGAAGCTCTAAGTGCTGATTTCACAATAGCTTCAACACCAACGCAAAGTTTTGGTAATGTCAAAACAGTTGCCGATAATCTAAACGCAGATACGATGATTTCCGAATCGAGAACGGCGATTATTAATCAAGAATCAGGCACTTTAATTCAAACAGATGAGTCTAATTTGGAAAAAGCAACGGCGATTTTATCGAATAATAAAACTCAAATTATTCCAAAAGAAGATGGAACGCAATTGCTCTCTCAGTCGTTTGACGCAAATATAACCAACTCATCAGCAGCAAATTTAACACGCGTTGGGTCAGTTTTAGGAACTCCTTTATATATGTCGCCCGAACAATGTCGCGGCGAAAAACTCACAAGTCGTTCAGATATTTACAGTTTAGCGATTATTGCATATCAAATGCTGGCAGGAAAAACTCCGTTTGCGGGCGAGTTTATGAGCGTAATGGAATCGCACAAACTTCACCAACCGCCGCCGCTTGAGGCAAAAAAAGTTCCAAAAAAAGTAAAACAAGTAATTTCTGCCGCTTTGGCAAAAAATATTGACGAACGTCCGCCAACCGCAGAAGCGTTTGCTAGTGAATTGCGTTCACATTCCGAAGGTTTTGGGCAACTTTTGCAACGTGCTTTAGTTATTTATTCTGAACATTTACCAAAGTTTTTAGGTTTGGCTTTTTTGGCAATTGCACCAAACTTGATTTCGGCAATTGCTCAAATTAGTTTTGGTATTCTTGCTTCTTTTGAATATGTTGAAACAGATACGGCTTCATACATAAAAGGATCAATCGGATTTATCGGTTTTTTTGCCCAAACATTTGCTTCTGCAATGGTTATCGGAACAATAACCTGGTTAGTTGCACAAATTCTCTCTGTTCCGCTTCGTCCAATTAGCGTAAGATCTGCTCTTAATATGGCTTGGCTAAAGGGAAAACCCTTATTTTTCGCCGTTACTCCGCAAACATTATTGATTTTAATAACGCTAACTTGTTGTTTTCCGGTTGGAATTTATTTTTCAACGGTTTATTCATTAGTTGCACCTTCGATAATGATGGAAAATGTGCGTGGAAAAGCGGCATTTCGGCGTTCAAAAGAATTAGTAAAACGCTCGTTTTGGACTGCGGTTGCCGTTACTATCTTGATTTATTTAGTGCCATTAGTTCTTGGCGGAACAATTGGCGGAATTGCCGTAGGAATTACTAAACAGCTCGAATATTATGAAAAAGTTGAAAAAGGTGAAGTTGTTCAGGTAAAAGACGAAGACGGCGAAGATATAGACGTAAACATCGGCTCAACAAGTGTTAAAATCAAAGAAAATAAAGCCGAATTTGATAAACTTTCGCCGGAAGAAAAACAAGCAAAGCGTTTAAAAAGAGTTCAACGCGAAACGTTTACCGAGATTATAATGCATTTGCTTTTGACACCGATTTTGTTGTTAATAACCTCATTATCATCAGTAATTACAGCACTTTTATATTTTAAAACGCGACTAGCTGGCGGCGAATCAATGCAAGATTTGTTGTCAAAATTTGAGGAAACTGAAACTTCAAAAAGTAAATGGCAAAACCGAATTCGCGAAAGACTTCAACAATCCGGCAAAATTACAAGTAAATTTTGAGACAAAAAATGGAATCTGAAAAAAGAAAAATTAAAAAGAATTGTAGTTTTGCAATTTACTTTACACTTTTTTCTCTCTACGCCTTGACGTTAAATGCTCAAATCATTGATGTTACAAATAATTACGGCAAAGTTTGGATAGTTGCTGAAAAAATTGAAAAAATTTCTGTTTCGCAATCAACTGATGTCGAAATTTCTGCAAACAAGATACTCGTAAACCCAAAAAATAAAAAAGCTCGAATCGATATTGTCGTCAAAGTTCCGATGCGTTCAAAAGTAAAAGTGCAAACACAAGAAGGCGAAGTAAAAATTGCCGGAAATGTTGCAAGTGCTGAAGTTAAGACTGACACCGGAACTATTTTTACCGAAATTCCTCTCGATGATTTAACATATAATTTTCTCTGGACTGCATCAAAACCAAGATTCTTGAGCGACATTCTGCTCGAAAACGAAAAAGAAAAAACTGCCGGAAAATTTAAGATTGACGGAAAATGGAAAACGAAAATTGAAAAAACTGAAGAAGCTCAGGAACTTCCAACATCAATTATTCTAAATTTTACAACATCACGAGGAATAATTTTACTCAATATTAAGCCTTCCGAAGTTCCGTCTGATTTGCGTGAGCGTCCGCTGACCGAAGCCGCAAAAGCGATAGTCCGCAGCGGCGATTCGATGCTTGTTGAAGCAATTCGGAAATCTTCACCAAAGAATTTTGGCGATTATGCAAAAACACTTCCAACTCTTCGTCGCGAACCTTTTCTCGGAACTTCAAAACGTGACACAAGTCTTGCAAACTCTCCATACAAACGAGTTATTGTTAAAGCCGTCGATAAAAATAATCGAATGTTTCCAAATCTTTTAGCCAAAGATTTTACGATTACCGAAAATGGAAAACCTCGTGAGGTTCTCGAAATTCAGCCTTCAACCGCTTCGTTTAATTTAGTTTTATTGCTTGACGTTTCTGGAAGTGTAGAAAATTATGTTGATTTTATCCGCAAAACCGCCCGCCAGTTCGTCAATACAATCGACAAAAACGACAAGATTTCTATCGTCACATTCCGCGATGATGTCAAAGTTTTGTCGAAGTTTACGACAGACAAAAAGCTGCTTTCAGAGAGCTTAGATACTTTTGAAGCTGGCGGCGGAACTGCTTATTATGATGCTGTTGCGTTTAGTTTAACCGAAACTTTGCGTCCACTTCGAGGCGAAAGAACGGCAATTATTTTGCTTTCAGATGGCGTTGATAATCGTTCGTTTTTGCCATTTGATGCCTTGCTTAGTTCAATTGAAGAAAGCGGTGCGTTGATTTATCCGCTTTATGTTCCTTCAGATTTGATTGCTTCGGCGGCAAATAATTCAAATGTCGATTCGCTGAGAAATAAATATCTCGGATTGACTTCAAAAGCTGTCGGCGAAGGTGAAAAACTAGCTGCAATTTCTGGTGGTGTTTACTACCAAATTAAGCGTTTAGAGGAATTACAAAAAGCCTATGATGATATTGTTGTCCAGTTGCGAACTGCTTATAGCGTAACTTTTAAATCTGAAACTGCCGAAACTGGACGCTCTGCATCACCGCGTTTAAAAGTAAAAATAAACCGCGAAAATGTTTTCACAAGCCTTGGTGCTGTTACGGAATTAACGCCCGAAGAATCAAAGAAATTTGAACCAAAACCCGAAGAAGAATTTGCCGAAGGCGAGATTCGCGGCGAAGTAGAAAAAATCAATTACAAACAATTTGTAAACGTCAAACTTCGCGAAATTCCAATTGAAAAACTGAATGTCAGCAATTCTCCAAGTTCTTTTATTCTAACAAATAACGAGGGGAAAATTGCGGTCAGCCGCTGGCTGACACCAAAGCGAACTCGCTCTTATCCGTATCAACGTGTGTATGAAACGCTGGCTTTTGACGGCAAAAAAGTTGCAATTGTTCCGGTTGTCAAAGACGAAGGTTTAGGCGGTGCAAGAGATTTTCTGCAATGGGACACAATCTCGCTTTTGAGCCTTTTGGACGTGCATATTGTGCTTGCTTATTACAACGATGCCGTAAAAAATACGAAGCAATTGGATCAAATTACATCGCAGAAATTGGACGAAAAATACGTTTCTGACAAACTTCGCGAAGTGCTTGAGTTTAAAGGAACTTCCCGCGAATGGAATGAAACTGAAGCGAAAAATCTCAAAATAATTCTCGAAAAAGCGAAAGATTCTTACAAACAAATTTCCGAAAAAACAAAAACCTATTTGCACGATTCCGCCGCACTAGATGAGTTGATTTTGTTTGCAGAAACACCGCAGAAGTTTATTGAATTTTCACGCGAAAAATCGCAAAAAGCACAAGATCGCGAATTTGTTACAGATCAACCGAAAGAAGCACTTTCAACTGACACCAAAGGTCGCGTAACGATCACAAATTCGCTCTTCGGAAAATATTATTTCACTTGTGATGAAACAAAAATTGAAGAAAACACGGTTTTTCTAATCGAAGCTAAACACAGCCAACGCAGTATTTTACCAAGCGAAAACGATATTAAAGACGGTTTACTAAAAATGATGGTTTACACAAACCTGAAAAATGTAAAAATCGGCAAAGCTTCGTTTGAAAGCAAAGCCGCACTAAAACTTACATCTGCGAAAATCAAAGGAAATATCGCATCAGAAGCAACCGAGCCAGAACTTCTAAATTTCTACAAAATGAATTTGTTTGATCCCAAAATGAAAGAAATGATTGCGAAATTGTTTCAAGAAGCAAGAGAGAATAAGTTTTTAATAATGCTAGAATACGCTGAAACTGTGAAGTGAAATATTAACTTTTATTCTCCTTAAGATAAAATAAAATTGTTAAGTATAGTAAATTTGTTAAATGGAAATCACAGCTCAAATTATTGAAGGAATTAAGTATAAGCCACTATTAAAGTGCGAATTAGTTGAATATCTAGTTTCTGATTTTGAGATAAATTCTGCAAAATCTTCAAGTTTAATTTTGCAGAATCAAGATCGTTTTGCAATAAGTAAATGGGTTTCACCAAAACGAACTCGTTCATACCCGTATGAACGAGTTTACAACACATTTTCAGTCTCTAAACGAATTACAATAATCCCTATTATCAAAGACGAAGGTGCGTCAGGCGACCGAGACTTTTTGCAATGGGATACGGTTTGTTTGATGAGCTTGTTAGACGTTTATGTCGTTTTGGCTTATTACGAAACCGCAGAAAAGCATCGCACGCGAGATGAAAAGGTCACAAAACAAAGGTTTAATAGTCAGTTCGTTTTAGATAAAATTAGGGAAGTTTCTAATTATCACAGTTCAGCCCTACATTGGAATTTGAAAGAATTAAACAATATTACTCAAATTCTTCAGAAAGTTAAACATTCTTATCGAGCAATTTCCGATAAAACGAAAGTTAAATTTCATAGTGAAAAAGGTTTAGATTCTTATGTAAATATTGTCTCAGAAAATCTCACTAATTTTATGGAAGCTTCCAGAAATAGGTCAAAATCTGCTCAGGAGCGAGAATTTTTGACTGTACAACCGAAAGAAATACTATCAACTTTGACGAAAGCAAAACTTACAATTACCAACTATTTAGGCGGAAAATACTTTTTTACGGTTGACGAAGTTAGAATTGAAGAAGAAAAGCTATTTTTGATTGAATCAAAACACAGTAAAAATTCAAAACTTCCAAGTTTAGGTGATATTAAAGACGGTCTACTGAAAATGATGCTCTACGTTAATTTAGAAAATGTAAATCTTGGTAAGACCTTGTATAAAACTTTTCCTGTTTTAAAATTAACTTCTAAAAATCTTGAAAATGAGGTTTCTTCTAATTCTCCAAAAAAAGAATTAGAAATATTTTTGATAAAAAATAGATTTAATAAAAGACAAATTGATTTGCTAAGGAATTTATTTCTTGAAGCAAACGAAAATAATTTCGTAATTAGTTTAGGTGAAATTTGAAAATACTTCGCAGTCCATTACGTTATCCCGGAGGAAAAAGCCGTACAGTTGAAAAAATTGTGGGTTTAATTCCTGCATTTGATGAATTTAGAGAGCCATTTGTAGGTGGAGGATCAGTTTTTATTTATCTTAAACAAAAATCTCCGTTTCAGAAATTTTGGGTTAATGATTTATATAAAGATTTAGCTGTTTTTTGGCAACAAAATCAAGTCAATTCAAAAAAAGTAATTGAGCAAATTTGGCGATGGAAGTATGAATACAAAGACGGAAAAACGCTTTATAAATTTTTGCGTGAAAATAAGTTAAATTTTAATGAAATTGAATTAGCTGCTACTTTTTTTGTTTTCAATAGAATCACATTTTCTGGAACTACTGAAGCAGGAGGTTTTTCAATCCAAGCGTTTGAAAAGCGTTTTACCGATTCAAGTATTGAAAGGCTTGTAGAGATTCCAACCCTTCTAAAAGATGTTCAAATTACTAATTTAGACTACGAAGATATTATAAACGCTGCGGGTAATAATGTATTTATATTTCTTGATCCGCCATATTTTTCAGCTAGTGCTTCCGCACTTTATGGGAAAAATGGTTGTCTTCATAAATCATTCGATCACGAGAGACTTGCTGGTAACTTAGCTATTTGCAAACATAAATGGCTACTAACTTATGATGATTCCCCATATATTCGGGAGCTTTTTTCTTTTGCTGAAATTTCAGAATGGAGTTTAATGTATGGAATGAGAAATGTTACTAAATCTTCAAACCAGAAAGGAAACGAGCTTTTTATTTCAAACTATCCGTTACAAATGGAATATTCAAATCTACAAAGGACTTTGCCTTTTTCGCATGAAATCACCGCTTTTACGATCACTATTTGACGAACAGGAATCTCGTCCGCTGACGGTTTCGGAGCTTAATTCGCAGGTTCGTGGCGAATTGGAGCGACGATTTGCTTCCGTTTGGGTTGAAGGCGAGATTGTGAATTTTTCGGCGGCGAATTCCGGACATTGGTATTTCAACTTGAATGATGGTAGTTCGCAGCTACGTTCGGCGTGTTTTAAGGGTTCGAATTGGAAGATTCGGTTTCAGCCATTTGATGGCTTGCAAGTGAGAGTTCGCGGGCGAATTACGGTTTACGAACCGAAAGGCGAATATCAGCTTTTGGTTGAATCGCTCGAACCTGTCGGCGAAGGTGCGTTGAAAATTGCATTCGAGCAGATTAAATTGAAACTCAGTCGTGAAGGGCTTTTTGATCAAGATTTAAAGCGTCCGTTACCTTTTTTTCCAAAACGAGTCGGCGTTGTTACGTCACCAAATGGAGCCGCTTTCTTCGATATTCTACACGTTCTTTCGCGACGCACACGAACTGTCAGCATCACGCTGATTCCGACACGTGTGCAAGGCGAAAATTCGGCTGATGAAATCCGTGAAGCGATTTTGACGGCAAATGAATTTAATCTTAATTGTAAGGAAACAGAAAAGATAGATGTTCTGATTGTTGGTCGCGGCGGCGGTTCGGCAGAAGATCTTTGGGCTTTTAATGATGAAAGATTAGCGAGAACAATTCGTGCGTCTGCAATTCCGATAATTTCGGCGGTTGGTCATGAAACTGATTTCACAATTGCAGATTTTGTCGCAGATCTGCGTTGCCCAACACCTTCGGCAGCCGCGGAAATTGTTGCGGAAAAAGAAGATAACCTCGAAGCGTTTTTGCAGCGAAGAACGCAAGATTTGTTCCAGTTAATGAATTACAAATTGCTCGAAGCTCACAATAATTTGCAGGAAATGCGGCTTTCGTCTGTCTTTCACGAATTTCCAAATAGCTTGCGAGATTCGCGTTATCAAATCGAAGATTTAGAAAATAGGATGAAAAATCAGCTTGCAAATCGCATTTCGTATTTGCGTGAAAAGGTCGATTTATTACAGATTTCGCCAGTCAAACTTGCCGGAAAAGTTTCAGCAAATCAAACTCGTTTTGCACTTTTGTCTCAGCGGCAAACTATTGCAATAAAACGAGTTATTGGTAAATCTAGCGAAAAAGTTAGTATTTCAATGGCTTCATTAGACGCACTTTCACCACTTTCGGTTTTGAAGCGTGGATTTTCATTGACACAACTCGAAACTGGTGAGATTTTGCGAGATTCGAAGCAAATTAATATTAACGATAACGTGCAAATTCGGCTTGCAAGTGGCAAACTGAATGCCAAAGTTATGAAAATTGAGGAAGTAGGAAAATAATGCAGATTATTGGAATCGTGGCTGTTGCTAAAAATTTTGCAATTGGAAAAGACGGAAAATTGCCGTGGCATTATTCTGCTGATTTGAAATTTTTTAAAGAAAATACAACCGGAAACGCGATCGTCATGGGCAGAAAAACCTTTGAATCAATCGGAAAACCTTTGCCAAATCGTCTAAATATTGTTTTGAGTAAAAGTTTAAGCATTGAAAGCCAGCCAAATTTGTTGGTTTTTAAAAGCAAAGCGGAAATTTTGGCAGTTGCGAAATATCTCAAATGCGATCTATTTATCATCGGCGGAGCAAGTATTTATCAAGAATTTTCTGACGTGATTGAAAAATGGATTACAACCGAAATTCCGCAAGTTGTTGAAAACGCAGATACTTTTATGGCAGCCGATTTTTTGAAAGGTTTCGAACTGGAAGAAAAAATTATTTTAGAAGAAAGTCTAAATGTCGAGATTTATAAAAGGAGCGACTAAATGTTAGCAGGAAAAACTTGGGAAACTTGGATTGCGGAATATTCTGAAAGTCATCAAAACAAAATAAATCAAATTACTCATAAAATCGGGATTCCGATGATTGCTGTCTCAATTTTAATTTTACCGCTGATATTTTTTTCCTTTGGCGTTTGGAAAATCTCGCTCAGTTTGTTTATTGTCGGCTGGATTCTTCAATTTATCGGGCATTATTTTGAAGGAAAACCACCGGAATTTTTCAAAGACTGGCGGTTTTTATTAGTTGGACTTCGTTGGTGGTTTGCGAAGATGAGAAGTTGAGTTTCTCGTTTATCAATAACTGCAAATAGAAAATCTTGTATTTTCGTTCAAAGGTAAGTATCTTTAAATCAATGGACATCAATCAACTTAACAATTTACAGTCATATATGTTTCGGGAAGGAAGTATCCACAGTGCTGTAAAAGTAGTGAAAACTTTGATTAACGCCTATTCAAAGAATGCGGATAAAGATAATTTTTTTGATTCTAAATTGAAAAAAGCGTTAACTGATTTTCAACAATCAAAAAGTCTTCAGCCAACTGGCATATTAAATTTGAAAACGTGGTTGGCAATTGGTGCGGAAATGGATCCGATTACAATCAACATTGTTTCAATGTCCGATCCGATGCTCCGAGATTTATTGCTATCCGGCTATCGATCTAAGTTTCCATTTAAGAAATTTTCTTCTAACAATTCTTTCGCTACGCCAATTCATATTAGTTCGACAAGTTCTATTTTCGAAACAAAATCTTATGAATTCACTTTTCGTCTTTTTGTGAGCGTTTTTGCACCGTTTGATTGGTTCGGACCTTTAAATCTCTCGAGAGGTGATAGTGCAAGCCGTCGCTTTACTTTCGATCCGAAAGCCAGTTATCGGTTGCAAAGTTTTTCGACAATTACAGCAACGCCGGGAACCCGAACATATCAATGGACGAAAAATTACGCTAAAACTAATGTATCTCCAGCAACCGACTCGTATTTATGGATGCCTTGGAATAGAGGGAGTTCCTCAGTAAAATCCAAAGGACAGATTAGACGCGAAGAACTAACTACTGATTTTGACAATCCATTTTCGGAAGAAACAAACCATACACCACATCATCTGAAATATCATCTGAGCGGCAACGACGATGCTTTTGCTATTGTCGGCGAGAATAGTTGGCTTTCTTCGGATATTGATGTGCATCCGAATATTCAGTTTAAATATACACAGGACAAAACAGATTCAAACAAAATTAGACTCAGAGCTTTCGGAAATGTCATCGGCGATCAATTTCCTTGTGTCGAAACCTTTTTGAATGATAAAAACGATAATGGCGTAATGCTAGGCATTTGGCAGATTCGTGAAGGCGATGGTCCAGTTACAACTCGTGAAGGAACACCCGGAATACCAGGCGATAAACGCTTGCCGATGATTGATTTTGATATAACAATTATTGTTGAAAAAGGAATTTTTACCGGAGTCGAGAAAAATGGCAGAGTAGTTTCGTTAGCTGAGCATAATAAACCTTATATTGATGCAGCACCAGTAACAGGAACACCTCTTCCATTGGAAAAACCGCGTCCGGCAACTCATTATTAGGAAGTAAAAAATTATGAGAAATTTAAAAAGAGCAATTATTTTATGGAGTCTGATTTTCACCTTGTCGTGTTCGTTGTTGGCAACACCGACCGATATGATTTATCTGATTCCCGAAGGTTACACAGGCGGAGTGTTTATTCTCTACGATGAAAACTGCAACACGACTGCCGAAACTTTGGCTGATGGCACGATTATTTATCGCATTCCGAAAGACGGCTTGCTCATCATTAAACCACCTTTGAGCGGCGGACCTTATAATTTTAGATATTTTTATGTTGATGAAAATGACAAACGCACAGAAATCAAATATCTCGAACCAACCTTTGAGGTTAGAAAACCTTCCAACACCAATTTAAAACCAGATGGCAACATCACGGAAGAAGAACGAGATACGAAGATTTTCACGATGAATCATCGCAGAATCGGTTTCAGATTTCACAACACTCCGATGCTTTTGTTTGCTTTTTCCATTGGATACCCAAAAGATGGAACATTTATTTACAATAGAACTCTTGACCGTTTTGACAAAATCGAAACCGAAATTGAAAAAAAAAGACAACCATAAATCTCAATGAAATAAAAAATGCTAAATTTGAAAAACATAATCATTTTATGGAGTTTGGTTTTCACTTTGTCGTATTCGCTCTTGGCAACACCGACCGATATGATTTATCTGATTCCCGAAGGTTACACAGGCGGTTTGTTTATTTTCGGCTGGTTTCTGCAATTTATCGGGCACTATTTCGAAGGAAAACCAACGGAATTTTTCAAAGATTGGCGATTTTTGTTGGTCGGGTTTCGTTGGTGGTTTGCCAAAATGAGATGGTAGTTTTATGGAAAAATGTCCAAAGTGCGGTGCCGAAAAAATGTTTCCGACTGATGTTTCGATGGTCGGCGAAGCAAGATTAGAAGTTGCTGTTTATGAAAATCCAACAGCATTAATTTTTCGCCAAAAGCGTTCAAGTTCGCTCAAATCGCAAACTTGTGGTGGTTGTGGATACATTGAATTTTATGCGACGAATGCTCGATTACTGCTTGCAGCGTATCTCGAAGGAGAAAAACAAAAAAACGAGACCAATTTATAGCCTCGTATTTGAGATTTTTTCCCAGCTAGTTACCTTGGCAAATCAAGCACATCAGCTCGAGTAATAATTCCCGTAATTCTTCCAAAAGTTTCGACCAAAACTGCCGGAGTTTTTTGCAATTTTCTTGTAATGTCGGCAATACTATCTTCAACATCGACTACCGTGAAACTCTTTTCCATAATATCTGAAATCGGCGACTCAATTAACTCTTTATTTTCTAATAACTTAGTAAGAATACGACTTTCTTTAATTGAGCCGACGGATTTTCCTTCAGCCAAAACTGGAAGTTGTGTTATTCCATTATCCGTCATTCGATGCAAGGCAACACCGACAGTTTCAGACGGCGAAACCGACAAAAGTTTTTCCGGCGAATGCTCTGATTTTGTTTCGAGAATCAAACCAGCCGAGATTTTTTGTGGCTCGAGTAATAATTTTTCCTTCATCCATTCGTCCGAATGATGTTTTGTCAAATAATGCTCGCCCGTGTCGCAAACGATAAAGACGACGATAGCATTTTCGTCCAAATCTTTTGCTGCTTTGAGTGTAGCGGCAAAAATTGTTCCAGCTGAACCACCGCAAAAAATTCCTTCGTGTCGTCCGAGTTGACGAGACATTTCGAATGATTCGCGGTCGGTAATGTTGATAATTTCGTCGATTATTTTGACATCTGCATTTCCGACAGGAATGTTTTGTCCAATGCCTTCAACAAGATACGGAGTTGCTTCTGGCACGTGTCCGGTTTCTTTGTAGGTTTTGAAAATCGAACCATAAGGATCAGCACCGATAATTTTGATGTTCGGATTTTGCTCTTTCAGGTAACGCGAAGTTCCAGTAATTGTTCCGCCGGTTCCGATCGACGCAACAAAATGCGTAATTTTCCCGTCAGTATCATTCCAAATTTCAGGTCCAGTTGTGCGGTAGTGTGCGAGCGGATTTGCCGGATGATTGTATTGATCGGGATAAAAACTATTCGGTGTTTCGGCGGCAATTCGCTTGGCGGTTGAAACGTAATGGTCGGGTGTGCCATATTTTTCGGCAGCCGAACAAATCACAACTTCTGCACCGACAGCTTTCAAATATCGGCGTTTTTCGACCGAAACTTTGTCCGTCATTACAAAAATACATTTATAACCGCGAACTGCCGCAACCAATGCCATTCCAATTCCGGTGTTTCCCGAAGTTGCTTCAATTAACGTTCCGCCTTTTTTCAAAATACCTTTTTCCTCGGCATCGTCGATCATCGAAACACCGATGCGATCTTTGACGGAATAACCCGGATTGAGGCTTTCCATTTTGGCGAAAACCTGTGCCTTAATGCCGTATTGCTTGGTGATATTGTTAATTCTTACGAGCGGCGTATTGCCGATGATGCCGAGAACGTTGTCAAAAGTTTTCATAAAATTACCGTGATGTTAAAAATCGAAAGACTATTTTTAACCAAAAACGCTGTTTAAGCAAGAATCGAATTTTGATGAAGCAATTCGCGTCGTTTATTTAAGAGCCTCTCAGGATTGTTTGTGATGATTGCTACGATGCCGATGTTTGTTGCTCGTTTGACCCAAATCGGATTATCTGCTGTCCAAATTACAGTCGGAAAACTGCTGAGCCTTGCCTTTTCGACAAGTTTTTTTGTCGCCATCGAAAAATGAATTGATAGCTGATTTGCCTTACAATCTTCAGCTTTTTCAATAATATGACTTCGTTTTTTAAAAATATTTAAAATTTTAGGAGCAAAAAGTGCGGCAGTTGTTGTCTGCGGAAGAAGTTTTCTGGCTTGCTTAACCGCCTCAAGTTTAAAACTTTTCAAAACTATTTGGTCAACAAATTTTGAATCTTTAACAACTTTTGCAACTGCCTCAACGAGAGGTTTAATTTCTTTATTTTTGCACTTCATTTCAAGATAAAGCGAACCTTTATAATCATTTAGAAATTCGAAAAATTGCTCAAGTGTGAGAATTCGCTCGTTAGAAAAAGCCGGATTAGCTTTAAATGGATTTTTAACATTAAACCAAGAACCAATGTCTATTTGATGAAGTTCTGCAATTGAAAGATCAGATATTTTATGTTTTAACTGAGCAATTCTGCGTAAAGAAGCGTCGTGAAAAACAACCGGAATTCCTTCTTTTGAAAGCCGAACGTCGAACTCAATTCCTTCAGCACCAACTTCGATAGCTTTTTGAAATGCCGCCCGAGAATTTTCAGGTGCATCAGAAGAAGCACCGCGATGAGCAATGATTTTGGGAAATATTTGATCGCCGTTGGTCTGATACATTTATATTTGAACTATTTCTTGACCAGCAAGAAAAGTTTTTTTGACCAACCGATTGGTTCAGTCATAGGAAAATTATGATCGCCAACGAGATGAAAATATGATTGAGAAGTTAGCTTTACCTCGTTCATTGAGTGAGCTTTAAAATTGTATAAAATTTCTAAAACTGAGCCGATTATACTTGGTCTAACCGGAATTAAAACCAATGTTCCGCTCGGTTTTAAAACACGCGAAAGTTCACGCAATCCATCGCCAAGTGGAACATATTCTAGAGCTCCACAAGTAAAAACAACATCAAAACTTTCATCAGGAAAAGGAAGCGAAAGCAGGTTTCCTTGAACTACTTCAATACTTTTTTCATTGGTGGTTTTGTCTTCTTGAAACTGTTCTTTAGCAACTCCTAAAGATTTGAACGAAAGATCCAGAGCAACTATGTGTTTGGGTAAATATCCGGCTTTGTTGAGTGCAAGAGTGACAAGTCCAGTTCCGCAACCTGCATCTAAAACCAACGAGTCATTTGAAATCTCTAAGTTTAATGACCGTAGGTATTTAGAAACTGAATCACGATAGCCATTAATCTTAAAAAAAAGATTATGAACATCGGCAACGCCATCGTAAAAAGATTGTGTTTTAGTTTTTGAGACTTTCATTAAAATCGTTGAAATCACGTAAGAATAACATAAACTTCAACAGGTTGTCTTATTTCTCTGCGAGTAATTTCTGAATCCAATATCGTATTTCTTCTTGCTTGCCAGAACCAGTGCGAATGTAGCGAATTACGCCTTTGCGGTCGATTAAAATTGCCGTTGGTATGTTATTTGCCGCATAATTATTTTGGTTAATTTCATCTAAACCAACAGCGAATTGGTATGGCAATTTTTCGTCAATTTTAAACTGTTTGAGTGTTTCAAATTCATCAGCGTTTTTCTTTAGACTTCCATCGCTGGAGTAATATCTTGTAACGCCAATTATTTCTAAGCCATCTTTTTGAAAAAGTTCATTCCACTCAATTAAATGCGGAAAAACCTCGCGGCAAGGTCCGCACCAAGTTGCCCAAAAATCAAGAAGCACAACTTTACCGTTTAACTCTTCTAAAGATTTTGGCGATGATGTCCATTTATCAATTAATAATTTTGGGGCTTTTTCCTTGAGAATTGCATATTGCGACTCGCGTTTGGCAAAATTTCTTTTGAGTTCGTTTTGAGCAGCGAGATTTTTAAAAGTTTTGTTTATTGAGCCAACTGTTTCACGAAAAATATCTAAAGCGTCTTTTTTTCGATTATTTTCAATCAAAAAAGTAACTAATTTGTCAGTTGCTTGAAAATAAACACCATAAGATTCGAGCGAAACTGCGGTTGATTTCAGCTCAACCAAAGTTTTTTCAGCTTTTTCGAGACTGCCATATTCTCTGTTGGCTTCAAAAATAAACAACGTCGAATCGACAATTTCATTAAGTGCTTTTGTTCGTGAAGGTTCGTCTTTAAACAATTCTTTAGCAATTCTGATCCATTCGTCGCCATGTTTATCAGCATTTAAAAAATCTTTATTTTCGAGATAATTTTTTGCTAATTCTGCTTCAATTTTACCTCGTTCGCCAAGTTTTATCGGCTCATTACTGAGATAATCTTTAAAAAAACTTTCAGCTTCAGTAAATTGCTTTTTTCTCGCTGAAACAATTGCCAGAATTGAACGAGCCGTTTGCAAATCTTCAATTTTCGTATCTTTTAATTGCAAAAAAACTATTAAATTGTCGCGACTTTGGTCAATATTTTCGCTAATCCAATGTAGTAAACCGAGATAATAAAAATCATATCCATTCAGCGTTTTTCGTGCAGAAAGAATCGCGGCATTTTTGGCTGCTATTTGTTTTTGTTCGCGAAAAGTTTGATTGTAAAGATTGTCAGTATAAGGAATTTTTTTGAGATTAAATTCAGCAAATCTGCGTTTGATAAAACCATTTGCTTCATCAAAAAGTTCGAGCGAAGATTTTTCGGTTTTTTGTGTAGATTGTTTGACCGAATCAACAGGCGAAACACGCCTCGACTGAGCGAAAACGGTTGTCGCAGAAATAAACAAAATAGCTATAAAAATAACTGGAAAAATTTTACGCATAAACCTTTTTAAATTGCATTTTTTTGCAATCTTAAAAAACCAAAATCTTTTTCATATTCAGTTTCAATATTGTTAACTGCTTGTTTCGCAATAATTTCTGCTGTTTTCGGAGCAAGCAAAATTCCATTTCTAAAATGTGCTGTCGCAATCAAAAGATTTTCAATATTTGGAACTTTTCCAAGTAACGGCAAACCATCCGCAAAAAATGGACGCAAACCAGACCATTTTTCTGTAATACCTAAATTTGCCAAGCTCGGTGCAATTTCTATTGTGTTTCCGAAAACAAATTCAAAACCTTCCAGCGTTGTGTTTTTATCAAAACCCACATCTTCGACAGTTGCACCAGCCAAAATTCTACCGTCTCGACGCGGAACAATATAACCACGCGGAGAACATATAACTCTCGTAAATAAACGTTTTGCAGTTTTTAAACTCATCATTTGTCCGCGAATCGGTTTAACTTCCGGTAATTTAAAACCAACTGTTTTGATGAAAGAAGTCCACGCACCTGTTGCAAAAATTACTTTATCAGCAAAAAAATTTTGGTTTTTTGTTTCAACTCCAGTGACACGATTTTTTTCATTCAAAACAGCGATAACTTCTTCATTTTCAAACACTTCAATATTATTATTTTCAGCAAAATGTTTTAAAGCAGCTAACAATTTACGATTTTCAACTTGCCAATCATTCTCAAAAAATAATCCTTCAAATACGTTTGGTGAAACAAATGGTTCCATTTTGCGGATTTCAGTAGAAGTGAGTTTTTCGATCTTCAAGCCAATCGCACTTTGCCATTTAAACCTTTTATTTAGTTCAATTGAGTCAGTTTCAGAAAACGATAAACAAAGTGTTCCGCTAGTTTCTAGTTCAACATCAATACCGGTTTCCGCCAACAACTCGTCTGCAAATTTTGGAAAAAGATTGCGAGATTCATTGCAAAAATTAAAAAAAGCATCATTTTTGTTAGTTTCGGCTTGAACTGCCAGCATTCCAGCAGCTGCAAAAGACGCTTCTTCTCCGAGTTTTCCGCGTTCTAAAATTGTAATTTTCTTGACACCAAGTTTCCGCAAACTTCTCGCAATACTTAGACCAATTATGCCGCCACCGATGATTAAAATTTCACTCATTGCTACTAAATAACTTTCGTTGTAAATTATCAATTGTAATTCTCTCTAAAGCCAAAAGGAAATTGCACTTTATGAATGAACAAAAACTTGACCTTATTTTAACCGTTGTCAGCGAACTTAAAGGAAAAGTAGATAAATTTGACTTAAGACTTGATGGTTTCGAAGGGAAACTCGATAAACTTGATTCCAGAATTGAAAGTCTCGAAAATGGGTTTCGTGATTTTAAAAAGCAATTTATCAATGCATTTGAAGCAATAAAAACACGAATTTATATTTTAGAGAAGCAGAGGTTTGCAATTGGCGTTGAATTAAAAGATGACCTTCGGCGTGAAACAAATGATGTGCAACAAGATATTAATAATTTAGAAAACAAAATAATGCTTGAACAAGCAGAGAAATTGCAAGATCGGGTCAGAGTGAGAGAATTGGAGATGAGACTTTCCAGATTAGAAGAAAAATTCAGATTAGCTGCTTAAAAGATTTATGAAACACACAATCACATTGATCCCAGGCGATGGCATTGGACCAGAAATTATCGCCGCAACGGTAAGTATAATTGAGGCTTCCGGTGTTGATATAGCTTGGGAAAATCATATTCTCGGAGCTCAAGCACTCGAAAAACACGGGACAACTATACCTGATTCGTCGATTGAATCAATAAAAAAGAACAAAGTTGCACTTAAAGGACCGATTGGCACGCCGATTGGGAAAGGTTTTGCATCGGTAAATGTTGGTTTGAGAAAAAACTTGGACTTATATGCAAATGTTCGCCCAATTAAGGCTTTGCCAAATGTTGAGTGTAAATATCCCAATTTGGATTTGGTGATTGTTCGCGAAAATACGGAAGATTTGTATGCTGGTCTGGAGCATATTGTTGTTCCCGGAGTTGTCGAAAGCATTAAAGTAATTACTGAAAAAGCCTCGACCAGAATTTCGCGTTATGCTTTCGAATTTGCACGCCGAGAAGGCAGAAAGCGAGTAACCGCGGTGCATAAAGCAAATATTATGAAGCTATCTGATGGGCTTTTTCTTGAATGCTTTTACAATGCGGCGAAGGATTTTCCCGAGATTGTTGCCGATGATAAAATTATCGACAATTGCTGTATGCAACTCGTGATGCGTCCCGAACAGTTTGACGTGATGGTGATGGAAAATCTTTATGGCGATATTGTTTCCGATTTATGTGCCGGTCTAATTGGTGGTTTAGGGCTTGCTCCGGGAGCAAATATCGGCGAACAAGGTGCGGTTTTTGAAGCCGTTCATGGCTCTGCACCCGATATTGCTGGACAAGGCGTGGCTAATCCGACCGCTGTTTTGATGTCAGGTATTTTGATGCTCAAGCACATCGGTGAAACTGACGCGGCGAATCGTGTAGAAAAGGCAATGATGGATGTGTTCATCGAAGGAAAGGTCAGAACAAAAGACCTTGGCGGAACGGCAAAAACCGCCGAATTTGCTCAAGCAATTATTGAAAAGTTGACAAAATGAGTTCGATTTGGGAAAAAAAAGCAGCACACGGCGAAATACTGAAAAACATTTGGAAACAACTGGATTTAGCCGTGATAGAACGCAAACATCCTTTTCATTCGCCTGTTTTTGCGACAGAATTTGAAGGTGAAGCGAATCCGAGAGTCGTAGTTTTGCGAAGATTTTGGCGAAAACCTGCGGCTCTGGCTTTTCATGCTCATATTGATTCACCAAAAATATCAGAAATTATAAAAAATCCGAAAGTATCTTGGCTTTTTTATAGTTTTGAAAAAAAACTCCAACTTCGTATTAAAGCAATCGCTAAAGTTCATTCAGAAGACGAACTTTTTGCAGAACAATGGAACGCAACTCATCCTTTTAGCCGCCGCTGTTATATGGGCGAAGCTCCAACTATTGTTTCAAAACACGCAACTTCCGGAATGCCGGAACACATTATCGATCGCGAACCAACTCCCGAAGAAAGCGAAATTGGCGAAAAGAATTTTGCCGTGGTTTCAACAAAAATAATTGCAATAGATTGTTTAGAATTAGACTTTTTAGGAAATCGACGTTCGCTGTTTTCTTGGAACGAAAATGGCGAAATTGAGATGAAGTGGCTGACACCTTAAGTTTAAATATCACGTTTTAATTCTGCATATTTTAGTTTCAAATTTGTCTTTACATTGCGAAAATTCCCCCGAAGTGCCATCATTTTAAGTAATGCAATTAAATTTAATCGCATTAAAACCTAGGTTAAAAATATGTCAGCTCTAATAGATACAATGTCAAAAAAATTCACAAATACTGCAAACGATATTGTAGAAAGAGTGATATTGCACGGAATTAGTTGGGAAACATATGAAAGAATTTTAAGTGAACATACTGAGGTTAGTGATAGGCATTTTTCTTATTGTAACGGTGATTTAGAGATTATGGTGCTTGATTATAAACACGAAAAATTTAAACATCTTCTTTCTGAGCTCGTCGTTGAAATTGCTCGTATTTTGGAACTTGATTATGAAGGTGCTGCCTCAACTACATTCCGCAAAGAATCTAAGAAAAAAGGATTTGAAGGCGACGCAACTTTTTATTTTGAAAATGCTGAAATAATACGCGGAAAAAATGAGATTGATTTAATGATTGATCCATCACCAGAACTCGTTATTGAAGTTGATATTACACAAGGTTCAATGCCAAAATTTCTGATATTTGCCGATTTGGGAATAAAAGAAGTTTGGCGATTTGATGCCGAAAAAGTTTCGTTTTACCGATTAGAAAAAAACAGCTACAAAGAAATTGATGAAAGTATCTGTTTGCCAAAAGTTCAGAACCAAACCGTTACTAATTTGCTCTATTCGGCAAGCGATATGAAACGTCTCGATTGGATAAAATTGATTCATGAAGCTGTAAAAAAAGATTAAGTTTATGTCGATACTTTTAGAAAAACCGTTAGATTTTGAAAATTATCTTGTGATGTCGGACGAAGAATTGGCTGAGCGAATTGAGGCTGCACGAGCAACTCTCGGTTCGCGAGTTGTCATTCTCGGGCATCATTATCAGCGAGACGATGTCATTAAACACGCCGATCTTACTGGTGATTCGTATCAACTTTCAGTTCGAGCAGCAGAGCGGAAAGATGCCGAATTTATTGTTTTCTGCGGTGTTCATTTCATGGCAGAATCGGCAAATATTCTCGGTCAACCGCACCAAAAAGTTATTTTGCCTGATATGGGAGCAGGTTGTTCGATGGCTGATATGGCGACTGCCGAACAAGTTGAAGACGCGTGGCAACAGCTGACAGAAATTGGAGCAATTAGCGAAACAAGTCGTGTTGCACCAATAACTTATATGAATTCTTCGGCGGCAATAAAAGCCTTTTGTGGAAGAAACGATGGTGTCGTTTGTACTTCTTCAAATGCGATTCCGTTGTTCGATATTTATCTAAAAGAATTCGACAAAATGTTTTTCTTCCCAGATCAGCATCTCGGCAGAAACACAGGTGCAAAGTTTGGAATTTCGGCGGAAAAGATGGTTTTATGGAATCCGTTTGAAGAACTTGGCGGAAATTCTGAGGAAGATTTAATCAATGCAAAGTTGATTTTATGGAAAGGACATTGCTCGGTTCACGGTAGATTTAAAGCGTGGCACGTCGATAAAGTCCGCAAAGATGTTGAAGGAATTCAGGTGATTGTGCATCCTGAATGCCCGCGAGAAGTGGTCGATATTGCTGATTTTGATGGCTCAACTTCTTACATAATTGATACAATTTCGAAAGCGGAAAGTGGAACAAAATGGGCAGTTGGAACTGAAGTTAATCTAGTTTCGCGGCTTGCTAAACTCTTTCCTGACAAACATATACAGCTTCTCGCCCCAGATTTATGTATGTGTGCAACAATGTATCGAATTGCTCCACAAAACTTAGCTTGGGCTTTGGAAAATCTGGTTGCCGGCATTGTTGTAAATGAAATAAAAGTAGAAAAAGAGACGAAACATTTTGCTAATATTGCCCTCGAGCGAATGATTTCGATGACTGAGAAGAAATAGTGAATAATGAATAGTGAAAAACTAAAAACTAATAATTTTTCACTTTTTGTTTTTCACATTTAATTAAATTAGATGGCAGAAATTCAAGATAAATTACCGGAAAATGCGAAAGGAAAATATTACGTTGATAATCAATGTATAGATTGCGATGTGTGTCGCGACACTTCGCCAAAAAATTTCACAAGATTTGATGAAAATGGATATTCTTTTGTCCAAAAACAACCCGATACAGACGAAGAATTTGAACTTTGCGAAGAAGCAATGGACGCTTGTCCGGTTGAGGCGATTGGAAATGACGGTTAAGTTTGAATTCGATTTCTGATAACTTTTGCGGCAGTTGCTCCCATTCCGATAGCACTGCTAATTGTTGGGGATAAAGCATTTGCGACATCTCCTACGGCAAAAATATTGCTTATATTTGTTTCGCAATTGTGGTCAACTTTGACAAAACCTAATTCGTCTAACGCGATTTTTTTAGAAAATAATTTTGTATTTGGCTCAACTCCGATTCGGATAATGATTGCGTCAGTAGAAATTGAAAATTCCTTTTCATTTTTCAACTTTAAGCCTTCAAGTTTGTTTTCACCGATAATTGCAGTAACAATTGTATTTTTAAGAACCTCAATTTTAGGATTGATTGAAATTTTTTCAATAAAAGTTTCTCTTCCGCGAAATTTTTCACCACGATAAATAAGTGTAACTTTCTTTGCAGTTTCAGCTAAGATGAGAGCATTTTCGAGTGCAGCGTCGCCGCCGCCAATAACGCAAACAGATTTTTCACGAACTTTCTCGCTGTCTCTTTTCCCCGATTCGAGAATTCCATTTCTAATAAATTTATCTTCGCCGAGAACGTTTAATTTTCTTCGTGAAATTCCTGTCGCGAGAATTAAGCTCTTGTATGCAAAGGTTTTAGAGGTTTTAGTTGTGAGTGTTTTGGTCTCGAAGTCAATGCTTGAAACTTGAGTTTTAAGTAGTGTTTCAAAGTTCCAATTATGCATTTGTCTTTGAAAAACATCACACATTTCCAGTCCATTTTCGGTTTCAATCCCGAGATGGTTTTTTATCGGATTAAATGTCCAGAGCAATTGTCCGCCGATTTCGTTTCCTGCTTCAATCAGTAAAACTGACAAATTTAATTCTGCTGACCAACATCCCGCAGATATTCCGGCTGCTCCAGCTCCGATAATAATCACATCAAAATTTATCATAATTTTAAGTTCGAGTTCTTTGGTCTGAGATTTGCATAAACAATGCTGAGAGAAGTGTTTTTTACTTCTCAAGCTACTTAAAATAGCGAATTTCCTTCTTTAGCTTACACTTTTTGTCATCTTTTTGCTTCCGTTTTTTGTCAGTTTTATTGATCTGAAAAAGATTTATTGAAACGCTTACTTTTATTACGGATTGCTTAAGTATTTCAAATTAAAAGAGTTAAGCGATAATTTAATCAAGTTATTGCTTGTTTTTTAAGTAGAGTTCAATTTCTACAATTTTAGAGAACCCTTTCTCTCCGAAAGTTGAGTGTTTTCCTTTAAAAAAGTTTTAAAGCTAACAACTCATCAAAGAAAATATGAAATTAGAAATCAATCCAATCGTCAAACAAGATGCAAACGGCGTCGCAAACACAGAAAACGAAACTGCAAAAAACGAAGCACAATCAAACGTTACACAAATTCTAAAACGTGGGATTGAAGCTGCCAAAACAGGGAGCCGAAATGATGCTCGAGTTTTGCTTTTACGTGTTACAGAAGCTGATGCTAAAAACGAAACCGCTTGGTTGTGGCTTGCTTCAATTAGTGAATATCCAGAAGAATTATTGGTGTTCCTACAAAATGTTTTAGCGATAAATCCGCAAAATAAAAGAGCATTAGATTGGACTAAACAAACAAAATCTTTACTCGCTAAAAACTTTGTGCAACGCGGCATTACGGCTTCGCAAGAAAGTCAAAAAGATACCGCACGTCAATGTTTTTTGCAAGCAATTGGTCACGACAACCAAAACGAAATGGCGTGGTTATGGCTTGCCTCAATTGTTGAATCTGCTGAAGAAAAACTATCGCATTTGCAAAAAGTTTTGAGTATTAATCCAAATAATGAATCTGCTATTTCTTCGCTCAAAATGGTGAAAACTCAAATGGCTTCTGGTTTGATGCGAAAAGCAAATCAGGCATTTGTTGCCGGAGATCGTGGGCGAGCGAAAAATCTATTAGAACAACTAATGAAATTTGATGATTCGATGGAAGACGCTTGGATTTTAAAGGCTCATCTTGTCGATTCTTTTGATGAAAAAGTTGCTCATTTTAGCCACGTTTTAGCGTTAAATCCCAATAACGAAGTAGCTCAATCTGGTTTGATGTCTGTTCAATCTGTGATGCGTTCATTTGCAGCGGAGACTGTAACAGAAGAAGAAGTTGAGCATATTGAGGAAGTTAAAACAGAAGAAGAACATAATCAAGAAGTTATATTTGAATCAACTCAAAACTTAACTGAAGAAACTAATATTAATGAAGAAATTATAGAGGAATTTCAAGTTCAAGAGAATACAGAATTTCACGAACAAATTGAATTAGCGAGTTTCACAGAGCCGCAAACAGAAGTTGAAGAACAATATTTTGTTGAAGAAGAGGTTGTTGCTGAATACAAGGAAGTCGTTGAAGAGATAGTAAACAACCAAGAGGCGGCTGAAACTTTAGAAATGGTTTCGTCACTTGAAGAAGTCGAAAACATCGCTGTTGAAGAAGCTGAAAGCGTTGAAATCACTGAAAACACTGAAAACACCGAAGAAAACCTTATTGAATTAACGGCAGAAACCGGAGAAGAAAATCATTTTACTCAACCATTTGAACAAATTGAACCATTAGAATTGGAAAATTCAGATGAACAAATTACTGAAGAAGTTCAATTTGTCCAAGAAAAGCAAGAAACGGTAAATGAGGAAGTTGAAGCCGCTAAAGAAGAATTTCAAGCAACTCCCGATGAAGTTATCGAAGAAACAGAAATTTCAGAACCAACAATTGTTGAAGAAAACAAAATTGATGAAATTGAAGTTTCAGAAGCTGAGAATTACGTTCACGAAGTTGTTATGCAAGAGGAAATTCTTGATATCAAACCTGTTCAACGAGAAAATTCGCAAGTTGGTGTTTATTCTTATTCGAAGTTCGGAGGCGAAGAAATAGTTGTTACTCAAAAAGATTCAGTTGAAATTTATCCCGAAGAACTGGTAAGCGTTCAAGAAGCGTGTGAGCCAGAAGTTGAAACATCACCGGTTGAAATTTTTAAAGAAGAAGTTGTAGATTTTCAAAGTAAAATTGAATTTAATGAAGTCACCGAAGTATTACCTGAAGTGGCACATGCGGTTGTGGTTGTTGAGCAAAAAGTTGAAGAAAATGTTTATCAAGAAGCACAACAATTTCAAGTTGTTGAGCAAATTATTGAAACACCAAAAGAAAATACTTTTGATTGCCCATTTTGCGAATTTTCGAATGCGGTTCAAGCAAAAAGTTGTGGCGATTGTAAGTCCACTTTAGGAATGACAGGTTTAGACGTTTTTCTGAACAATTTTAATGTTGTTTCTGAAAAAGTTTTCAAAGCTATTCAATCAATGGAGCTTGATAAATCTGATGGAGAATTTACCGATGGAGATCTCGCAACGCTCGGTATTGCTTATCTCAACGTTAAAGATCTCAAAAATGCTCACGAAAATCTCAAAAAATCGCTTTATTTAAATCCTTTAAATGTTTCACTTAACAGTTTGGTTACTGAAATCGCCTTAAAACTCGAAACTGCTGAAAAAGCCGAAGAAATTTCCGAAATTGAACCTGAAGTGGTAAAAAGCGAAAGCCGGACAATTATGGTTGTTGATGACAGTCCGACTGTTAGAAAGTTGATTTCAAGCAAATTAGAAAGACACGGACACACGGTTGTTTCGGCAATTGACGGAATGGACGCACTCGCGAAAATCAACGAGATTACACCCGATTTAATTTTACTCGACATTACAATGCCAAAACTTGATGGCTATCAAGTTTGTAAATTAATCAGAAATAACAATGCAACTAGAGGTATTCCAGTTGTGATGATTTCTGGCAAAGACGGCTTTTTTGATAAAGTTCGAGGCAAAATGGCTGGCTCAAACGGATTTATATCTAAGCCCTTTGGTCCTGAAATCTTAATGAAAACGCTCGAAACTTTTGCTAAGTAACATTTTTGAAATTTGTGATTTATGGAGAAGACAATTTTAGTTGCAGATGACAGTCCAACTGAGTTACGACTCGTTTTAGCTTTGCTTCAAGACCAAGGTTATCGAATTGTGACGGCGGTTGATGGTGTAGATGCAATCGAAAAAGCAGAAGCAACCAATCCACATCTCGCAATTTTAGATGTTGTGATGCCGAAAAAAAATGGCTTTCAAGTGACTCGTCATTTAAAAACTTCGGTCAATACTAAAAGCGTAAAAATAATCCTTCTCACAAGCAAAGACCAAGATGCTGATAAATTTTGGGGAATTAGGCAAGGTGCAGATATTTACATTACCAAACCTTTCGATACTCAATTGCTCGTAAAAACAGTTGCGGAATTAATTTAAAATGGACACATTATTAGAAGAAAACATTCTCGAATTAACAGGTTTTGAAATTGTCAGAACGCAAGGCGAAAAGTTTGTGACTTTTTTTTTAGATAATGAGACATTTGCTGTTCCATCAAAATTTGTCGCTGAAGTTGACCGTTTGTTGTCAATTACGCCTTTGCCAAATATTGCCAATTGGTTTTCGGGCTTAGCAAATCTTCGCGGAGAAATTGTTTCGGTTATTGATTTAAGATTGTTTTGGAACCGAAAAACTTCGCCACCAGCAAAAGCAAAAACAATAATTTTGCGTTCTCACAAAGACTCAATGAGACTAGCTTTCATAGTTGATAGAATTGGCGAAATATCAATTCTTGAAGAATCAGAACGTGAAATTTTTACTGATTCTGAAATTCATAGTCCATTTCCGCACATTTACGGAAAAGGAAATTTCAAAAATCAAACTCTCTATTTGCTCGACGTAGAAAAATTATTAGCCTCACCAAAACTACAAAAAATCTACTCGTAAAGTTGTATTTCAAGGTCATTTAACTTCGCTTTTATGTCAAAAATTATGGCAGAATCTCCAAATAATTCTATTTTGTCTTCGCTCAAAGGAACAATAATTTTCGCTACTGCGGGACTTGCTGTTTTAGTGAGTCTTCTGAGCATTGTCTCTTATTTAGCGGTTTCTAAACTTCTCGGCGAGCCGGTTTACGCTGCAATTTTTAGTTCAGTCATAACTTTGGCTTGCATTTCTGCCTTTGGTGCTTGGCTTTCAAAGAAAATTTCTGACCCAATCCAAAAAGCAATTCTAACTGCGAAAAGTCTTGAAAGAGGAAGTTTAGCAACACTTCAACGCGAGTCTGGAGCGAGTGAAACGAACGAATTACTTGAGTCTTTGCAAAGAGTTAGCAATCAAATACAAAGAACCGCAATTCAAATGGATGAAATTTCAAGCGGTAATTTAAACATTACAATTCGACCGAGTTCGACAACAGACCGCGTTGGAAATTCGCTTCAAAAACTTGTTACTAAAATTACTGATTCAATAAAAGCTGAAAAAGATTATGCAATTTTAAGAACTTCACTCAAAAAACTTTCTGAAACAACATTGCCACTTCGAAGAGGTGATTTGTCAGGCGAATTAAGTCAGACTTCTGATGATACAAAAGATTTATTAGTAACGCTAAACCTTGTTGCCAATGAACTTCGCGATATTATAAAAGATGTCAGAAGCATTACATCAGAAACAAAAAACTCGGCAATTGAAATCAAAAACCGCGTCGAACAATTTGCAAATATTGGCGAAACTCGCACAAAAGAATTAATTTTAACTTCAAATTCGATGAAGTTGTTGCCAGATTTGGTAAACAAAATTTCAACCGAAATTTCAAAAGTAAGCACGACAACAATTCTTTCGCTTGAACAATCACAAACATGTCGCGGTTTAATTGAACAAACTGGAAGTTTGACAAATCAACTTCGGCAACAAGTAAAAGAAACAACAAGCCGCGTAAAAAAACTGAGCGACCGTTCGCAAGAAATGGAAAAAGTTGCAAAATTGGTTGAAGACTTAATGCAACGGACAAATTTGATTGCTCTAAATGCTTCAATTCAAGCAACGGCACTTGGCGAAAATAATCATGGATTTCTGGTAGTTGCGGAAGAAGTAGAAAAACTCGCGAACAGAGCAAATAACGCCAATAAACAAATTTCTTCATTGAGTAAATCAATTCAAACTGAAGTAAATGAAGTGCAAACTATTTTGGAATCTGCCTCACGTGAAGCAAATGGAATTTCGCGTTTAACACTTCAATCAGGTAGTGTGATACAAGAAATTGAAACTCAAATCTCAAGTTTTGCTGATACTCACGAAAAACTCGCGATATATTCTGAAAACTCAGGGCAAGCCTCGCAAGAATCATTTTTGTCATTTTCTGAAAAACTTTTCCAAATGCAAAGCGATATAAATGAATTACATAATTCATCAAAACAATCCGCACAAATCGCGAGAAATATGGAAACTCTTGCCTCAACAGTTTCGAATTTTAAAATTGGAAACTTAGAAAACAATAACAACGTTGCCAACCAAGCAGAATATCAAGAAAATTTATTGCAGGTTTCATAAAGTAAGTCTGGAGAAAAAATGTTGCAGAATTCTATAATTACAAAACTACTTTTTACATCAATCGGAGTGTTGCTAATCGGCAGTTTGCTTGTGTTTGCTTCATTTATCGGACTTTTTGATGCATTCACTGGCAATCTAATTCTTGCTTTTGGCACACTTATAACAGCTAGTTTTGGTGTTTTAATTGCAGTTTTCAGCAATAAAATCCAAAAACAACTTTCAAACGCAACTGAAATTGCCAGCCAACTCAGCGAAGGAAATATTCCTCATGAAGTTACTCAAGATTCGCCGATAATGAATTCGATGGGAAAACTTGCCGAATATCTGACAGAAAAAAAAGCGGTTGTTGACCGTATTGCGAATCACGATTTAACGGTTGAAATTGCTTTAAATTCGGACAACGACGACTTTGGAAGAAGTTTTCAGTTAATGGTCGGAAAATTACGATCGGTTGTGCAAAGTGAAGGCGAACGCGAACTTTTGCAACAATCTATAATGAAATTGCTCGACGAAGTTTCGGAAGTTGCAGAAGGAGATTTAACAGTTGAAGCAGAAGTTTCACCCGAAATGACTGGTGCAATCGCCGATGCGTTCAATTATATGACCGCCGAATTACGTTCGCTTATTCGTCAAGTAAAAGAAGTTACGCTTCAAGTAAGTTCTTCGGCAAATGACATTAGCGAAACAACCGCAGAACTCGCACTCGGAAGTGAAACTCAAGCCTCGCAAATTTCAAAAACAACTTCAGCGTTTGAAATTATGACATCTCAGATTTTTGAGGTTTCAAACAACGCGGCAATGTCGGCGAAAGTTGCTGACGATTCGCTAAATACTGCTCGATATGGAAGCAAAGCTGTGCAGGACAACATTATTGCGATGAATGGAATTCGTAATCAAGTGCAAGAAACAGCTAAAAGAATCAAAAAACTCGGCGAACGCTCACAAGAAATTAGTCAAATTGTTCAATTAATTGACGATCTTTCTGAAAGAACAAGTTTACTGGCTTTGAATGCTTCGCTCCAAGCTGCTGCCGCGGGCGAATCAGGAAGAGGTTTTGTTGTTGTCGCCGAAGAAGTTGAACGCCTCGCGGAAAGATCAAATAAAGCAACACAGCAAATTGCTGCATTAACTCAAGCAATTCAATATGAAACGAAAGAAGTTGTTGCGTCAATGGAAGAAACGATTCACGAAGTTGTGGTCGGTTCAGCTTTGGCTGATAAAGCCGGACAAGCACTTGTTGAAATTGAACAGGTTTCGCAAAAACTCGCAAGTTTAATTCAGTCAATTTCTGAATCAGCACAACGCCAAGCTGGAAGTTCTGAAGATATTTCGAAAGCGATGGTTAATGTTTCAAGAGTTACAGAAATGGTAAATTCTAGTTCGAAAAAAGCGGCTAATTCAATGAAAGCACTTGTTTTCTTGGCGGACGCACTTCGAACCTCCGTTGCACCTTTCAAACTTCCGGAAGAAAAGGCTGGCAAAATTAAGAAATTTGCAATGCCTGATTCTGACCGAAGCGGTTTTTATCTCAACTAAAAAACCACTAACTAACCCAATTTAAACCTCACTAATTCCCCAAAACATTTCTTTATATTTAGTAAAATTATGGATTCCGAAATCATCAAAAGTTTTTTAAGTGAAGCAGAAAGTTATCTTCCGGTTATTCGCGAAGCTCTTTCGGCATACCAAATAAGCACTTCGGAAACTGAAGCGATTAATACTGCTTATCGTCATATACACACTATAAAAGGTGCGGCAATGATGATTAGTCTGCCGCAAATTAGCGAAAATGCGAAAGAAATTGAAGACGAACTTGAGATTCTTGATACCGAAAAATGTCCGCTTGAAAGTGAAAAGGCAGAAATTCTTTTCCAAAAACTGACTGTTCTTGAAGCGTTAATTTTAGAAGCAATCAGCAATTGTGATTCGCCTGATAACACGCAGAATCATGAAACTGAATCATCACAAGATTTTTTTGAAGAATTAGACAACACTTCAGATGCTGAAACATCTTCAAATCAAGGCGAGTTAGAAACGTTTGATGAAGATTTTGAATTAGACGATGAAATGCTGGAAATTTTTGGTATTGAAGCTGAAGATCACTTGCGAAACATTGCCTCGCAACTAGAACTTCTCGAAAACGAGCCAAATAATCACGAAGCCTTGATGGAAATTCGTCGAAGTTCGCACACTCTAAAAGGTGCGGCAGGAATTTGCGGGTTTAAAAAGATTTCAGATTTATCGCATCGAATGGAAGACTTGCTTGATCTTCTTGCTGAACAAAAACTCGAAGGCAACAGTGAAATTTTCAATATTTTATTGGCTTCAACTGATTATTTAGAAAGATTTGCACATGGTGATAACTCGTCTGAACTCAATGAAAATGTTGAAAAAATCTATTTGCAGTTTGATCAAGTTTTAGAAGTTTTAACCGCCAAACCTCAAGAAATAGTTTCAGTTTCTGAAACAGTTAGACCAACTGAAACTTTAGATATTAGCCACTTTGATGAAAATCAAAATGATTTATTTGAAGTTGTCGCCGAATTACCGGAAGAAGTTGAACCTTTGGAAGCAGAATATAGTTCGCGAAAACCTGAGCGTTCTGTGGTTCGAGTTTCGCTTGAAAGGCTTGATGAACTCGTTAAACTTACGGGCGAAATGGTTTTGAGTCGTTCTATTTTTGAACAAAGAATTGCCGAACTCGAAGCTCAAATTCGCGAACTTCAACTGACGACCGGTCGTTTGAAAAGTTCGACAACTCGTCTTGAAACTGATTTTGAAGCGAAATCGCTCTCAAGTTCGCCTTTAATTTTCTCATCGTTTTCATCAACCGAAAGCGGATTTTCTCACGCTGGTTTTCCGAGCAATTCGTTTGAAGAATTCGACGCACTTGAGTTTGACCAATACACAGATTTTCATCAAACAACTCGCCAACTTATAGAAACTGCAACAGATGCAAGCTCAATCGGTTCTGAACTTGAATCTTTGCTCGGCAATCTGGAAACAGTTTTTAGCGGTCAAAGACGTTTGGTTGACGAAATGCAAGAAAAACTTCATCGTTTGAGAATGGTTCCGCTAAGTTCTTTTGTGTCGCGTTTGCAAAGAACTGTTCGCGTTACGGCAAGTCAAGAAGAAAAACTTGCAGATTTTGTCTTGGAAGGCGAAAACCTCGAAATTGATACGCAAATAGTTGACATACTTGCTGAGCCTTTGTTGCATTTGTTAAGAAATGCGGTTGGTCACGGAATTGAATCGCCTGAAACTCGCAGAATGCTTGGAAAAAATGAACGTGGCTTGATTCAAATGCGTGCCTATTGTGAAGGAACTAACTTGGTTTTCAAAATTTCCGACGACGGCAAAGGAATTTCGCCGGCTCAAATTAAACAAAAAGCTATTGAAGCCAAATTAATTACGAGAAATGTTGCTAACGAACTAAACGACGAAGAAATACTTAACCTGATATTTATCGCCGGATTTTCGACTGCTGAAACAATCAGTCAAGTTTCCGGTCGCGGCGTTGGAATGGAAATTGTTAAATCAATAATATTGCGTCGAAAAGGCGAAATTTCAGTCGAATCTGAAGTCGGGAAAGGTTCAACATTTACAATTTCAATTCCGATGGCTTTATCTGTAACACGTTCGATGTTGATAAAATCTAACGGTCAAAAATATGCTTTTCCGCTAAATTTGGTCAAACAAGTTGTCGAAGTTTCAAGTAAAGAGCTTGATAAGGCTAAAGAAAAAGGCGGCTTACGGCTTGGGAATACAAATTATTCAATCTTTTTTCTCAATGAATTGTTAGGCTTTCCAGAAGTTGGAAGTTTTAAAGATACGAAATTTCCAATTCTTTTGATTGAAACTCCAGGTAAATCTTGTGCTTTAGTCGTTGACCAAATTTTAAAACCTCAAGAGCTTGTTATTAAAAAACTCGACAAACCACTCGATAAAGTTCGCGAATTAATTGGTGCAACTGTTCTTGGCGATGGTAGCGTTTTGCCGATTCTTGATCTTATTTATTTGCTCAAACGTAAATTTGGCAAAGTTAAGAAAGTTAAAATCGCCACACCAAGCCTGAAAACGCAATTTACAGTAATGATTGTTGACGACAGTCCGAGTGTTCGGCGTGTTAATTCTAATTTGATTACAAATAACGGTTGGCAAGCAATTGTGGCGAAAGATGGTCTTGAGGCAATTGAAATTATTCAAAAACTCAACACTTTGCCGAGTATTATTTTAACTGACGTGGAAATGCCGCGAATGGATGGCTACGAACTTCTCGCTTCTCTCAAACGCCAAACAGCCTTTGCAGAAATTCCAGTTGTGATGATTACCTCACGGGCGGGCGACAAACACAAACAAAAAGCCTACGAACTTGGAGTTTCTGACTATCTGACAAAACCTTACGACGATTCTAAATTGATTGATATTGTTAAATCTTTGACAAATATCTCTGAATAACTGATAAAAAATATCAAATTGAAATCTTTCTCAATAGGCTGTTACATTAATATACACTGTATATTAATGTAACAGCCTATTTGTTTTTACTTCTTAATGTTGTAAACAGATGACTTACAGTGTTCTGTTAATTTAAAACACATCATGTTGTATATTTTGTAACCAATTTTAGGTAATTCTTAAAAGACTTTTTGAACGTTGGCTTTAATTGCTCTAACTTATTGTGTTTAAACGATTAAGAGACTTAATTAACAGAGAAAAACTCTGTGGCACAGCGATTGTATAGTATAAAAATGTAACCGAACGAAAGTTCAAACAAAAACTTATTTAATTAAAACTTAGGAGAAAAAAAAATGAAAAACTTAAAAACAATCGCTTCAACAGTCGCTTTAACCGGAATCTTAGCTCTTAATTCTTTCGCAGGTGTGATAATCACAGACTTCGCAGGTGAAAACAACAATACTTGTGCAACGAACACTAAAACTGGAGTTATTATCACAGACTTCGCAGGTATCTTCGTAAATTTAACTAGTTCATTAACAGAAATGATTGTAAATACAGTTGATAAAAGCACAAAATCTACAGGTTGTTCAGAAATTTCAAAAACCGGTGTAATTATCCAAGGCTAACTTAAAAGACCAAACAAATTCTTTGACCAAGTAACTTCCCAAAACTAAAGCCTTGTTATTCGTAACAAGGCTTTAGTTTTGCCTTTTATTCTCTAAAAACAACTGTTTGAAAGTTAAAAACAACAGTTGACCAATTAAAAGTTGCAGATATTGATAGTTATCGTTTAGTCTGAAAACTTACGATGTTAAATACACCAGCACTTGTTAATCTTTTAGGCTTTTCAGTTGGAATTGCACTTTACACGCTTTTGTTAGCGATGGTTTTACGCTATCGAAAACGGAAAGATGCAATCAATAAAGTTCTATTTATGACTGCAATATTGGGTTTAATTTGGAATATTGGTGAACTTTTAGGCTTAGTATTGCAAGAGTTTGGCTCGTCTCTTTCGCCAATTTTGCTTGCAATTTCTTCATCTGCACTTGGCTTTTTACCTTCTGTAATTTTACAAAGCACAAAGTCTCGAATTCTGACAATTTTTTCATATAGTTTAAGTTTAGTTGCGGCATTTTTACATTTTTACTCGGTCTTTGCTTTAGGCGTTGCACCTTCTAATTTAGCTTTGCAGATTCTAACTTTTGGCTCAATCGCCTTATTAGTTGGGCTTGTAATTTTAGCCACTCAACGCGAGGTTGAAAACAAGGTTGCATTATTTACTGCGTTAGTTATTTTTGGGTTTTCGGCACTCCATTTAAGCGGTGAAACAGAAGGAAAATCTTGGTTTGTCGAATTATTTGCTCATCAATCTTCTCTACCTTTAGTTCTCGTGATTTTGCTCCAAAATTATCATTTTGCGTTTGCAGATTTATTTCTCAAGCGTGCAATTTCGCTTTTATTGCTTTCAGTTTTGGCGTTTACTTTGTATGTTTTTGTCGCTTCACCAATACTTTCTTTAAGTGAAAACCGCGAAAAACTTGATGCTCAAACGTTTTTAGTTTTACTTATTCTCTGGATTTCAACCGCTTTGATTTATCCAAAACTCCACGAATTTGCGATTTGGGTTGTCGATAAAATGCTTTTACGACGAGTAGATTATAAAAAATTTAAGATTGAAATTTTACAAATAATTGAAAATCAAAAAACCGTTGACGATGTTTTAGCCGAAATATGCGATAAAACAGCAATCGCTTTTACGGCGAAAACTGTGGTTTGGAAAGAAGTTTACAATGCAAAACCAATTTTTCAATCTATCATTTTCACACCAAATAATGCTGAGATTTTTTTGCCAACAACTGATTTGCCGCGATTTGAAATTAGCCTTCGAGACTTTCTTGGTGGCAGACATTTACTCTCAGAAGAAGTAGAAATACTCGAAAATATTACGTTAGTGGCAGCGAGAAGAATTGACGCGTTGCGGGTAACTCATGAGCGTTGCGAACAGGAAATTCGTGAGCAGGAGTTTTCAAAACTTGCAACCGAAGCACAGCTTTCGGCACTTCGGTCGCAAATAAATCCTCATTTTTTATTTAATGCTTTGACTACAATTGGCTATCTTATTCAAACTTCGCCCGAAAAAGCGTTTCAGACTTTAATGCGTCTGACAAAACTTTTGAGGTCAGTATTGAGTTCGACTGGAGAATTTTATTCGCTTGGAGAAGAAATTAGGCTGATTGAAGATTATCTTGAAATTGAAAGAGCGAGATTTGAAGAAAAGTTACAGATTGAAATTAATATTTCGAAAGATTTAGAAAAAATCCGTGTCCCAACTCTTATTCTTCAGCCATTGGTCGAAAACGCCATCAAGCACGGAATTTCTAAATTGAAAAATGGTGGAAAACTTGAAATTAACGCCAGCTTAAAAGTAATCGGAGATTTAGTTTTGCTGAATGTTAAAGTGTTTGATAGCGGCAAAGGTTTTGATCTAAAAAATATAAATAAACGAATTGGGCTCAACAATATCGAACAACGCTTGAAATCGCATTACGGCGGTTCAGCTCAATTAATTATCAAAAGCGAAATCGGAATTGGAACAACAGCAGAAGTTCAATTTCCAGTAAATTCACTGTTATGAACAAATTACGAGTAATGATAGCAGACGACGAACGTCCTGCACGGTTATTTCTAAAATCAATATTGCAAAGTTTTGATGATGTTGAAATTGTCGGCGAAGCTGAAAACGGAATTGAAGCAGTTGAAATTATCAAAGCGACAAAGCCTGATTTAGCACTTTTAGATTTACAAATGCCGGAAGCAACCGGACTTGAAGTAGTTAAATTACTTCGAAAAAATCAGCTTCCGCTGGTGGCATTTGTCACAGCTTACAATGAATACGCAGTGCAGGCTTTTGAGGTTAATGCAATTGATTATTTGCTCAAACCAATTGAACATTCACGTTTGCGGCAAACAATTCAGCGTGCAATCGAAAGGCTCGAACACGAAGATTTGCTGACAGAAGACGCTGAAAAACTTAAAGCTGTTGCTGAAACTTACACCGAACTAACACGCCCTGAGTTTGTTGAAAGAATACCAGTTCGATTTCGTGACGAAATTCTATTAATTCCTGTTCGTGAAATTGCGTCTATTATTGCAGACGGCGAACTTCTTCATATTTCAACATTTAAGAACCAAAAATACAGTATAAACTATCGTTTAAAAGATATTGAAGCACGACTTCAAATAGGAAAATTTGTCCGTCTTTCTCGCGGTGCATTGGCGAACTTAGAAATGATTTCAAAAATTTCACCAATGCCTGGCGGAACTTATCTTGTTTCTCTAAAAAATGGGCAAGAAATATCATCGAGCCGACTCCAATCTCGCCTTTTGCGTGATCAATTTTTGAAACTGTAATTTTGCAAAAACCATTTAATTGAAATTTAGACCGTTTATTTCTTCTTTAAGTCAGCTCATTGAAAAACAAGTTTGTTTTTAGCTGTTATTTGCGAACATAAAAAATTGATTTTAAATTCTAATTTTGAGGTTTTATGCAAACATTACGTTATATGCTCGGAGCAATTTTATTTACGATTTTTCTTGCTCCAATTCTAATATTTTCACAATCGACAAGTTCTATCACAGGCAAAGTCACTTATGGCGACAATCAATCGCCTTTGCACGAAGCTCTTGTGCAAATTACACAATTAAAACTGACAACATCAACTGATGATGATGGAAAGTTTGAGTTTAAAAATCTTCCAACTGGCAGATACACTTTAGTAACAAAATTTGAGGGTTTCGCAAATTCTGTAAGATCAATTGAATTGATAAATGGAGCAAACGCCACGGTTGATTTTCAATTATCGCTAACTTCTTTACGTGAAGAAGTTACAATTACGGCATCTGGAAAAGAAGAATCAGTTTTCGATTCATTTCAGTCTGTTTCATCTGTCGGTTCTACGAGAATTACAGAAAAAGCATCAACCTCAATTGGAGAAGTTTTAGATGGCGAACCCGGAGTCGCAAAACGTAGTTTCGGAGCAGGTTCATCACGTCCCGTAATTCGCGGATTTGATGGCGATAGAGTATTGGTTACTCAAGATGGAATTCGTGTTGGTTCGGTTGGTTCACAATCTGCTGATCACGGCGAACCGATTGATCCGCTCTCGTTGAAAAGACTCGAGGTTGTTAAAGGTCCGGCGACTTTGCTTTACGGTAGTTCGGCAATTGGCGGAGTTGTAAACGCAATTAGTAATGATGAAAACGAGTCGCACACAGGCTTTCGTGGAAGTTTTTCAACAATTGGTGGAACTGCAAACAGACAAGGTGCAGTAAATGGCGGACTTGAATATGGAATAAAAAACTGGCTTTTCCGCGGAAATGGAACATTTCAACGTGAAGGCGATTACAAAACTCCTATTGGTAGAATTCCAAATTCGGCATCAAAAGCGACTAGTGGTTCGGGAACAATTGGATATTTTGGTAGTAAAGGCTTTTTTAGTTCAAGTTACAACTATGACAGAAGACGTTACGGAATTCCTTACGCCGCACTTTTTGAAGCTGAAGAAGTGGTAGAAAGACCAAGCGAATCATTGCCGGAAACTCCTGATGAAGATATCGATATTAGGATGAGAAATCAGAATTATCGGATTTCGACAGGCTTTCGAGATATAAATGCGTTTGTCACGGGCGGAACTTTTACTATAAATTATAACCGCTATAATCATCGGGAAATTGAAATCGCCAATAGGTTAGAAACAATTGCGACTACCTTCAAAAATAACGTTTTTACCTATAAAGGAATGTTTGAGCAAAAAAGAAACGCATTTTGGTCGGGTAGATTTGGTTTTGACGGGTTTAATCGCAACTACGAATCGCTAGGAGCAGAAGCCTTGGTTGAAGGCGGAAGCGTAAAGCACCGCTCAAATTCGGTTTTTGGATTGCAAGAATTGAGTTACAAAAGAGTTAGTTTTCAGTTTGGTGGAAGATACGAAAAAAACACGTATGAACCGGCAAGCCCAAACCTTAGAAAACGTAATTTTGGCGGAGTTTCAGGTGCTGCTGGCATAAAAGTCGGGCTTTGGGAAGGTGGAAATTTTGTTGCAAATTACACCAGCTCATTCCGTGCTCCAGCACTAGAGGAACTTTATAATAATGGTCCACATATTGGAAATGTGACATTTGAAATCGGCGATCAAAACTTGCGTCGCGAACGTTCAAATGGCTTTGACGTTTCACTCAGACACACATCCAATAAATTTAGAATTTCCGGAGATTTGTATTATTACGACATCAAAAACTTTGTCTTCCTTTCACCAGTTGATGAGGATGGCGACGGAATTATTGATATCGAAGATGGTTTACCAGTAGCGGCTTTTTCACAAGCAAATAGCAAATTTACCGGTGCCGAAATAAGCGGCGAAGTTTCTGTCAACAAATATTTTGGTCTTTTCTTTGGTGGAGATGTTGTTCGTGCAAAATTAAAAAATGGCAACACTAATCTGCCACGCATTCCGCCAGTTCGCGGAAAACTTGGTCTTGATTTTCGTTACAAAGGCTTGAGCTTGAGACCTGAAGTGATTTTAGTAAATGAACAGACTAGGATTTTTCCGCTTGAAACCCGAACAGCGGGATATGGAATTATCAATGTTGCTGGTTCTTATGTGATTGGACGCGAACATTTTGCCCATATTTTTACATTTAATGCATACAATTTAGGCGATAAACTATACCGAAACCATCTTTCATTTATCAAAAATCTAACACCTGAAATCGGACGTGGAATTCGAGTCGGTTATACAATTAGATTTTTCTAAATTTTTGAATAACCACGAAGTTTTCCGATAACTTCGTGGTTATTTTTTTAATCTACCGGCAAGATTATTCCGCGACATTCACCAAACCCAATCATCCGAGTGTTTTTAACTTTACTTGCCACTCCTTGGATTAAAAGAAGATTCACGCCAAAAAGTCATCAACAATTTTAGCGATTTCCATATATTCGTCGCCCCAACCATTAAGCACAGCAATTTCCTGCAATTCGTTAGTTGGAAGAAACAAAAAGCGGATTTTACCTTTGTCACGAAACCCGAGCGTCCCATTTTTCTTGTATCGAGCGAGTGATTCTTCGACAACGATTTTTGCATCGCTGACGACACCTAGTCCGCCATCGTGTTGCGAGTTTTGAAGAAAGCGAAGCGTTCTTTCTAAAGCCAAAACGAATTTGTCCATCTTTCTTAATCCGCCGGCAAAATTATTCCGCGACATTCGCCAAATCCAATCCTTCGAAAACCTTCGCGTTCGCAATATCCTTTCATAATAACTTCATCGCCGTCTTCTAAAAATCTGCGTTGTTCGCCGTTTGGCAATTCAATCGGCTCTTTGCCACGCCACGTCATTTCCAGCAAGCAACCGCGTTCGCTTTTTTCTTTCCCTGAAACCGTTCCTGTCGCCATCAAATCGCCGGTTTGCAAATTACAGCCGTTCGATGCGTGATGTGCCAACATTTGTCCGATTGTCCAATACAAATCTTTCATATTCGACCGTGAAATCATAAACGGTTTTTCGCCCGATTCACGCATTTTCGGCGTTTGAATATAGACTTCGAGTTTTATGTCGAATCCACCAAACTGTTTGTTATGTTCACTTTGCAGATGCGGAAGCGGTTGCGGATCGTCCGCATCACGCTCAAACGCAGGCACGCGAAACGGTGCGAGAGCTTCCATTGTTACAACAAACGGCGAGATTGTCGTGGCAAAATTTTTCGCTAAAAAGGGTCCGAGCGGTTGATATTCCCAAGCCTGAATATCGCGTGCCGACCAATCATTTACAAGGCACAGTCCGAAAATGTGTTCTTCGGCATTTTCAATCGGAATCGTTTCGCCAAGCTGATTTCCTTTGCCGATAAAAAATCCGACTTCCATTTCGTAATCGAGATTTTTCGCGGGAATATAAATCGGCGGAGCATCGGCATCAGCCCGATTTTGCCCTTTCGGACGCTTCACATCCGTTCCCGAAACGACGATTGACGATGCCCGACCGTGATAACCAATCGGCACATATTTGTAATTCGGCAACAACGGATTATCGGGGCGAAACATTGCTCCGACATTGGTTGCGTGAAATATTGAACAGTAAAAATCGGTGTAATCTTGGATTTGAAATGGTGGAACGAATTCACATTCGACAATTGGAACCAAAGCGTTTTCAATTTCCCAACGTTTTTCCTCGGAATAATCCTCTGACAACATCGACATTAACTCGAATCGCAGTCTTCGTTGTTGTTTAGGATTAAGATCAGAGAGATTACCGTTAAACCTTTGAAAATAATCACCTTCAAAAACTTCTTCCCTCAAATAGTTAAAATTGAGAACAAAGTCTCCAATTACTGCACCTAATTCAGGTTTTTCATTACCATTACTTCGCTTAAAAACACAAAAAGGTAAATTCTGAATCGGAAAATCGCTATTCGGGTCGTTGGCTGATTCAACCCAGCTTTTTAAGTTAATGTCGTGTGTTTCGTTAATTTCGTAAGTCATAAAATACCATAACAGTTAGAGTTCGTTAGAGTTCGTTAGAGTTACGCATTTATGCGTGAGAAACCGCCGCACTTCGCGGGCGGTTTCACGGCTGAAGCCGTAACTCTAACCTTAGTTCAAAAACGGATTGACGCGAGGTTTTTGCCATTCAGCCACCATTTTCTTAAATTCGTTGATTTGCCCGACGGTGAAAAACTTTGCCGAGATTTTCCAAATATGTTCCCAGTCAATCGGGAAATTTCTCGTTAAATATGCTAAATCAAGTTCATATCGCGGAATTTTTTCAAACTTAGCTTTTTGATAAAGGTCAATTATCGCGTCAAATCGCATCAAAATCAGTCCATTGATTGTTGCTATCGGATATTTTCCTTCAACATAATTATAGCTTGTCGTTTCGTGTTTTTTGACGTAATCAAAGACAGAATTTGAGGTTTTCAAAAAATCAATCTGCATTCCTTCAAACCTTGCGTTGGTAAAATTTACGTCTTTATTGGTAACTTCAACGTAATCAATAATTTTTTCCAATTCTTGGACAGAAATTAAAATATCAAGGTCTTTGGTATTGCGGTCTTCGATATATGCAAGATAAGCAATTCCGCCGACAATGCAGAAATCAACGTCCTTTTCTTCTAACAATTTCAGAAATTTTATGACTAAATCAGGCAACATATCGTAATCGATCGGAAAACCGTCTCGCCAATTTCTGATATTGAAAGCATTCGCGTCATAGATTGACTGGCAAATCGCCAATTGATGCGTTCTGGCGGCAAAAGTCGGTTCGATGAACGGGTAATTTCGCATTTTTCTAACCTTATTTTAACATATTTTTGGATCAAAAAATTCCGATGTTTTGCAAATCTTCAATCGGTTCTAAAAATGAACAAGAACCGAATGAGATGGCGTTTTTTGCTCGCATCGTAGCGATTTCGGAATTGCTCAGCGAATGTCCGTTCCACATAATTCCTTCGTCAGAAAACGAAAAATTACCCGAATCGACTTCGTTCATCAATTGATGGACAAAATTGCTGTTTAAATTCTTGCGTAAATAGCAGGCGGATAGAAAAACATTCAAAAACCCGTGCATCAATCCTTTTGGTGCATCGTTTTCATAATTCAGAGGCTTGGTGCAGCGAAGCGGATGATGAAGCCCCGCAGTTGCCTTAAAAGGAATATTTGCCGCGACGCAGATTCGCATAAACTTAATAATTAAATCAGTTGAGGGAAATGCCTCTTGCGTAATTCCACCAGTTCGAATTTTTGCACCTCGTTTTGCAATCGTAAGTGTTGTAATGAAATCGGTGAGAATATCGGTTAACGGAAATTCAAAAAATACTTTCATTTCCTTTGGTACTATTTCGTTTGCGTCCGAAATTTCGGCTGCATCTGAAACTTTAATTTCCAATGAGTCAACCACAGCATTGCCATCATTGGCGGTGTTAAACTCCGAAATTTTTTCCAAAGCAATTTCTAAATCACTATCAATCAGTAAGCTCAATCGCCACAGATTCTTTTTCGAATAATGTGGTGAAGCTACTTCGGAAAATTCGTCGAGCGATTCAAACGGAAGAACAAATCTGCCGAGCATCCAAGATTCTTCGCTCTTCAAATACGCCGCATAATTTTTGACCGCAACATCCAAAGGCAATTTTGAAGGCGGAAAAAGTCCTGCATAATCAACAATTTCGGTCAATAGAGTTTTTATTGAATCAGTCATAGCTACCCATTATCAGCTATTTAAAATTCTTCTTCAAACCTTGCCAACATTCGTGATAATTTTTCTGCAAACTCGGTGTTTCGAGAGCAAATTTTGTCGGATGCAAAATGTATCGTGTTTCAAACATAAAAGCTAAAGTATTCTCAAGTTTTTGCGGCTTCAAATCAGCATTTGTCGCTTTTTCAAATCCTTCGGCATCAGGTCCGTGAGCCGAAAACGAGTTGTGCAGCGAACCACCGCCTTTCACAAAACCTTCTTCTTTGGCATCGTATTTTCCATCGATCAAACCCATATATTCGCTCATTACGTTGCGGTGATACCAAGGTGGACGGAAAGTGTTTTCAGCAACTAACCAGCGATCAGGAAAGATTACAAAATCACAGTTTGCCACGCCGACTTCGGGCGAATTTGAGGTTAAAACCGTGAAAATCGACGGATCGGGATGATCGAACGAGATTGAGCCGATTGTGTTAAAGCGTCGCAAATCGTATCGGTAAGGTGCATAATTTCCGTGCCACGCAACCACGTCAAACGGCGAATTTTCAATCTCGCAAGCGAACAAATTTCCACCAAACTTGCAAACTAATTCAAACGAACCTTCGCGGTCTTCAAACCACGCTTCCGGCGTTTCAAAATCTCTTGAATTCGCCAAACCGTTTGAGCCAATCGCACCAAGTTCGGGCAGACGAAAGTTCGCTCCGTAATTTTCGCAAACATAACCGCGAGCCTTTCCGTCCGCAAGATGAACGCTGAATTTCAAACCACGTGGAATAATCGCAATCTCGCCCGCACCAACTTGGATTGCTCCCATTTCCGTCAAAATTCCGATTCGCCCGTCTTCGGGAACAATCAACATTTCGCCGTCCGCGTTGTAGAAAAAACGGTTTTTCATATCCGCATTGCAAGCGTAAATGTGAATCGCAATTCCGTGTTGCGAATACGAATCGCCGCAACCCGCAATCGTCATCATTGAATCAATAAAGTCTTTAGTTTCAACCGGATAGTCAAACGCATTCCAACGAAGCTGATTCGGATTTGTCGCAACTTCATCAAACTTACTCGCCCAATTTCCGTTCGAAATTTGTCGAAAAGGTTTGTGCAAAACGGACGGACGAATTCGATAAAGCCAGCTTCGTTGATTGAGAAGTCGCGGCGTTGTGAACGAAGTTCCCGAAAATTGTTCGGCATACAATCCGAACGGAGGTTTTTGCGGAGAATTTTGCCCAATCGGCAACGCACCCGCAATTGCTTCGGTGGCGAAATTGTTGCCGAAACCCGGCTGATATTTGAAAATTTCCGATGTCATTGTTTAGTTTGAATTTGCTGCAAGTAGGTTGAAATTTTCTCGGCTATTTGAAACGAATCTTCTGTAAGTTGTTTAATATCAGCAATTTCGCTGAGATAATCGGCTTTTACGCGATTGTCCCGAAGTACTTTTCCCGAAAGCCCGATTGCCCGATGCGTTCTGCCTTTGTAACGGTATGCTTCCCAAACTTGAAGATGCGAACTTTCAGTTTGCCAAAAAATAAATCCGTCTTCTTCTAAAAGTATTTTTGCTTGATGATAAACAGCATAATAAATTCGACTGATTGCCGTTCTTTTTGAGGCTTCATTTTCTTGATTGCCTAAATTTTCAGCCAAAAAGCGAAAGTCATTCCAATCAAAATTCATTTAACAAACTCCAAATTTATCAGTATTTTTGAATCGGAACGTTCTTCGTTATCAATCCACCAATCTTCATCAAATTTATCCAATTTAGGACGCGAATCTTTAGCAGATTTTGTCTGAACATTAACCAAAAGCCGGTGCCAATTAACGTCTTCCGGGTCAGCGAAAAATTGTAAAATCAACTCTTGTTTTTTCCCGAAATGTGTCCTGATTTTTGTCGGAATTTCTTCTAAAAGCTGTAATAAAAAAAGATTATCGCCAATAAAATCGGCAACTTCTTTCGGGTTTTCGATTATGTAATCTTTTGCTAAATGTTCCGCGTGCGTGCGTGTGTGCGTTGCAAAAGCACTTTGCAACTGCTCGATTACCGAAACATTTTCTATAGTGTCTAACTGCATAATGAAAAATTATAACTGAAAGATTGAAACTTGAATAGAGAAAATTATAAATTCCCGCGTTTTCTCTGCTCGTCTTCAATCGAAACAAACAACGCTTTAAAGTTGCCCGCACCAAAGCCTTTACAGCCTTTTCGCTGCAAAATTTCAAAGAAGACGGTTGGACGATCTTCCACGGGTTTTGTAAAGATTTGCAGCAAATAACCTTCTTCATCGCAATCAACCAAGATTCCGAGCCTTTTCAAATCGTCGATATTTTCATCAATTTCACCAACTCGTGCAGTTAAATCGTCGTAATAATTATCGGGAATTTCCAAAAATTCTACGCCGTTTTCCTTCAATTTTGTGACTGTGTGAACAATGTCTTTGCACAGTAAAGCGATGTGTTGGACGCCGGCAGACTTGTAATAATCAATGTATTCCTGAATCTGACTTTTACCTTTTTTACCTTCGGCAGGTTCGTTTATCGGAAATTTGATGTTGTGTCCGCCGTCGCTCATGACGATTGACATCAGCGATGAATATTCGGTCGAAATCGTTTCGTCATCAAACGTTAAATAGCGGAAAAAGCCCAAAACATCGCGGTAATAATCGCACCATTCGTTCATTTTACCCAGTTCGACATTGCCGACGATATGATCGACAAGCTGAATTCCGACATCTTCGCCGACCACATTTTGTTCCGCAAAACCGGGCAGAAACGTGCCGTTGTAATCTTTGTATGAAATTAAACTGTGCAAAGTGTCGCCGTAAGTGTGGATTGCGGCGTGGCGAATCGTGCCGTTTTCATCGGAAATATCGCGTGGCTCGCTCGCAACTTTTGCACCGCGTTTGACGGCTTCGTTAAAAGCCGCATCGCAATCTTCCACCTGAAACGCAATATCACGCACACCGTCGCCGTGTTTTTTAATATGTTCGGCGGCGTAATGTTCAGCGTTCAAAGGAGTTGTCAAAACAAAGTTCGCTCGATTTTGACGCAAAACGTAGGACGCGGTTTCACGATTTCCGGTTTCCAACCCCGAATACGCGACACGCGAAAAACCGAATGCGTACCGATAATAAAACTCGGATTGCTTGGCGTTGCCGACGTAAAACTCAACGTGATGTATCTTTTTTAAACCTAATGGATTTTTGTCTGTCATAAAAATTTTAATAATAAAAATGTAGTTTGTCTTTTTCGCAAATGTTTTAAAAACTCGGTGCTTTTCCCGCAAAACCGACACACGCTAAAATCTGTTCACGATCCAGATGCGGATAAAACGACAAAATATCTTCAACCGATTCACCGTCTGCAATTTTCCCCAAAATCAATTCAACCGTAATTCGTGTGCCTTTGATAACAGGCTTGCCGAACATTATTTTTGCGTTAGATTCAATTAAATTTTCCATATTTTTCTTTTCTTTTGAGTATTACTTCAACTAAACTTCATCAAGTTCGAGATAAAGCTCAATCGCTTCTCGCATATTCTCCAATGCTTCTTCGCGTGTTTTTCCTTGCGACCAACAGCTTTTTAACGCCGGAACACTTGCCACAAAATAACCGTCTTCGCCTTTTTCGACTAAAATTTTTATGTTCATAAATTTACGATATTACTTCCGCGTCACCTCTTTCAATTCCGCCTAATTTGGAGTGAAATTACATATCTTCTTAGATTTCTCGCGGTTCGGTTAAAAGTTTGATACCTTCGAAAATTTCGTCCATTCGCTCTTTCGATAAAGTCCCGATTTTGTCAATCATTTCCGATTTATCGATGGTTAGAACTTGCGAAACGACAACTACACTTTGCTTTTTCAAGTCGGCTTCACCTTCATTCAGCAAAACATTTCCAGGTGCTTTGGCACGGCGAAAATTCGTTGTCAAAGCACAAGCCAAAACGGTGCCGAGAGGGCTGCGATTAAAAACATTATTTTGAATAACAACGACCGGACGCGAATAAGCGGGCGATGAACCTCGCGGTTCACCTGCATCAAACCAGAAAATATCACCTTGATTTATTTCCATTCATCTAAAATCTGCGATTGTTTGATTTGTGCCAGTCGCAAAAATTCTTTTTCTTCTTCATCCATATCGTTTGCGTAAGCATCGTTGAGAGCGTCCGACAGTTCTCGGTTACTCAACCAAATTTTACGTTTATTTAGTTTTGGTTCGTCATCGAGAATTGTCAGCAATGCACGAGACCCACGCGGCAAACGAACATTTTCGAGCAATTGAACTTTTCCGTCTTTGTTAATTGTGGCTTCAAATGTTTGCATCATAATTCCTATTTTACCTTATTTTTTTCCAAAGCTCTCAATATATTTCCGCGTAACTTCTTTCAATTCCCCATAACTTGGAATTACATAAAGCAGTTTTTGCATATCCGAATAACTGTAATCCTGATTAATTACCTCTTCCAAATCGAATTTCCTACGCTCAACTTTATCAGAAAAAGCGTGTTCTAATTCGCCAAAACTTGATAGCAAACCTGCTCCGTAAGCCTTGATTTCGCCTTCGTGTTCGACCAATCCGAATTCGATCGTGAACCAATAAAGTCTGCCTAACTCTTCTAGTTGCTTATCGTTAGCGATTCTAGCACCGTGACCGATGAACTGTGAATAATCGGCAAAATTCGGGTTCGTAAACATCGGAATATGCCCAATTGCTTCGTGAACGATGTCAGGTTCGGGCGTGTATGCGGGATGCGAATGATGACGGATATATTGCGTGCTGAGCATTGTTCGATACGAAAGCCATGACAAAAAACCGCGAGTTTCAACCAAACCTTCGATTGGAGCGAGCCGGAAACCTGTCAATTCTTTCAAACGCCGATTCATTTCTGATAATTGCGGAATTCGCTCGGTTGTAATTCCTAAATCTTTTTTGGCTTGCAGATAAAAGGGCGAAGCATATTTTTGCTGCAATTCTTCTAATTCTTCGGCAACATATCGCCAAACTCTCTGCTCACGAGAATTATATTCAACGTCTGTAATGTTGCCCGTTTCACGAAATTTTCTCGCACAAGCGGCAATATAATCTCGTCTTTCCCGATAGTTCGCGTCGTTTGCACCCGGATGATCGAGATGCAATTCGTTGATATTTTCAAACTTCATATCATTAAACGCGGGCAATTCTTCATCGCTTATTTTATAGTTTGAAATTTCAAAAGCAGGTTCAATTGTGGCAACACTTTTAGCTAACATAATTTTTACTCCAAAAGACACAGTTATCTATTAATAAATAAGTTTAATAGAAACTTGATAATTGTTGAATAGGTATAGTTTGTTTTTATGTTAAAATTACTTTAGATTATAAGGTAGATTTTAAAAAAACCTTATAAAGTAAATTGATTAGTGAAATAATCAGAACAAGAAGCGATAGCGATTTGGCTTTTTAAAAAATGATTGATGAAATTGATTGGAAAATATTAATAGAATTACAAAAAGATGCACGAACGAGTTTTGCAGAACTTGGTCGCCGAATTGGTTTAACAACGCCAGCGATAATTGAACGAGTTCGCAAACTTGAAGACGCAAAAATTATCACCGGTTATCGTGCCGAAATAGACAACGCAAAAATTGGTTTTCCTATTACGGCATTTGTTCGAATGAGTATTTCGGGAGTTGATTACAGCCAAATTGTTAAAACTGCTGAGGAAACGAAAGAAATTTTAGAGTGTCATCGCGGCACAGGCGGCGATTCTTTTATCATGAAAGTTGCAGTCGCAGATGTTGAGCATTTACAGAATTTGATTGATAAACTCACGCCTTATGGCATTACAACAACTTCGATTGTGCTTTCTTCGCCAGTCAAAAAACGTGTGATTGAACCAAAAATATGAATCTCGCTTACGGAAAAACTTTTATTGATTTTGAAGGTTCACGATTTGAAATACTTGGCGATTTTACGTCATCAAAATCGCTTTCAGATGCGGAACTAAACAATATTTTCGACGAAAAACCAATAGAAGATATTGTTAATTCGGGCGAAAGTGTTTTGTTTGTTGTGCCAGACGCAACGCGGCAATGTGCGAGCGGTCAAATCGTAAATTTATTGGTTCGAAGGTTGATTGCAAATGGAATAATGCCTTTCGATATGCGTATAATTTTCGCAACCGGAATTCATCGAAAGGTTACGGATGAAGAAAAAGCTGAACTCTTATCACCATTTATCTTTCAGCGAATAAAGATTTTAAACCACAATCCGAGAGATATTTCGCAGCTTGTAAAACTTGGTGAAACGAAACGCGGAACATCGATTGAACTAAATAAAGCCTTGCTTGAACACGATCACATCGTCACAATTGGTGCAATTAATTGGCATTATTTTGCGGGTTTTGGCGGCGGACGAAAACTGATTTGTCCCGGACTCGCTTCAAATCGAACAATAAATGAAACGCACAAACTCGCTTTTGATTTCGACATAAAATCGCGACGCGAAGGTGTCGGCACAGGATTATTGGCAGGAAATGCCGTTCACGAAGAATTTACAAAGATTGTTGAAAAAATAAATCCGAGCTATTCGGTTAATGTTTTTTCAAATGAAGATGGCGGAGTTTCCGAAATATTTTGCGGAAACTGGAAAACTTCATTTGAAGAAGCGTGTGCAAAATTTAAGTTAAGAAATAGCGTTCAAATTATTGAGAAAAAACAAGTTGTGGTTGTAAGTTGTGGTGGTTTTCCGGCTGATATTAATTTGATTCAGGCACATAAAGCGTTAGAAAACGCTTCGCTTGCGTGTCTCGATTCGGGAACAATTATTTTGCTGGCTGAATGTTCAGAAGGACTCGGGCGACATGATTTTTTGAAATGGTTTGAAGCAGCAAACTCAAATAAACTCGCAGAAATGTTGGTTCAAAAATATCAGGTAAATGGACAAACAGCTTGGAGTTTGATGAAGAAATTGGAGAAATTTAATGTTGTATTGATTTCTAATTTACCGGAAAATGAAACGAGGCAGATGAAAATATCTACCTCGAAAAGTTTAAATGAAACTGTTAATAAAATTGAATTTGTAAGCGGTTATATTTTGCCTTTTGGTGCAAAAATTCAAGTTACTTTTTAAGCTCAAAACTTCTCGCCATTTGATCAGTATCGGCTCTAATCGAACGAAGTTTATCGCGATAACCGGTAAAACGAAGCACGTAAACCGTTGAGTCGTTTGCTTTTAGGTAATAAAATCTGCCGCTCATATTTTTTCCGGCTTTGACAAATTCAAAATTAAACACTTTTCCTTTGAAATTTCCGGCAAAACTTTCTTCTTTCCCAGCAACAAAACCTTGCATAAATTGAAGTTTTTGCTCGGTTTCACGCAAAATAACGTCAGTTACAAGTTCATCAGCTTTGGTCGAAACACGTCTGATTTCAATTTGTCCATCTAAACGATCGCCATAAACGTATTCAACATTTGGACTCGCAAGAGTCGGTTTGACAGTCATTTTCCAAGTTACGTCTGGAATATCAAAAGTGTATTCGACATTAACATCATTAAAAGCTGATGTTTGTGCAGACACAAAAACCGCGAAAGTAAGTAGCAAAACAGCAGACAAAATTAGGTTTTTCATAATTACAAATTCCTATAAAAACTAACAAATACTATTTTAACTTAAATGATTAAAAAGCACGAAATTTTAGATGTTATTTGTGAATTTGTGGTTGTAAGTTTTAGAATCAATTTTAATTTATGAATATTACAGAAACTAAAAGATTAAATATTTACGAACTTTCGAAAAAAGACTCTGCGTTTATTCTCGAATTGCTCAATGAACCAGCGTTTATTGAAAATATCGGCGATAGAAATGTCAGAAATTTGGACGATGCAGAAGGCTATATTTCAAACGTTCCGATTGCAAGTTATCAAAAACACGGATTTGGTTTATGGGCAGTTAAGCTAAAAGACACAGAAGAACTAATCGGGATTTGTGGCTTAATAAAACGCGATTCGCTCGAAGAAATTGATATTGGATTTGCGTTTTTGGAGCGATATTGGGGCAAAGGTTACGCTGCCGAAGCTGCCGCCGCAACATTTGATTATGCACGCGATGTTGTTCAACTTAAACGACTTGTGGCGATAACAATCACAAATAATAAAGGCTCGATTCGCGTTTTGGAAAAAATTGGTCTGAAGTTTGAAAAGATGACAAAACAACCCCACGATGAGAATGAATTGATGCTTTTTGGGGCTGACATACAATAAATTTCGTCTTTTTCAGAGCATCAAACGTCAAAATAAATAGAAACAATTTGTTTCCATTCTTAATTTTGAGGTAACACAATGAAATTTATACAAAAAGTAACAGCATTTTTTCTGACTATTTTGATTGCTACGCCTATTTTTGCATTTGGCGATGGCAAAATACGGACGACTGCAAAAAAACTTACAGAAGAGCAAAAAATTACCCACGTTCTAAATCGTTTAGGCTTTGGTGCGAGACCGGAAGATGTGGCGAAAGTTAAAGCAATCGGTATCAATAAATATATTGAGCAACAGCTTAACCCTAATTCTATCAGTGATTTAGTTGCAGATAATAAAGTAAAAAACCTTGAGGTTATGAATCTTTCAACGACTGAGTTATTTGCAAAATACCCGAGTCCGGCTGGAATTTTTCGTGTTCTTGAACAACAAGGAATGGTAAAAAAAGGAACGCTGGCGAAGAATGAAGCTGTTGGTGCTAAAACTCGAAATGAAGCGATGGCAATGCCTGGCGAAGAGATGAAAGTCGTTGAAGAGACGAAGGAAGACCAAGCGGATAAACGCGAAAGAAGACAACAACTTTTGGAACTCTCAAACAAATATGGTTTTCGTCAGGCAAGTTTAATTCCTCAACAAATCGTCGAAAACCGTGTGCTGAGAGCAGTTTACAGCGAAAAACAACTCCAAGAAGTAATGGTCGATTTCTGGCAGAATCATTTTAATGTTTATTCTGGTAAAAGTTTTGTTCGTTGGTATATTCCAAGTTATGAACGCGATGTTTTGCGAAAAAACGCACTGGGAAATTTTAAAGATTTAGTTGTTGGAACTGCTCAACATCCGGCGATGTTAATTTATCTTGATAATTTTGAAAATGTTTCGCCAAATTCACAGATAAATGCTAATCGTAAAAAAAATCAACCAAATGGTACTCAAATATTAGCGAAAAATCCGCAAGCTCGAGAAAAGTTGAAAGAAAAATTTGGACTAAGTGATAAAGAACTAGATGAACGTTTGAAACAAAATCAAAACGCTCCAGTCGGAACTGCACAAAGACGCGGATTGAACGAAAATTACGCACGTGAATTGATGGAATTGCACACACTTGGAGTCGATGGCGGATATTCGCAACAAGACATAATTGAAGTAGCTAAATGCTTTACGGGCTGGACGGTTGCCGATGCAAGAGGTTATAAAAAACTTGCCGGAAGTATGATTGCCGGAACAGAAGACAAGCGTGAAGCCAAAATGCAGAAAAGATTTGGTGTTCCAGAAGGTGTTGAAAGCGGAACTTTTTACTTTAATAAAAATTTGCACGACGCTAATGAAAAAACTGTTTTAGGACAAAAAATCAAAGCTGATGGAATGAATGATGGGCTGAAAGTGATTGATTTACTCGTAAATAATCCTTCAACTGCAAAGTTTATTGCAAAAAAATTGGCGGTTAAATTTGTCAATGATAACCCAAGTGAAGCGTTTGTGAACCGAATTGCCAAAGCATTTTCAGATTCAAAAGGCGACATTAAAACTACACTAAAAGCGATTTTTACCGATGACGAATTTTTTGCACCTGAAAACTATCGGGCAAAAATCAAAACACCTTTTGAGCTGGCGGTTAGTTCAATCAGAACGCTTGGTGCAAATACAAATGCAAACCCAACATTTTTGAGTTTGCTCCAAAAAATGGGCGAAGTTCCATATGGTTATCAAGCTCCAACTGGCTATGGCGATTCGGCTGAAGATTGGGTAAACACAGGTGCGTTGCTAGAAAGATTAAATTTTGCGGTCGCGTTTTCTTCAAATCGAATTCCCGGAACAAAGGTCGATTTAACAAGATTTGAGTCAAAAGATAAGGGAAAAGTTTTGAATTCTGCAATTGAAGGAATTTTGGATGGTGAAATTTCGGAAAACACACGGGCAAATTTACTGAAACAAATTGAGCAACCTTTGCCTGAAGTAACAATCGGAAAAGATAAAAATGATGCATCTGAAATGTCAGCAATGCCACAAAAAGGTGCCGGAAAATATGGTCAAGGCAAGCAAACACGGTTATTAGAACCAAGCGGGAATCCTGAAGTTTTCAAAATTGTTGGTTTAATTTTAGGAACACCTGAGTTTCAACGTCAATAAAATACTTCTAATTTAGACTTTAAAAAGGCATGAAAAAATTTCGTGCCTTTTTTGATTAAACAATTTTAACTAGATTCTTAAACCTAATCAGTCACTGCCCCAAATTTTGCAGATGAAACAAGTTTTGCGTATTTTGCAATTACGCCGCGAGTATATTTTGACTTCGGCTCAGTCCAATTTTTACGACGAGTAGCTAGTTCTTCGTCAGATAAATGAACGTGCAAAAGTCGTTTATCAGCATCAATTGTGATGGTGTCGCCGTTTTGGACAAGTGCAATATTTCCGCCGACTGCCGCTTCCGGTGCAACGTGTCCAACGACCATTCCGTAAGTTCCGCCCGAGAATCTGCCGTCAGTAATTAGCCCGACAGAATCGCCCAAACCTAAACCGATAATTGCCGATGTCGGAGCAAGCATTTCTCTCATTCCCGGTCCGCCTTTCGGTCCTTCGTAGCGAATAACAATCACGTTTCCGGCTTCAATTTGCCGTTTCAAAATTGCTTCCATCGCTATCTCTTCTGAATCAAAAACTTGTGCATTGCCGGTAATTTGTCGGCTTTTGATTCCTGTAATTTTCGCGACAGCACCTTCTTCCGCCAAATTTCCCTTCAAAATTGCGAGATGTCCGTCGGCGTAAATCGGTTTATTGAACGGACGAATTACATCTTGATCGGTGCGAGGTTCGTCTGGAATTTCAGCGAGATTTTCGGCGACGGTTTTGCCTGTAATCGTCAGACAATCGCCGTGCAAAATTCCGTTTACAAGCAAAATTTTCATTATCTGCGGAATTCCGCCGGCTGAATGTAAATCGGTCGCCACATATTTGCCCGATGGTTTTAAGTCGCACAAAACAGGAACTTTACCGCGAATTATTTCAAAATCGTCAAGGCTGAGCTCGACGTTTGTGGAATGTGCAATTGCCAAAAGATGCAACACGGCGTTGGTTGAACCGCCTGTCGCCATGACGACTGCGATTGCATTTTCAAACGCTTTCCGACTCATAATTTCGCTCGGCAAAAGGTTGTTTTTTATCGCTTCTGCCAAAACTTTCGCCGATTCTTTGGTGTTTTCAAGTTTTTCCGCGTCTTCCGCCGCCATTGTAGAAGAGAAAGGTAAACTCATTCCAATTGCTTCGATTGCCGACGACATCGTATTTGCGGTAAACATTCCACCGCACGCACCTGCTCCGGGACAAGCGTTTCTTTCAATTTCGAGCAGTTCTTTTTCGTCAATTTTATCAGCGGTGAATTTTCCGACCGCTTCAAACGAACTGACAATCGTTAAATCTTCGCCTTTGTAATGTCCGGCTTTAATCGTTCCGCCGTAAACAAAAATCGCCGGAATGTTGAGTCGAGCAATCGCAATCATTGCTCCGGGCATATTTTTATCGCAACCGCCGATTGCCAAAACACCGTCGAAACATTGTCCGCGGGAAACGGTTTCAATCGAATCGGCAATCACTTCGCGGGAAATCAAAGAGTATTTCATTCCTTGCGTTCCCATCGAAATTCCGTCGCTAACCGTAATTGTGCCAAACATTTGCGGCATCGCGTCAGCTTCACGCAAGGCAGAAATCGCGGCATCAGAAAGTTTGCCGATTCCCGCGTTGCACGGCGTAATTGTGTTGTATCCGTTGGCGACTCCGATTATCGGTTTTTCAAAATCCGCGTCCGTAAATCCTACCGCCCGAAGCATTGCACGATTCGGCGACCGCTCGATTCCTTTTGTTATTTGTTTGCTGATTCGATTTAACATAGATAGAACGTAGCAGTGGGCAGCAGCAGTCAGCAGTCAGCAGTAAAAATGGTGAATCTGTAGCAAAAACTGCTTCCTGCCTACTGCTACTGCCAACTGGCTAAACCGCCCAGAGATGTTTTTCTTGGTTATAGTGAAGCCAGAAATCTTGATTATCATTCCAATCGGCACGGTGATTTGTCGCGACAACCGCAATCATTTCTTCGAGAGCAACCGAAGAATGTTCAACATTTGCGGGAATTACTAGGCTCTGATTTGCTTCGATAATAAATTCACGTTCGCCAAAATGAATCTTCCATTTCCCCGAAACTACATAGAGAATTTCTTCATAATCGTGCTTATGGGCTTTTGTAATCGCACCTTCTTCCAGATGAACGTGAGCCATCATTATTTTTTCGCCAACCGCAACTCCGCGACTATAACCGTCAACTTCAGTGCGTCCATTTTGTTCGTTCCAATCGTATTTCATGTTTTTATTTATTCATTTTTTCATTGATTCATTTTTCCATTGTCTCAATACGTCATTGCTTTTTCTTTCAATGAATCAATGAGCAAATGAACAAATGAATCAATTAACTTGCTTGTTTACCAACACTTTTTCCTTCATCCACGGCATCATTCCGCGTAATGTTTTGCCTACTTTTTCGATTTCGTGAGCTTCGCCGGCGGCTTCCATTCGATTGAAATTAACTTTACCATTGTCGCATTCGGCGAGCCATTCGTCGGCAAATTCACCGCTTTGAATTTCGCTTAGAATCTTTTTCATCTCAAGTTTTGTTTGGTCGTTGACGATACGTTTGCCGCGTGTCAAATCGCCGTATTCAGCCGTGTTTGAAACCGAATATCGCATATTTTGGATGCCGCCTTCATACATCAAATCAACGATAAGTTTAAGTTCGTGCAAGCATTCAAAATACGCCATTTCAGGTGCGTAACCTGCTTCGGTCAACGTCTCAAAACCTGCTTGAACGAGTGCAGAAACTCCGCCGCAAAGAACCGCTTGTTCACCGAATAAATCTGTTTCAGTTTCTTCTTTGAAAGTTGTTTCGATAATTCCCGCTTTTCCGCCGCCGATTGCCGATGCGTAAGCTAACCCGACTTGCTGTGCTTCGCCCGAAACGTCTTGATGAACGGCAAGTAAACACGGCACTCCGCGACCGTTCACATATTCACTGCGGACAAGATGTCCCGGACCTTTTGGGGCAACAAGGAAAACATTTACGTCTTTTGGCGGAACAATTTTGTTGAAATGGACTGAAAATCCGTGTGCGAACAAGAGATATTTTCCGGCTGATAAAGATTGCTCGATGCTGTCTTTGTAAACATTTCGGGCAATTTCGTCCGGCACCAAGATCATAATTACATCAGCCCAATCTGCCGCGTCTTTCGTGAACATAACTTCCAAACCTGCGGCTTCGGCTTTAGCGATAGATTTACTGCCTTCGCTCAGTCCGACAACGACATTAAAACCCGAATCTTTCAAATTATTCGCGTGTGCATGTCCTTGCGAACCGTAACCGATAACGGCAATTTTCTTGTCAATCAAGAAGTTTTTATCAGTATCTTTATCGTAATAAACTTTCATATTTTCTCCGCAATTTTGATAGTTTAGGAAGTTTTGGATGTTTGGAAAGTTTAGGAAGTTAATTTTTTCTTCCTGAACTTTCCGAACTTTCCTAAACTTCCTAAACTTTATCTTTCTCAATTGGCGACAGTCGATTTATCGCCACACAACCAGTTCTGGCGGTTTCATTTACGCCAAAAGGTTTTAACAATTCAATCATCGTATCAACTTTTTCTTTGTTGCCCGAAATTTCTAAAATCATTCTATCGTGCGAAATATCGACGACTTTCGCCCGAAATATCTCGACTAAATTCATTATATCTTGTCGCTCAGCTGAAGTTTTTGCATTGACATCAACCAAGCCCATTTCGCGTTCAATATGTGGCAAAGTTGTCACAGCTTTGACCTCGCGGACTCGTGCGAGACGCGAACATTGTTTGATAATTTGCTCAATTGTTTTTTCGTCGCCTTCTGTCACAATCGTACACCGCGAAAAATCTGGCAAAATGGTTTTCCCGACCGAAATTGTTTCGATATTATAACCGCGAGCCGAAAAAAGCCCGACAACACGCGATAATTCGCCTGCTTCATTCGCTAATAAAATTGAAATTGTATGTCTCATCGTTCTTAATGATGAATGATGAATGTAAGAATTTCTTTGTTTTAATTCACCATTCACCATTTATCGTTCATCATTATCTAAGGATCATATCCACCGTATTTCCGCCTGCCGGAACAATCGGAAAAACGTTTTCTTCTTTGCTGACAACAATATCGAAAATTGTTACGCCTTTAAAATTTAAACCTTCTTCAAGGACTTTTCGCAAATCTGCCGGATTGCTCGCCCGCAAACCTTGAGCTCCATATGCCTCCGCCAATTTAACAAAATCAGGCGAAATCGAAAGATCAACCTCAGAATAAGCTCGCTCGTAAAACATCTCTTGCCATTGGCGAACCATTCCGAGATAGCCGTTGTTCATAATGATAACTTTGAGCGGAATGTTGTATTGAATCGCGGTAATAATCTCTTGATTCGTCATCTGAAAACCGCCATCTCCAACAACCGCAACAACTTGCTGATCTGGACAAGCGAGTTGTGCACCCAAAGCCGCGGGCAATCCAAAGCCCATTGTGCCAAGTCCGCCGCTCGTTAACCATTGACGCGAACGCTTGAATGGATAAAATTGTGCCGCCCACATTTGATGTTGCCCAACGTCGGTGACGATAATCGCATCGCCATTTGTAATTTGATAAAGCTCTTCAATTACTTGCTGTGGCTTGATTTCAGTTTCCGAATAATTACAGAATAAGGGAACGGCAGATTGCCATTCGTTGATTCTTTTCCACCAATTTTCGCGATTTTCAATACTTTTTGCGAGCTTCGATTTTTCAACTTCTTTGAGTTTTTCGCCAATTGCTTTCAAAGCGTGTTTTGCATCAGCGAGAAGTGGAATATGTGGTTTTTTATTTTTTCCGATGTTTGAAGCCGCGATGTCAATGTGAATAATTTCTGCATTTGCAGCAAAAGTCGCGAGTTTTCCGGTAACGCGATCGTCAAATCTGACACCGATTGCAATCAGCAAATCACTTTCCGCAACAGCCATATTTGCCGCATAAGTTCCGTGCATTCCGAGCATTCCGAGGCATAAATCGTCAACTGATGGAAAACCGCCGAGCCCCATAAGTGTAGGCGTAACTGGCATTTGGAGAATTTGAACAACATCGAAAAGCTCGTCTGAAGCATCGCCAGTTACAATTCCGCCGCCAACATAAAAAATAGGTTGTTTCGCATTCAAGAATCGATCTACAATCTTCGAAACTATTTCTGGATCGATTGGCTGTTCTTTCTCTTCAAACAAAAATTCGTGATTAAGTTTTAGTGGTTCTTTGCAAAGTTCAGCCGTAATATCTTTCGGAATATCAACGACAACCGGACCTGGCTTTCCAGATTTCGCGAGCAAAAAAGCTTCGTCAATTATTGATTCTAAATAGCGAACATCTTTGACCAAATAGCTGTGTTTGACGATTGGCAAAGTAATTCCAAAAGTATCAACTTCTTGAAATGCGTCAGTTCCAATCAATGCCGAAGGAACTTGCCCAGTGATAACAACGAGCGGAACGGAATCTAAAAACGCATCCGCAATTCCGGTAACAGCGTTCGTCGCTCCTGGACCAGATGTAACCAAAACAACGCCAACTTTTCCGGTTGATTTTGAATAACCTTCCGCTGCGTGCGTTGCACCTTGTTCGTGCCGAACTAAATAATGAGAAATTTCATCACGAAAACGCCAAAGTTCGTCATAAATATGTAAAACGGCTCCGCCCGGATAACCAAAAATTGTGTCAACTCCGTTTTTTATCAAAGCTCGCACCAGAACTTCCGCACCTCTCGGAAAAATTTGTTGTAAAACTTGCGGTTCAATATTTACAATTTCTACAACTGCGTTTTTTGAATGGATTTGAGCAACATTTTTCATAAACGGAAATTTGATGACTGTAATTTAAGATATTTTCGGAATATCTATAAATGAAAGTTATGTATCTTAGCATTTCATAATTTTTATTTCAACATTAATTTCAAAACTCTTTTGTTTGTATATTTTACGAATATGGTTTGAACACAAAACTTTGTTTTTCCGAGAATTTATAAGATAATTTGTATATGTTTAAAGTTTTTTGTTTTTTACTTCTTTCAATTTCTTTATCTGGTCAAACAAAACTTGTTCCCCAAAAAGTAACGCTTAAATCGGGAAAGACGTTTTCGCTCAATTTACCAGCAAATTACGAAATAATTCCGGCGGCGGAAGGTATGAAACGAATCCGTTTTTTTGCTAAATCACCTGATGGCAGAATTTTCGTAACCGATATGCACGATTTGACCGATAACGACATTGGCAGAGTTTATATTTTGGACGGTTGGAATGAAGAAACAGGCAAATTTGGCAAAGTTCTAACTTATATGTCTAATCTTAAAAACCCTAATTCGGTAGCGTTTTATACTGATAAAAAAGGACAAGATTGGGTTTATTTAGCTGAAACTGATAAATTAACTCGCCGAAAATTTGTCAAAGGTGAAGTAAAACCGAGCGGAAAGCCACAAATTCTGGCAGAATTTCCTGATTATGGTTTGAGCTATAAATACGGTGGTTGGCATCTCACGCGGACAATTGCGATTGGTAACAACGGCAAAATTTATGTCTCAGTTGGGTCAAGTTGCAATGCTTGCGTTGAAAAAGAAAATGTTCGGGCAACTGTTTTAGAAATGGATCCAGACGGTAAGAGGTTGCGTGTTTTTGCGAAAGGTTTGCGAAATGCAGTTGGGTTAAAGCAAATTGGAAAAACGTTATTTGCAACCAATCAAGGTTCGGACCATCTCGGCGTTGACAAACCGGACGAAACATTTTACGCACTCAAAAGCGGTGCAGATTATGGCTGGGCTTTTTGCCATCAGGCGAATGGAAAAATAATTGCTGATTCTGATTTAAAACGTGCAAAAGGCTGTAAAAGTATGCCGCTGAGTTATACATTTTTTCCAGCGAGAAGTTCGGCACTTGGTTTCGATTATTTCGATGCAAAAACAGCTGATCCTTTTATCAAAAATTCGTTTTTAGTAGCACTTCACGGCTCTTCGGACAAAGATATGGAGAAAGGTTATAAGATTGTAATCGCCAGAAAAGGTCAAAAAAATAAGGATTTCATTACAGGTTTTTTAAAAGGCGATACGGTTTTCGGTCGTCCGTGTGACATTTTTAAACTTTCACCTGATACATTTTTATTTTCGGACGATAACAAAGGAATTGTTTATTATGTTCGTCCCAAAAAATAAGGTAAAACTAAAATTTAACAATTAATAATTATGTTAGACATTTTAGCAATTTTTGCACATCCAGACGACGTTGAACTTTATGTTGGCGGCACTCTTTTGAAGCTAAAATCTTTCGGACTTCGAACTGGAGTTTTGGATGTTACACGCGGCGAAATGGGAACTCGCGGAACGCCGGAAATTCGTGCGATAGAATCGGTTGAAGCGGCGAAAATCTTAAAACTTGACGTTCGGGAAAATTTAGATTTGCCTGACGGACACGTTTGGCTCAACGAAGAAACGCGAACAAAACTAGTGCGAGTTTTGCGTCGTTTAAAACCAAAAGTTATCTTTACGCATCAACTTAACGATCCGCATCCTGACCACGATCACATCGCAAATCTCGTTCGTGAGGCTTCAAGATTAGCGAGCTTGAGAAAATATGATCCCGAATCAGGCAATGAGAGAATTCCAGCACCGATTGTGGCTCATACGATTTTTTCAAGACACGTTGTGCCTTCGTTTATTGTTGATGTTTCTGAGTTTTCGGCTGGAAAAATGGAAGCCTTAAAAGCTCATAAATCACAATTCTACAATCCAGATTCCGACGAACCCGAAACAATTCTCACATCAAAAAGATTCTTCACCGAAATCGAAGCCAAAATGACATATTTCGGCTCGTTAATTGGTGTTGAAGCTGGTGAACCATTTTATGTAAGAGAAGTATTAAATGTGGAAAATCCATTTGAATTATTGACTCGACCAATGAATATTTATTCGTGAGATTAAGAACTTCTTCAAAAATTGCTTTGTTTATAGTTGATGAAACTGTGTTTTACGAATCCGATTTCTTAGCTTATTTTCATAATTTGTGCAAAGATAAATTTATGATAAACATGATTTTACTTGAAAGAATTACATTGAATCCGAAGGTTATGATTGGCAAGCCTGTGATTCGTGGCACACGCTTGACGGTTGAATTTATTTTGAATCTTTTAGCTCAAGGTGCAACAACTACCGAGATTTTGGAAGAGTATCAAGGTTTGACGCTTGAGGATATTCAAGCCTGTTTGCTATTTGCGAGAGAATCTTTGAACCGAACAGAGTTTATGCCACTTGAGTTGGAGAAGGTTTAAAAATGCGTTTTCTTGTTGATGAATGCACTGGTTCGAGAGTCGCCCAATGGTTACGAAATGAAAATTATGAAGTTTTTTCTGTATTTGACGAATCACGGGGAATGACAGATGACGAAATTTTGGTTAAGGCTTTCTCCGAGAATTGGATTTTGATAACAAATGACAAAGATTTCTGCGAGATGGTTTTCCGAGAGCGACGCAAACATTGTGGAGTAGTTTTCCTTCGGCTTGAAGACGAAAGAGCAACAAACAAAATTGATGTTCTGCGGCGGTTAGTTGAAAATTACTCTGAAAAGTTGCCAGAACAATTTGTAGTTGCTACTGAAACAAAAGTGCGTTTTGCTGGAACGTAAAACAGCATAAATGTCATTCGATTAACCTTAATTCAGGGCTGTTCTATAAATTGCCACTAGCTTGAGCTAGTGGTCTGATTGAAGAAAATATGCGGCTTTAGCCAAACTTAAAAGTTTGTTTTATTCCTTTCTGCTTCAGCTAAAACACAGCGTATGAGTGGTTTAGTCGCTTTAATCGCTAAAGCCTTTTTAAATTTAAACCTGTCCACTTGGGCTGCTTTTGTGAAAATAATTTGATACTTAGAATGGAACTTTCTTAAAAATTTGGTGTCTAAAATTTGTATGAAACAATTAACGCTTATTTTGTTGATTTTATATCTACCGCTGTGTTTGTTTTCTCAAACCAAACGAAGCAAAACGAAACATATCTCAAAGCCAAAAATAAGCAAAAAAATCTCAAAACCAAACATAATTTCACTTGGTGTGATAAATGGAAAAGCAATAGATTTAGTCAAACCTATATATCCGACTGCGGCAAAAGCAGTTAATGCAAAAGGTTCTGTAAATGTTTTAGTCTTGATTGATGAAAAAGGAAGAGTTATTGAGGTAAAAGCAACTTCAGGTCATCCATTGTTAAAAGCCATTTCAGAAAAAGCAGCGTTAGAATCCACTTTTAAACCTTATGAATTGGGTGGAAAACCAATTATAGTTCAAGGATTGATTGTCTATAATTTTGTTTCTGATAATTACAATTGGCTTGAAATTGGAAACGCTTTTGGCAATGAAGGCTTTACAGAAAAACTTCCGAGTAATTTTACTGAAGAAAAACAACTTTATGAACAATATGAAACGGCTGATTACACAAATAGAATCTTGATTCTTCAAACTTTACGTTCATCAATAGAATCAAAATTGGCGAGCGAACCCAAAAAACGATGGCTTTTTCGAATTGGATTGTTGTTAAAAGACATTCAATCAAATTGTTGTCGTGAAGAAAATCTTAAGGAAAAAATTGATGAACTTAATAATTTACTCGTAAGTGTGCCACAAAATATTTCTAAATATCTAATTTCAAAAATAGAAAATATCGTTTATTTATATGAAAATCCAAAACTCAACACTTATGATTCAGTTAAAGGGAATAAAATAAACGAACAACTTAATAACATTTTAGAAAGACTCTCTTTGCTTGGAAATTAATTCAAACCTTGCTCAAATGTTGTAAAATAACCCCAATGAACATCGGAATCACAGTTTATCCAACCTATGGTGGAAGCGGAATTGTCGGCTCGGAACTTGGCAAAGAATTGGCGGAACGCGGACATAATGTCCATTTTATTTCGTCAAGTTTGCCAACTCGTTTGACGGAATTAAATGACCGTGTGCATTTTCACGAGGTTGATATGTTGTCATATCCGTTGTTTGACCATCAGCCTTACACGCTTGCACTGGCGACCAAAATCGGCACGGTTGCACGTTCGGAAAATCTCGATTTAATCCACGTTCATTACGCAATTCCGCATTCTATTTCGGCGATTTTGGCACGCGAATCTATCAAATCAAAACGTTATCTGCCTGTAATTACTACACTTCACGGCACAGACATCACGCTCGTCGGAGCAGATCGCAGTTATTTGCCGATTACAAAATATGCGTTGCAAGAATCAAACGGTGTTACTGCAATCTCAAAATTTTTGAAGCAAGCGACGATTGAAACTTTCGATTTTGACGAGATTGAAGTCATTCCAAACTTTATTTGTCCGAAAGATTATCAACGAAATTTTGCATCGCCTTTGCGTGCGGAACTTGCACCGAATGGCGAAAAATTATTAGTTCACGTTTCAAATTTTCGACCGGTAAAACGCCCAATTGATTGCGTCGAAATTCTCGCTAAAGTTTTAGAACAAGGCGAAAAAGCACGTCTGATTATGGTCGGTGACGGACCGGAACGCTCAAACGCTAAATTTCGTGCGAAGCAATTAAACATTGAAGAAAACGTAAATTTTGTCGGCAAACGCCCGAATATTTCTGATTATCTGGAGATTGCTGATGTGTTTTTGCTGCCATCGGAAACGGAGAGTTTTGGACTCGCGGCTTTAGAAGCACAATCGTGCGAAGTTGCGGTTGTCGCGTCTCGTGTTGCGGGAATCCCAGAAGTTGTTAATGACGGCGAAACAGGTTTTTTGAGCGAAGTCGGTAATGTTGAAAAGATGGCTGACGATGTTGTTAATTTATTGCGAGATGAGGATTTACGGCTTGCATTTGGCAAACGCGGACGCGAACTTGCTATTGAAAGATACAATACCGAAAAAGTTATTCCGCAATATGTTGAGTATTACGAAAAGGTTTTGGCTAAGTCGGCACCTTAATCGTGAGCAAGATTTCTTTTAAAATTCTTTCAGCTTCTGCACTTCTGCGGTTTGCGGCGTTATACCTCGAATTTACAATAATTCGATGAGCAAATGTCGGTAAAACAAGACGTTTTATGTCATCCGCAATGCAATAATTTCTTCCTTCGATCAATGCCAGTGCTTGTGCGGAACGAAAAAGCGAAAGACTTCCGCGTGGACTAATTCCGAGTTCGATTTGCTCGTTTGCTCTGGTCAGCGAAACAATTTCGAGCAAATAATCAGTCAAAGCATCATCAAAACGAACTTCAGTTGCAAGTTGTTGCAGTTCTAAAATGTCATTTTCGGACATTACAGCATTCAATAAATCTATCGGATTATCATTTTTTCTTTCGTTGAGAAGCTGTTTTTCGTCTTGTTTATTTGGATAACCGATGTGCAAACGCAACATAAATCGGTCAAGTTGCGATTCAGGCAGCGGATAAGTGCCGTGATGCTCAGTCGGATTTTGCGTGGCGACAACCATAAAAGGTGTGGGCAACTTTCGCGAAATTCCGTCAACAGTTACTTGCCCTTCAGCCATCGCTTCCAAAAGTGCGGACTGAGTTTTTGGCGTTGCACGATTTATTTCGTCAGCCAAAACGATATTTGCAAAAATTGCACCGGCTTTCCATTCAAAATTTCCGCTCTGCTGATTATAAAGCGAAAGCCCGACAACATCAGAAGGCAAAAGGTCAGAAGTAAATTGGATTCGTTGAAAAGTTAAATCGAGCGTGCGTGCGAGAGCGTTTGAAAGCGTAGTTTTTCCGATTCCGGGAACGTCTTCTATTAACAAATGTCCTTTGGCGAGAAGTGCAACCAAAGTAAGTTTTACAACCTCAGATTTGCCTTTGATAACTTGTTCAATGGCAGATTGAAGTTGCTTTATTTTTTTGGTTGGTGAAACAGAAAAAGCTGTAATTGCTTGTATTTCTTGCGATTCGCGTGATTCAGTGGTAATCCAATCTCTCATTTATTTTGACTCAAAGGCAAAATTGCCTAAACACATCTTAGCAGAAATTGACGCAATAAAACTTGATTTATTTTTCTTTAACCTGAATGCCAAGACTTTTCATTCGCCGATAAAGATGACTGCGGTCAACGTTCATCGATTCTGCGGCTTTTGTCACATTTCCATCAAATTCGTTTATTTTATGGAGAATAAATTCACGCTGGTAAGAATCAGTTGCTTCTTTAAACGATGGAAATCGGTATAAAAACGATGGAATTTCAGTTGTTTCATCAAAATTTGGCAAGTCGTTGACACCAAGTTTTTGCTTCGCAATCATAATCACAATTCGCTCGATAGAATTTTTTAGTTCGCGAATATTTCCAAACCAATTGTGATTTTGCAAACGTTCAAGTGCATCGGCTGAAAAGATTTTCGGCTTTTTTCCGTAATCAACGGAAAATTTTTGATTAAAATGTTCAACCAAAATTGGAATATCCTCGGCTCTTTCTCGCAACGGCGGAATTTGAAAAGGAATTACATTTAACCGATAAAACAAGTCTGAACGGAAGTCGCCATTTTCAATTAATTCGTCAAGTCGTTTGTTTGTCGCAGATAAAATTCTGACATCAACTTTTATTGGTGTGTTTGACCCGACTGGTTCGAAGCGTTGTTCTTCCAAAACACGCAGCATTTTTGCCTGAACTTTCGGACTCATATCGCCAATTTCATCCAAAAATAGCGTTGCACCATCAGCAACCTGAAATTTTCCTTTCTTTGCCGCAACCGCACCGGAAAACGCACCTTTGGCGTAACCAAAAAGTTCAGATTCGACCAATTCTTCGGGAATGGCGGCAGAATTTATCTCAACAAATGGAGAGTTTTTGCGTTTTGATTGTGAATGAATCGCACGGGCGACAAGTTCTTTTCCTGTTCCTGATTCGCCGGAAATCAAAACACGACCGTCAGTTGGTGCAACAATTGAAATTTGCTTTCGCAAAGCTCGCATCGCGACCGAATCGCCAATCATAATGTATTCAGTCGATAATTTTTGTTGCAAATGAAGATTTGATTGCTCAAGTTCGTAGCTTCTAATTGCATTTCGAACTGTAAGAATCGTTTTTTCTAAACTCAGAGGTTTTTCGATGAAGTCAAAAGCACCAAGTTTTGTAGATTTTACGGCGGTTTCGATGTTTCCATGACCCGAAATCATGACAACTGCCGAAGTGTTTCCGGCTTGACGGAGTTTGGTTAAAGTTTCTAGCCCATCAATTCCTTTTCCGAGCCAAATATCTAACAAAACGCAAGAAAATAGTTCTTCTTCAACAATTTTTAGACAATTTTCGCCCGAATCGACAGTCGTCACGTTAAAGCCTTCATCTTCTAAAACGCCTCGCAACGTGTCGCGAATTCCGCGTTCATCATCAACTATTAAAACTTTGCTCATAAAAAATAATGTAACGAATAATATAACGCAAAGTAGTTTCTATAAAGCACCAAAACACTAGATTTATTGGTTAATTTTAAACTAAATCAAGAAAACGCTTTAAAAACATCAAAATTCAGTCAGTCAAAAAGTCACAAATTATGTCAGTTTGAATGATGATAGTTTTTATAACTCAATAAAATCAACTACTTACGAATGGAACACCGATTGCAATTGTCTATTTCGCCTAAACTGAGGTTTAATTATGAAAATTTGTTCATCCCAAAATTTAACAAAACAAAAACATTCTAATTCAAAGGGTTTTTCTTTGATTGAGTTAATAGTTGTAATGGTTACAATGGCGATTGTTTCTGCAATTGCACTTCCAAACTTGCTTGCCACCAAGCGTTTGACAAATGAAGCATCAGCAATTCAAAGCCTGCGTGTAATTGGTATGAGTGAGCATTTATATGCTTCATCGCTCGGCGGTGGAAATTATGCCACGTTAACTCAGCTTCGAAATGGAGGTTATATCAATCCAATTCTTGGAACATCGCCATATCGAAAAGACCGATATTTATTTAATATTGCGACAACGCCGAAAACCGCAGTCTTGCCTGCTACTTTTACAGCAACCGCACGTCCACAAAATCATACAAATATGCAACCGATTTTAGGAGCTGGCACTCGAGATTTTGGGACAAACGAATCTGGTGTTTTATACCAAACTGATGATGCAACAATTGTAACTTTTGATGCCACAACTCGCTTGCCTTCTGGTTCATCAACTCCGCTTAAACAGACCGGAGGAGCGGGAGCTCTAAACTAAACTTTGCACCTCCATTTGAACTATTTGATGCGATAATTTTGCCGCCGTGGTCGATAATAGTTCGTTGGACAATTGCCAAACCTAAACCAGTTCCGCGACCTTTGGTTGAATAATATGGTTGGAAGAGTTTTTGAAAATCGCGAGGCTCAATTCCTTTTCCGTTATCAGAAACTTCGACAATCGCCAGTTCGCGACCAACGGAATAAATGCTTTTCACAGTAATTAACTTATTTTCCTGCGATTCATCAAATGCTTCGCAGGAATTTTCGATTAAATTTACAATAACTCGCCGCATTTGCTCTTCATCAAATAAAACATTTGGCAAATCCTCGGCAACGTTTATTACAATTTTTGCTCCTCTATCTTCAAATAAAGAAACGGCTTGGACGATTAAGTTATTCAAATTTCCAATCTCAAGTTTTGCATCAGGCAAACGTGCAAAACGCGAAAATTCGTCAACCATTCCTTTAAGCGAATCAACTTCGCGGAGAATTGTTTCGGTGCTTTCGTCAACAACTTTTCGGAGTTGTCCGTCATTTTTTGACAAAGTTCGATAGAAGTTTTTTCTTACTCTTTCGGCAGAAAGCTGGATTGGAGTAAGTGGATTTTTGATTTCGTGAGCCATTCTGCGTGCAACTTCTTGCCATGCAGACGCACGCTGAGCGGTGATAAGTTCAGTTAAATCTTCAATTACAAGAACAACACCATTTTCTTCCGGCAAGGCTGTGGCAGTTAGTGCAACTGGCATCGTTTCTCCGCTTTCTAAATTTCCAACGGCATTTTCACGTGCCAAAACTGTCTGTTCAGTAGCTTGCCCAATTCTTTTCGCACGACTCAATAATCTTTCTAAAACCACCCGATTTTCTTCGCCAAGCAAATTTTCGAGCGTTAAACCTTTAAAATTTGTAGCTTCAAGTCGAAACATTTGTATTGCCGCGTTGTTGATTGTTGTGACATTATTTGCCGCGTCAAACGAAATTACGCCAGTTGAAAGCGATTGCAAAACGGTTTCAGTATATTTTCGCCGTTCACTTAATTCCTGTGAATTTTCTTCGAGTTTTGAAGACATTTGATTAAAAGCGGTTACTAATAAATCAAGTTCGTCTTCGGCAAAAACATCTACACGATGCGAAAAATTTCCTTTTGCAATTTCATTAGAACCTTCCGCAATTGCTTTAATTGGAGCAGTTAGCCCGCGAGCAATGTAAAAAGCTGTCCACGAAGAAGCAAAAATTAATAAAAATGTGAGAAGCCCGAGAGTCGAAAAACCAATCTGGCGGACGTTTTGTTGTTGGTTTTTTAAATTATCTAATTCGACTAATGACTTATCAAAAACATTTGACTTTGGTATTTCATTAGGAAAAAGTAAAAGTTTTTTTCCATCAGAAAAGACTGAAGTTACGGCAACAAAATTTTGATTGTTTAAAATATCTGTTTCGAAAACTTTTTGCTTGCGAAGCGAACTGAGTGTTTTTTCAAATTCAGAATATTTATCAAAACTTAGTTTATTGACACTTTTTGCCAAAATATCACCGTTTGGTGAATCAATTTCGATATACAAAAAATTTCCTCTTTCGGCAATTTCATTGAGCAATGCATCATTTAAATCTTTATTTTCTAAGAGCTTAGTTAATATTTGGGCGGTTTCATTTGATCTCGAAATGTGAATTTTTTTAGCTTCGCGAATTACATTTTCGGGAATTTGGGTAAACCAACGATCTAACGCACGATTCATAAACAACAAAGAAAATCCAGCCATCGCAATAATCGGCAACAAACTCAAGCCGATAAAATATATTAGAAGACGAGTTTTGAGTTTTGCACCAAGTTGTAAAGCCCGACGTTCGCGAGTTAGTTTTACGATATTTCGGATAAAAATAAACGCAAAAATAATAAACGCAATAAAGTTTAAGGTTGAAAGTGCAAAGAGAAAAATCGTGCTGTTGACGGTTTCTACGGCAAAAAATTTCCAAACATTTGAGGTTTGTAAAAATATCAGAAGTGTAAGCAAAACAACGACTAAGATGCCTATTAACCACAGAGATTTACCGCGAATTATCTGGCTTTTGTTTTGGTTTTTCACGAAATTAGTTTAGCATAAATCTCAATGAACGAAATTTTTTTCAATAAATACGAACGTCTTCGGAGCGGTTGGCGATTTATAATATTTTCAGTTTTATTTTCTGTAATTACAGCCGTTGTTGGAGTTACGGCAATTTCTGTAGTTGCAATTTTTTTACCAGATGACAAAACTGGAGCCATTTTTCTGTCGCCAATTGGCGTTTCAATTTTATCTTTTTTAAGTCTGGCTTTTACAACATTATTAGGTTGGTTTTGCGGAAAATATTTCGAAGATTTGCCTCTAAAATCCTTAGGTTGGGCGTTTCACCAAGCCTGGATTAAACAAACAATTTGGGGTTTATTAATTGGTGCATTTTCTATTATTTTTGCATCAATTTTAGCAATTCCAAGCGGCGGATTGAGTTTTTCGTTAAATCAGACGGCTGATTTTTCAATGCTTTTAAAGTCAACCGCAGTTTCGGCAGTTGTTTTATTGATTGCGGCAGCATCAGAAGAAGTTTTGTTTCGCGGTTATATTTTGCAGACTTTAGTTCGTGCAAAACTCGCTTGGCTTGGCATTTTATTAACTTCGTTTCCTTTTGCGGTTGCACATTTAGGAAACCCAAATGCTGAAATTATCTCGACGATAAACACAGCACTCGCAGGAGTTTGGCTCGGTTTAGCTTATCTCAAAACACGAAGTTTGTGGTTCGCTTTAGGAATTCATTTTGCCTGGAATTTGGTTCAAGGTTCTTTGCTTGGGTTGCCAATTAGCGGTTTAACTAATTTGACAAAACATTCAGTTTTGCAATTTAGTGACCAAGGACCGGCGTGGCTCACTGGCGGAAGTTACGGCATTGAAGGCGGAATTACTTGCACAATCTCACTTTTTGTTTCGATGTTAATTGTTTGGTTTTTTCCATTTGTTGAAGCTAACAAAGAAATGCTGACACTAACAAGCAACGAAATACCGAAAGATAAATCATTCTTAAAACCACCACCACCGCCAATTTTTGAAAATGTTTAAATTGTTTGAATCTTAAAACTAATATCCATCGCTCTCGCGGAATGTGTTATTTTACCTACACTTATGAGGTCAACCCCGATTTCGGCATAGCTTCTAACAGTTTCTAAACTCATATTTCCAGATGCCTCAATTAACACGCTTGGATTAAGATTGCGTGACATTTCGACGAGTTTTTGAGCTTCTTGCGGAGTTTGATTATCAATCATAATAATGTCTGCTCCAGCGAGAATTGCTTCGCGTAACTGATGCCAATTTGTGATTTCAACCTCAATTTTATGCAGATGCCCAACGTGATTTTTCGCCGCCGTCACCGCTTCTTTCACACCGCCTGCGAGTGCGATATGGTTATCTTTAATCAAAACGCCATCATCCAAACCAAGTCGATGATTTTTTCCGCCACCAACGCTGACGGCATATTTCTCTAACATTCGCAGTCCTGGCGTTGTTTTTCGGGTGTCAACAATCTTGGCATTTGTGCCTTCAATCGCCTTCACATATTGACGTGTGAGTGTCGCAATGCCAGACATTCTTTGGATTAAATTTAATGCCACTCGCTCGCCGCCGAGCAGAATATCGGCGTAACCTTTCATCGTTGCAAATGAAGTTCCGGCTTCAATTTCTTGTCCTTCGGTAGCGGTTGGTTCAAGTTCTGGGCTTTCTGCATCGAGTTGAAAAAACACAGCTTCGGCAATTGCCAAACCGCAAACTACCAAATCTTCTTTCGCCAAAAATCTACCAATTCCGCGAACGCCGTCAGGAACTGTCGATTGTGTTGTGATGTCGCCACGCCCGAGATCTTCACTCAGAAATTCGCCGATGTTTGCTAAAATGTCGCTATTTTCAAGCCAAATCATAATAATTTTTTTACCAAGTTGACATATAATTCAACAGATTTTTCAAGGTCAATTTTCTTCACAAATTCGTCTTTTGTATGTGCTACAAGTATCGAACCTGCACCTAAAAGCAGAGGCGTTCCCCAATTTGTCAGATGCGGAATGTCGGTTGTGAATCTTACCACTTTTTGCGTAAAACCTTCTACTTCCAACATCTTAACAGGCAAACTAAATGAAGAAACTTCTAAATCTCCACGATTTTTCACCGCTTTTTCGAGCAATTCTAGAACTGGCTTTTCGTCAGTTACAAGCCGAATATGTAATCCGGCTTCGGCGTTTGGTGGAATAATATTGGTTTTTAATCCGCCCGAAAGGAGACCGATATTGAGCGTCGTTTTGCCGTAAAATTCATCTGTTGGAAGCTCAAGTTTGCGAACATCATTTAAAATATCGAGCAGTTTTTCAATCGCCGATTCGCCTTCCTCCGGATAAGCCGAATGTGCCGCTTTTCCTTTTGTTTTCAACAACATCCGCAACGAACCTTTTGAACCAATCGCCAGTTCGTTATCGGTCGGCTCGCCGTTAATCATAAACTCGCACGTTGCGGCAAGCGGATGTCCGTTGGCGACTTTTGCACCAGTCGAAGATTGTTCTTCGTCAACCGTAAATAGCAAACCGATGTCGGTAATTCCTTCACTTCTAAGGCGTTCAGCGGCAGTAATTTCTGCGGCGATTATTCCTTTTGCATCACACGAACCGCGACCGTAAATCGTTTCGTTGTCTTCAGTTGGCGAAATAAACGGCGGAACTGTGTCCATGTGTGTCGATAAAAAAATACGCGGCGTTTCATTCAAATAAGCGATGATATTATTTTGATTTTCTGAAACAGGTTGCAGTTCAACCGTCCAGCCGAGACTATCGAGATAATCACGAAGAAAAATTCCAACTGCGAGTTCGTCGCCCGAAATTGATGGAATTTTCATCAACCTCGTTGTTAATTCAAAAAGATTCATTATTTAGCCTTTTTTATATCAATTATAATTTCACTTCCTGCTTTATCTTCAAGAATAAAATCTGCCTTATCGCCAACTTTTAAAACTTCAACTTGCTTTTTATCTTTGACAAAAAATTCCATAATCATCGCAGGCATCAAACCCTTAATTTCTTCATGATTTAGCTCAACAGAAACGAGTTCAAGATTAATTTTTGTGATGATTCCGGTGCCATTAAAATTTTTTGCGACAACTGTGGTGTTAGTATTTGGCGATGGACTTTGAGCAATGTTCGGAGTCGTGTTTGCAACGACAGCTTGCGGAGTTTTATTGTCGTTTGCAATAGATTTCGTCGGATTTGAGTTAGTTGAACCGCACCCAAAAGCCGCGAGCGAAATAGCGATTATCAAAAATTTAATGTTCATAATTTTCTCAAATAATTATGCAACATTTTACTAAAACTTACTAAATATTTACGGTAAGTCTGGCTGTATTAAAATGGTTTTTTAAACTATGCAAACATTTTCCACTGATTCAAAATTCCATTCGGATCAAAAACCTTCTTAATGGATTTCAAAATTTATCAAAGTAAAATCGTCAAACCCTCTTGTTCAAAATGATTGTCATGCGTCAGAATTTCGTGAATGTTGAGCGTTTTCATGGTCAGCATTGAAACGCAATCAGTCAAACTGTAACCTTTGTCCAAACGTTTCTCGAAAAATCGAGTGCTTCAAGGAAAATATCAGGCGAATGCGAAATATATTCAATTTCACTATCTTCCATAATTGTCTGAACGGCATCAACCGCAGATTTTCGGGTATATGTGCCGAATTCGGCAAAATAATTAAGGACTTCGATCAAAACAGTTTCGGTTGTAACAATAATAATTTCGCCAAGAAGTTGACGGATTTCAAGAGCTTGAAAATGTCCCGAATCTTTGATATTTAATACTGCAACCCAATAAAATGTGTCGGCGAAAACTTTATTGTTGGTCATTTTCTTTTGGGCGAACCATACAAATAATGGTCAATATTTTCCGCACCGTCGGCGGGAAGCGTTTCCCAAACTTCGTCAGGCACACGGCTACTGATAACGGCTAGTTTCTCCAACAAAGTTTGTTTCTTCGGCTTTGACAATAAATCAACAAACTCAACAATTTTTTGCTGTTCTTCAATCGGCAAAACCTGCATTTTTTCCGCAACTATTTGTGTTAAATCATTTAGCATAAAGTTAATAACCTCGAAAAATAACTTAGCATTTTTTTGAACTCTAAACAAACATTTTCCCCGGATTCAAAATCCCATTCGGGTCAAAAACTTTCCTTATCGCCTTCATAATTTCAAGCGTCGGTTTATCAATAGCCAAATCCAAATATTGGGCTTTAACATAGCCGATTCCGAGTTCGCCGCTGATTGTTCCGCCGAGTTCGACTGCGAGTTTGAAGGTTTCTTTGACACATTCTCTCGCCCGTGTAATTTCGTCGGGATTGTCGCGGTTGATGACGAAATTGACGTGAATGTTGCCATCGCCCGCGTGTCCGAAGTTGGCGACAAATGTGTTATGACGCTTGCCGATTTCTTCAATCTTTGCAACGAGTTCGGGAACTTTTGAACGCGGCACAACTACATCTTCGTTAATCTTCAAATTGCCAAACTTCATCAAACTCGGAGAAATTGCTCGCCGCACGTCCCAAAGTTTGTCTTCTTCCTCTTTCGACTTTGCCCGCAGAATTTCAAAACCACCGTTTTCGGATAAAATCCGCTCAATTATTTCCGCGTTTCTCGCAACTTCTTCGTGCGAACCGTCAACCGCGACCAACAAAATCGCCGCTGCATCTTTCGATAAACCAAACGCGAAATTCTGCTCGATTGCTTCGATGCAATGTTTGTCAATAACTTCCATCGCCATCGGCAAAATGCTTTCGGGCGTGAATTTGGTCAGAACTTTACACGCTTGCTCCATTGATTTGAAAGACGCACGAACGGTTGAAGTTGTTTCGGTTGACGGCAATAATTTGAGCGTTGCTTCGGTGATAATTCCGAGCATTCCTTCGCTCCCGCACATCAAACCTGTGAGGTCAAAACCGACAACATTTTTCTCGGTTTTTCCGCCGGTGCGGATGATTTCTCCTGTTGCGGTAACTATTTCTAAACCAAGAACATAACGTTTCGTATTGCCGTATTTCGGAGTCCGCATTCCGCCGGCATTTTCGGCAATATTTCCACCGATAAAACTATCTTTGTAACTTGCCGGATCAGGCGGGAAAAAAACGCCGTGCTTTTCGACCGCTTGCTGCAATTCCCAAGTCGTAATTCCGGGCTGACAAACAACGTATAAATCATCAGCAGAAATTTCCAAAATTTTGTTCATCCGATCAGTGCCGATGACAATTCCGCCGTCAACCGGAACTGCTCCGCCCGTGTAACCAACGCCACCGCCACGAGCCGTAACCGGAAAATTCTCAACATTTGCGAGCTGAACAATCTCGACTATTTGTGCAGTATTTTCAGGAAACAAAACAGCTTCGGGCGGAAACTTTTCTTTGACAGCATCAGCACCGTAAGGCTCAACCTTTTCAGGCTCAACCAAAATGTTTTCTGCACCAACAATCTGGCGTAATTTCTCGATAACTTCAGGCTTTGAAGCATTTGTGGTCATTCGACCTTTTGAATTGAAATGGATTGATGAATACATATTTATTTTTTGTAAAATATCGGTAAGTATAACTTGCGATTGTCTTTATGACGAAAAAGAAATCGACCAGTAATCGTATGAAACGTGATATTTCTGGATTGGGAATCAATATAATCGCCGTTTAAATCAAAAAACTGAATAAATCGACCCGAACCTTGTCGATAATCGATAAGAACGTAGCCAGAGAAAAGATTTTTAATAAGTTGTTTGACAGAATTTCTATCTTTGTCAATATGTTTTTTCGACCATTCAAATGATTCTTGAATTCCATCAATATCAATTCTTAAATACTCACCTTCAAACATAATAAAAATAGGTAAATTGTTTGAACTTTCTGAGGTAGATTCAATAGCCAAATCGCAACAGCTTGTATTCAATGTAGCTTCAAAATTTTTATTTTCAAGGATTGGAGGTTCACCAAGTTCTTTCAAAACCTCGTCGAACAACTCAACATTTTTGAGAAGTTGCTCATCAAACTCATAATCTTTTAAATTAATTTCATTCATTTTGGTAAAACTGTAAACCCAAGTTTCTCAGCAACATCCAAAAGTTTAATGTCACAACAGACAAAAATTCTGCCTTTCGGTTTTTCAAAACACCAAACTAAAGCTGAAGCGAGTTGCAAAGCATCAAGAGTTCGTAAGTTTTGGGTTTCAATTAAATCTTTGGCAAATTCGCGAACTTTTTCAGTTGGCAAAATTTCTCGCCAAGTATCTTTTTGAATTTCGAGGCGTTGAATTGATTGAGAAAATGCGGTTTGCGAGATTTCGTTTTGACTAGCTAAACGCTTTAAAGCACTTTGAGCCTCAATTGAAGTTGCCCACCAAGCAACAACTTCATATTTTCTGCGAAGTTGCCGGAGTTCTTGGCTTTTATCTTGAAAACAACAAAGCGGAACAATTGCACTCGTGTCCCAAAAAGCAATATTAGTCATCATCACGTTCACTTCTGATTGTTTCTACAATTTTTCCTAAGCTAACTTCGGGTGCGGTCGTGTCCCAAAAATCTTCGCTTAAAGTGTGTTTAGGCATTGTCATAAAACCCTGCGAAACAAGAAGTTGCTCTTCAGTTTGAGTATTAAATGGTAATATTCTGGCGATTATTTCGTTATTATCTTCAACCATAATTTCATCGCCTGTTTTGGCTTGGTTAAGATATAAACTTAAATTATGTTGTAATTCGCCGACTGAAACTGTTTGCATATTTTTGACCTCCAGGCAATTATACATCAAATAATTTATCGTTGAAAATATTATTGATGCTCCATTCTTTTGAACTTTTGTGAAAAGGAAATGCATTATTTTAAGCGAAATCTTTACGCCAAACAAAGTTTCAACTATCATACAACAAAATATCGCACAAAAATCATTATGGTAAGAAAATTTGAATTCACATCGGTTCTCGGTTGGTCGGTTAGCCGTTGGGAGACTTTCTCGGCTTGCAAGCGGCAGTATTATTATCAGTATTATGGAAAACACGATCGTGATAACTTGCCTAAAATCAATTATTTGAAAGGTTTAACGACGATTCCTTTGGAGATCGGAAATGTTACTCACAAGGTGATTGAAATTCTTTTGAAACGAATGCAGAAGTCTGCTTTGAATATCGATGAAGAGAAGTTTTTTGAGTTTACAAAGCATCGAATGTTAAAGATTCTTGAGGAAAAGGAGTTTGCCGAGATTCATTATGGACAATTAGAAACGATTGACGCAGAAACTTTGATCTTACCGAAAGTTTCCGCAGCTTTGAATAATTTGCTAAAAAGCGAGCGTTTGTCGTGGCTTTTTGAAAAGGCTTTGGCAAGCAAAGACGTTTGGATTATTGATCCTGAAGGTTATGGCGAGTGTCGGATTGATGATCAAAAAGCCTATTGCAAAGTCGATTTTTTGTTTCCGATTGGCGATGAAATTTATATTTTTGACTGGAAAACAGGGAAAAAAGACGATGCAAAACACGGCAAGCAACTTCGCGGATATGTTGCCTGGGCATACTTTCACTTCGAAAAAGAATTTTCGAAAATAACGCCAGCGGTTGCGTATCTTTTGCCGGAATATACTGAGCGTTCGATTAAGGTGAGCGAAGATGACATTGAAGTATTTTCGGATGAAATTAGAAGCGAAACTGAAGAAATGTATAAATATTGCCAAGATGTAGAGGACAATATTCCGCTCGCGAAAGTGGAATTTCTAATGACGGAAAATCTAAGTTTATGCCGATATTGCAATTTTCGAGAGCTTTGTGACAGAAAATAGATTGTGTCTGCGAGTTTAAAAAAACTAAAATCTATTTCTTAACAACTGGAGATTCTAATTTTTCTTTAAGCGATTCAATTCTCTTTTTTGCCTCAGATGCTTCTTGTGAATTTGGATATTTTTTTATTAATTCATCCCAACTTTTGCCGTTGTAATGAAATTGTTTCGTTTCAACATTAAAAAGAAAGACAATATCTAATTTCCGATACCGATCAAGTCCAACATAATTTAGATAAAAACTGTGAAGTGGTGCAACAGTTGCCGCCATTTCTCTGCGGATAAGCCTTTTGCTTGCATCAGTTGATAATTTTCTTGCCTGTTCCTCAATTAAATCTCCGTAAAGTAATAAAATGGCTGGACGAAAACTAGATTTAGTAAACGTTTCTATGAACATCGACGCAAGTTCAATTTGGTCAAAAGCGTCAATTGCCTGAACAATCTTGGCTAATCTTTCATCATCACCAGGATTATTTTTAGAAACAATTGCGTCAGATTGAACCCAGCCGTAGAAATTTGGAATAGCATTTACTTTATAAAAAGTAACGCCTTCATTTTGTTTGATACCAGAAATATAAACATTGCGTCCAAGTCGCATTCTCTGTATTTCACGTGAAAAAAAGCTCGGCTCTGCACGTAAAACTGAAAGTCTTTCGTCAATTACAATGCCGTAAGTTCCAACTATTTGAAGAGATTTTGGAGTCTGTTTTGATTTCACAATCGGTCGAGCTTTTTGTGAAAATGCAAAGTTACAAAAAAAGCCAGTCGTGAGACATAAGAGTGTTGCAGTTAGTCTGAAACTACGCATAATTTAAAGTTCCTTTAAAGAGAATTTGGGAAGATTAAATCACAAAAGTAAATTATTTGAAAGTAAAAGATATTGAGCCAAAGTTATTTATTTTTTATTTTATTCGCAAAAGTTGCGTGATGAAAATGACAAATTGCAGTTGCGAGAGCGTCTGCGGCATCGTGAGGTTGCGGAATTGTTGGCAGTTTTAGCAAGATTTTTACCATTTCTTGCACTTGGTGTTTTTCTGCGTTGCCGTAACCAACAACAGTCTGTTTTATTAAACGAGGTGCATATTCGCCAATTTCTAAGCCATTTTTTTCAGCTAATAATAAAACAACGCCGCGAACTTGACCGAGTTTGAGTGCAACTTTTACGTTTACTGCAAAAAATGCCTCTTCGATTGACAAAACATCTGGTTGGAATCTGTCAATAACGTCTTGTAAATCGTCATAAATTTTAGCTAAACGCTTGGCGAAATGATCTTTTGGTGAAGATTTGACAGTTCCATAATCAATCAAACGATAGAAACTTCCGTCTTTTTTTACAACGCCCCAACCGAGCGTTTCACTTCCGGGATCAATGCCGAGAACTTTCATTATTCATATTCACTTTCGTCAATATCGAAATTTGCGTAAACATTTTGAACGTCATCATTGTCGTCAAGAGCTTCGTAAAGTTTCAACATTTTCTTGGCATCATCGCCTTCTAATTTGATGTAATTTTGCGGAATCATTGAAATTTCTGCTGAATCAGGTTCAATTCCAACTTTTTTTAAAGAATCGCAAACGCCTTCAAAAGATTCTTGCGAAGTATAAATTTCAAAAAATTCACTGCCGATTTGCATATCGTCAGCACCAGATTCTAATGCAATTTCAAAAAGTTCGTCTTCGCCTTTTGCGTCTTTTGAAACCGCGATGCAACCTTTGCGGTCAAACATCCAGGCAACTGAACCGGCTTCGCCCAAATTTCCACCATTTTTTGAGAAAAGGTGACGAAGTTCGGCAACTGTTCGATTGCGATTATCCGTCATTGTTTCGATTAAAACCGCTACACCGCCAATTCCGTAACCTTCGTAAGTGATTTCATCGTAGTTTACACCTTCAAGTTCTCCAGTTCCGCGTTTGATTGCACGATCAATTGTGTCGTTCGGCATATTCTGAGCTTTTGCATCAGTAACTGCCTTTCTCAGACGAGCATTTGCATCAATATCGCCGGTTCCGCCAGTTCGTGCCGCAACGGTAACTTCCTTGATTAATTTAGTGAATATTTTTCCACGTTTTGCATCTAAAGCACCTTTTTTATGCTTGATGGTGTGCCATTTACTGTGTCCAGACATTAAGAAATTTCCTTTTCTGATACAAAAAATTTAATTGTGTGAGTTTAACACGCGAGTTTTTTAGTATCAAATAACGCTTTATTTTCTCAAAAGATTGTCGATTTTATTTTGCAAAACGTTAAATTTGACAAGTCCATTTTTTGAAAAATATTCGACACCTTTTTCGTCAAATAAAACTGTAAATGGCAAACTCCCACGCCAATTTTTTGAAACCATTGAAACTGCTGAACTTTCATCTTGAGTTTTTAAAAGAAATGAAGGCATTTTTGCGTTCATTTTACCAAGAAATCTGGGAACATCTTGATCAATCTCAGAAAGTTCGTCCATTGAAATTGTGTAAAAATCAATTTGTCCGCGATACATTTCGTCAATTTTTATTAAATCTGGAAATTCTTTGACACAAGGCTCACACCAAGTTGCCCAAAAATTTAACAAAATCGGTTTACCACTTGGTTTGATTAAGTTTTTAAGTGCGTCTATATCTATTTGATTTATTTTAGGTAAGTTTTTTAAATCTTTGAAAACTGCTTTTTTGACGACAACTTTCTTCTTTTTTGAAACAACTGTCTTAGTTTTACGACTTTGAGCAGAAACTTCAGTCGTAAACAAAAAAAGGCAAAAGGTAATTAAAATAAGAAAAGGCAAAAGGGAAATACCTTTCGCCTTAAAAATAAAAACGTTCATAAATTATTTTTTCTCAAGACGTTTTATTGAGCAACCAACAGCATTTGTCGAAGATTTTTTAATTTCTTTGTTTGCAATTCCGGCATCCAAAGCGTCTTTCAGATAAGTTTCGGTGATTGAATCGCCTTTGCGACTGTTGTCTATTGCACCGCGATAGAGAAGTTTTCCGCTGGCATCAAAATATAAAACTTCGGGCGTGGCGTTTGCAGCAAATTGGTCGGCAAGAACATTTCCTTTATCAATCAAAACCGGAAAAGCATATTTCTCTTCAGCGTGAGATTTTACTTTTTCAGTTGTTTCGGTTGAATTTGAATTGATGCCGATAAAATTGATTCCTTTTTTTCCATAATCAGCTGCAAGTTGGACAATTCGCTCATCGTAGTTTTTAACAACTGGACATTGAACTGACAAAAAAACCACAACCGCACCTTTTTCGCCTTTTAAATCGTTGAAAGATTTAACAGAACCCGAAGTGTCAGGAAGTTTGAAATTTTCAACAGTTGTTCCGACCGGAAACTCACCTTCGGCTTTTGTTCCAGTGGTAAAAACACTTCCACATATCAACATAAGTGCTGTAAAGATTAGACTTAAACGTTTCATAAAAATACTCCTTAATGACTAATTATTATTTTCTAAAATTTAGACGCTTTATTTAGCGTTTTAGCTGTCAGAAAATTCACTTTCTTTTTGAAAGCAAGATTTCCATTGCATCGTCAACCGTAATAATTCCGGCAATTTCACCTAAATCATCAATAATTGGCAACGCCAAAAGATTATATTCGGCAATAGTTTCGGCGGCTTCATCAGCTGAAATATTTGGATGTGCGTAACGAAATTTCTCACGCATTACTTCGCTTAGTTTTAATGTTGGATCAGCCAAAATTAAGCCACGCAAAGACATTACACCACAAATCTTCCAAGAATTTTCCTCTTCGACGATATACAGATAATAAATCATATTTGGCGTTTCCGCCATTTCCCGCAAGCGTGCAATTGCTTGCGAAACAGTTAAATCCTTTGGAAAAACAACAAATTCCGTAGTCATTAATCCGCCAGCAGTGTCTTTATCAAATGGCATTAATTCCGCAACTTCTGCTTTTTCATCATCTTCCATCAAGTTGAAAAGTTCTTGAGCCTTTTCTTCATTCATTTCGCCAAGCACATCAACCGCATCGTCTGGCGACATTTCGTCCAAAATATCTGCAGCTCGTTCTTCGTCCATTTCTTCCAAAATTCTGGCTTGATTTTCGGTGGACATTTCTTCGAGTGTGTCAGCAGCGGTTTCATCATCTAAACTACCAACAATTTCAGTGCGATGAATCGGTGACAGACTTTCTGCAAGTTGGGCAATTTCCACCGGATGAAGCCTCGAGAGTTTGTCTTTTGAAGACTTTAATTGGACAGTTGCGGTCGCTGTATCAGTTGCCAAATAGCCCACATCTTTCCAATCAATAACTTCAACCGCTGCGTTATTTCCAGACAACCCAACTGGCAAAAGTCTTCTCAGAAAACCACGAAAAGTTACATCTGCTCCGGTAACACGCCATTTATCGGCTTCAATAAGTTGAACATCATTTACTCGAACAACACGCTTTCCGTCAACATCTATCAGCTGTTTGTCTAAAACATCTTTGGTTAGCAAAACCTCGCCTTCACGGCGGTTAAACATACTAAATTTTAAAACATCTTTATTTAGTTTTGCTCCAAAAGTTCCAAATGTTGCTATTTGAGACCAAGAAAGAAAGAAATTTCGGCGATTGTAGCGTGCAACAAGTCCAATTAAAGGCGGATAATCTTCGGCTCCATAATGCACAACAACGTCTTTGATGGTGGCAATTTTTTCGCCTTCAACATCAAGAACAGGTCGTCCTAAAATTTGTGATAAATAGAGCATAAATTTGAAAACCTTTTTGTTTATCTACATTTCAAATATACTTTGATTCAATATTTTCAACAAATATAAAGCCGAAAAACAAGCCGCGTTTAAATATGTTTAAAAAGTTTGTTATTTTTTGGAAATGTTTATCCTTTAGGTTTTTATTATTAGTAGAACATTCAAACTTCATTGAATGAGCTTAATCTGACAAACACCTAAAATATGAAAAAAACTCTTTTAATCGCAATAGTAGTTCTCGCCGCTACGACACTTGGCTATTCTCAAAATCGCAACAGATATGTTTTCGATAATTTTTCAACTTCAAAAGGAGTTGAAGTTGTTTCAAAAAATAAAAACTATGAACCTGAAAGAAAAGAATCATTAGATAAAAAAGTTGTAAAAAAATCCGTTCAAAAAACTATGAATGTGACCGACGCTGAGAGTTTAAAAGGTTCTGGAGTGAAATCAACGGCAGCAACATACTCAAAAGTTTCGATGTCTGGCGGCGGAAATATGCGTGGATTTACAACAGGCGATCCGGTTGTAGATAGTTATATTGTAAATTCATCAGCAAAATACGGAATGGATCCGTTGTTGATTTATGCTCAAATGAGTCAAGAATCTGCATTTAAGAAAAAGGCATTATCAAACAAAGGTGCGAGTGGATTAATGCAATTAATGCCGCCAACTGCTCGCCGATTTGGCGTGACAGACATTTATGATCCGCAACAAAATATTGATGCCGGAATTAAATATATGCGTTGGCTTTATGACAAATTTGGCGGCGACATCAATCTTGCTCTTGCCGGATACAATGCTGGTGAAGGTGCGGTGATGAAATATGGAAACCAAATTCCACCATATAATGAAACACGTGAATATGTCCGCAGAATTACAGCTAGATATGGTTCAATCAGAAATCCAAATTTTGTTAAAAGTGTTAAACCTGTACCAGTAAATCAAATTGCAAAGATTGAAAAAAGAGAATCAGCACCGCTGACAACTATTGAAACTATTACAGTTGCGGTCAGATTGCCGGACGGAAGAATGCGTTTGGTTAATCAATAAAAAGTTTAAAAATTTTTCTCCTCGGTTTAAAAACCATCGCGGTTGGTCGTTGCCAACCGCTTTTTTTGTTTAGAATTAGAAAATAAGTTATTATCCATACAAATGTTTTGTATAAAATGTGGCACAAATAATCCGGCTGAAGCAGTTTTTTGCAACAAATGCGGCACAAAGTTTTTTCAAGAAGAAGAGACAAAAGTTGCGACCAAAGCAAACCACAGCGAGATTAATATTTTCACCGTTCGTCCAACTTTAATGTTTGTCCAAACAGGTTATGTGTTAGCGATTATGGCTGCATTTTTGTTGGTCATAATTCTGTTTTATGTGAGCAGTTCAATACCTTGGTGGATTTCAGTTTTGGGTGGATTGTCGCTGTTATTCATTCCACTTTTCTATCATTTAAAAAGAAATTTTGTCCGCTACACATTAACTGATTCAAGAATTGAAATTGATGAAGGTTTTATTTCGCGAGAAACGCGGAAAATTCCTCTGAGAGCAATTCAAGATGTAACAGTTTCTTCGACAATTGCTCAACGATTATTTGGTCTTGGCAATCTGATAATTGAAAATGCAAATGAGGCTGACGATAAAATAATATTAAAAAACATCAATTCACCGCGACATTATTCCGATTTGCTTCTCAAACAAATGCGGCTTTTAGATAAATAAATATGAAGACAATTTTTGTAACCGGTGGAGCTGGTTTTATCGGTTCAGCCTTTATTCGACAAGTTTTAGATGAAACTTCTGATGTCAAAATTATTAATTTTGATTCGCTTACTTATGCCGGAAATCTCGAAAATTTGAATGGTTTAGACGTTTCCCGACACGAGTTTGTCAAAGGTGATATTTGCGATAAAGAAGCTGTTTTAACTTCACTTCCAAACGATTGCGAGGCGATTTTCAACTTTGCTGCCGAATCTCACGTCGATCGTTCGATAACTTCCGCCAGCGAATTTGTCACAACAAATGTTCTCGGAACACAAGTTTTACTAGATTCTGCGAGAGCAAAAAATGTTCGCCGTTTTATTCAAGTTTCAACCGATGAAGTAATGGGAAGTTTGCCCGAATCTGATGACGCATTTTTTAATGAATCTTCGCCGATTGAACCAAATTCGCCTTACTCAGCATCGAAAGCGGCGGCTGAACATTTTGTCCGTGCTGCGAGAGAAACCTTTGGTCTTGATACCGTTATTACACGTTGCGGAAACAATTATGGACAACGCCAATTTCCCGAAAAACTCATTCCATTAATGATTACAAACGCAATGAATAATTTGCCTTTGCCGGTTTATGGCGATGGCAAAAACGTTCGCGATTGGATTTTTGTCGAAGATCACGCACGAGCGATTTGGCTTGCTTATGAGAATGGAAAATCAGGTTCAATTTATAATATTGGTGCCAGAAATGAACGTCAAAATCTCGAAGTTGTAACCTCAATTTTGGACGCACTTAATAAACCTCATAGTTTGATTAAATATGTTTCTGATCGACTCGGACACGACCGCAGATATGCAATTGATGCAACGAAAGTTGAAAGCGAACTTGGCTGGAAGCCGCAAACAACTTGGGAACAAGGTTTGGAAAAAACAATTCGCTGGTATCAAGACAATCCAAATTGGGTAAATGCAATTCTTAACGGTGAATATCGCAAATATTATCAAAAACAATACGGTGTTGCTATCAGTTCCGCTTTATAAATCACAAACAAACCTTTTTTATGGTTCAAGATTTACTTGTTATCTCGCCGCAGGTTTATCAAATATACTCAACAGTCGAGACAAATCTAGTAAAAATTGAAGTCAAAAAACTTGACATATTGCTCATAATTGTTTTTAATAGTTATACAGAGTTAAACAACTCTTCTTGCAATGAAATCTGTTGTATTTCCTCCGCAAATTTCTAATTTAAAAACCTGAATAATTAACCGTCAAGAACAAAATGCTTTCTCCAAAAGAAATAAACAAAAGTAAGCGAATCACAAAAGTTGTTGAGAAAAATGCAGATTCATTTAATGAATTGAAGTTTATCAGCGAACTAGGAAAGTCTCTGCTTGCAGTTATGCAGCCAAAAGTAATCAATCAAATTGTTGCGACAAGTCTGCAAAAAATAACAAAATCGACGAGCTGTGCGGTTGTTCTTTACACTGTCGAGAATGGTTTGATTGGTTCTTCAGTAAACGAATTTGGCGAGAAAGTAGAAGATGATTTAAACACGGCGAATATAAAAAGTTGGCTCGCAATGCAACCTGACTCAATTTCATTTTGGCAGGAAGAAGTTGGAGATTTTTTTCTCAATCAAACTGAAAAAAATGAATATATTTCGCCACTTTTGATAAATGAGGAAGTTAGAGGTGCGATTGTTGTTGAGTTTGACGAAAAATACAAATGTTCAGAAAAAATTCGTCGTTTAATTGAAGCCGTTGCCCAATTTACTTCTATTTCGGTATCAAGATCAATGGGCTACGGAAAAGCTCTAGCAGAATCTATTAATATTGCACGCAAAGAGCAGCAAGTTTTTACAGATTCAGTTTTAGATTCGCTACCGGTTTCGCTTTACGTTATTGACCGCGAATTCCGAGTTGTTGCCTGGAACAGACATCGCGAAGTTGGTGTTTTAGGTCTTCCGAGAGAAGAAGTTATTGGTCGAAATATTTTCGATTTTTTGACAAAACAGCCGCGTGCAAAACTTGTTAGAGAATTTGAAAGAGCATTTCAAACTGGCGAAATCGAACGAATTGAACAACATACAATCGAAAATGATGGAACGACAAGACATTGGCTTGTGAGCAAAGTTCCGATGCGTGATCGAAAAACTAACGAAGTAACACACGTAATTACCGTTGGCGAAGATATTACAATGCGAGTTGACGCAATGCGTGCGGTGACTCGGGCGGAAAAACTTGCAGCTGTTGGCAGACTCGCGGCTGGAGTTGTTCACGAAATAAATAACCCGCTGGCAACAATTTCTGCATGTGCAGAAGCCTTAGAACTTCGTGTTTCTGAAGGTGTATTCGGCGATTCAGAAGAAATAATTGATCTTCGCGAGTATTTAGGTTTGATTCGAAGTGAAGCATTTCGTTGCAAATCTATTACAAACGGATTGTTAGATTTTAGTCGAGTTCGTTCAGGAAATCGCGTTCCACTTGATATTTCAGATATTTTAAAATCGTCTGCACGACTTTTATCTCATCAAAAAAGAGGAGATAACATCGACATTTCGGTCGATGTTCCAAGCAAACTTTTACTTGTAAGTGCTGATGAAGGACAAATTCAGCAAGCTGTAATTGCATTGGCAACAAATGCAATTGACTCAATGCCAAACGGCGGCAGGCTCATATTACGAGCATTTGCAGAAAAAAACCGAGTTGTTGTTGAGGTCAAAGATACTGGAATTGGAATTTCCACAGACAATTTACCAAAAATATTTGAACCGTTTTTTACAACAAAAGAAGTAGGCAAAGGCACCGGACTTGGTTTAGCGGTTTGTTACGGAATAATCACAGAACACGGCGGTCGCTTGAGCGTTCGTTCAACACCAGAAATTGGAACAACATTTACAATGTTTTTACCTATCAAATCATAACATTCACAGCAATATAGGACATTTATGGCAAGACTTTTAGTAGTTGACGACGAAAATAATTTACGACTTGTAGTTCAAAAAGAACTAAGCCGTGCCGGACACGAAGTCGGAACTGCTTTCGATGGCGAATCGGCTTGGAGTTTATTAGAAGAACAAGATTTTGACGTGATTTTGTGCGACATTAATATGCCTCGTCTTGATGGCATTGGGCTTCTTCGTCGAATGAACGAAAGAATGCAAAATCGTCCTGAAGCAATTATGCTTACCGGTCAAGCGACTGTTGAAAGTGCGATTGAAGCAATGAAACTTGGTGCTTATGATTATTTAACAAAGCCATATCGCATCAATGAACTTGGTGCTTTGGTTACTCAAGCGGCAGAAAAACAACGTTTGAAAGTTGATAATATTCGTCTGCGTGCTCAAGTAAATCGGACAAGTGATTTGCCGGAAATAATTGCCGAATCTTCACAAATGAAAGAGGTTTTAAGACTTGTTCAGCGTGTTGCAAATGCTGAAACCTCGGTTTTAATCACTGGCGAATCTGGAACTGGAAAAGAATTAATTGCCCAAGCATTACATCGCTTGTCTGGACGTGTAAACTCGTCATTTGTTGATCTTAACTGTGCTGCACTTCAAGATACTTTGCTCGAATCTGAGCTTTTTGGTCACGAAGCCGGAGCGTTTTCTGGTGCAAGAAATCGAAAACTCGGACTTTTTGAAATTGCAGATCGTGGCAGTTTATTTCTTGATGAAGTAATGGAAATGCCGCAACAATTGCAGTCAAAATTACTTCGTGCATTAGAAACAAGATCGTTTTTTAGAGTTGGTGGTGTTAAAAAAGTTGATGTCAATGTTCGGCTAATTGCAGCCACAAATAGAAATCCGGATCAAGCCGTCAGAGAAGGCGTTTTCCGTGCAGATTTACTTTATCGAATCAACAGTTTTGAAATAAAAATTCCAGCTTTGCGTGATCGACCTGCCGATATTGAACCTTTGACACAATTTTTATTGAAAAAAATTGCCGGAACAAATGCACCTAATGTCAGCGAATCTGCAATGAATTCATTGACGGCTTATCATTGGACTGGAAATGTTCGGCAGCTGAGAAATTGTCTGGAAAGAGCAGTTTTACTAGCAGATAACGGAATAATTACGCCAAAAGAACTTCCACCAGAGGTTGTTTATAAAAGTAGCGAACCAACATTTACAACTAATTACGGCGTTGCGGATAACACTTCAAATGTTGTCGATTCATTTCAGACGTTCCAAAATTCTTCTCCAACTTCGCTTCAAGAAAGCGAAAAGCAACAAATTCTTCGAGCCTTAGAAAAAACTTCGTGGCATCGCGGAAAAACTGCTGACATTCTTGGTATTTCATCTTCAACTCTGTATCGAAGATTACGCGAATATGGTTTGGATCGGTAAAATATTAAGATGATTTTTTTGTTTTCGCGAGGTCGTTTGCTTCTTTACTTAATATTTCAGCTTCATTAATTAATTTTTTAAAACTTTCCTCTTTTTGTTGGAGTTCACCTTTAGCTTTTTCTAACATACTTGCGTCTTTTGTTATTTTAAATGCGTCGCGAAGCTGTCTTGCAAGTTGTCTGCGAAATTCAAAGGCATCAAGTTGTTTTCTTAAACTTAACTTTTTGAGGTTGAGATATTCTTGAAATTTCGGGTTAGAATTTTTGTTTGAAGCATCTTCAATTTTTTTAAAAGCCTCTTCTCCTAACGTCATTCCATCGTTGATTTTATAAACAAAATCATCTGCGAGCTTTTTAACAGTTTCAACGTCTTTTCCGTTCATTGCTTCTTTCAATGTTGCTAATTTTGACTCGTTTTCTTTGTAGATTTTCTTGACATCTTTGAGAAGCTGATTGCCTTCGCTCACCAATTGCACGGCTTCATCTGTTTCATTACTAAAAATTGAAGTATCGCCACTTCCGCTTTTATCAGATTTTATACACGCTGAAAAAAGTATTGCGATTAAAGCAATTGTGGATAAAATAAAAATTTTAGTAATCAGTTTTTTTGCCATAAACTTTAGCTTGTCAAACTTTTAGCCAAATTAAAATTACTGTTTGTGTTTCTTCGCCAAATAAATCCATCAAGAACATAATGGACAATTTGTGGTAATGCAAGAAGCGGCACAAAATACATTTTCATATTTTCTATGTTCCAGTTCTCGCCAAACATCCAATTTTTTTCGTGCCAAAGTCCTCGATTCCAAAATAATTCTTCAGCATAAGCAAGCATCCAAAGTGTCATTAAAAATACAAAAACATTACTTGCAAGTGTTCTGTAAATTGGACTTGCCGTCTCGCGGCGTGATTTTGCATAAAAATATGTAATTGCAAAATATGGCACACCGTGAATAATTACATTTGTTACAGTAAACGCATAATCAGAATTAAAAAAGACAATTCCGAGATACCAACAAATTGCTGTTGTCACTAAAACAATATCTTTTCCAACTGTTAAAATGCCTTCTGCGAAGTAAAAATAAAACGATTTCGCACAATATAAAGCTAAAGAAATAACGTAAATCGGAAACAAAATTTGTTCTATAATTCGCGGTAAACCGACAAAATCGTTTTGAACAAACCATTCAAAGTTTCTTGGCAAATTGCTCATCCAAAATGCCAAAGGATATATCGTTGCCAGATAAATTGCGAAAATATCAATCCATTTTGTCACTTCGCTGGTTTCATTTGCCTTTGCCCGATAAAGTTTAACCCAACCATATTGCTGTCTGACAAAATGAAAGACAGCAATTAACGCCAAAACTTTCCAAAATGTCAGAGCAGATTCAGAATATAAAGCGACACCAATAATATAGCCTGAAATTGGAACAAATAAATATAAAAATGGACGGCGTTTTAGTTCATCAATATCGAAATAAACGCGAAAACTTGTTGCCCAAACGTGTGCAACATCAATCATCAAAATCGCAGAAATCCATAACCAATCGGGCGTTTCTCCATCAAACTTTGAATTAAAAGTAAGCAAAAATATTGATAAAATCGCACTTCCGAGAAAAACAGAAAGATCAATTCGCGACGAAAATAACCATTTTTGATTAGAAACCACAGTTTCCATAAACTCTATTTCGGCGGTTTTCCGTCTGCATAAATAAATGTGTGGAAGCAAGCGTTCGTTCCGCCCTCACGCAGAGCGTCTAAAATTCCGCGATTCTCCATTTCCAATAGCTTTTTCATCAAAAAGTTTTGTTCTTCAACACTCATATGTTTACGTGCTAAATCAAACGCACAACCGCTTGTGTGCGGCGGTAAACTACCTTTTCCAGTAACTTTAAATGAGTTTGCATTTGTCCCATTGAGGCTGATTTGATAATCCATCGAACGAGTCAAACTCGTAACTCGAAGTGGTTTTTTGAATTGGTTGAAATAGGCTTTGCCAATCTCTTCCAAGATTGGCTTGGCAAGTTTATTAAACATTCGAAGCAGGCGAATTCGCATTTGTTTGCGGTCTTTTGAATTATTCAAATCATATTTTTGACCATCGAAATTGTCAGCGAGTTTTTTTAAAATTGCATATTTTTCTGAATTTTGCAGAATATCGCCAATGCAATCGTTGAAATTTCCCTTATACAAATCTAAATCGAACGACTTAAATTCAGCTTCGCTGGCACTTCCGCCAACTTCCAAAACATACCATTCTGTTGCCATCGGCATTTCTATAAGTTCATTATTTAAACGCTTTCGGGCAAGTTCGGCAAAATCCATTGGTTGTTCATAACCTAGCGTTGAAACCATTTCTGCAAGTTTTCGTTTTTGCTTTGGCACGCCGCAGCACAGCTCACTAGGAATTTGCATCTGTGGCGATTCAACCACGCCACGAGCCGGATTCATCGCCAAATCTTTCTGTTTTTGCCAAAAAGCTGGCGAGACATTTAGTTCAGAAGCCGAAGTTCCGCCATTTGAACTTATTGAACTCGTAGATTTAACCTCGCCAATATCAACAACATTTATTTCCTTTTCTTCTGTTTCCCACGAAGCAATTAAATCATCTAAATCATCTGGATCTTCGCCGCCAAGCGGATCAATTACACGAATTGGAATTTCTGCACTTGAAACAATTCGAGGTGTTGCAGAAGTTCCACCAATAGTTACTGGTGTTTGATTTTTTTGCCAAAAAACAAAAGCCACAATTCCTAAAAAAATTACCAAAAGAGAAATTCCAACGCTTGACACTAAAACTATCGGAAATTGTCCTTGGTTTTGGATAGAATTATTTGATTTTGGAGACTTAGTTTTTACAATTTTAGGTTTTGTGACATTAGCTATTTGAGGCGATTTTTCAGCAACTGTTTCGTTTTTTATGACAACAGTTATAATCGTAGAGTTCCCAATTCTTACTTCATCGCGGTTTCGAAGTTGTTTTTCCTTAATCTTTTCGTCATTTACAAAAGTTCCATTAGTCGAATTTTCATCATAAATCCAAACTTCACCATTATGATTTTCAAACGTCGAATTTACACGGGAAAGCCCCGAATCGTTTAAAGCAATATCAGCTTGATTCGTTCTTCCAATCGAAACTTCGTCTTTAAGTTCGACTGTTTGATTTCCAACGGAACTTTCAATTTGTAAAGTTATTTTTTTCATCAATGATGATGATCTGCATCCGCAACTTCTTTTATTTTTTCAAGATCAATTACTTTTGAAAACTGCTCAAAATGAAACATCGAATCGTCTTTGCAGTAATCACAAAAAAAAGTTGCATCCTCGCCTAAATACATATCTTTAAGGTGATAAGCGATAAAACAACCATAGCAACGTTGGGCTCTTTTACCAAATTTTTGAAGAATTTCTTCACTATTCATTTTTTAATTTTTTCACGAATCAGTTAAATTTTGCAACAAATAATCACAAATATACTTGCAAAACCTTTTTCAATATGTTGTATTTATAAAACAATGTTGAGAAATTTACCAACAATTCATCATTCCAATCATCATCGGCGGAACAATCACGCCGACTAATCTTACTTTGTAAAATCCGTAAAAATTTAGTTTTGAAGTGTGAACTTGAAAGTTTTCAGGTTCTTTTTGTGTTTATATGAACGAAAAAAAGTTAAAAATTGCAATCCAAAAATCTGGCAGACTGAGCGAAGATTCGATAAATCTGTTGAAAAAATGCGGAATAAAATTCAACAACGGAATCGGCAAACTTCGTGCGGAAGCTCAAAATTTTCCGCTTGAAATATTTTTTTTGCGTGATGATGATATTCCCGAATATGTTGCGGACGGCGTTGCTGATGTTGGAATTGTCGGCGAAAATGTTGTTTTTGAAGCCCAAAAAGAAATAAATATTGTCGAAAAATTAGGCTTTGGAAAATGCAGATTGTCGCTCGCGGTGCCAAAGTCATTTAATTTCAAAAGCCTGCAAGACCTTGCAGATAAAAGAATTGCCACAACTTATCCAAACATTCTCGGAAAATTTTTCGCCGAAAATAATATTAAAACCGAAATTCACACAATCAGCGGTTCGGTTGAAATTGCTCCGAGTATTGGTTTGGCAGATGCAATTTGCGATCTTGTAAGTTCAGGAAGCACTCTGTTTTCCAATGGTTTACGAGAAGTTGAAACCGTGATGAACTCCGAAGCTGTTTTAATTTCCCAAAAAAATCTTGACGAATCTGCGATAAAAATTCTCGGTAAATTGATGTTTCGGATCAACGCCGTAAATGCCGCAAAACAAAATAAATATATTTTACTGAATGCTCCAAACAACAAACGTGATGAAATTGTCGCGTTACTTCCCGGTATTAAAAGTCCGACAATTTTGCCACTCGCGGAAAGCGGTTGGAGTTCGATTCATTCGGTTATCAGCGAAAATGATTTCTGGGAAGTTGTTGAGAAACTTAAACTTGCAGGAGCAGAAGGAATTTTGGTGCTTTCAATAGACCAAATGATTGGGTAGAAAATATTTCAGATTTCAAATTCCAAATCGGAATCTGGAATCTGAAATCTAGAACCCGAAATCTGGAATCTGGAATCTGAAATCTGAAATCTGAAATCTGAAATTAAATATTATGAACATAATTAGTTTTCCAAAAAAAGAAGATTGGACGCAAGTTTTGAAACGTCCAATGTTTGATGTACGAGATTTGAGCGAAACCGTCACTGCGATTTTAGACGATGTTAAGCTCAATGGTGACAATGCTTTACGCAAATATACAAAACAATTTGATGGTGTTGAAATAGAACACTTTCAAGTTTCCGAAGCCGAGTTTATCGAAGCTGAACGCAATGTTTCTGAAGATTTGAAACAAGCAATTCAAGTTGCTAAATCAAATATTGAGAAATTTCATCTTTCACAAGTAGATGAGATTAAACAAGTTGAAACGACCGAAGGCGTTATTTGCTGGCGAAAATCTGTAGCGATTGAAAAAGTCGGTTTATATATTCCAGCCGGAACTGCACCGCTTTTTTCAACCGTTTTGATGCTTGCAATTCCAGCAAAAATTGCAGGCTGTAGCCAAATAATAATGTGTTCACCAACTGACAAAACTGGCAAAATAAATGACGCAACTCTATTTACAGCAAGACTTTGCGGCGTTGACAAGGTTTATAAACTCGGCGGAGTGCAAGCAATCGGGGCAATGGCATATGGCACAAAAACCGTTCCGCAAGTTTACAAAATATTCGGTCCCGGAAATCAATATGTAACCTGTGCGAAGCAGTTGGTTTCGCAATTGGGCGTGGCGATTGATATGCCTGCCGGACCTTCGGAAGTTGCAGTTTTGGCTGACGAAAGTTGTGTTCCGAGCTTTGTTGCAGCCGATTTATTATCGCAAGCCGAACACGGAATTGACAGCCAAGTTTTGCTTGTTTCAAACAGTGAAAATGTTATTACCGAAACGCTAATTGAACTTAATAAACAACTTGCAGTTCTGCCGAGACGTGAAATTGCGACCAAAGCATTAGAAAATTCGAAAACAATTTTAGTTGAAACTTTAGTTGAAGCGGTTGAACTTTTGAACGAATATGCTGCCGAGCATTTAATTATCGCAACTAAAAATTCGGACGAAGTTGCCGAAAAAATTACAAATGCAGGTTCAATTTTTATCGGCAATTATTCGTGTGAATCGGCTGGAGATTATGCGTCCGGCACGAACCATACTTTACCGACAAATGGTTACGCCAAAGCCTTTAGCGGTGTTTCGGTTGATAGTTTTGTTAAGAAAATTACGTTTCAAAAATTATCAAAATCTGGAATTTTAAACCTAGGTAAAACAATTGAATTGATGGCAGAAGCCGAGAATTTACAGGCACACGCAAGGGCAATTTCAATACGGTTGGAAGACTTGTCTGCAAATAAAAAAAGATGAATACAGAATTTAGTTTAGAAAAAATAGTTCGCGAAAACATCAAGCGTTTAACTCCGTATTCATCAGCTCGTAAAGAGTTTAGCGGAATGGCAACGGTTTTTCTTGACGCAAATGAAAACGCATTTGGCTCACCAATTAACGATGATTTCAGTCGTTACCCTGATCCTTTGCAGGCAGAAATTAAAGAAAAATTATCAACATTGAGTGCTGTAAATACCAATCAAATCTTTGTCGGGAACGGTAGCGACGAAGCGATTGACTTGTTATTCAGAATTTTTTGCGAACCAAAAATAGATAATGTTGTAATTTGTCCGCCAACATATGGAATGTATCAAGTTTCGGCGGAAATTAACGATGTCGCAATAAAGCGGGCGAATTTAACCGAAGATTTTCAGCTTGATGTCGATTTAATTACTGCAACTATTGATAAAAACACGAAACTTTTATTCATTTGTTCACCAAATAATCCGTCTGGAAATTCTTTGAATGGCAAAGATGTTTTGAGTTTAGCAAAAACCTTCAAGGGAATTATAGTCGTTGACGAAGCCTATATTCATTTCTCGCAAGAAGAATCTTTGGTTAATTATTTACCAAGTTTTCCAAACTTAGTTGTGTTGCAGACATTTTCAAAGGCTTGGGGTTTAGCAGGATTACGTGTTGGTTTAGCTTTTGCAAGTGTTGAAATAGTTGCACTTATGAACAAAGTAAAACCACCTTACAATATTTCAAGTATTGCTCAACTTGCAATTTTAGAAGCATTGAAACAAAAAGATGAAGTTCAAAAAATGATCGCAAAAATTATTGATGAACGCGAAAAACTTATCGAAAATCTAGCGAAACTAAAAATTATTACAAAAATTTATCCAACGGACGCAAATTTTGTTTTGGTTAAAACAATTGATGCAAATTTAATTTATAAATTTTTGATAAATGGAGAAATTGTCGTCAGAAATCGTGGAAACGTAGAACTTTGCGAAAATTGTTTAAGAATCACAATTGGCACACCGACAGAAAACGCTAAATTATTGAAAACATTGAGGAAATATGAAAAAAGTATTATTTATTGATCGTGACGGAACATTGATTTTTGAACCTGAAGATTTTCAGATTGACTCGTTTGAAAAGCTCAAATTTTTGCCGCTCGTTTTTTCGGCTTTGTCCAAAATTGCAAAAGAATTAGACTACGAACTTGTTATGGTTTCAAATCAAGACGGACTTGGAACTGCAAGTTTTCCGGAAGAAACTTTCTATCCAGTGCAAAACTTTATCCTCCAAACGCTTATAAACGAAGGTGTTAGATTTGCTGAAGTTTTGGTTGATAATTCATTTGAAAATGAAAAAAGTGAGAATAGAAAGCCGCGAACAGGAATGTTGACCAAATATTTTTCCGATGAATACGATTTAGCAAATTCATTCGTCATCGGCGACCGCGAAACAGACGTTCAACTTGCAAAAAATCTTGGTGCAAAAGCAATTTGTATCAATGGTAAATTTTCAGAAAATTTGGAGCAGATTGCCTTTAATGCAAAAGATTGGCAAGAGATTTATGAGTTTCTAAAATTGCCACAACGCAAAGTTTCGCATCGACGAACGACAAAAGAAACAGACATTTTGATTGAGTTAAACCTTGATGGCAAAGGCTTTGCTGATATTTCTACAGGAATTCATTTTTTCGATCATATGCTTGAACAAATTGCTCGGCACGGAAATATTGATCTTAAAATTGATTGCAAAGGCGATTTGCAAATTGATGAACATCACACAATTGAAGACGTTGCGATTACACTTGGCGAAGCATTTTCGGTTGCTCTAAAAAACAAACGCGGAATGGAACGCTACGGTTTTTGTCTGCCGATGGACGATTGTTTGGCTCAAGTTGCGATTGATTTTGGCGGACGTAATTGGATTGTTTGGGAAGCCGATTTCAAACGTGAAAAAATAGGCGAAATGCCGACCGAAATGTTCTTTCATTTTTTCAAATCTTTTTCTGATAAAGCCTTGTGTAACTTGAACATAAAGGCAGAAGGGACGAACGAACATCATAAAATTGAAGGTATTTTTAAGGCATTTGCGAAAGCGATAAAACTGGCTGTGAAACGTGATGCTTCGAGCAACGAACTGCCTTCAACAAAAGGGATTTTGTAAAGTTCGGAGTCCAGCCTTCAGGCTGAAAACACGCTTAAGCGTTGACTCCATTAGAGTTATATGAATATTGCAATCGTAAAATACAATGCGGGAAATATAGAATCAGTCCAAAACGCACTCAAAAGATTAGGTGTTGAATCAGTTGTTACCGACGACAACAAAATCTTGCAAACTGCTGATAAGATTATATTTCCGGGTGTTGGTGAGGCTTCAACCGCGATGAATTATTTACGCGAAAGAAACTTGGATATGGTCATAAAATCACTTACTAAACCTGTTTTGGGCATTTGTTTGGGAATGCAATTATTATGCGAACATTCAGACGAAAACGACACTATTTGTTTAGGGATTTTGCCAAATAAAGTGCGTAAATTTGAATCAGAATCGCTCAAAATTCCGCAAATTGGCTGGAACACGATTACGAATTTGAAAGGTAAACTCTTTACAGATATTACGGAAAATTCATACGTCTATTTTGTTCACGGTTACTATGTTGAATTTGGGGTTGAGCTTGACGAAAAGACGACAGCAACTTGCGGTTACGGCGTAGAGTTTGCAGCGTCAATCAGCCACAAAAATTTTTATGCAACACAGTTTCATCCAGAAAAGTCAGGTAAAATCGGCGAACAAATTTTGGAGAATTTTTTAAAAATATGATTGAAATTATCCCCGCGATTGATGTGATTGAAGGCAAATGTGTGCGTTTGTCGCAAGGCGATTTTGAGCGAAAAACAATTTACAACGAAAACCCGCTGGAAGTCGCGAAAGAGTATGAATCTATTGGACTTAGACGATTGCATATAGTTGATTTAGATGGTGCAAAATGCGGAAAAGTTACGAATTTAAAGGTGCTGGAAACGATTGCCACAAACACAAATTTGACGATTGACTTTGGCGGCGGAATCAAAACCGCCGAAGATATTGAAAGTGTTTTTAACGCAGGTGCAAGCCTGGCGACAATTGGGAGCGTTGCGGTTAAAGAGTCGCAAAAATTCTTTGCTTGGTTAGAAAAATTTGGGAGCGAAAAACTTTTACTTGGTGCCGATGTGAAAGATAAAAAACTAGCAATAAACGGTTGGCAAACTTTAACAGACCTTGAAATTATTCCCTTTTTACAAGTTTATTTTGCCAAAGGTGTTTCGCAAGTTTTTTGCACAGACATCAGCAAAGACGGCGTTTTACAAGGTGCAAGCAACGAACTTTATAATGAAATTTTAACTAATTTGCCAAGGTTGAAACTCATTGCGAGTGGCGGCGTGAGTAAAATTGAAGACGTTTATGAGCTCGAAAAAATCGGTTGCACGGGCGTAATTATCGGAAAAGCTATTTACGAAGGTCGAATAAAATTAGATGAACTTGGAAAATGGTGCACTCGCGAATTAGTGCAAACAAAAGAATCCAAAATCTAAAATCAGAAATCCAAAATCAGAATATGTTAGCAAAAAGAATAATTCCATGTCTTGATGTAAAAGATGGTCGAACTGTTAAAGGCACTAATTTCATAGACTTGCGAGACGCGGGAGATGCGGTTGAACTTGCAAAAATTTATTGCGAACAAGGTGCGGACGAACTTGTTTTTCTTGACATTACGGCGACAATTGAGAAGCGAAAAACTTTGGCTGATTTGGTAAGAAAAATTGCGGCTCAAATAAGCATTCCGTTTACGGTCGGCGGCGGAATTAATTCAATTGAAGATATTGAAATTTTGCTCTCAGCTGGTGCTGACAAAGTTTCGATTAACACTTCGGCGGTAAAAAATCCGAGCATTTTATCGGATGCCGCAAAAAACTTCGGTTCGCAATGCATAGTTTTGGCAATTGACGCGAAACTCGTTGAAAACAAATGGCTTGTCTATCTCAACGGCGGACGAATCGCGACTGATTTCAACGCAATAGAATGGGCAAAACGCGGTGTAGAACTTGGTGCAGGCGAAATTTTGTTGACTTCAATGAACGCTGACGGCACAAAAAACGGTTTTGAAATCGAGTTGACGAGACAAGTTTCTGAGAGCGTAAATGTGCCAATAATTGCGAGTGGCGGAGCGGGAAATTCGCAACATTTTGTTGATGTTTTTGCACACGGAAAAGCCGATGCAGGTTTAGCTGCAAGCATTTTTCACTTTCGCGAACTTGAAATTCCGATGCTAAAATTGTATCTGAAAGAAAATAATATTGAAGTAAGGCTTTAAAACTATAATTGTTAATTGTTAATTATCAATGGTTAATTCAAGAAGATTTCCATAAAAATTTAACAATTAATAATTAACAATTAATAATTATGAACGTTGATTTTGACAAATATGTAGATGGTTTAGTTCCGACAATTATTCAAGATTGTCACACGAATATAGTTCTAATGTTGGGTTTTATGAATGCGGAATCGTTTGAGAAAACTCAACTTTCACAACAAGTTACGTTCTTTTCGCGGTCGCGACAAAAGTTGTGGACGAAAGGTGAAACTAGCGGGAATTATCTACACATTAAAGAGATTTTGGTTGATTGCGATAACGATACGATTTTGATTAAAGTAATTCCAAGCGGAGTTGTCTGTCATACCGGAAACGATACTTGTTTTAACGAGAAAAACGCGGCTGATAATTTTTTATTTGAACTCGAAAAGACAATAAATCAACGCAAACTTGAACCTTTAGAAAATTCTTACACATCGCAGTTATTCGCCAAAGGAATTAATAAAATAGCTCAAAAAGTTGGCGAAGAAGCCGTTGAATTAATCATAGAAGCGAAAGATGATAACGCAGAATTATTTAAAAATGAAGCTGCTGACTTGCTTTATCATTTGCTGATTTTGTTTGCTGAAAAAAACATCAGTATGACGGAAGTTGTTGCGAAACTTAAAGATAGAAAAAAATAAAATTACATAAATTCTTCGCCACGTTGTTTAAATGTTCTTCGCCAAAGTTCGCGATAAGAAGTGTATCGAGAGACAATTCCATTAAAATTGTAACGTTGAGCGTAGGTCAAAACCCGATCGTCAGAAAGACGTTTTAGTTGGGCTTCGACTCGTCCGCGTGCTTCATGTGGCGGACGTTTCTGTCCACCGACAAAATAAATTCCAAAGTCGATTTTTAGTTTTCTAATATCGTCTTCGAGCCGTTTCATTTGTTGTTCGACACTTGTTGTGTCTTCTCGACCAAAGTTTTTTTGTTGTGCTAAGCGGTTTGCAGAATATGACATGAGATGAATACCTCTGTTTAAAATAAACTATTAAAACAATGTTTATTCCTAAATTTATAGTTTATCGGTTAAAATAATTTTGTGGAAATAGAATTAAAAACCCAAATATCTGAAATTTTTAAATTTTTGCCTTCAGTTGACCTACTTTTACACACTAAAACAGCGATAAGTTTGTGTAAAAAATCAGGATCAAAACGCACATTAGTTTTGGCAAGAAACTCAATTGCAGCACTTCGGCTTGAAATAAAAAACCTGAAAAACATTAATAATCTTTCTCGCGAAAGTTTGCTTTTACGAGCTGAAAACATCATTGAAAATTTGTGGCTAGAAGAACAAACTATGCGTTTACAGAGAGTTATCAATGCAACTGGTGTTGTAATTCACACAAACTTAGGTCGTTCACCTTTATCTGAAAATGCAAAAAATGCGATTATTGAGTCTGCCGCTAATTATTGTAATCTGGAATATAATCTTGAAACTGGCAAACGCGGCAAGCGTGGTGAACGTGCGGAAAATCTTCTCGCAGAATTGTGCGATGCAGAAGCGGCATTGATTGTAAATAATTGTGCGGCGGCTTGCGTTTTGGTTTTAACAGCTTTATCAAATGGCGGTGAAGCGATAATTTCCCGCGGCGAAATGGTGGAAATTGGTGGAGATTTTCGCGTTCCAGACATTATGATTCAATCTGGTGCAATTCTTCGCGAAGTTGGCTCAACAAATCGAACAAAAATTAAAGATTACGAAAAAGCGATTAACGAAAATACTCGTCTGATATTAAAAGTTCATCCTTCAAACTACAGAATAATTGGGTTTACAGAAATGCCGACCATTTCTGAACTTGCCGAAGTTTCAAAACAACATAATATTTTGCTTTATGAAGATGCTGGTTCTGGGGCGTTAGTTGATCTTTCAAAATATGGTTTGCTTGACGAACCAATAATTTCTCATTCAATTGAAAATGGTGCTGATGTTGTAACTTTTAGCGGCGATAAACTTCTCGGCGGAGTACAATCTGGCTTGATAGTTGGGCGTGCTGAGATTATCGAAAAACTCCGTAAACATCCACTTTACAGAGCTTTGCGGGTTGATAAAATAATTTATTCTGCATTAGAAGCAACGCTTGAATCGTTTCGAAAAGAAACTCATTTTGAAGAAATTCCAACTTTAAAAATGATTTCGATGACTAATTCTGAAATTGCGGAGCGTGCCGTGCAGTTTGTCGCGAAGCTGTCGAAAAACGAAAACTTAACTGCTGAAATTTGTGCTGGAAGTTCAGTAATTGGCGGCGGTTCGGCACCGGCTGTTCATCCAGAAACTACTATAATTTTGCTTAAACACAAAAAACTTTCCGTAAATTTATTTGAGAAACATTTGCGAACTTCAAAACCGCCAATAATCACAAGAATTTTGGAGGAAAGTGTTTTAATTGATTTGCGGACAGTTTCAGCAAAAGATGAAATTGAGTTGTTACAAATTTTAAAGAATATTTAGTAATTATAAGTTTCTCTTGCAAGCAGTTTGCAAAATCGTTTACACTCCAGACTCATAAATTATGAAAAAGCATTTTGACGACGATTTCGACGACAGTATTTTCGGCAGCGAAGAATTTCCGATTGAAGATATTCATTTTGAAGATCCGCCGAGCGATGAAGAAAAACTGCGTGAATATGTTGACCTTATTCCGATTCTCTCGCCACAACAAATCTGGAAAGAACTCGAAACTTGCGGTTATAAAGGACAAGACGATCAGCGTAAAGCCTTGTCTTTAATGGCTTATCGACACGTTCGGCGATTGAAAAAAATATATCTCGAAGGTGAAGATCGTAAGAATTTACCGCCGAAGCAAAACGTTTTGATGCTTGGACCAACTGGTTGCGGTAAAACTTATCTAGTCGAGTTATTATTCCAAAATATTTTCAAACTACCGACTGTAATTGTTGATATAACTAGCTTTACGGAAAGCGGTTATGTTGGCGACAGCGTAAATACGATTCTCACAAGGCTGATTTCTAAAACGAATGATGATCCGCTTTTTACAAGTTGCGGCGTTATTTGTCTTGATGAATTCGACAAACTTGCATCATCAGGAAGTTCTGCAAGGTTTGCCGGACAAGGCACGACAAAAGACGTTTCGGGTTATGGCGTTCAGCGAGAATTGCTTGCAATGATTCAAGGCACAAACGTTTCTGTGCCAATGGATTACGGGTTTTCGGAATTCGGTTATCGCTCTGAAATTTCGACGAGCGATATTCCATTTATTGCTTGCGGTGCATTCTCAGGTTTTGAAGAACTTTTAAAAGAAAGCCGCTCAAATATCGGATTTCGACAAGATGGAAAAACTGATGATGAAATTTTGACCGAACAAGAGGCTCAATCGTTTCAAAAATTTGGATTTTTACCTGAGTTAATTGGCAGATTTTCGCGAATCGTTAGTTTTTCGGCGTTGACAGAAGAAACGCTTCGGCAAATTTTGACTCAAAATATAATGCCGCAATTTGTAAATGAATTTCGTGCCGAAAATCTTAAATTAACGGCAACTGATGACGCAATTAAGTTTATAGTTCAACGGTGCGAAAAACGCGGAACGGGTGCGAGAGGTTTGCACACAGAACTGGTGACGACAGTTGAAAAAATCGCTTTTGAAACATTCGGCGAAACAACGAATGCGGAAGTTATTATCAAAGTAAAAGATGAACGATTGGTTACTGAAATTGTTTAGTTGCGAATGAAGAATGTTCAAATTCGGCAGTCGTTGATCTTTCTTCGATATTTTTTGAAGAGTGTTTTTCAATTATTTTCTTCAATTCGTAAGCATCGCCAATTTTGATAACCTCAACACCTATAATATTTTCCAAGCCGCAAGCCTTTGAAACAACAACAGGAATTTCGTTAGCAATTGCTTGCAAAATTCTTCGCGGTTTATGTTCGACAAATGCCGGAAGCACAACTAAATCTGCAATTTCTAGCCAATTGTCGCCGCCTTTTTCAACATCAAACTCATCCCAGAAATCTTTTCCTTCTAGTTCACCACCGAGAATAATTAGTTTTACGTCTAAGTCTCTAATCGCCTCGCGAAGTTCGTAAACGCCTTTTCGCCCAACAGTTGAAGCCGGAAAAACTATCGTAAATTTATCATTTTTAGCTTTTCTAAACGCTCTTTTCTGCGGAAGTTTCCAATTTAAAAGCTCAGTTTTATCAGGAAAAAGCGTCGCAATTTCTGTGTGCGATGTGACAATTTTCCGAGCTTCTTTTAATGCTTCATTTTCAGCTTCAATGAGCCAGCTTTCAGCCCGAAAATCACCAAGCGTTTCGCTTTCCGGATGAAGATTTTTTGCAAAATCTAACCTTTCTTGCAGATTTTTCATCGGCAAAGCGGTCATTAAAACATCGAAAGTTCTACCGCCAAGATGTCCTGATTTCCATAAAAATGGAAGCAAATTTTGTTGAATTACTAAATGAGTTGCGTCGTAAGTTAATGATTTTGCATAACTTTCCGCAAGTTTCTGCGACATTTCCAGCAGATTATTTTGTCTCGAAGCACCTTGCGAAGCGAGTTTTCGCGACTTATAACTACGGATTATTGTTGTCAGAAAACTTTGTTTAGTTTGCGGAAAAGCTGTCCAGGCATAGTTTGCTTTTTTGAAACGTTTTCCATCAATTGGCAAAAGCAACACGTCTTTTTCAACACGTTTTTGTTGAATATATTGATCGAATTCGGGCGAAAATTCATCGACCAAAAACGCGGTTTTCCCAAATTTTATTTCGTCATTTGGCTTTAAACTTCGAAAGCAAGTTTCATCGCCGCAAGTCGCACAACTGCCAATATTATGAGCATTTTTGTCTCCATTTCGCGAGATTTGAATTGGTTTTTGAATCTTCTTATCGCTCTTAAATCTGACATATAAATGATTTGCGTCCATTCTAGCTTCAATCTGAAAGGCATTCGACGAGCGAAATCTGAGATCAACATAATTCCAAAAAACCGTCGCGTCGCGTCCTTTTTCAGCCAACGAACCAGCAATCACTTGCGTGTGTGCGTGGCGTTCGATAATTTCAAAATTTGCCTGCAACGCGGCATCGTAAAGTGCATTAGAAATTTGACACAAACCGCCGCCGATATTAGGCACAATACAACCTTCGCGAAGCTCGCGACCGACAACATAGCCATTAAATCGATTAGCTTTTCCGAGATGTTTCCAGAAACTAAATATTTGATTTGCGGGAATTTCAAGTCCGTTAAGTTTTTGAATTGCAAGCCGCAGATTTTGAACTTTTCCAGCAAGCAGAAATTTCTCAGCTTCGCCAGCTTCAGTCCAAAGTTCAGTTTTCGATTCGGCAATTTTTTGTAAATTATTAGATTTAGGAGATTTTGCAAACTTTTTAATTTCTCTATTTGCGAGATTTTCAAAACCTCGTTTCACTTGCAATAAAGAAGTTTTTCCTTTAAAAATAGCCGCTTGAAGTCGTGTGTGAATTTCTTTTTCAGGGGTTTTCATAAATAATTACAATTTCTAAAATATTGTTACCATAATTGGAATAAAAAGTATAGATTAATTACATATTCTGTTTTTTTATTTTGGTAAAATGGAAGGACAAAAATTTAGTTAAAGTTTCTACGGATAAATGTTTGCAGACTTAAAATAAATGAACCAACAACTTGCAAAAGAAATGGAGCAGCACACTTATGGCATTATGAACAATGTTGAAGATTCGCATTGGTGGTTCGTCGGGCGGCGTGCGATTCTCGAAAGTTTTCTCACCGCAATCCGCAATCCGCAATCCGCAATCCGCATTTTGGACGTTGGTTGCGGAACCGGTGCAAATCTGGAAATGCTCAAGCAATTTGGCGAAGCTGAAGGCGTTGATGTGTCGGTTGAAGCACTCGAGTTTTGCAAATTGAAAGGTTTGAAGGTTCATAAAGGCTTAGCCGAAAGTTTGCCGTTTGCTAATGAATCTTTCGATTTAGTGACTGCTTTGGATGTGGTCGAACATCTCGACGATGACATTGCAGGCTTGAAAGAAATGAATCGTGTAATGAAATCGGACGGAAAAACGCTGATTTTTGTTCCGGCTTTTATGTGGCTTTGGGGCGTTCAAGATGATATTTCGAACCACAGAATTCGTTACACTCGCCAACAAATCATCGAAAGATTAAATGCCGCAGGTTTCGAAATTGAACGTGCAACTTATGCAAATATTACGTTTTTCGTGCCGATTTTGCTTGGTAGATTATTGATGAAAATCACCGGCATAAAACCTGAATCTGAAAATAACGTTAATATTTCGGCGTTAAACGGAATCTTCGGGAAGATATTTAGTGCAGAAAAATATTGGCTAAATAAAGCTAACTTTCCGTTTGGTGTTTCGATTGTAATTGTCGCAAAAAAGAAGTAAACATCTCTTCATTTCAAAGTTTTTCAAACAAATAACCTATTACAAAAGTCTGACAATTCGTTGCATAAAAGCGTGTTACCTTAAATCTGCTTTGATATTTTTATAGTTATTTTTAAGGTGATTACATGCAAAACGTTCTCGAATTTAGACGAAAAGAAGATGCCGAAAAACTTCAATGGGTTACAATTATTGGATTTTCGGCTTACACAATTCTTTCGGTTGTGGCTTTGTTCTTTTTTAACTGGCAAAACTTTGCGGTTTTTATGTTTTTTTGGTGGCTGACGGGAAGTCTCGGTGTTGGAGTTGGCTATCATCGCTTGCTTACACACCGCGGATTTAAAACTCCAAAATGGCTCGAATATACACTTTCTGTTTTTGGGACATTGGCTTTGCAAGGCGGACCAATCGGCTGGGTGACAACTCATCGTTTGCATCACGCATTTACGGAAACTGACAAAGATCCACACAGCACGAAAGGCGGACTTTATTGGGCACACATGGGCTGGTTGTTTACCGGAACTGCTCAAGATAATGATGACGCGACAATTTTGCGTTACGCACCAGATTTGCAAAAAGATCCGGTTCACCGGTTTTTAGAAAAATATTATGTTGTTCCGACCGTTATTTTGGCTGTTGTTTTGTTTCTCATCGGTGGATTTTCGATGGTTCTTTGGGGAGTTTTTCTCCGCACAACTGTTTGTTTACACGCGACTTGGCTTGTAAATTCGGCGAATCACAAATGGGGTTCGCGTCGATTTGAAACTTCTGATGACTCAACCAATAGCTGGTGGATTGCTTTATTGGCTTGGGGCGAAGGTTGGCATAATAATCATCACGCGAATCCGACTGTCGCAAAACACGGATTTGTTTGGTATGAGTTTGACGCAAATTGGGTTTCGATAAGCATTCTCCGAAGGCTTGGACTGGTTACAAATCTAAAACTTTTTGATATGAAAAAATATGAAGAAAGTCGTGTAAATAAACTTGTCGAGCTTAAATTAACGGCTTAACATAAAAGTAAAATAGTAATTTGGATAATGAAAAATGATTTTGAAGTTTTTCATTATCCTTTTTTCATTCTAAATTATAGATATGCGTCGCCGAAAATCAACAGTATTTTTTCTCGTTTTGGGCATTTGCCTTGTTGCATTGGCAGTTGCACTTAATGTCGGTTGGATTTTATTAAATCTTGAGAAAGTTGCATTGTTAGTTTTTGGTATTATTTTCTTTGCTTTAATTATTACTGGTTTAACGCTCAACACAACATTTCTGCTTCGCGAAATTAAGCGAAACGAGCAGCAAGATGCGTTTTTAAACGCAATGACACACGAACTAAAAACCCCAATTGCTTCGATTCGTCTTTATCTTGAAACTTTGCAAACGCGGAATGTTGAAGAAGATAAACGTCGCGAATTTTACGGTATTATGCTCAAAGATAGCGATCGGCTTCTGAACACCGTTGAGCAAGTTTTACAAGCCAGCCGAACACGCGAAATAAGTCGCCGTTTAGAAGTTGTAAATATTGACATTAAAGCACTCATTGCTGATTGTGTAACGCAAATTAGAACACGTTATAATCTTGAAACTGATGCGATTGTGTTTGACGATTTCGCGGAAAATTTAATTGTGCGTGGTGATTTTGCTGAGCTTTCGATAGTTTTTTCGAATCTATTAGACAACGCGGTTAAATATTCTATCGAAAAAGTAAATATTCGCGTTCGTGCTAAAATTTCGAAAGAAAATCGGGTTGAAATTCGCATTGAAGATTCGGGAGTTGGGCTTGCTCCAAACGAACTTAAACGGGTTTTTCGGAGATTTTATCGTATTCCGAGCAAAACAAAAGGAACAGGTTTAGGGCTTTCAATTGTTCAATCAATCGTCAAAAAACACCGTGGAAAAATTTTTGCAGAAAGCAAAGGAAACAATCTCGGAAGCGTTTTTATCGTTCAATTGCCGAGCAAATAAGGATTATGAGCAGAATTTTAATTGTTGAAGACGAACAACATATAGCTGACGGTTTACGATTTAATCTCGAGGCTGAAGGTTTTGACGTAGAAATAGCCAGCGATGGGTCAATCGCGATTAAAATTCTCGAGGAAACGAAGTTTGATGCAGTTGTGTTAGACGTAATGATGCCTGAAGTTGATGGTTTTGAGGTTGCTAAAGCGATGAGATCACGAGGTGATTTTACACCAATTCTGATGCTTACTGCACTCGGAAATCCTGAAGATGTATTGCAAGGATTTGCCTCAGGAACGGACGATTATTTAGCAAAACCATTTGATTTGAACATTTTTTTTGCTCGTTTGAATGGTTTAATTCGCCGTCGCGATTGGCTTCAAAAGGAGAAATCTCATAATTTAGGCGATCAAGTTGCAATCAACGACAAAATAATAGATTTCGCGAATCTAGAATTAATTACCAAGGAAGAAACAATTAAACTAACTCTTATGGAAGCCAAACTTCTTCGGCATCTTATTGAAAACAAAGGACAAACAGTTTCACGAAAAGAGATTTTACACGATGTATGGTCGCTCCACGAAGACACAGACACACGTGCGATTGACAATTTTATCGTTCGGCTTCGCAGATATTTGGAAGATTCGCCGACAAATCCGAAGATTTTGCAGACAGTCCGCGGAATTGGTTATCGTTTTATTGGTTAGGTAAAATTAGAAGCGGAAAAACGCAGGTTTGGCTGATTTTCGCTGATATTTTTACTACTTACGAAATCAGCGAAAACCTGCATCATCCTTGTTTTTCCGCGTCTAATTTCTTCAGGTTTTTAACTTACTCGCGACCTGAATTTTCTCCCGCCAATTTTCCTGCAAATCAAAACGCCAAATTTCTAAATCTTCGCGAATTGTTGTTGCTAAAAACGAATAATCCGCGTGAAAAGCCGAATGCGGAGCAGCCAAATAAATCAAAGTTGGCTTATCAGCGATTTTTAAACCACCAAAAAGCCGATCAAGATTTCCCGCAAGTCTTTGTTTCTCAACTTCTTGCCAATATTCAACTGCTTGGAAAGTCATTTCTCTAAAAGCTGTGGTTTTTAGTTCAATAACAACAAGACGACCATCGTTTCGCAATGCTAACAAATCAATTCTGTCTGAAAAAAGACGAAATTGCGGATAAATTGGCGATAAAATCAGGTTATTTTCAAGCTGCGAAATGTCGTTTCGTAAGATTGACTCAAGCCACGCTTCAGTCAAAGTTTTATAAAAAAGATGCTTTTTGTTTGGCGAATTTGCAGAGCGATAAAGTCGTAAATCTTGAATCAAGCTCAAAAATTTAGGACGATTTTTTTCGGTTAAAATGTGATGTTGATTTTCCACTCCAAACAACGTTTTTCCAGCTTCAATTTTTGCAAAAGGCAAGCCTTTAAACGTAAAAAACTGCGAATCATTGGCAAAGTTTACATCAATTTCTAGTGGTGAAAGTGCGACTATATTTTTACCTTCGCCGCTTATTCTGTTTAATTTATCAAATGAAAGTTCAGAAATTTCATCAACTAAATCTAGTAGAAGACTTTCTTCAAAATGTTTATTAAAAAGGCGAATTGTCTTTTGCCATTTGGGTTTCAGGTGTTGAATAAGGTTTTCTAAAGTGTCTGATTTGTCAGAAATAAGCCAAAGTTTTTCAACCTTTTTTGATTTCAAATTTTGAAGCGAACGAAACCAAATTAACGCAGTTGCAAGTGTTACTTCTGCTGTTTGAAGAGTGAGTTCAACTAAGATTGCAATTTGTTTTTGTTGAAAATCTTGAATGAGAATTTTAGCGAAATGCGGATTTTGCTTGCTACTTAATTTGATGCTGAGAATTTTTCCGCCAAGAATTTTTTTTCTCGCAATATTTGCAATTTTTTCTGCACTTTCAGATAGCATTTTGGCTTTTAAAATATCTAATCATTTCAGCCGCCCATTTTTCGTAACCTACGGCAGATGGATGAATGCCATCGCTATAATGTTCGGCGATAAACTTTCCTTGAGGCAGATAATAAAACACATTTTTGTGCTCAGAAATTAATTGTAAAGAATTGAAATGATGCAACTTAGCAAGTTTTGAAAGAACAAAGCGAGTTGGGTTTGGAAGAGCAATAAAATCGCGAACCATTGGAACATTTGCTACATATATCTTCGCATTTGGATATTTTTCACGAAAAATTGTGAGCAATTTATCCAAGCCATTACGCCATTTTTTTGGCGAAGAAAGCTGAAAAACATCGTTTCCGCCTAAAGCAATCAAAATTGCATCCATTTCTACATCGGGAATTTGCGGAACAAGTCGCTCAATTGATTGGTGAATTTTAATTCCACTTTCGCCGACAACGTTCCAATTTACTGATTTTCCGGTTTCGAGACTTAAAAAACGTGCAAATTGTCCGGTTAAACCTTCCGAATGATTTTTCACACCAACTCCAGCAATTGTTGATTCACCAAACGCAAGAAAGTTGATAACATCTTTAGAAGCAATAATTTGTCCGCTTATTTCTCCGGCAGCGTCAGGTAATCTGCCAACGCTAAATCTTGTATATTGTCCTTGCAAATATAAAAATGGCAGAATTGGCGAGAGCAAAACTCCGCTCACGAAAAATTTGGTTTGCATTTCATTAACGTTCATCATTTGGTGTGTTAAAATTTAATTTTTC
>JANNVK010000133.1:0-7489 GCA_031414415.1 Acidobacteriota bacterium
TCCTAATGAAATCACTCGTCCAACAAACACATATTCAAGATTAAGATATGCCGAGTTGCAAGACTCAAAAAAATTCACGTTTGAAGTACATCGCGGTTGTGCTACCGCTTCATTTTGAAAGCAAATTACAAAGAGAATCAAAAAAACGACTAGATGTTTGATATTTATTTTCATAATAAACTCCTTACAACTTAATCTCTCGGCGGACGCAAAACTAAAGTAAATCTTGTAGAACTTACAGCTATTCCATTTGGTGTCTCAATATAGACAAAATCACTATTTACGTCATCAGTAATTGTTGCTGTTATTTTAGTTGAGTCAACAAATGTAAAAGGAATATTACTAGATCCAATTCGCACATTGGTTGCACCGTCAAAATGTTCACCGCGTATTGTGATTAATGCACCTTCTTGTCCGCGATTCGGACTAAATCGGTATGAATGGAAAAAAGAATGATTGAAAAATTCTTATTTCTTAATAACCTCCAAAGCGTTACCAGATATTCGAATGTTGAATCTAATATCTTCACCGCAAATTTTGTTTACAACGTTGAAGAATCTCTTTTCAGTTGCAATTGAAAGAAACCCACTTTCAAATGATGAGGTGAAATACTGAAACTTATTCAGAATGATATTTTGGGACAATACAGGTGAAATTTCATAGTTCCCAGACTCTAAATTTTTAAATTCAAATTTTCCGTTTTCATCGGTTACTGTGCCAAAAACTTTCCCGTCTTTGTTTTTTGCAATAACGCTAGTATTTCGTGATGGAGAAGCAAATGCTGGATTGTATCCGAGTTTAGAAATTAGAGATTCACCTTGAAAATCATACCTGCCAAGTGGGTCTAAGTTGTATTGAATAACTTGTCCAATAACACGGGGTTGTTTCTTGTTTTTTGTTACAGAACGAATCTTTTTGATAAGCTCTGCAAATTGACTTTTTGAAGAGTCTGCAATATTTGTAGACCATTTTGAAGACACCAATTCGTCAGTTCCAAGAATATTTAATTTATGTGCAGTAAAAATGTATTTCTTGCCAATTTCTACCGAACCTTTACAAAATGTTTGATTCAAGAAAAGTTTAGTCATTTTGGGGAGCTTGCCTTTAATCGGAATCACTTCTATTACAAAAATTTTCCACAACTGGTTATTTTCTAGTTTAGTTGTCACATCATCCAATGCGGAAACGTGTCCGACAAAAACAAAGTCTTCAGTAACATATTCGGTCTGACAGATTCTTGAAGAATCAAACAACAGCGAACAAGACCCTGGTTGAGCTAACGATTGTGTCGTTGCCAACAAAAGTAGAACAAAAAATGAGCAAATCTGTTTAGTCATGATGAATTATAGTAATCTTCCAGTTTAATCGTATTTTTTCAGGTTGCCCGTCTCCGAACTATAAAACGTGTATTACTCGTTACTGACCCGTATGCAGTTTGAATCGTGAAAAACCCTCCCGGAGGAGTTGCTTCTACTGTTATTTGAGTTGAGTTATCCACGGTGTAACCAACACCTTGATTCCCTAACTGAACATCTTGTACTTCGACAAAATCTGTTCCAGATATTGTGACAAATGTACCGTCGAATCCAGATGATGGTGTAAACAACATAATCTGTGGCGGTGGCGGGGTCAATAAAGCCTTACCTTCGAGTGTAATCACGAAAACGATTTCGCCACGTTCATCTTTAAGCAATAGTTTTCCAGCAAAGTCTTGCACTGACGTTGGTTCAAAGGTGAACACGAGGGGAATACTTTCCTGAGGTCCAATAACTGGCAACGCCTGAGGTAATTGAACTGAAAATGGTCCTTGATTAATCCAAATCACCGAAACCACTTTGATTGCACTATTAGTTGTATTAGTTACAATTCTTGTAATTGAACCACGATTCGTGTTTATTTGAGTATCAGGAAATTGGATATCCCATTTACCTTCTGCACTTAAAAGAAAACTATATTTTAAAAGTTGATTGATTGCTTTTGTAGAACCAGTTATTAAATCTTGCCCTTTAGTTCTTGGTTCAGTCCCAGTCGGAGGTATATGCAGATGTCCAGATGCTAATTTTGGTCTATCACGCTTGCGGATTAAGGCAACGCGGAAAAAAATTTCATTCGAAAGAAAACCACCGCCTGAGCCAGAATTAAGAACCTTGTTCGCAAGTGGTTTGTCATTAAGTTTTGTGTATGAATCTAAATCGCCAAAATTAGGATGATCCTGAAACTTGCCCAAAGCAACAATTTGTGGAAATCCATCAACCCAATATGATTGATCTATTACGAATGGTGAATTGCCGGTTGGTCCTTCAAATATTAGCTGAGCGTAATTATCACTCCTTATTGCAAATTGATATGGCAAAGTACTTTCTAAAAACTCTTCTTCAGTCTCGCCAACCCCAATTGGATTCTGATATTCACGAAGAATCATATATGAATTATCTGGAACATTTGGTTCTCTTTTTTTACTTGCAAATCTTTCAGCATCATAAAATTTAGCCAAATGCTGACTTGTTGTCAAAATCATGACAACTGACTCCAAACTGGATTCAATGATTTTCTCAATTAATTTATCATCAAAATCCTTGTATCTAACTGGCATAATAGCCGTCTTAACATCTACTTGTGCTTGAATATCACCTAGCTTTTCGTTGTTAAGTGCCAACGCTAGTAATCCAGAGGGATTACTTTTATTAGGAACTTGAGCTAGTATGAACGGGTCATAACCAGTAATTATGGCTTGGCGTAAAATGCTTGGGCTAAAAGTAATTTTAGCGTTCACACCATCACTTGTTTCCAATCCACGCGATGACCATTCAAACATTTTAAGTTTGTCGTTTGGCAAGTCTACAAAAAGATTCCGTTTGTAATGTGCCCTAAGAGCAGCGACCGAAAGTAGTCGAAGATAATACAGTATTCGATCATCTTTTGCTGTAGTCTTCACAAAATCTACTGATTTATTCCAAAGCTCTTTACCTTTTGAGATGAGCAAACTGTTCGAAGGTGGCGAAGATAAAGTAAATAAATCATTATTATAAAAGTTCTCAGCGAATTTTCTTAAATTATCACTTGGAACAGATATAAGAGTTAGTAGTTTTTGAGCTTCATCAAAAACACGCAAATATTCTTCAAAGGTTTCTTCATTGACGACAATCATTTTAATTTTTGATTGGTTAACCGATATTCCAGAACTCACACTACTGGTGATTTTTAATGATACAGATAGCTGTACGTTTCTATCCAATACTTTTTTTCCTGGAGGAACAAGTTTTCTTAGAATTCCGTTAGCGTCTATAACTTCTTTGTTATTCGGCATGACCGTCATGTTTGTAACCTCTTTTAAAAAAGTTCCTTGTGAAGTTGGTCTAATTGTGATTGTTTGTTCAGTACCATCTATCGCTAAATTTCCTGTAAAGAAAATTTGTGAGCGGGTTTCACTAGCTCGTTCATCGTTGAATTGATAATCAGGATAATTAGGATTATCGAGTCTCAACGGAGGTAATGATTTTTCATTACCTCCTTTAACAACTTTTATTTCTGCACGGAGTACTTTAACAATTAGAGTTTGAGGCAAACGAGCACTTCTAGGCACTTCCATTTTAAGTGCTAATACATAATCGCGTTGTGTTTCAAAAGGCTCATAGCGGATAAGTTCATTGTTTTGAACTTCAACTAATTGACCATTTTCTTTATATGCTAATGTTGGCGTAATCTTTATTGCACCTGCATTTGGATTAACGGTAACAGGTAAACTGCCCGTGCGTAATCTCGGGGGTTGTCCTTCTGCAAGAAAACGGATGATGTCAAACCCGAGAATAGAGCCTTGCCAAAAAGATAAAAACTGTTCGTCATCGAGAATCCGAACTGATGTCACCGCCGCACGGATTATATTGCTTCCTTCTTGTATTGCGATAGCAACGCCATCTGGTAACTGACCTTGCGAAAGTACTTCAAGTGGTTGATCTAAGTAGAATTCAACTCCATAGCCTAACTCTGTGATGTCTTGTCCTGGACCTGTCGGGTTTCCGTTTTGGTCAACCGGAACTGATAAGGCTCTAAGAACTGCGGTATCAGCGATGTTCATGACCAAAGTTTCTGGATTTCCGGTTGGTGGTGGAACCGATTCAATAACGACTTTTATTTGCTCTCCACTTTCGAGGGCATTTAAGCATAAATTTACATCGAATGGCGGCTGAACTACGATTTCTTCATTTGTTGATGAAATCTGTAATAATTCAAGATTAAACCGCCACGGCATACAGCATTCACCTGTAGAGCGGGCAAAATAATAGGATAAATGCCCACCGTGAGCATCTTGAAACATTGTCTGTCCGTTATCGTCTGCGAGTTGGAAACGCCCTCCGCAAGGGAGCGGATTGTTACCTGAAAATATGCCTGCATGGTGCACTTCGTGCGTGAAATGAGGTAGAAATGAAAGTCGATGCAGGTCTGAACTAATTGTGAAGTGAAAGTCAGCAATCAAAACTACAAGAAATATTATCTGTAGTCTTCCATCGGGTAAAACGAGTGCAGCCATGAAAGAAGCGAGTATGTAGATATCTATTTCAATCCTCACGCCGACAATCACAATCCCGATTGCGTTTGGAAATTGTTGAGGAAATTCGTTGAAATACCCAAACCACGGGATGTCAAAATTAATTCCGATAATGATATAGACAGTAACGGTTAAATAAATATCGAGGCGGAAAGCGACCAATATGCCTGCCCCACGAACTGGAAACAATTCGCCAACCTTAGCTAAAATTGGTGAGTTAAATTCCGAGCCTCCGCCGTCAAACAACGGAAACAAATAGACACGGTTTATAATTCGAAAGTGGATTGTATAGCTATAAACTTGAATCGTATAATTGAAAGCATTGGCTACGGCATTAGTTTGTGATTCACCGCGTAAATCAAAAATCAAATTATCTTTTTCGGTTGGACCTAAAACCTTTTGATTTGGTATCGGAACAATATCAAGAGTGAAGTTTGCAGGTGGCGGTGGCATTGTTTCGATAATTCCGCCTTCTCCTGAGAAAAGTGAATTGTCATTTGGTGGAATTGGGTCAGACTTTTTCAATTCCGAACTAGGAGCAATCGATAAACTATATTGACCAACAGATGCTCCGTTTTTGTCCAAAACTGAAACCATTGTTGATTGCCCACTAGCCATATTCTCCGTGACCGTTGTAATTCCCATTAGTGAATGACTATCGCACATCTGCACATGAGTTTGAGTGCCACTATCGAATTCCAGAGTACAACCCTCAAGATTTTCACCCAACACAACCACCATTGTTGGGTTATCTGAACTGAGGCTTGGAGTAAAAGCAAGTGGGACAGGAATGTCTCGCGGAATAACCGTAAACATCTGTGTGCTACTTTCGACCATCAAATCATCTCTTGCCTTTGGTCGTCGACTGGCTAATATTTGAATTGCAATTCTTTCAAGTGGTAGAAGTGGCGGCGTAGCTGTTACAGTAGCTTTAAATACTAAAGATTCAATTCCATTTTCATCTGCTTCATTTTGAACGACTGAGGAAATTTCTATATTTACTCTGCTAGGACAACGCAAGGCTACCAAACCGTCTTTGTAAGCGATTATTAAATTCCGTCCGCGTAATGTTATTTCCGTATTAGCTTCTTCAATAATTACCAAAGGTGAAACACCAAAAACTTGTGCATTATCACCATTTTCCGAGTTTATGTAAGTGAATGCTCCTTCAAGTGTAAATTGACCACCATCAGGATTAACCACAGTCACAGGAACGCTACCCGACTCTTCAGTCATTGGCACGACAACTCTTAAACTAGTCTCAGATTCTAGGATTGATTCTTTTGAGATTTGACTTCCAAAATACGCCACCGCACCTTCTTGAAAGCCTGATCCAGTAATTGTTATTTTGGCTCCTCCAGCTGTTCCAGTCGCAATTGGAGAAATTTGAGTGACCGAAACAATACTCAAAATACTATTGTTGAGATTTTTATCATTTTTTGTCATTTTGATTCTCCAAAATTGCACAGTTTGAATCTATGTCAAATGTTGTAAGCTTTGATGACGTTTTTGATGTTGGTGCGGCAAATATTGAATTGATAAGCAAACTAGACTTAAGCATTAGACTTACGGTTTGTAAAAAAATACTTTTGCTTGCTTGCTTGCTTGCTTGCTTGCTTGCTTGCTTGCTTGCTTGTGCAGGATTGACGCGAGAAAAAAGTGAAAGTTTCATTGTGGACGACCTCATTTAGTGGATTAAATTTAGAGCATTCCCTGAAATTACATTTTTTGCTGTGGTTAAGAAAACAATTGCAAAATGCATTTCAATCTGTTCGATTGGTTGAAGCGTAAACCTTATTTCTGAAATGTCAAGACTTATTTTCGTTCAATTCTTCGTTTGTTCTAAAACTCAATTATGCTAAAATTCAATTTTCAAACAGTCCAAAACCAAACGCTAAATAAATTATTTTAATGAACTCAGACTACACACGCGAACAATTTTTAGAAAAGCCTTTGCCTTCATCAACCGATAGTGAACGTGTGATTTTGGGGGCAATTTTGTTAGATAATCAGCTGATTTCTCACGCCATTGAACAACTGCAACCTGACGATTTTTATTCGCCTTTGCATCGCCGAATTTATAAAGCGATGACTAATTTGTTTGAACGCGGAATTACTATTGACCCAATTTTGATTGGCGAAGAACTCAAAAAAGAAGGTCAGCTTGACGCAATGGGCGGCGTTTCGAGCATCACAAATCTCACATATGGTTTACCGCATTTTTCAGATATTTCGACCTACACAAAGGTTGTTCACGATAAAGCTGTTGTACGAAATTTGATTCGGGTTTGTAATCAAATTACGAGTGAGGCGTTGTCCGAAGAAGACGACGCGGAAACAATTTTGGATCACGCTGAGCAAGCGATTTTTGCAATTGCAGATGCACGAACGCGACAAGGTTTTTCGTCAGTCAAGCCAATTGCTGAAGCAGTTTTGGCAAAAGTTCAAGAATATGCCAAACGCGAATCTCATGCTTTGACCGGACTTTCAAGCGGTTTTCGTGAACTTGATCAAATGACTTCTGGTTTGCAACCTTCTGATTTGATTATACTTGCAGCTCGTCCTAGTATGGGAAAAACGGCACTTGCACTGACAATTGCCCAAAACGCCGCGATTTTGGAAAACGCAGTTGTCGCAATTTTCTCGCTCGAAATGTCAAAAGAGCAACTTGTAATGCGAATGCTCAGCTCGGAAGCGAGAGTTGATGCACAGCGTTTTCGCACCGGTTTTCTTAATCGAGAGGAATGGGGCAGACTCGCCGGAGCAATTGTCACGCTTTCTGAAGCACGTATTTTTATTGATGATACGCCCGGAATTTCGCCGCTTGAAATGCGTGCAAAACTTCGACGGTTGGTTGCGGAACAAAAGAAATTAGACCTTGTTGTGGTCGATTATATGCAGTTAATGAGCGGAAGCGGTCGCCAAAATGATAACCGACAACAA
>JANNVK010000134.1:0-95849 GCA_031414415.1 Acidobacteriota bacterium
AACTGGTTTGGTTCACACAGCTCCCGGACACGGAACGGACGATTTTTATATTTCGCAACGCTACGGTTTGCAGACGTATTGTCCGGTTGATAATGGCGGAAAATTTACCTCAGAAGTTGAACATTTTGCTGGTGAATTTGTCTTCAAGGCGAATCCGAAAATTGTCGAATTTATGCGTGAGAGTGGTTCTCTGCTTTATGCCGAAGATTATTCGCATCGCTATCCGCACGGATGGCGTTCGCACAAACCTGTAATCTTTCGGGCAACGCCGCAATGGTTTATATCAATGGACAATAGTGGTGATAAATCTTTGCGTTCGCAATCTTTACGCGAAGTTGCAAACACCAAATGGCACCCAAATTGGGGCGAAGGACGCATGGCGAATATGCTAAAAGGTCGTCCTGATTGGTGTGTTTCGCGGCAGAGAGTTTGGGGCGTGCCGATTATTGCCTTTCATTGTGTAGATTGCGAACACGTTGTTGCTGACGCTGATGTCATATATGCCGTTGCGGATATATTTGCGAAAGAAACAGCTGATGCTTGGTATAACAGAGAAGCGAGCGAACTTCTGCCCGTAGGATTTAAGTGTCCGAAGTGTGAAAATAGCAATTTTACAAAGGAAACAGACATTTTAGATGTTTGGTTCGATTCAGGTTCAAGTTGCGTTGCGGTTTTAGAAACTCGCGGCGACACGCTTCAATTTCCAGCTGATGTTTATTTTGAAGGCGGCGATCAGTATCGTGGCTGGTTTAATTCTTCTTTAATGTGCGGAATTGCAGCTCACGATATTGCTCCATATAAGCAAGTAATTACGCACGGTTGGGTTGTCGATGGTGAAGGAAAAAAGCAAAGTAAATCAATCGGAAATGTAACTTCGCCGAATGAAATCGTTAAGCAATCCGGTGCGGAAATCTTAAGACTTTGGGCGGCGGCGGTCGATTATACGGAAGATGTTCGCTGTTCGAAAGAAATTCTCGACCGCGTAACGGACGCTTATCGTAAGATTCGCAACACTTTACGTTACGCACTTGGGAATCTGGATAAATTTGATCCGCAAAACGATTCGGTGCATGATTTGCTAGAAATCGACCGTTGGGCGTTGGCTAGTCTTGACGAATTGACGGCGAAAGTTACGAAAGCCTACGAAACTTACGATTTTCAAGTTGTTTATCAGTCAATTTACAATTTTTGCACGGTTACGCTTTCGGCAAGATATTTCGACATCATCAAGGATCGGCTTTATATTTACGCACCAAAATCAGTCGAACGGCGTTCGGCACAAACTGCGTTGTATAAAATCACGAAAGATTTGTCGCTTTTAATTGCTCCGATTTTATCTTTTACTTCCGATGAAGCCTGGGAAAATTTGCCAAATCAAGATTCCAAATCTATTCATTTGGCAGAGTTTCCGGTCGCCAAAGAAACTTTAGAAACGGAACTTCTCAATAGTTGGGAACGTATTTTCTCTATTCGTGATGAAGTTTTGAAGTCGCTCGAAACATCGAGAAACGAGAAGTTAATTGGTTCAAGTTTGGAAGCGAAGGCTAAATTGTCGCTCGCTGAAAAAGATTTTGAGTTTTTGTCGGAATATAGACTCGATTTGCGATACATATTTATTGTTTCGCAGGTAGAATTGTTTAAAAGCGATTCGCTTAAAGTTGAAATTACGAAAGCTGATGGCTTGAAGTGCGAAAGATGTTGGAATTATTCGATGCAAATTCCGATAAATGAACGTTATCCAACTGTTTGCGAACGATGTTCCGAAGCGTTGATTGAGATTGAGAGGCAACAATGATTAAATTAGCCGAAAAAAAGTCAAAAAAGATTTATGAATCTGGGAGAAACGAAATGGGTTTAGTATATGCGGATATTGATTTAACTAGCGTTGATGATATTGTCTTACATCGTCGTGGATTTATAAATGAAAAAGATATAAAGCAAACAAGAGTAAGAGCGTTGGTTGACAGCGGTGCTTATATGTTAGCAATCAACGAAAACATCAAAGCCCAGCTTGATTTGCCCGTAATTGAAAAGCAGTTTGCGACACTTGCTGATGAAAGTTTGTTAGAACTTGAGGTTGTTGGACCTGTTGACGTTCGTTTTGAAAATCGTTCAACAACAGTTCGGGCGATTGTGTTGCCTGGAAACTCAGAGGTTTTGCTAGGAGCAATTCCCATGGAAGATATGGATGTTTTAATTGATTCTAAACATCAAAAATTGATTGTTAATCCAAAACATCCTTTTGTTGCAACAAAACACTTAAAATAAATAGATTAGAACAAGGAAAATATATGTATAAAAATACATTGGTTGGTTTACTTATGATTTTTGGGTTGTCTGCGGTTGCATTCGCACAAAAAGTTTACACGCCGACAAAAGGTTCAGCCGAACGAACAGCAATTTTGAATGCATTGCGTGTTCCGGTTGAAAAAGAATTGAAGCAAAAACTTCAGTTTGTTGCTGATACTTTTAAGAGCAACGGAACTTGGGCGTATCTTAGTGGTGAGCCGCAAAGTTCAAGCGGTGGTAAACCCAATTTCAAAGGCACTGAATATGAAGATTCGATTGGTGAGGGTAACATTGATAACAACTTTTTTGCACTTTTGAAGAAGACCAAAGGAAAATGGAAGGTCGTAACTTACGCTTTAGGTTGTTCAGATGTTTGTTATTTAGATTGGTGGAAAACTTATAAGGCTCCGAAAAATATATTTACAAATATTGAGTAATTTTCATAACTGCATAAGCTAAATCCTTGTTATTGATGAACCTGTCCACATATAAAAATTGAGAAAATAAAAAATTTGAGTCTGAAAAGAATATTTTAAATTAGTTCCGATAAAAAATAAGCTACAAAAAATCTGACAAAACAGGAGTGAATAAATGGGATTAGTTTATGCGGAAATTGAATTATCGAACGGCGGCGATATGTATATGTTTCGTCAAAAATTGATTAAAGAAACAGACATTAAAAAAACAACCATCTCCGCTTTAGTTGACAACGGAGCTTACATGTTGGCTATTAACGAAAACATCAAAGCCCAATTAGGTTTACCATTAATCGAAAAGCAATTTAGCCGTTTAGCTGACGAAAGTATAATAGAACTCGAGGTTGTTGGATCAGTTGAGGTTCGTTTTGAAAATCGTTCAACTACAGTTCGGGCGATTGTGTTGCCTGGAAACTCAGAGGTTTTGCTCGGAGCAATTCCGATGGAAGATATGGATGTTTTAATTGATCCTAAAAAACAAAAATTAGTAGTAAACCCGGAGCATCCGTATGTTGCAACTAAACATTTAAAATGAATAAATCTTTATACATCTGGAAAGCCGCATATTTAGTTGCGGCAGCGGCGGTTTTTTTGTTTGATCAAGCAAGTAAAGCGTGGGCTATTCGCAAACTGAGATTTGGCGGAGATTATACTGCCATTCAAGGCTTTCTAAACTTTACATATGCCGAAAATCCTGGTGTTGCTTTTAGTCAATTTAATGATCACGGCGAATATGGACGCTGGGGACTTTCGGGAATTGCAATAATTGCAGCAATTGCGGTGACTTATTTTTTTTGGAAAGTCCCAAAATCGCAGGACAGATTGCTTGGAGCTTTGGCTTTATTACTTGCCGGAATAGTCGGGAATGTTACTGACCGAATTAGACTAGGTTTTGTGATAGATTTTATTGATGTCCAATTTGGAAGTTGGCATTATCCGACATTTAATATTGCTGATGCGGCGATTTGCACTGGAGCGGTTTTGTTGTTAATTGATATGTTTTTTGCGAAAAAAGAAGAACCTTCTAAGTTAAATACGGATACGCAAATATAAATTATGTTTCCAGAAATTTTTAAAATCGGTGACTTTCCAATTACGACTTATGGGTTGCTTTTAGCTCTCGGAATAATGCTCGCACTTTTTACCGCACAGAAACTTGCGAAAATTGATGGTTTGCCATATCAAAGAATTTTCGACCTTGGACTTTGGACAATAATCGGTGGTTTGATTGGTTCAAAACTTTTGATGGTAATTGTTGAACCAAATGTAAATGTTTTTACCTTCGATTTTCTACGTTCGGGCGGAGTTTATTATGGCGGTTTTATCGGCGGATTTATTGCTCTTGCGATTTTGATTCCTTATTACAAACTCAATTTTTGGAAAGTAGCCGATTGTTTCGCACCAGCACTTGCACTTGGACAATTTTTCGGCAGACAAGGTTGTAATGCGGCTGGTTGCTGTTGGGGAAAACCGACAAGTTTGCCATGGGGCGTGCATTTTAGCGAAAAAGGAAATGAATACACTGGTGTTCCGATATTTGACGAACACGGCGGTGCGTTACATCTTCATCCGGTTCAACTTTACGAATCTTTCGCGATGCTTGCTGTTTTTGGAATACTCGTTTACTTTTTTCGACACAAAAAATTTGATGGGCAAATCTTAATAATGTATGGATTATTTTATCCGATAATCCGTTTTACGATTGAGTTTTTCCGCGATGATCCACGTGGGAATTTGTTCGGCTTGGGCGATATTGTCAGTCTCTCAACTTCGCAAATAATTAGTTTGGTTGTTGCGGTTTCATCGATGGTTTTTTTGTATATTAGGTTAGGAAGAAAGGAATCGATTTGAGCAAATGGTAATTACGAGGCAAGAACAAAATGATGTCCTGAAAGATTGCACCGAAAGACTCGACAAACTTGGTATTCCATATATGTTGACTGGTTCAATGGCACTTGTTCATTATGCAATGCCACGAACAACAACTGACATTGATATTATTATCGAGTTGTCGATAAAAGAGGTTGAAAATTTTATCCGAGAGTTTGAACCAAGCTATTACGTTCCTCATAACGGAATTAAAGACGCAATATATCGAAAACGAATGTTTAATATATTGAATCAACAAACGATAATTAAGGTAGATTGTGTAATCCGGAAGTCCGATGAATTTAGCTTGAAAGCGTTTGAAAGACGTGAAAAAGTAAGTTATACAGACGATTTCGAAGTTTGGATTGTGAGTAAAGAAGATTTGATTCTTTCTAAATTAAATTGGGCAAAAGATTCGCTTTCAGAAATGCAAATGCGAGACGTGGCGAGTATTTTGCGGAATGGTTATGATGAAAAGTATTTAAATTATTGGATAGCGATTCTTGGTTTAGAAGACATTTTGCAGGAATGTTTTGTGCTTTTGGAGAAAAATTATGTTGATGGACACGACACGAGAGATTGAAGAAATGCAAAATGATTTATGGATGAGGCGAACTCCGCAAGAGCGTGCGAGGTTTGCTTCCTCAATGTTTGCTTCGTGTCGCGACGTTGTTATTGCTTCGCTTCCAAAAAATCTGAGCGAAAAAGAATTTAAGAAACAACTATATTTCCGCACATATGGCGAACATTTGCCCGAAGATTTTTTTAAAGATTAAATAATGCAAAACGATACAAACGAAACACCGCAAACTATAATTGCAACTGACGAAGATGCCAATATGCGTCTGGATGCTTTTTTGGCAGAAAAAATTGCTGATTGGTCGCGTTCGAGGCTCCAAAAACTAATCGATCAAGGCGACGTTTTAGTAAACCAAAAGAAAGCCAAGGCTTCTTATAAAATCTGTGAAAACGACGAAGTTGATATTGAATTTACAACATCTTTAGTTCAAACATTTAAGCCGGAAAATATTCCGCTTGATATTATTTTTGAAGATGAAGATCTCGCCGTAATCAACAAACAAGCTGGTTTGGTAGTTCATCCGGGAGCAGGAACCGCCAAAGGAACGTTGGCAAATGCGATTGCTTTTCATTTTCAAATTCAAAATTCGAAGCTCGAACTCGAAAATCGTGCGGGCATAGTTCATCGGCTTGATAAAGATACTTCGGGCTTGATAGTTGTCGCAAAAAACGAAATTACGCACGAAAAGCTAAGTGATCAGTTTCAAAAACGTGAAGTTTTTAAAAGCTATGTTGCACTCGGACACGGCGAAATAAAAACTGACAAAGGAACAATTGATCAACCAATTGCTCGTGATAGACGAAATAGAGTGCGAATGGCAATTGACCAAAAAGGCAGAAATGCCTTGAGTTTGTGGAAAGTTCGGCAACATTTCGAAAACTTTACTCTGTTTGAAATTCAGATTAAAACCGGACGCACGCATCAGATTCGCGTTCATCTGGCGAGCATCAAACATCCGGTTGTTGGTGATGAAATTTACAATGGCGGTCGTGATAAAAATCTGCAAAATGCTAGTATTATGAAATCGATTGCTGGACTCGGACGCTTCTTTTTGCACGCTGAAAAATTGGCTTTTAAACATCCGCGAACTGACGAATTTATGAAATTCGAATCTGAATTGCCATCAGAATTACAAAACTTTCTTGAGATACTCAAAAAACGTTAAGGCAACAAATTTTTAGAAAACAAGCATCAAACCAAAGGTTATGAAAAGAATTTACATTTCACAGTTAATTTTAGCGATTTTAGTTTTGAGCGTTTTTGCTACGGCACAAACGCCAATTGCAACGCCAACTCCGAAGGTTTCCGGCGATGACGGAACTCGTGTCAAGACAATCGAAGTTCGTTTGCCGATTACAGTTAAAGACAAAAAGAAAAATCTTGTGACTGGTTTAAGCAAAAATGATTTTCTTGTTTTTGAAGATGGAATTCAGCAAGAAGTCACTTTTATGAGTGATGAAAAAACGAATCCGCCCGTTTATGTTGGTGTTTTGATGGACACATCGCCATCAACTGCTGGAAAAACGAAATTTTCAAAAGAAGCCGCGAAAAATTTTCTTTACACCGTAATTAGACTTCGAAAAGATAAAGGTGCGTTTATGACTTTTGACCACGAAGTTACGTTGATTCAAGACTTTACGGATAAAATGGACTTGCTTGATAAAGCTGTTGATAGCGTAAAAAAAGTTGGAACGCAAACTGCACTTTATGACGCAGTCTATGAATTTTCTGACGAAAAACTTCGCAATACGCCAGGCAGACGAGTTGTTGTTTTAATAACTGACGGCGATGATACATTTTCAAGAGCTGAGTTGAGCGATGCGATTGATATTGCACAGCGAACCGAAACAACAGTTTTTGCCATCTCAACAAAAGCCGGATTTTTAGGAAGTGTTCCAGGCGTTGAAGCCGGAACAATTAAAGATTCAGGCGATAGCGATTTGTCGAAATTGTGTTTAGAAACTGGCGGAAACGTTTTCTTTACTGGCGATATGCTGCAACTTGAAAAGGCTTTTACAAAAATTTCGCAAGAACTTCGTTCGCAATATATTGTTACTTATCGTCCGGCGAACCAAAATTACGATGGGAAAAAAAGAAAAGTTGAGGTTCGTTTTGCTGATAAAGACAAAGCAGACAGATTAAAAATTACGGCAAAAACTGAATATCGAGCTGTGAATGATAGTCTCAAATAAGAGGTCAATAATATGAATTGGAATAGAACATCTGTAATTTTAGCAATATCAGCAATTTTTTTTGGAGTTTCGCTGATTGGTTTTAACGCTTCAAACGCACAACAAACTACTCCTAATACACAAGTTACCGGTGCTTTGCCAAGCCCGACAGTTTCGCCATCTCCTGAAGTTGTAATTGACGATGATGAAGTTTTGCAGATTGAAACTGAAGTTGTAAACGTTCTCTTCACCGCGACTGACAACAATCGAAAATTTATTACCGATCTCAAACAGACAGATATTAAAATCTTAGAAGACGGAAAAGAACAAGAGATTTTTGCATTTTACAGACAAGTAGATTTGCCGCTGAGTTTGGCAATTTTAATTGACGTAAGTGCTTCTCAAGAAAGAACATTGCCACAAGAAAAAGATGCCGCAAAAGCATTTGTCGAAGATGTAATTAGACCAGACAAGGACGAGGTTGCGATAGTTTCTTTTACTGGCGAAACAACGCTCGAACAAGGAATGACAAGCAATATTCCACGTTTGAGGAGAGCAATTGATAGAGTTGAGTTTGTTCCGCCGTCTGGTTATCTCGGCGGTGGAGTCGTTGTCGGCGGAAGAACCGGCACACCTCCGATCTCCGGAAGAAACCAAACTGCACAAGGTTCGACCGCAATTTGGGACGCAATTTGGGTGACATCTGACGAAGTTTTGAGCGTTTCGCCAGATAGAACACGGAGAGCAATTATTTTAGTCAGCGATGGAATAAACACCTTTGGACGCAAGAGGTTAGATGATGCGGTAAATGCAGCAAACAGAGCCGAAGCAGTAATTTATTGTGTAGGGATTGGTGATAATTTTTACGGCGGAGTTGATGAAGGCTCGCTGAGGAAAATTGCAGAAAGAACTGGCGGACATGCATATTTTCCGCGTGAAGAATCTGATTTGCGAAAGGCTTTTGCACAAATCCAACTCGAAATGCGTTCACAATTTTTAGTTGCATATTCGCCGACAAACGAAAAGAAAGACGGCACTTATCGTAAAATTGAAATTCAAACTGCCAATCCTGAGCTGGCTAAACAAAAAGTAAAACTCACGCATCGGCAAGGTTATTTCGCAAAAACCTTAAAAAAATCAGAGCCAAAATCTAAATAATTGCGTTCACGTATATGTTATCCGAATTTGTTACTATTTGGAGATTTGACGCACCAATCGAAAAAGTTTGGACTGCTCTTGAAGACTCCTAACATTTGAGCGATTGATGGAAAAGTGTTTTGCGTCTTGAAGAAGTCCAGCAAGGTGATGAAAACGGCATTTGTAATATTTATCGCTTTTGTAAAACCTTGAATCGCAGATTATTATTTCAAATTCTTGTATTCTTCTTTTGCCTCAATCAAAATCGGCAAATCGGTGTCGGCATCTTTCCACAAAGCAAAAAATTCTTCGTAGGCTTTTCGGCTTTGCGTTGTGTCCCCAGCGAGAGCAAATGAGCGAGCTTCCCAACGGTGTGAAAGTGGCACTAAAGGTGAACGTTCAAACCAGCCGGGATTTTTGTGGATACTTTGAAACTCGGCGACGGCTTCGGCATTTTTGCCGGATTGCAGAAGTGCTAGTCCTTTCAAATACGGTGCAAAATTTAGAAAATATCCATTAAATTGAGAAGAGGATTTCAACAATTCGAGAGCCTTTTCGGGTTGTTTACGGTTGAGTTCGACGGCGGCACGAATTGTCGGCAAGCGAAGTTCTTGAACAAATTTGTCTCTTGGAAAACGAATAGCTAAATCGTCGGCAACTTTTAATGCTTGGCGTTCTTCGCCGCACATTGCCAAGGCAACCGCCGAAGTAGCTAAAAAGTTAATATTTTCGGCTATCGGCAAAACTTCGTTAGCACGTTGTTTGGCAATCCGGCAATCGCCGAACATTGCCGCCGTAAAAGCATTCCAAGCCAGCAATTCGTGGACTAAATTTGCATCTCCGTATTTCTCGGATACTTTCCGGGCTTCGCTCGAAATTTCTAATGTTTGCTTCCAGCGTCCTCCAAGCAATGCCACTTGAGATTCGTAGGCGATTGCAAAATGCTTGAAATTATTTGCTCGCATCCATTCGAGATTCTTTTGTATCGCCGCCGAATCTTTTTCAAAAAAGCCGATCCAAAAAAGATAAAGATGAAAGCCGAAATGATCGAGATTGTTCGCCATCGCTTGGCTGTAAAGTTCTTTGGCTTCCGCAAAACGATTTAGCCGGAATAATGCACCTGCCGGATTTGTATAGACGGCGGCATTATTTGGATTAAGACGAATAGCTTCAAGCCCGTTTTCAACCGCTTTTTCGTATTGCCCTGATTCAAAATAAGAGTCGGAAAGCGAGTGATACGGATGCCAAAAACGCGGGAAAGTGTGTTTCCATAATTCGCCAGTTTCTGCCGCTTTGGCACCATCGAGTGTGGCAAATTTGTAATAAATAACCGCGACTGACAGTTTTTCGTTTTCGCTTGTTCGTTCGCGTAATTCAAATGCCTTAGTGATTAAAGCGGTTGCTTCCACACGCCGTCCGGTGTTGAATTGGTGTCGGGAAAAATCTCGATAAGCAAGCACAAAATTCGGATCGAGTTTGATTGCGAGACGGAAAAATGAGCTGACTGTTTCATCGTTATACTCGCCTTTGGAATAATATTCCATTGCTCTTGAATATGCTTTCAAGGCTTCAAGCGATGAGGTTGTCGCTTCTTCAATCGGGGCATCAAATTTTTCTATCGAAGCGAGCGATTCGCCAAGTTTTTCACGCAAACTTGAAGCTGTTTTACCTAAGATTTGAAGCACTTTTTCCTTCGATTGAGCCTCGTTTTGTTCACTAAAAATTGCTTCGCCATTTTCGGCTTTAATTGCTTGCAAAGTAATCACATAATGATTGCCAAGCGGTGCGATTGAACCTGTGATAAAAACTTTTAAGCCTTTCCGCAGACAAATTTCGCGGGCAATTTCGGGCGTGATTTTTTCGTCTGCGGCACGTTCCATCAAACGGAGCATTTGTTTTACTTCCGCATCAGGAAAGATTCGCAAAAAAGGCGATTGACCGAGTTGGATAGCCAAACCTTGCTGGAGTGTTGCGGTAAAAACCGAATCGTCTGTTTTGTTCTCGAAATCTGCCGTCAAAATCGTGTCTTTATCGGTCAATACTGGCTTGTGATTAAAATAAAAAAACGTCGAAACGCTGATTGTTATCAAAATAAAAAGTGCAGTAATTGCTCCAAATTTGTAATATTTGAGATTATTTACGATATATTCCGCACTTGATTTTGTCTGAAAATCGGTTGTGTTTCCGAGTTGCATCGCACTGGTTTGGAGAGTTTGTCGCAAGTTTTCTTTGCTGTTTGTGTTGGGTTGATCGGAATGTTCGACCTTTTCCGCAAACTCCAATTCTTGTTTGATATGACGCAGGTCAAACAGCAAATCTTTCGCTGTTTGATAACGCTGATTGCGATCTTTCATCAACATTTTGCTGACGATTTGTTCAAGAACAGGTGGAATACCAGGCACTGATTGATTCAAAGGAAGCGGTGAAACGTGCAGAATAGAACTAATTATATCGATTGCATTTTCGCCTTCAAACGCTCTTTTGTCGGCGAGCATTTCATATAAAACAATCCCGAAACTAAAAATATCCGAACGTGCGTCCACTTTTTTTCCACGAGCTTGTTCCGGCGACATATAGTTTGCCGTGCCGAGTATCATTCCTGGCGAGGTTTTATGCGACTCAGCGATTAACGTCTTCTCTTCTTCTCCGAGTCTGCTTGTCTCCGCGTCTCCGCGTCCCGAAAGTTTGGCGATTCCGAAATCTAATATTTTAACCAATCCGTTTGCCCGAATCATCACATTATCGGGCTTAATATCGCGGTGAATAATTCCCGCGAGATGTGCTTCATCAAGTGCGGACGCAATCTGAATCGCAATTTCTAAGACAGATTTATAATTTAAAGGATTCGCCCGTTTATATTCGTTCAGGGTTTTGCCGTCAATAAATTCTGTGGCAATAAAATGCGTTCCAGCCGATTCGCTGATTTCGTAAATCGTAATGATATTCGGATGATTGAGAGCCGACACCGCTTTCGCTTCACGCACAAAACGGCTCATTCGGGCAGAATCTTCGGCAAATTCGGACGGCAGAATTTTTAACGCAACTTTGCGGTCGAGCTTGGTGTCGTGTGCGAGATAAACTTCGCCCATTCCGCCTTTGCCGAGAAGTTTTTTGATGTTGAAATGTCCGATTTTCTGGTCAACCAAAGAATTATTTAACTCTTCTGTGGTAAACATTTCAGCCGCAATATTTTCCGCAGATATGTTGATTAAAATGTCGGAAGTGCTTTCAAAATCGAGCAAAGTTTTAACTTCACGCAATAAGTCTGCGTCATCGCCACACAATTTTTTTAATAGCGAACCGCGTTCAGCAGCCGAAACTTCTAAAACGTGGTGATAAATCTCTTCAATTTTTTTTAAATTTTCTGAATCCACAATAAAAGTCAGTTATTTGCCAATTCCCGCAAAAGCCACGATTTCGCAAAACTCCAATCACGCTTCACAGTTTCCGGCGAGATTTTTAAAACCTCAGCAATTTCCTCGATTTTTAATCCGCCAAAAAACTTCATTTCAACTACCTTGGTTTTCCGTTCGTCCAATTCCGCTAAGCGGTTCAAAGCATCGTCAAGTGCTATTACCTCTTCTGAATGCTCGGGCGAAACAATCAAACTTTCTTCTAAAGTAATATTTTTAGCCGAACCACCGCGTTTTCCGGTATTTTTTGCACGAGCGTAATCAACCAAAATATGCCTCATCGCTTGCGATGCAACACCGAAAAAATGTGCCCGATTTTGCCAATCGGGATCTTCTTGTTTAGCGAGTTTTAGATAGGCTTCGTGAATTAATTCAGTAGTTTGAAAAGTGTGTCCGGAAGATTGACCACGCATATAACTTCTCGCCATACGGCGTAATTCATCATAGACGAGAGGCATTAAATTATCTAAAGCTGCCTGATTTCCGTTGCTCCAATCTGCGAGCAACAGCGTGATTTGCTGCGACGGGTTTTTTTTCATCTATTTTTTTTTACAACTATAACCGAAACTATATAACAAAACCGGATAAATAAAAAAACTTTTACATCCAATGACCCTTTTTTTCTTCAAATCTCGTTTAGCTAAATAGAAATAAATTTTTAAAGATTTTTTCAAAGATTTGAGAGGGCTATCCCCGCCTGAAACGAGTGCAACTAAGGGTTTAGGTAGATAGCTTATTGCACTCGCTCAAATTAAAAAAGGAGAATAAAGCGATGAATGAACAAGGACAAAACTTTTCGCGAAGGCAGCTGTTGAAATTGGGAATGGGACTCGGCGGTTTGACTCTATTTGGCGGTTCGATTTTCGCCCAGCAGAAAGAACTTTTTACAACGCCGATGGTTGATATGGGACCATTCTATCCTGCTTTGAAGCCGCTTGATAATGATGCCGATTTAACTGCTTCGAAAGGAAAAACAGGATTTGCAGTTGGAACAATTGTCCACGTTACAGGAAGGCTTTTGGATCAAAAAGGCAACCCAATCGCGGGCGGAAAAATCGAAATTTGGCAGGCAAATACACACGGACGCTATTCACATCAAGGCGATACGAACACCGCCGCACCGCTCGACCCCAATTTTCAAGGTTATGGCGTAATAAAAACAGACAGCCAAGGACGCTATCGTTTCAAGACGATTAAACCAGGTGCATATCCGATTAATGCGACCGAAAAACGAACACCGCATATTCATTTTGATGTTGAAGGTAAAGCCGACAGAATTGTTTCGCAAATGTTTTTCCCGAACGAACCTTTGAACGAAAAAGACGGAATTTTTTTGAATTTGCGTAAATATTCCGAAAAAGTTGCCGCCGCTGTTGTCGCAGCAGAATTGCCGCGAACGAGAGAAATCAAAGCGAGCGAATTGCTCTTGAATTGGGACATTGTTTTAAGCAATGGCTAAAACGTATTTTCGACTTCAGATAGCGTTTAAAGCAGTTTTGCAAGAATTTAGTTGGGCGAGCATCGTTTGAATTGAGTGTGGCGATGATCAAAATTACCCCCATTTGTACTTACACTCAACTACTTTTAAGAGGAGAAAATCATGAAACGTAATCGTCTAATCGCAAGTTTTTTATTAGTTTTGATGTTCGCATTAAGCGTCGTTGTAATTGCCCAAGTCAGTCGTCCGTATCGCAACGGATCGGTTTGGAACATCGGATATATTCGGATGAAACCCGGAATGGATGCAGCTTATTTGAACTATCTTGCCACCGATTGGAAGAAGCAACAGGAAGCCCAAAAGAAAGATGGACTGATACTTTCGTATAAAGTTTTGACCACTGAAGCTCACGGCACGGGCGATTTCAACTGTATGTTGCTGACCGAATTTAAAGATTTGGCGACAATGGAAGCAAATCAGGCTAAAGCGGATAATCTCGCCCAAAAAGTAATCGGCGATGACGCAAAACAGATGCAAGGCTATAAAGACCGACTTGAGATTCGTGAAGTTATGCAAAACCGTATGGCACGCGAAATTGTTTTAGAATCGAAATAATTAGCTTCTAAATCAGCCGCGAACTCCGCGGAGAAACGCGGATTTATTAATAATTTATCCGCGTTTCTTTGTGTTAATCTCCGGTTGGATTTATTTTCGCTCGCTTAACCCACGAGCCAAAATCACGGCTTCGTGCAGTTTTTGTTCGAGCAATTTTTTATCGGGAAGTTGTGTCCAATAATCGGCGACCTTGATGTCGTGTTTGTCCAAAGCCAATAATTCAACCCGTTCATTTGATTTTTCCGAACATAAAATCAACCCAATCGGCGATTCTTCCCAAGGTTTGCGTTCGTATTTGTTGAGCCAACGCAGATAAAATTCGGTCTGCCCAAAATCGGCGGGCATAAATTTGCCGAGCTTTAATTCGATGACGACCAACCTTCGCAGTTCCCGATGATAGAGCAGTAAATCAATATGAAAATCGTCGCCATCAACCGTAATTCGTTTCTGCCTAGCGACAAACGCAAACCCAACGCCAAGTTCGAGCAAAAACTTTTCGAGTTGGCGGAGAATCGCGTTTTCCAAATCCTTCTCGCTGAAAGTATCGCTCAAACCGAGAAAATCAAGAAAATATGTGTCACGGAAAATAAGGTCGGGCGTTAATTTATCTTCATCACGAAGTTCGGCGATTTCGTTTTTGATAGTTTCTTCAGGCTTGCGGGAAATCGCGGTGCGTTCAAACAGCATTCCGTTTATTTTGCTGCGTAAAGTGCGGACATTCCAACGCTCAATGCGACACATTTCAGCGTAGAAATCACGTTTTAGTTGGTCTTTGACTGGAAGAATTTCGACAATATGCGTCCACGTCAATTGTCGCGTCAGTGACGCGACAATTTCCATTTCGGGATAAATCTCCGCAAATTGCACCATTCTAAACAAGTTAGCTCGTGTAAAACCTTTGCCGTATTCATCTGTCAATTGTTGTGACAACGTAACAACAATTTCATTTCCATATTCCGCCCGTTTATTTTTCAGCACTTCACCGCTGATGCGTTTGCCGATGTGCCAATTCATCAAAACGAGTGCCGAGTTGACCGTCTGAGCAACTCTCGACCGCGTTTGCTCGATTAAACTGCGGATTTCATCAAACAAAACTTCGTCCGTTTTAATTGAAGTGTCTTTATTTTTAGTTGAGATTTTCTTTTCCATAAATTCATTGTTGAGCCAAAATGTCGCGTAGCGACAACGTGACTTTAGCCGTGGGTTTCAACCCACGGACGACGTAGAAATTTTTCCCGTCGCGTAGTGACGGCTGAAAGAAACCGCGATTTTTCAGGCTTTCCGTGGGTTGAAACCGCACGGCTAAACTCATTTAAATGTTAGAGTTACGCCTTGAGGCGTGATTCAACTGTTAGAGTTACGCCTTGAGGCGTGATTCAACTTGAGCGATTAACCCGTTAATTGAACAAACTCAAGGTTGTTCACGCATAAATGCGTAACTCTAACTTTAAATCGCGGGTCGTCTCGCACGAAGTCCTAAGTTTTTATTGATCTTTAGTGCGGTCAATCTGTTGCTTTTCTCCTTAATTTACAATTATTAAGTTGCGGTAAATCCACCGTCTATCATATGAATTCCGCCGGTGCAGTAAGTTGATTCGTCGCTTGCTAAAAATAGTGCGAGATTTGCGACTTCTTCGTTTGTGCCGTAGCGTTTCATCGGCACGAGCGAAATGATGAAATCGTGTCCGGCGGATTGGTCTTCGGGACTAAATTGCGTTTCGAGTGAACGAATCATCCGATTGTCAATCGGACCCGGACCAATGGCATTGACGCGGATTCCTGCTTCTGCGAGTTCAAGGGCGGCTGTTTTGACAAGTCCGTAAACCGCGTGTTTACTGGCTATATACGGAGCCATCGTCGGCGAACCGATCATTCCCGCGATTGACGAAAGTGCGATCATCGAACCGCCACCGCGTTTTTTCAGCGGCTCGACAGCATATTTAAGCGACAGCCAAACGCCGATCACGTTAGTTCGCAGAACGCTTTCAAAATCTTCCATTGTCAAACTTTCGATTGGAGCACAATTGCCTTCCGTCCCGGCGTTTGCAATAACAATATCTAAACCGCCAAACGCTTTGACCGTAGCTTCAACCGATGCCTTTGTCGCCGCTTCATCAACCGCATCGGCAACAAAATCTGCGACATTTTCAAATTCAGCAAGCCGTTCGCGTGTCGCTTTCAATTTCTCTGCCGAACGCCCAACAAGCATTACACTCGCACCTTCTTCAAGAAATCGTTTCGCTGTTGCTTCACCAATTCCACCCGTGGCTCCCGTAATCAATGCAACCTTGCCGTCTAATCTCTTTTTGTTCATTGTTATTCTCCTTACTTAAATTATTTTTTCAAGTCTATCTGTCTAAACGAGATTCAAAGAAAAATAGGGTCATTTGAGGAGTTTTTCTATTCCGGCAAACCCATCCGTTTCAGCAGGTCGTTGAATCGCGGGTCGTCGCGGAGAGCATCGAACCATCCGAAACCTAATAAAAGCGGTAGCTTCGGATTACGTGACTGAAACTCTTTTTCCAACCAAACAAATGCCTGATCTTTGTCGCCCAATCCGATATACACACGGGCAATATCAATACCATCTGCTTGTTGTTTCTGCGATATTTCCTTTAATTCCTCAATCATATTATTTGCATCGGTTTTCCTGCCCGCTTTCGCGTAAATATACCCTAAGACTCCAAGTGGAATGCTTTGGCGTTTTGATAGCTCAACGCTCTTCTCAGCCTCAGCTATCGCTTCGGCGTTTCTTCCTTGTTTGGCATAGACCAGAGCCAAATTAAAGCGTATGTAATACCAGTTCGGATTCAGTTCGATTGCTCGCTGGCATTGCTCTTCCGCAGCTTTCAAATCACCTTTTCGGGTATAACGGAGGGCAAGCACGTGATAAAGAATCGGCGATAGCGGCTCAAGTTCGATGGCACGCTTATACTCAGTTTCAGCTTCCGCATCACGACCTGCAATCTGCCAATACTGAGCTAACCATTGACGTGCGGATGCATAATTTGGATTTAATTCAATTGACCGCTTAAATGATTTTTCTGCCTCAGCCCAATTCCACGACTGCCAACTGCAAAAGCCGAGGGAAGCATGAGCTTCACTCAAAGAATCGTCGATCTCAAGGGCACGGGTCACGTAGGATTTTGCTTGACGTAAAGCCTCAGTTGAAGAGCCACCGCTGTAGAAGGGCAATAACAGATAACAATCAGCAAGACCAACAAAGGCAAGTGCGTAATTCGGGTCTTTATCTGCCGCCGCCTTGAACTGCTCAATCGCCTTTCTCAGATTTTCCTCGTCACGCTTGTTCCAATAAAAGCGACCTTTCAGATAAAGCTGATACGCTTCGTTGTTATCTGTGTATTTCTTCGCCAGCTTTTGCTCGCTCGCACCAGACAATTTCAGTTGGAGTTTGTTGGTGATTTCGGACGCTATTTCTCTTTGCGTCTTCAACAACTCCGACATCTTGCGTTCATACTGCTCTCCCCACAGCGATTTGCCATTTCGCGTATCAACCAGATTGACGCTGATCGTCAGATTATCGCCGCGTTGCGTAATGCGTCCCGTCATTACCGAATCAACGCCCAATTCCTTAGCGACAACCTGCGGATCGGTTTCCTTGCCTTTGTAACGAAAAACCGAACTCGTCGGGCTGACTTTCAAATCGGGAATCTGCGAAAGGCGATAAATCAAAGATTCCGCCAAACCATCGCTCAAGTATTCAGAATCCGCATTACCGCTCCGATTTTCAAACGGCAAAACAGCGATTGAATTGATTTGTTTGGTTGTCGGCGAGAGAAATTTGTAGCCAAAGAATCCGCCGACTGCGAGAACTAAGGTTAGCAAACCAGCGGCGAAGTATTTAGTTAGAGTTACGCCTTGAGGCGTGATTTCCTCGGCGGTTGTGCTTGCTTGTAGAATCTGAGTTGCTTGATTGTCAGACGTTTTCACGCCTAAAGGCGTAACTCTAGCGGGAACTCTAACCTTAAAGTCCAATTCCTCTTTAGCTTCCTGCAAATCTTTCAACAAATCCTTTGCTGTTTGATAACGATTCTTTTTGTCTTTTTCTAACGATTTATTGAGGATTTCTTCTAGTTCAACTGGAATGTCATTCAATCTTTTCGGCTCTTTCGTCAAAACGGCGGCAATCACATCGCTGACGGTTTCACCCGCAAAAGGCGAATTTCCCGACAGCATTTCGTAAAACACCACGCCAAAACTAAAAATATCCGTCTGATGGTCAACATCCTTCCCGCGAGCCTGTTCGGGCGACATATAATTTGGCGTTCCGATAATCATTCCGGGTGAGGTTTTATGCGACGCGGAGACGGGCTGACGCGGTGACGTGGCGATTAAAGTTTTGTCCTCTTCTCCGTGTCCGCGTGTCTCCGCGTCTCCGCGTCCCGAAAGTTTCGCAATTCCAAAATCAAGAATCTTAACCAACCCATTCGCCCGAATCATCACATTATCAGGTTTAATATCACGATGAACAATTCCCGCTGAGTGTGCTTCATCGAGTGCAGATGCAACTTGAATCGCAATCTCCAACGCCGATTTGTAATTGAGCGGATTCGCTTTTGAATAGTCACCCAGCGTCTTGCCATCAATAAATTCCGTCGCAATAAAATGAGTTCCGTCAGATTCGCCAATCTCGTGAATCGTAATGATATTCGGATGATTCAACGCCGAAGCAGACTTCGCTTCACGCACGAAACGGCTCATTCGGTCTTTATCTTCCGCAAATTCAGACGGCAGAATTTTTAACGCAACTTTTCTATCGAGTTTGGTGTCCTGTGCCAAAAAAACTTCGCCCATTCCGCCTTTGCCGATTGAAGAAATAATCTTAAATTGTCCAAACGATTTTTCGGGGGTAAATTCCATAAATTTATTTAATTTTTATCCGCGTTTATCTGCGTTAATCCGCGGCTAAATTTTTCCTAATCTTAAACAGAATCATCTCATCGGTCTCGGAAAGCTGATCGGACTTTTATTACCGTCTTTATCAACTGCTCTCACTCCAAAAAAGTAATTATCTTTCGACATCGCTTTCATTACATAACTCGTTATATTTCCTACGTTTAACGCATTCGTCCAAGTTGCCGAAGTTGTATCACGCCAAACTATTTCGTAACTCGCAATGTCGGAATCTGTGTTCAAATCCCACTTTATTTCCGTATCGTTTCCGAGCCGTGTTGTTACCATTCCGGCATTTTTTGGTCTCGCAGGTGCGAGTGCCAGACTTGCCAAACTCGCCAAATTTACACGCGTTACATTCGCCACATATTCAAAATCGACAAATTCAGGCGTGTCACCGTAAAATTTTTCGTTTTCCGTGCGAACGTTTTGATGTTGATGATCGTAATCTTCGTTGGTTTCGGTAATGCGAACCGCGGTAAAACCTCGCTCCAAAAATGGAATATGATCGCCGCCACGTCCGTAGCGATCTCTGCGATAAATCATTTGAACAGAGAACTTAGATAGATATTTGTCCGCAGTCTCCTTGATAAATCGTGCGAGTTGACGCGATGCCGAATCATTTTCACCGCCAACGCTTCGCCGAGTTCCAGCTTGCTGCTCAGTTTCATCAGATGGAACGCCTTCGCTAAAAACTCGAACAGAATTTCTATTCGCTGCCTTCTTAAACGTTAAAACGCCGCCAATGATGTCATTCGTAAACATCGCTTCGATATTTTGTTTGTTCATTTTCGCTTGTTCGGCGTAATATGCGGCACCGAGCAAACCTTGCTCTTCGCCCGCAACTGCCATAAACACAACAGTTGCGTCAAATTTTTGCTTCGACATCACGCGTGCAAGTTCGAGACTCGCGGCTGTCCCGGAAGCATCGTCGTTCGCTCCCGGAGCATCGCATTTTGCATCAGTCGGCGAAGTGCACATTGAATCGTAATGACCGCTGACGACATAAATTCTCTCAGGGTTTGTTGAACCTTTAAGTGTTGCAATAACGTTAGTTAGGTTGATTGGTTCAGGAATACGATTAGCTTTTGGTTGGAGAAAAGTCTGCTTTTGAACGTCTAAACAGCCGCCGCAATCTTTTGAAATTCGCGTAAATTCGTCAAACAACCAATCGCGTGCCGCACCGATTCCGCGTGTCGGATTATCTTGCTCGTAAAGCGTGTTTCGCGTGCCAAATGAGACGAGTTTGCGAATGTCAGTTTCGATTCTTTTTGCCGAAACTTCTTTCAACATTTTGACGATTTCTGCGTTCGGTTTTTCTTTCTTTTGGGCGAAGGAATTAAACACAAAGGCACAAAGACACAAGGAAATACAAAGGAATAATTTAGTTTTCATGGTGAAAACAGAATATCATAAAACATTGTCTGGCTTAATTCACGGTTAAAATTTGTCGTGTATAATATCGACTGTCAGGTTGAAAAATCTGATTATTTGAAAATTAAAAAGGAGGTGCAAAACAATGGAAATATTATTGTTAGTTTTCAAGGCTTTCCTTTTTGTTTCGGAAATAATCTTCGGATTATGGAATAGACAAAAAGAAAAAGCGTTAAATGAGCAAATCATTCAACGCCTTATTAGCCTAGAAAAACAAATTAAAAAATTAAATCCTTAATTTGACTCTTTGAGAAAATTGCCATTTTCTCACATTTAATTTTCATTGAATAATCTGTAAAAGTCAAGAAAATATAGTAACCAGTATGAGAATAAGTTTTAATTTAATCCAATAAAAGGAAAAAATTAAAACTTAGTGTTGACATTTTCTTTAGGTTTAACTAAATTAGTTGTATTAACTTTAGTTAAATCTAAAGAAAATAAAAAGTCTAGTATGGCTGAAATTGAAAATGCTTGCATTGAATTGGTTGACGGTTTAAGCGTAGGACAGCAAAGAGGTCTGGCGTGGCTTACTGTCGCCCCTAGAAATAAAAAATATAATGCAAAAGAAGTGTTTGAAAAAATGAAACCAAACATACAAAATCATCTTTTGAACAGAATGGAATCGTGGTTGGAAGGGCAACGAAACAATGTTTGGTATCACGGATGGAATGAAGAAGGTTTTAGGAAGTGTTTTGTTTTCAAATATAAAGAACATAGGATTTATAGCTTTTTATGCAATCCGCGAACCCAAAATCCAGAATTTCAACTTTGTGTGATGTCATCACACACCACAAAAAACGAACAGGCAGCAGACCCTGTTGAAAAAAATAAAATGCATTCTCTGACGGAGAATTCAAAAGTGCAGTTGGCAAGTAAAGACCCTAAAGAAAACTGTAATGACAACTTTAAAGCATTGTTATCTATTGTAAAATAGCAAACCTAAGGAGAAAATATGAATCAACATTGGACTGAGCGTGATATTCGCAATCTTTTGTCTCGACTTACGTTTAATTTTGTTGCACAACTTGATAAGAAGATGAAATCTTCTTCAATGACACAGGCAGAATTGGCAATAAAGTTGGGCGTTACTGAAGGTCGTGTCTCACAGGTTTTAAACAATGAAAGTAACCCGACCTTAGAAACTATTGTAAAATACGCCCGTGCGATGGGTCTGAAAGCGTCTATTGTTGCATACGAAGATAATGACCATGATAACTACAAAGGGCTTGTAAACGCAGAGGTGTTTTTGACTTGTTGGGAGCGACAAGGCAAACCAATGAACTTTTTTGATCTGAACATGACCGAAGAAGTTTCCGCAACACCGCCTCCAATTCGTTTCGCAGCTACGGACAGTTCGCCGATTAGTTTAAAGAAAGAGAGTGTAGACAACGTTCTCCCTTTTCAAGTTCGAGATAAAAAGCCTCACTATGGAACAATAAGTGCAAATAATAATATGCAATTAGCAATATAAATAAGGACGAAATATATGGAAAAACAAGAAAGGTTGGAGTTGGGTTTAAGAAACTCAGCAGAACAACAATCAGAAAAAAGTGAGAATTTCATCAAAATATATGCAAACAATGTCGTAATGGGCTTGTCACTTTGGGACATTAATTTAACTTTTGGAGAAATAGTTGATTCAACCCAAGAAGGTGAACCAATTGTCGAACAAAAAGTGAAGATAAATATGGCAAAAGAATTTGCCAAAGCTTTGTCTAATTTACTATCAGCGAATATCGCTGTATATGAACAGCAATACGGCGAGATAAAACTTATTAACGCATTAGCTGAATCTAATCCTGTTGATGAACCAATTGAAACAGAGATGAAAGTTATTAGTAATAAGAGGAATAAAAATCGTTAGAACTTCCACCAACTTTTAGCTAATTTCTTAGTAATCGTAGACATTCATTGGGCTAAGGTTTAGCAGTTCTCGTTATACCATCTGTAAGATTTCCAATTCTGCCTGATTTCGCTTTCTCGGATTCAGGCTTTTATTTTATTTCGCCCATCGAAATATAGACAATTATTTTAGCTAACTGGTTTACGTCTCGTAAAAAAATTACACAAATCGAAATTAGATTTAATAGAATTATTTTTCAAAATCACACCTAGCAATCAATATATTTATCTCTCCAAAACATCAAACGCCAACAACCTGTTTCCGTCCGCCGAATAAAGCAAACCGTTGATTTCATCGGTAATGAACCGTGCGTCAGGTTCGCCGACTAAAATGAATCTCGCATCGTTTCCGTTTTGAACATTTACGCCGACTAAGCCTTTTTTATCGAAAGGTTTCGGCAAATCCGTATAAAAATACATATAATTTCCGCGAAGTTCGGCAAGGCGTTTTCGTTGCAAAAGATAGTTTGAAAGCCGCTCAGCTTGACGAATCGGATCAAGTTTATCAAGCAATCTTTCCTGCACGTCAACGCTCGGCGATGTTGGTTTTATGTTCAAATTCGGACGCGAAACACTCAAACCTTGGGCGTTACGCACACGCGAAGCAACGCCGTAGAGCGGAATTTTATCGGTAACGTAATTTCGGGCGTAATTGGTTGCAAGGCTCGTTAAATCTATTGACGAAACTCGATTTCGCAGAAAGCCCGAACGCGTCGAAAGTATAGATTTATAAAGACTTGTGCCGCCTTTTACAACGCCGACTCCGGAACTTACGAAGCCGCTATATCGAAAATAAAGTGCTGTCGCCCGTAAGGCAATCGCGGCGGTGATTCGCAAAATTCCGCGACTTGGCGATTTGTGTTTTGTTGTCCAAATTTTTTGGAATTTAGAATTTGAAACTTGGAATGCTGAAATCGTGTCTTTTCCGCCGACAACCAATTGATTATTTTCGTTTTGAATGACAAATTGTGCCTTGTCAATTTTGTGGTCAATTTTATTGATTCGTTTGCCGTTTCGTGCGTTAAGTTGAATCAAATCGTCTTTATCCGCAACAGTTATCGTATTTGCGTCGGAGAAAATAAAGTTCGTCAGACCTTTGTCGCCGCCTTTAAAACGCCACAGAGTTTTGCCGTTTTTTGTGTCAATCGCTGAAATTCCGAAAGAACCTTTTTCCTCTGTTTCGCCGTCTTTAATTTTGATAAATTGTCCGCCTGTTCGCACATACAAAATGTTATTGACCAAAAATATTTCTGCCGTAACGCCCAAATCATCGGCTTTCCAGACGGTTTTTCCGCTTTGGCGGTCAATCGCACGAATTCTGCCGCGTCCTGATAGGTAAACGTTTCGGTCGTCGAAAATCGCGTCGGCTTCGGTCAAAGCAAGTCCGCTTTCGTTGACTTTGAACTTATCGCGTTCGATTCGTTTGCCGGTAAAAGCGTCAAAAATTGTCGAACCTTCGTAGAACAAATAAAGTTTTCCATCCAAAATCATCGGCGGACGGTAATTGTCGAAAGTAAAGCTAACTTCTTTGTTTTCAGTAAATTCGGTCGGCATCATTTCCACATCGTTGTCGAGATCGCTTTTCCAAATTTCTCTGCCGCTCGATAGTTGCAAAACGTGGATTCGCGGAGTTCGTCCCAATTTTTCGCCGACTTTTCCTCTTGCTTTTTTCGCCAAAATTACGCACAGCAAATCGTTTTCGGCATCAACGGCAAGCTGCATCACATCGCCTTTTACTTTGTCGCTTCGCCAAATTCGGTCGGCAGAAAGCAAATCAACCGCTTCAAGCCGAGATTTATCGCCTTCATCAATTGAAATCAAGACCAAATCTGTGTCGGGAATCGTCGAAATCGAAGTCTCGTCCAAACCCGCGTGATTGCGTTTCCACAAAATTTCGCCTGTTTTGCCGTCAACCGCAGACAAATTTCTGTCCGTCCCGACTAATAAAACGCCGAAATCCGTAGTTTGATAAAATTGAATTTTTGACTTCAAATCGGTTTGCCAAAAAGATTGCGAAAGGGAAGTTGCGGCAAATAAAATTACGAATAAGAAAAGGTAAAGCGTTTTCATAATGACATTCTAACGCTATTTTCGTGTTTTGGGTAGGTTTTATATCTGACAATAAATTTCGAGGAATTCCTTCGCAATCGCTTCTGGTAAAAGGCTCTTTCCAAGTCTGAGATTTGCTTCGCTCATTTGTCTTCGAAGATTTTCGTTGGTCAACAATTCTATGATTTTTTCTGCGATGTTTTCTGCATTTTGCGTCGAAAAAAAACAATGTTCATTTTCGATTAAATAATCGGCAGAAGCACGAATTTTTGTCGTGACAATCGGCATTCCGACCGCAACTGCTTTGAACAAAATATTCGGAAAACCTTCTGCGTGGCTTGTCGGAAAAATCAGCAGATCAGAGCTGAAAAAGTATTTTGTAACATCTGATTCGGGAATGTAACCAGTAAAGTTTACAACGCTTTGCAGGTTTAATCTCACAACTTCATTCTCCGCTTCTTTTCGGGTTTCGCCATCGCCAACGCATTGAAGAAAGAACTTAAAACCAGCATCGCGGACGATTGCACAAGCCTGAATTGTTTCGATTAAACCTTTTGCGGGAATGAAACGCGAGACAAACAGAAACTCGAAAACATCGTCAGGCGACTTAATTGTCCGCGAAAAATCGTTACTTAAGTTTTCGTGAATTGTAACCGCGTTTTTCACATAGAAAAATTTCTTTTCGTCAAATCCAAGCCGCACAAAGTTCGCTTTTTCCTCGCTCGTATGAACGCCGAAAGCATCGACCTTTCGTTTCAAATAGTCAATCAAAAATCGTATAAAGAAGTTAGCATTTTCAAACTTTTCTGCTTCAGAGCCATGAAGTTTGAAAAGAATTTTTGCTTTTGGGTTCATCACAAAAAGCGAAAAAGAATCGCGGAGAATAGTTTTCAGATCGAAAGCTGTGTTGAAATGAATAATGTCGAAGTCTTGCGTGTTCAATAGTTTACGAAAGCGAAATGCAGTTGACCAAACTCTGCGAATCCGCTCGAAAATCGGCGTTGGTTTATCTTTGTCGCCATAAACGTAAATTTCTTCAGTCACATTTTCGCCCAAATTTCGCAAAGCCAAAGCAAAAGGCGGCTCACTCGAAATTGGTCCGCCCCAGGAATCTTTGCTTGGCATTGCTAATAAAATTTTCATTAAATTGATTTGTAAAGCTCCTTCAAATTTCGCAAATGTGCTTCGATGCTAAAGGTTTCTCTCGCAAATTCAAAACTCAGTTCGGCTAATTTGCCACGTAATTCATTGTTTTGTAAGAGCTTAATAATTTCATCTGCAAGTTTGTCAGCATTGCGTTTTGGGAAAACAGCGGCAAGTTTTCCGTATTGCGTAGCTTCCAAAAGTGGTTCAATATCGGAAACAATGAGCGGAATTTTTGCCAACATTGCCTCATTTAAAGCAATCGGCAAACCTTCGTGCAATGATGAAAAAACGAATAAATCGAGCGAATTCAAAATATCAGGAACATCATTTCGGCTCTCGAGAAAGTGAACCTTTTCCGCTATATTGTTCGTTTTGCAATAATCTTTACATTCAGCAACTTTCTGCTCAGCACCTTTTTCAAAACCGCCAGCGAATACGCAATGTGCGTTCGGAAATTCCGCAAAAACCTTCGGCAAAGCCTTGCATAAAGTCAACTGATCTTTGCGTTCTGCAAGGTAAAAATTGCCAATCATTCCGATTAATAAAATGTCTTTTGATAAATTTAGTTCGGCTCGAAAATCGTTCGTTGTAGGTGTAAGTCGTTTTAAATCAACACCGTTGTATAAAACTTGAAAGTTCTTAGTGTTCAAACCAATTTCGTTTTTGTAAAAATCGAGCAAAAATTTACTCACCACCAAATTTGCCGAAACTCGCGGAATTAAAAATTTTAAAGCCCAGCGATTTTTCGCATCCGCGACATATGCGTGATAGCTCAAAACGCACTTCGTTTTCGTTCCAAGCGTTGCAAGATACGCGTGCATTCCTTCCACCGCTTGATGGCTGTGAACGACCTCAATCTTGCGGTCTTTGATGATTTTTCGAAGTTTCAAAGCAAGATTTAGGTCAATCGGTCGCTGGCGTTGGAGCCGAATAAACTCTACTCCTGAATGTTCAAATTCATACTCAAGAGTTCCGCCGCCAGTTGCAACAAAAGTCATTTCAAATCCATTTTGAGCCGCATTTCGGCAAACATCTAAGACAAATGTTTCCGTTCCGCCGCGATTTAATGAATCTAAAATGTGTAAGATTTTCATAGCAATTTTGGACTTTTGCAGTTTCACTTGACGATGAAACTGATGTCGGAAGTTTTACGTTTATACCTGTTTACAATCACGCAATGTTTATCAAGCGATGTTTGAAATTTATCATTAAACAGACATTTCAGCCAACCAAACCGTCTGTTATTGATGACGTTTCGAACGATGATTCACTAAAAATTATTGAATGGATTTTGGAAGAATATCAACTCTTAATGAAGTATTTGAAAAGGGTTTTGGTGATTATTTTGCATATCAAATGAATCTTAATTTTTTGACTTTGCGAGCCATTAAGATACTTTTTAATCAATCTATTTACGCCATTTAATTTAGATTCAACCAGTCGATTCGAAAATTTCAAGATTGAGATTCATCCTGACAATAAATCTAATCATTTCTTGATATAACTTCATTTCAACTTGAAAGATAGAATTTAATTTCATAGATTGAGTATTGCAAATTATGTTGGACACTAATATTGTAAAAATAAAACCAAGCAGTTCGTGGATAAATTTAGATTTGAAAGATATCTGGAAGTTCCGCGAACTTCTTTATTTTCTGACTTTACGCGACATTCAAATTCGCTACAAACAAACTTTTTTCGGAGTCGCGTGGGCGATTCTGCAACCTGTTTTGACAACCGTAATTTTTACCGCAATTTTTACTAACTTTGCCCGTTTTGATTCAAATTCTGTTCCATATCCGTTACTTGCGTTGAGTGGAATTTTACTTTGGTTTTTTATAAATTATGCGATTACAAACGCCGGAAACAGTTTGATAAACAATACGAATTTGGTTACAAAAGTATATTTTCCGCGTTTGATTGTGCCGATTTCAGCAACGTTGGCAGGTTTAATCGATTTAATTATCGGTTTCGGGTTGCTGATAATTTTGATGTTTTATTACGGCGTTTCACTATCGCCCAACATTCTTTTTGCACCGATATTTATTGGTCTTGCCGTGATTTTTGCGATAAGTTCGGGCATTATGTTTGCCGCGTTGAACGTCCGTTTTCGTGATATAAAACACGCTTTGCCGTTTGGTTTGCAAATTTTGATGTTTGCTTCGCCGGTTTTTTACGCAAGTGAAAATTTGTCTGAAAAAATGCGTTTTATTTTAGCGTTTAATCCGGTTTATGGAATTTTGCAAGGTTTCCGTAGTTCACTTTTCGGCACTCCGTTTGATTGGTTTGCGATTGCGATTTCGGTTGCGGTAACGCTGATTTTACTTGCCGTTTCGCTCTTTGTTTTCAAACGAATGGAAGACGATTTTGCCGATTTAATTTGATGAAAGCAATTGAAGTAGAAAATTTATCGAAACTTTATTACCTCAGCGGAAAGATGAGCGGCTCAGTTCGTGAAGCGATTTCTAGTTTCGGTAAACACAGAGAAAAACAAGAGTTATGGGCATTGAAAGATATAACTTTCACCGTCAACCAAGGTGAAACGCTCGGCATTGTCGGCAAAAACGGTGCGGGAAAATCAACGCTTTTGAAAATTTTATCGCGTATCACCAAGCCGACAAGCGGTTCGGCAACTTTACGCGGTCGCGTCGGCAGTTTGTTGGAAGTCGGCACAGGTTTTCATAGCGAACTTTCGGGACGCGAAAATATATTCTTAAACGGGGCGATTTTAGGAATGAAACGAGCCGAAATTGCCGCGAAATTCGATGAAATTGTGGCGTTTGCCGAGGTCGAAAATTTTATTGATACGCCGGTCAAGCATTATTCGAGCGGAATGTTTATGCGACTGGCTTTTGCGGTTGCGGCACATCTGGAAACTGAAATTTTGATTGTGGACGAAGTTTTGGCGGTCGGCGATGTTTCGTTTCAGAAAAAATGTTTTGGTAAAATACAAGATATTCGCGAGCAAGGCAGAACTGTTTTATTTGTTTCGCACGATATGACCGCGATTACGCGGATTTGTTCGCGAGCAATTACGATAAATCAAGGTAAAATTGTTGACGAAGGTTCGGCGGTTGAGGTCGTCCGAAATTATCTGAACGCAACCTGGCGAATTGAAGCAATTAAGAATTTTGATGAAGAAAATGCTCCGAGCAGCAAATCCGTTCTTTTAAAACAAATTCGAGTTGTCTCTGATTCGCATAAAACATGTGGTTCGTTTGAAGTTCACGAAAAAATCGGACTTGAAGCCACATACCAAGTTCTGCAAGACGGAGAAATTTTATTGCCAAATTTTCAAGTTTATAATCAAGACCGTGTTCATCTTTTTACGGTTCAAGATGTTTCAGCCGATTGGAAACGTCGCAAAAAAACGGTCGGCGAATATAAAAGTATCGTTTGGATTCCTGCAAATTTTATGGCGGAAGGCACGTTTTTTCTCAACTTTGCAATAGTTACTTATTTGCCCGAAATGCGTGTCCATTTTAATGCCGTTGATACTGTAAGTTTTGACGTAGTTGATAAAATGACGAGTGAAAATACGGCTCGCGGCGATTATATCGGTAGAATGGAAGGCGTAATTCGTCCGATTTTAGATTGGGAAACGGAAGGTCAAGTAAAAAGTAAAAAGTAAAAAGGCAAAAGTAAGGAAAATTTCCGATCACTTCCGAGACTTACATATGATGAATCCTTTAGAACATTCGGTTTGTTTGGAATTTCCGTTATGGTTGCAGGAAACTGCTTGGGCGGAACATATTCCGTTTGCAATGTTTGCGGTTTCGGCATTGCGTCCGCGTGTTTTGGTCGAGCTCGGTTCATATCGTGGAGTTTCGTATTGTGCGTTTTGTCAGTCGGTTAAATCGTTGAAAACAAACACGAAATGCTATGCGGTTGACTCTTGGCAGGGCGACGAACACGCGGGAAAACTTGAAGCAAACGTGTTGGCAGATTTAAAACTTCATCACGATCCGCTGTATTCGGATTTTTCGCGTTTGGTTCAAACAACTTTCGATGAAGCCTTAAAACATTTTCACGATAATTCGGTTGATTTGTTGCATATCGACGGGTTTCACACTTACGAAGCGGTCAAACACGATTTTGAAACCTGGCTGCCGAAGATGTCCGAACGCGGAATTGTTTTGTTTCACGATGTAAATGTGCGTGAACGAGACTTTGGTGTCTGGAAGTTTTGGTCGGAATTAAAAGAAACATACTCGAATAATTTCGAGTTTTTACACGGACACGGATTAGGTGTTTTGTCGGTCGGAAGCGAAATTCCGGCAAACTTTACACCGATTTTTGAGTCGACTGACAGTGAAATAACGACAATCCGCGATTTTTTCTATCAAATGGGTTCACGTATTGAATCGGTCAATAACTTTAACCGTCAAAGCGAATATGTTCAAACTTTACGCACATATGAACGAGTTGTGCAGCAGTCAAGAACAATGAGAATTTATCGCATTTTACGAGACGAAGGCTTTTCCGGGTTACTCAAAAAATGAAAATTTCTATTGCACTATGCACTTACAACGGAGAAAATTTTTTATCGGAACAGCTTGAAAGTTTTGTCAAACAAACTCATTTGCCCGATGAGTTAATTGTTTGTGATGACAAATCAGCCGATAAAACAATTGAAATACTAAATAAATTTGCTGCAAATTCACCTTTTCCGGTTCACATTTTTATCAATGAAGACAATATCGGTTCAACCAAAAACTTTGAAAAGGCAATTTCACTTTGCACCGGCGATATAGTTTTTTTATCCGATCAAGACGACGTTTGGAACAGCAAAAAAATTGAACGAATCGAGACGCTCTTTATTAAACATAAAAATATTGGAATGATTTTTACAAATGCCGAAATTGTTGACGAAAAACTCGCTTCATTGGACAAAAAACTTTGGGATTTTACCTTTGAAAAAGAACAAAGAAGTCTTAATTTTTTTGATGTTTTAATGCGGCGAAATGTTGTTACCGGAGCCACAATGGCGTTTCGTGCGGAGTTTGCCGAGTCATTTTCGCCAATTCCGACCGATATTCCAAATACGATTCACGACGGCTGGATTTCGCTGGTAATTGCTGCAAACAGTGAGGTTATGTTTATTGACGAATGCTTAATTAAGTATCGTCAACACTCAAATCAGCAACTCGGAGTTGACTGGAATCATCGAAATAAAAACCGCTCCGATTTATATAAAAACTCAATTATTTTTCATCACAATGAATTGGAGAGATTAAATTTAATGAATGTTGTTCTGAGGACTTTTCCGCAATTTAAAGCTCCCCAAATACAACTTTCAATCAATGAAATTGTGAGAAAAAATCTTGAGGAAAAAACGGAACTTATCAAACATTATAACGCTCGAATGAATCTTCCAAACGGTAAGTTTAAACGAATTTTGTCGGTATTTTTTGAACTTCAAAGCGGTCGTTACAAGCGATTTTCAAAAGGCTGGAAAAGTGCGGTCAAAGATTTAGTTGAATCAAAAATATGAATTTGAAAACACGAATAAAAGAATTCGGCAAACAAACGCTCAAAAAAATTCACAATTTAAGCACAAAGTTGCTGGTTAGCAGATTCGATAACGGCTATTTGCACGATGATATTCCGCTTTCAACTGACACCTATCACACAAAAAGGTTAATCGAATTTGGAAATCACGAAGGAAAACGCATTCTTGAAGTCGGCAGCCGCGAAGTTACCGGCAAATCTGCGGCAAGGCAAAATTTTGCAAATGCCGAATATGTCGGATTCGATTTTTACGCGGGCTATAATGTTGATGTGGTCGGCGATGCCCATAAACTTTCAACCTATTTCGATGAAAAATTTGACGTAATTTATTCTGCGGCGGTTTTTGAACATCTTGCAATGCCTTGGATTGCGTCGTTTGAAATTGCAAAATGCTTGAAAGTTGGCGGAATTGTTTGTATCACGACGCATTTTTCATACTCGTCGCACGAGCGTCCGTGGCATTTTTTTCAGTTTAGCGATATGGCATTGAAGGTTTTATTTCCGCCGGAATTAGGAATTGAATGTCTTGAAGCTGGCGTTTCAAATTCGATTGTCGGACGCTTTTCATCTCGCGTAGAAGACGCAGATTTGGCATATCAAAATGTAACCGGACTTTATTGTCACAGCACGTTTTTGGGTCGTAAAATAAAGGAAACACCTGAAAATTTTGATTGGAAAAACTTGAATTTAGACGACGTTGTCGGCGATTCTTTATACCCGAAACCATAGATTTTAATGAGCTATTTATTGAAAAAACTACGTTCGGCTTTTAAAGATTTGAAAAACGGTAGTCTTATTCAAAAATTACGTTTTCACTATTGGAAAAAGGTCGAAAAAAAACGTATTGCAACTTTGTTGAAAAACGATTTTCTCACCAACGAAAAACGAAGCAAAATTCTTCTTGAAATATCTGAGTTTTCTCATAAACCTTTAATTTCAATTTTAATGCCGGTTTATAACGTTGACGAAAAATGGCTCAGACTTTGTATTGAATCTGCATTTAATCAAATATATCAAAATTGGGAATTGTGCATTGCTGATGATTGTTCGCCAAAACCACATATTCGCAAAGTTTTAGAAGAATATTTAACAAAAGATTCGCGTGTAAAAGTAGTTTTTCGTGAAGAAAACGGACATATTTCAGTTGCATCAAATTCGGCTTTAGAACTAGCAACAGGTGAGTTTTCTGTTTTGCTCGACCATGATGATGAGCTGTCGGAAGACGCACTTTTTTACGTTGCTAAAGAGCTAAACGATTTTCCGCAAACCGCGATGATTTATTCTGACGAAGATATGATTGACCAACGCGGAAATCGTTTTGACCCAAAATTTAAGCCTGATTGGAGTCCAGATTTATTTTTGTCGCTTAATATGATTACGCATCTTTCAGCTTATAGAACAAGCGTTTTGCGTAAAATTGGCGGCTTTGAACTTGGTGCCGAAGGAAGCCAAGATTACGATTTGGCGTTGCGTGTAACTGAAGAAATTAGCGAACATCAAATCAGACATATTCCGCGAATTTTATATCATTGGCGGGCAATTCCGGGTTCGATAGCATTTGCGGCGAGCGAAAAAACTTACGCACACGAACGTGCACGTGAAGCAATTCGCCGACATTTGACGAGAAAAAATGTCGAAGCTGAAGTTTCAATTGGAGTTTGGAATTTTCATCGCGTTAAATATTTTTTTCCGAAAAATGCAACGTTTGATGTTGTTTCAGTTAAAAAAGATTTAGCAAGTAAATTCAATTTTGCGGCGGCAAAATCAAGAGCTGATGTCTTAATTTTTGTCGATTCAAGCATTGCAATTGAATCTCGCGAATCGCTCATTGAACTCGCGAGTCATGCTCTTCGGAGCGAAATTGGTGCTGTTGGCGGAAGAATTTGTAATCCTGATTCAACGGTCAGAAATAACGGAATCTTGATTGGTATCAATGGTTTGATTGGATTTTCGAATCGCGGTTTACCGAAGGAATTTGGCGGGAAGTTTGCCCGAAATCAAGTTATACAAAATTTTTCCGCAGTTTCGGGCGTTTTAGCGGTTCGCCGCGAGTTGTTTGAAGAGTTAGGTGGATTTGACGATATTAACTTCGAAAATGGACTTTTTGATGTTGATTTTTGCCTTCGTTTGCGTGAAAAAAAATATCGAATAGTTTTCACGCCTTACGCAGAATTTCTGCAGACAAATAATTCTGCAACAGAAAATGTTTTACCGAACTCAAAAGAAGCCAAATTTTTTAAAACAAAATGGGCAAAAGTTATCGAATATGATCCATATTTTAATCAAAATCTTGACCGAAAGCGTGAAAATTATTCAGTTAAAATTTAATGATTTCAAAGAAAAACGACTCATTTAAGAGCCGTTTCGAGGGAAAGTTTAATTAACCAAAAACATTCAAATTTAGTTTCGTTGTTTTATAGAACTTGAGCCACTTGAGTGTTTTTTAAGATTTTTTACTTCACCAATATAAGTTATTTCGCTTGCTCCAGAAGCCTTTGCCTCAAGCGATTCGCTAACATTTAAAACTGCATTGCTCGCACCGCTAACTTTCGCATCCGCAAATTCTGTCAGCAAATTTTCGGCATCAAGAACGCTTGCTCCGCTCAATTTAAAATCAAATGTATTTGTTTCACCGGAGATTTTTATTTTACTCGCACCGCTTGCTTTGAGCGAAAAGTTGTCATTTTTCAGGTTATCAATTGTCATCGTTGAAACTCCCGAAACTTTTGCATTTAAAAGCTCGGGCATTGAGATTCGGACATTCATTTTTGTATTTGTTGTCAGCCATTTTTCGGTGTAAATGTTTAAAGTTGTGCCGTCAATTTCAGTTTTGACATATTCGAGCAAATTGTCGTCAGCATCAACTTCAACGCTAAATTCTTTTGCGGCAATTATTTCAACATTTATTGCTCCGCTTGTTTCGACAGTTTTAAAATCTGATATGTTGCGGACTTCGGTTTTTAAAATTCCAGAACCGACAATTCTTGGGGTGAAAAAACTAAAACGTCCAAATGATGTTGAAAAAGATGCGACAACGCCAATAATTAATGCGAATGCGAAAATTAATAAACCTATTTTTTTCATAAATTTCTCCAATAAATAATTTAGGGAATGACTCCAAAATTTTTAACGATTTTTTTTATTAAATGTTCGCTGAATGTTTTAGATAAAATACTTTCTTGCTGTTATCACTTTAAATATTGAAGTTTATTGTAAAATCACAAATATATTTTTCGTGAAGTAATTACTCACTTACATAAAGGGAAAAAATTCACAAACTTTAGTAATAAAATTACTTAAAAACCTGACGAAAATTGACGTTATTTGCTTGCCTTATTGTTATTTTTACGTTAAAAACCTAGTAGTCATCAAATTATCTGAAATAATCTGCTTGTTTAATTTTTTCTTTTACAAAAGTCGAGAGACGAAAGTGAAGGCGTTTGATATTGACAGCAACTCTTAAAAATTTCGGAAACATATTAAAGTTTAAGGAGAATTAAAAATGAAGGTATTTCCTTTGAGATTTACAGCTTTCGCGACTAGCTTTTTGTCAGTTGCATTAATTTCATTAATTACTGTCGGAGCCGTTTTTGCACAAGCACAGTCAACCGCTGCCGATTTAACCGGTGTTGTCACGGACGCAACTGGTGCGGCTGTTCCAGGTGCGACAGTTACAGCAAAAAACGATGCAACGAGCATTTCGCGAACATCAGTCGCAAACGATTCGGGCGAATACAAATTAATTGGATTGCCGCCCGGAACATATAAGCTAACCGCTGAATCAAAGGGTTTTAAAAAGACCACAGTTTCGGCTGTAACTTTGACTATTGGGCAATCAGCCGAATTAACAATTAAGCTCGAAACGGGTGAAGTTGGTGCGGAAGTTGTTGTAGGAATTGGCGATGTTGAACTCGTTGAAACAGGCAAAACTTCGATTGGGTCAACTATTGACCAACAAAAAATTGCCAGTTTGCCGATTAACGAAAGAAGTGCAACAGGTTTTGCTCTTACGCTTTCAACAGTTGGACGCGATAACGGACGAGTTATCGGACCAGCACCAACATCAGGATTGAACATCGGCGGACAACGCGGACGTTCGACTCAAGTAAACGTTGACGGAGCTGATTTTACTGATAATTCAACAAACGCATCACGCTCGACAGTTTCGCAAGAAGCAGTTCAGGAGTATCAAATTTCGACAAACTCATATACCGCAGAATTCGGTCGTGCGACAGGTGGAGTTATTAACGTTGTCACCAAACGTGGCGAAAACGATTTCCACGGCAGTGCTTTTGGCTATTTGCGAGACAAGAGTATTCAAGCTCGAAATGCTTTCGCACCTATTGCAAGTCCGGCTTATAACCGTAAGCAATTTGGATTTGCTGTTGGTGGTCCAATTTCACGTTCTTCGAAAACATACTTTTTTGGATCGTATGAAGGTCGCAGACGTAATGAATCAGGATTTTTTACGAGTAATGTAAATGGCGAAGGTGCTAATGCTTTGACGAGTTCAGTTACATTTACAGTCCCTGGGCTTCCGTCTCAGACTTTTAATCGTTTGACTGCCACTCAAGCTACATATGTGAATGCTTTGCTTGCATTACCAGGCGGTGCAGGGGTTACGGGTGCGATTAATTACTTGTATTTGGCATCAAGTGGCGGAAACACCGCTTTGAATGGAACAAATCAATTAATTAGTACCGGCGGTGCGATTCCTGCTGGACAAGTTATTGGTGCTAGATTTTTGGCGACTGGTGCTCCAGTTCCAATTGGATCACGCGGAGCTAATGGTTTACCAAATGCGTTTCGTGCTTTGAATAGTTTGGCAAAAGTTTTCCCTGTAACTGACAGAAATCATCTTTCTTCGGTTCGGTTTGACCAATATATAAATGACAATAACCAGTTGAATGTTCGACTTGGTTACAATGTCGGAAATCTAACTGGAATTCAAGTAGAATCACAAAATCAATCACTAGGTCAAAATGATTTCTCGCGAACTGGTGTCACGACACTTCGTGATTACTCAGCGGCAATTAGTTTAGACTCAGCCTTAAGCGGAACAACTGCAAACACTTTCCGATTTAGTTTTGGTAAACGAAAAACGAGTTTTAGATCGCAAAATGGCGAAGCTGTCGCAATCAATTTGTCCGACACAGCATTTTTTGGACAAGAAGTTTTTGCTCCTGTTGATCGTGTAGAAGATAGATTTCAATTTATCAATAACTTTAATTGGGTTGTTGGTAGTCATACATTCAAGTTTGGTGGAGATGTTGCATTTGTCAGAATTCCAGAAGCCAGATTTGAGTTAAATTATGGCGGTCTTTACAATTTTGGGAACTTTGCTTCAACTCGTTTAGCTCCGTTTCCAACCTTGAGTCCTACTCTTACACCCCCTGATTTCACGCCTATTCAGTCTTACGGACTTGGTTTGCCCTCAACCTTTGTTCAAGGGTTCGGAAATCCAATTAGTAAAATTAACAACAAGCCGCTCGCTTTCTTCGCTCAAGATTCGTGGAGAATTCGTAAAAATTTAACTATTAATTACGGGATTCGTTATGATGTTGAGTTTACTGACACGATTGCTCCAGTGCCTTATCGAGATCCTTTAACTGGTATCAATTTCACAGCAGATAATTTTCTTACTGCTCAAGATGCAGTTGGGGTTCAACAAGGAATTCCGAGAGATACAAACAACTTTGCACCAAGATTTGGTTTTGCATGGGATGTGATGGGCGATGGCAAAACAAAAGTTAGTGGTTCGCTTGGCTATTATTACGATCATCCACTTTTGGCGATTGCCTTTAACTCAGACGTGGCTGACCAATCGCAACAACAACAGGCTATTTTGACTGCAGGAAGCCCAGCCCCATCTGCTCCATTAAATGCTGCACAAGTGTTTCAAGGAACTGTTTGTTCAACTGCAACATTCAATCCGCTTTGTCCGACTGGATTTACAACATTTGGACTTGCTGCCAATTCGCAATATTTATTTGGGCAACAGCGATTCAATAATCAAACATTTACCGGATTTGGTTCAGTTTTACCGTTTTCGCTTCCGATAACGAAAAACTTCCAATATGCTTCGGCAACGCAAGCGAATTTCACAGTTGAACGTCAAATTGGTAAAGACATGGCGATTTCTGCTTCATATCTTTTCGTTGGGGCTCATCATTTGCCAAGACCAACTGATTTGAATCCGCAAAACTCTGCATTGTTGCTACAGAATTTTCTACGATTTTCAGGCGGAGTAATACCACCGAATTTCAACTCGGATTTTGTGTTGGGTGGAATCACTATTGCGACAACTGCACCTGGATCCACTTTTACAAATTCGTTTGCACAACTTTGTACGGTTTTTATTCCAGGTATGATTGCACAGTGTCCGAACGGACGAGTGATTAGCCCTGCAATTGCTAATTTTTTCCGAACAAACGCTCCAAATTATTTCCTGGCTCAATCTGCTTCAGGTGGAGCGGTTACAAAAGCAGTTTTAGATTCGCAACTACCCGGAACACTCAGAACTCCGGGAGCATTAACACCATTTGGTTCAGTTAATGCACAGGCTTCTGATGGAAATTCAAATTATAATGCTTTAAACCTTGAATTTACACGACGTTATGCAAACAATTTCTTCTTTTCGGCAAGATACACCTGGTCGCGTTCGATTGATGATTCTTCTGATTTGCAAACATTGCTTTTACCACAAGATGTGACAAACAGTCGTTTGGAAAGATCAGATTCTTTGTTTGACCAACGACATCGGTTTGTCTTTAGTGGTTCTGTAAATTCACCGACAGAATGGAGAACTGGCAATAACTTCCAAAAGTTTATGTCAGATTTTACAATCTCGCCGATTGTTGAGTTTTCATCAGGTCGTCCGTTCAACATCATCACCAACTTTGATGCTAATGTTGACCAATCGCAATCTACTGATCGTCCAAGTGTGAGAGCTGATGGGACATTATGTATTCCTGGTAAGACAGGTTGTAATCCTTTAATTGAAAACGGACGATTTTCGAGTGGCAATCTAGGTCGAAATTTTGGAACGACACACGGATTCTTCTCGTTTGACTTAGGTGTTACGCGAGCAATTCGTTTTGGTGAAAAAGTTCGACTTGATTTGATTGCACAAGGATTTAATATGTTTAATCGTTTCAACGAAGGAGCAGCCGCACCATCGTTTGATGCCGTTAATACTTTTGGTCAAAGAGCAAAAAATGGACGATATTATAGTCGTGCAACTGCTGCTTTCGATCCGCGTCAGTTCCAATTTGGCGTTAAACTTAACTTCTAAACCTTGGTTTAGATAAAACTTTAAAAGGTTGGTTAGCTTCGTCTAATCAGCCTTTTTTGTTAATCTTCAATTGTGGAAATCTTTACTAAAAGAATCAAACAAAAAGCACTCGAAATTGGTTTCGATAAAATCGGAATCGTTCGTTCTGATGTTTTAGAAGTTGAAGCTGCAAATTTTGGAAATTGGCTCAAAAAAGGTTTTCACGGCGAAATGAAATGGCTCGAACGCGAACCCGAAAAACGAACAAATCCAAGTCTTATTTTTCCCGCCGCAAAGTCTATTATCGTTGTCGCACTTAACTATTACACACAGCACGAACACGAAGATTCGCGGGATAAAGGCAAAATTTCGCGATACGCTTGGGGCGATGATTATCACGATGTTGTTGGCGAAAAATTGCGAGAATTATTAGATTGGATAAAGACCGAAAACGCCGAGGCTGATGGGAAAATTTGTTGCGATATTCAGCCGATATTGGACAAAGCCTGGGCGGTAAAAGCCGGAATTGGCTGGCTCGGAAAACATTCAAATGTAATTAGTAAAGAGTTTGGTTCGTGGTTTTTTATTGGCGAAATAATCTTGAATTTGGAACTCGAATATGAAGATTTTCCTGAAGCTGATCATTGCGGAACTTGCACGTTGTGTCTTGATTCTTGCCCGACCAACGCGATTGTTGAACCTTACACAGTTGACTCAAATGCTTGTATATCTTACGCTACTATTGAACTTCGTTCCCCTGAGTTACCACAAGAAATTAATAAAAACCTCAATGGTTGGCTTTACGGTTGCGACATTTGTCAAGATGTTTGCCCTTGGAATCGGTTTGAAAAGCCTACAAGCGAGAGTCGTTTCGAGCCAAGAGAAGGACTTGTTTCGCCTGATTTAGATCAAATTTTAAAACTCAGTGATTTAGAATATACCCAAAAATTTCGCAAAAGTGCGATTAAAAGAACAAAATTAAAAGGTTTACAGCGAAATGCTCGAGCCTTAAAAAATATCAAGATTGAACTCGGAGAAGAAAATGAAAAATAAACGTCAAAATGCTGTGTTGTTATTAATCTCACTCGTTTTTTTTGCAATTAGTTTTGGAACAGTCGCGGAAAGTGTAAAAACTGCAAGTCCAGAAGTTACAGCCACGCCGACACCAAAAAAAGCAGTCAAAAAAACGCCAACTCCAACACCAAAAAAAACAACTTCAATGAATTCAACTAAATCAAAGTCGAATTCAAACACCAAAAAAATAACGAATTCTAAAACAACATCGAATTCAAAAACAGTTGCCAATAAATCAAATTCCAACAGCAAAGCGAAAACAAATTCGAAAACCAACTCAAATTCGAAAGCGAAAACTAATTCAAATTCAAATAAAAAAGCTAATACAAATTCGTCAAAAACTAACTCGAAAGCAAACACGAAAACTAATGTAAATTCGTCAAAAACTAATTCGAAAGCAAACTCAAACAAAGCCGCGAATTCAAATTCGAGTAAGAAAACCAATACAAATACGGCAATAATTACACCAAAAGCTGATTTGCCAAAAGTAATTGTCAACACAACAGCTTCGCGGATTAGAACCCAAGCAAGTTCGAGTTCGGCGGAGTTGCGACGGGCAAAACTTGGAACGGTTTTAGGAGTTTCAGAAAAGAAAGGTTCGTGGTATCGGGTTCAATATGTGGTCAGCGGAAAAAATTTGAGCGGTTGGATTCCGGCAACTGCGGTTTCAGATTTTGATGCGAATGCGGCGGACGAAATGAATTCGCAAATAGTTGAGCGATATTTTGCAACGGATGGAATGAGTTTTGAAACGGCTTCTGAACTTTTTGAATTTCTTTCAAAATCGAAAACCACATCAGCAGATCTTGGTTTGAAACGCCTGCTTTCGTTGCGTCAAGCCTTGAAAGCGATGTCGCAGCCACAAAATAAGGATCAACGCGAATTTTTAAAAACTTACGATGATCAGATAATTTATAGCGAACCATCAGGCGAATGGTATGTTAGAAGCGAAAAGTTTTGGGACTTGCACAGCAAAAACAAATCAGACGAAATTGCTTGGGAAGCGGCAAAAAATCCGCTCGCCGGCGAATGCGAAGGTTATGTAAATTGCCATCTTTTTTATATCCGGCAAACTGATGGCGAATATTTAAACCTTTATCCTGAAGGCAAACATTCGCCAGAAGCCTTGACCAATATCACAAATATGCTTGATCCAATTGTTGCTGATTTGACAGATAAATCAGTTTACAACGGACCGAGCGATGTTAGCGACAGAGCAGAATTTAACAAAGTAATTACTGAACTTCGGGCGATAATCTCGAAACTAGGTTTTATCGAAAAAGAAAAATCTCTGCAACAACTCGAAAAAATCGCCGAAGGTTTTAGATAATTTAAACATCAACTAAACTTCAAAAAAACAGCCAAATCTATTTATTTAAGATTTGGCTGTTTTTTAAATTAAGAAACAAACTATACGCTTTTCAGTTAAAAAATGTGCATTAGTCAAGAAGGCGAGTCAGTAGCGTTTGCGTGAGCGAATGCGTTGCCTTTTGCTTACTTGAGACGCATCGGCTAACGCCCACGCTACTGACTTTAATGCACAATTTCTAGGTAAAAACGGTTACATATCAGAAAGCTAAACAAATTTTTGTCACAGATAAATAATGATTTAGGATTATAAAAGCATAATTTAACCGAGTTATTTAACTTTTTTTTTGGGTTTAATGTGAAATAAGTAGTTGAATCTGGCTTTTAATTTTAAAATCTACATCTCTCAGCAATAAAAATGTAAATCTTATATATCCAGACGGCAAAAACTCTTGCGTTTTGCATCTAAATAAGTTATCAATTCTCTTGATTATAAAAAGGTGCTGTTTTTTTTATGAAAAATTTCTTAACCGCAATTTGTCTATGTTTTTTTCTTTCAGTTTTGGGTTTATTTTTTCTTTTACCTTCGACAAAAGCTGAAGAAAATGTTCTCGAAAACTTACTAAACTTGCCATCGCCGCCGCCGCCAAATCCGATGGTTGAAATGCGTTCGAAAGGTCGCAATGCTAATTTCTATACCTCAAACAATCCGCCAGGAGATGATGCCTCGCCGCAAGATTTGAATGATTTTTGGATGTCGCAAAACGGTCGTGATGAAAGATTTACATATAAATTAAAACCGAGCGAAAAAACAGTCGAGAAACTTAAATCTGAAATCGAAAAAAATCCCGAAAAACTTTCTTCGTTAATCAATAATTTACCTGATGATTCAGGCACGGTAGATTTTGTAAAACGGCTTTACGAGAAAGAACTCGCGGAAGACAAATACGGAATTGACTGGCAGGTAACAATAAAAACTTGGCTGACATATAACACAAACACCTTTAGCGATCAGCTCGAGGTTACAGCAAAACAGGTTAAAGACGCTGCTGGTTATGTCACAAATCAATATGAACTTTTGACGCTTGCGAAAGTTGATTGGAACAAAGCACAGCCTATTTTACAAGCACTTTTAAACGATTCGAGCCAGCCGGTTTCGCAAACTCTCGCTCGTTGGGCATTTTATCAACACGCAATTTCTACTAATTCTACTGGTGATATTGATAAATACCGAAGTGAATTAAAGTCTGCGGTTGAAGACAAATCGGCATCGGCTGGAGTGAGAGATTTGGCGATGGACGCACTTGTCAGAGTTGGTGATTTTCCGGGCAGAGACGATTGGTATTATTCGCTTCTAAGCGACGAAACATTGCACGATTTAAAGATCAATGGGCAAACTTATACTGGTTTAACGACACTTTTAAATCAATCGCCATCAGATAAATATTCTGAAAAAATGATTGAACTGACGAGAAGTTCAAATCAAACTGTCCGAAACGCAGCGGTGCGAAATCTTGCAACTTTAATCGACGAAAATAATATTGAAGTTGTTCGTGCCTTGCTTCCGTGGCTTGAAGATCGAAAGTGGGCAAAAGAAGTTGTCGGAAATGAAAGACTGCAAATTGTAAACGCTTTGCGGACAATTGTTTTGCCAGAAAGTGTTCCAGGTTTATTGCAAGTTTTGAATGAAAAACAAACCAATGAAGTTCGTGTTTATCCAAATTCTAATGCGACGAACACAGCTATGAACGCAGCAATTGTTGCAGGTGAAATGGCAAATAAAGCGATTGAAATGGCTAATCTTGCTTCGGGAAATGTCGCCGGCGGACGTTTGGAAAGTGTTGATTCTTATCCACTTAGAAGTTCGGCAATCTCGGCATTAGAAATTCAAAAAGATCAAAGTGCAGCCGGTCCGTTGCGACTTGTTTTGCCGGAAGTTCAAGATTGGGAGCGAATGACTGTTATTCGGGCGATGTTGGCTTGTAATGCATTTTCGATTCAAGAACAGGTTGAATCGCTGGAACTGACGGCGAAGGTTATGAGTAAGCAAAACGAAGCGATGAAAGCCGCAAATGTTGCAACAAACATTTCAGCAAATGTTGGAATCACAACAGGTGCCGTTGCTAATAAAGTTTCAGTTGATGAATCAGGATTTCCTTATGGAAAGCCATATAATCCTTCGCAAATTCCGCAAATTCTTGGGTTTCAATTGATAAATTGGCAAAATGTTAGTGATGAATTGATTACAGCGGTGATTAATAGAATTCAAATTATTGAGAAAAAAGAACCAAAAATAGCGGCTACGCTTCGCCAAATAATCAGAAATTGGAATGGAAAAGGAATCAACTCTTTGCTGCTTCGCGATTTAAAAGGAGGGAAGGCAGACTTGGAAACTATTGTTAAACTTCTGAGTTTGCGTAAAGAACTTCGCGAAAAACAACAAAACGAAATTTTTGATATTCGAGGCGGAAGCCCAATCGCACTTGGTATTTCAGCTTGCTTGCTCGGAGATAACTCTGAATATGACACAACTCTCGGAAATGAAAACGTCGATACAAAAATTGCATTATTAAGTTGTGCGAGACTAATTCGTGCTGATTTACCGGTCTCGAGAGTAGCGGAAAATCTGAAAAGTCCAAATAAACTGCTGGCTTTGGCGGCTGAAAAGTATCTCGAAAGTGTTGACACACCTGAAGCTCGCGGTTACGTTTTTGCGGCTCATCCAAATGAAGCAAAGATTTTGGGTGCGAGAATGTCTTTTTCTGATGAAAATTCGGGTTACACCGATTCATTACCGCAATTATTTACGAGTGTAAATGAAGATTTTTATTATCAAGGTTTTGGTGGCGAGGAATTGGATGAAGTTGAAATACGTTTAAAAAAAGAGGTCAAGGAAAACTCAGAACTTATCGGAGTTTATACTTATGACACCAATTTTGTTCGAATTTATCGCGATAAAGCTGTTTTCAGCAAAGAAGAAGATGCAGCGAGGTATCGCGAAAGAACTCTCGAAGCTGATGAATTTAATAATCTGAAATCATTTTTAGCTGCCGAAAAAGTTGACGAATTACCGCCATTTATTGGTGATTGTGAAAGATATTGTCAGCCGCTAGAACTTTTAATGATTGGTCGCAATGGTGGACGACGAGTTTTTTTAAGAACTGAGGAGAAGCCAAAATTTTTCGCGGAGCTTGATAAAATTTTCGAAGATATGCGAAAACCTCAAGGAAAGTTGCATTATTGGCTTGAAAAATATGCAACAGGTTTAGAAGTTTTGTTTGAAGATGAACGTTTGCAAGCTCGCACGCTTTGGAAAAACGGAGCAGATTTGTCAATTTTGGTCGAAGATGCACCACGACGTAAAGAAATTGACAAAGAAATTGCTAAACAAGAAGAACAAGAAGCATTGAGTTCATCAGCCGAATCAGAAACTGATTACGCAAAAATCGAAGAAGCAAATCGTAAACGACGCGAAGCACGCAGTTTTGAGGAATTTTCTTGGCGAAAGTTAGGAAAAGACAACATTCTTGAAATGTCCGCACAGCCAAATGAAGTCGAGTTTTTACCGCGAAAAGATGGTTCAGCAATTACATCTGACCAGGAGCAATGGAAAGCTCGAACACCAGGTTTTGAGGTCAGAAGTAGTTTCGACGGAATTTATAAAGTCGCACGCGGGCAAACAACCAAATTGCGTGGCGGTGGTTATTATCAACCTTTTGTTTCGCCAAACGGAAAATGGCTGGTTGCTTCAAAATATGGCGACGATGGGGTTGGATTAGTGAGAATCAATTTGCTGACTAACAAAGAATATAAAGTTGTATTACCGGAATTTCCAACAATAAAAGTTGTTGCTTTTATTCCATCGGTAAATAAATTTTTAGTTTTAGGTGGATATTATTATGAAGAACACGAAGAACCTGTTGATGAACTCGTAAACGGATCAGCATTTATGTTTGATCCGGAAACTGGAATTATTTCGCCGGCGAAAGGCGAAGTTAGACCATTACTTCAACAAACTTTTCGTCCGCTTCAGTCAACCGGAATTTTAGATGAATATTGGGCAGCAATTGTTGACGGAGATTCAACTAAAATAGGCAGGTTTAATTCAAAATTAATGACTTTCAAGGCTTTTTTAAATTTACCAAAAATTAAATTTAACAGCATGGAATTGTTTGTTGAAGAAAAAGAAAATATGGTTTATTTTGTTTACCAAGGACATCTTTTGAGTGTGCCGATAACGAAACCTGTTCAAAACTTGCCAAGTCGTTAGAAAAGGTGTTTAATGTTAGTTTGCTCTTTGGGCAATAAAATAGACAATTGGAGTAGAAAGTTTAATGGCTCTTATCAACCTAAATCCGGGTGAATCGATTGAAAATGCGTTGCGACGTTTTAAACGCAAGGTAATGACTGAAGAAATTATCAAAGATTTAAAAAAACACGCACATTATCTTCCGCCAGGACAAAAAGCGAAGTTAAAATCTGCAAACGCACGAAAACGCAATAAAAAGCGTAACCGTATGCGGATGATGAACAACACAGGTGGAAATAATCAAAATTCTGCTGGTGGTGGTTTTAACAACAACATGGGCAATACACAAAATAGAGCTCCGCGTCCACAGTAGTTTTTATGAGTTCCAACAAAATGCGAATTTTGATAACAAATGATGATGGTTATCACGCTGATGGTATTTTAGAACTCGAAAAAGCTTTAAAGGAAATTGCAGACGTTTATGTAGTCGCACCTGCTTCAGAAATGAGCGGTGCGTCTCATAGTTTAACGCTCTCGAGACCTTTGCGGATTCGGCAAATTGACGAGCGTCATTGGACTGTCGATGGAACTCCAACTGACTGTGTTGTCTTAGCTTTAACGAAAATTTTAACCAACGAAAATCGTCCGCACATTTGTGTTTCAGGTATCAACCACGGAGCGAATTTGGGTGAAGACGTAACATATTCTGGAACCGTAGCCGGTGCATTAGAATCAACAATTCTAGGTGTTCCGGCTCTTGCTTTTAGTCTTCTTGGGAGAGAAGATTTTGATTTTAAAGCTGCCGCTCAAGTCGCGAAAGATATGGCATTAAAAGTTTTTGAAGAAGGTTTGCCACCTGCAACTTTGCTCAATGTTAATGTTCCACGCGGCGAAATTAAAGGAATTAGAGTTGCAAGTCAAGGTTTTAAAAATGCCAAACCTTCAATTGATGAAAAAATTGATCCGCGTGGAAAGCCTTATTATTGGATCGGAGAAGTTCGCGAAGGTTATCACGAAAACGATGATTCTGATTTTCATGCCGTAAAACACGGATATGTTTCTGTCACTCCAATTCGTGCAGATATGACAAATCATCAAGCAATTGAAGGTTTAAAAAATTGGAATAAAAATTTGTGAGCATTTTTTCAGAAATCTGAAATCTGAAATCTGAAATCTGAAATAGAAGTATGGATGAATACACATTTCCACGTGAGCGAATGATTGAACGCTTGCGGGAACATTACAAAATCCGCGATGAAAAAGTTTTAGAAGTGATGCGAAATATTCCGCGTCATTTTTTTGTGCCAACTGCTCTAAAATCACAAACTTACGGTGATAACGCAGTTCCAATTGCTGAAGGACAAACGCTTTCGCAACCTTACATTGTTGCGAGAATGACCGAATTGCTTGAGCTTTCAGGTAAAGAAAAAGTATTAGAAATTGGTGCTGGCTCGGGTTATCAAACAACCGTTTTATCAAAATTAGCTGGAAGTATTTATGCGATTGAAAGAATTCCGCAACTTGCAACCGAAGCCCAAGAAAGAATAAAAACACTCGGGTTAAGAAACGTGACATTTCGCTGTAGCGATGGCACAATCGGTTGGGAAATTTACTCGCCATTTGACGCAATTTTGATTGCCGCCGGAAGTCCTGATATTCCGCAACCGCTAGTTAAACAATTACGAATTGGCGGAAAACTCGTTATGCCAGTTGGGAAAACACAAGAATTACAAACTTTAGTTCGTGTGACAAAAACTGAAAATGGCACAAAAATAGAAGATTTTGGAGCGTGCAGTTTTGTTCCTTTAATCGGCGAACATGGCTGGAAATAACATTTAAATTTAAGTTTATATGGAATCGATTACTGAATTATTACAATATTTAAACCCGAAAGTTTTGATTGAAGCGTTGCTCAGCTGGCTTGGCGTTTATGTCTATTTCGGATTATTTTTTATTATTTTTGCCGAAACCGGTTTAGCTGTCGGGTTCTTTTTGCCCGGCGATTCATTGCTTGTAGTTTCTGGTTTAATGGCAAAAACTTTGCCTGATAAATTAAATATTATCTATATTTTAATCGCGTTTTTTCTCGGCTCTGTCATCGGCGATTCGACTGGATATTGGACTGGAAGATTGATGGGAAAAACGCTCTTTAATCGCGAAGAATCTTGGATTTTTAAGCCAAGTCGCGTTGAAAAAGCTAAAACCTTTTTTGAAAAATACGGAGCAAAAACCGTTATTTTAGCTCGGTTTATGCCAATTGTCAGAACATTTGCCCCAATCGTTGTCGGTGCTTCACAAATGCCTTATCCAAAGTTTTTGATGTTTAGTATTTTAGGTGGTTTTTTGTGGATTTTTGGAATGGTTTTAGCCGGATATTTTCTCGGCGGAGTTGTCGAAAACGCACTCGGAATTAAACTCGAAAATCATATCGAAAAAGTTGTTGTGGTTGTCGTTTTTCTCTCGCTTTTGCCACCAATAATTGAATACATAAAATCACGAAAAGAAAAGACAACTTGATTTGATTCGAGTTTTATAGTTATTATTCTCCACACCTAAGGCTTCGAAAGGAGTCTTTTCTGATTTAACTGTCAATTTTTTTAACGCTCCGTCAGAAATTAAGTTTTCTGATGTTTGGACTTGTCTTGAAGCAATTATGTCACGACTCAATTTTCAACAAACAAAACATCAAGTTGCTCGATCAAACACTATTCGCGACATAAATCGCCAAATTATTTTAAATTACGTTCGCGAGCAAAAAATTATTTCGCGAGCAGAAATTGCAAAATTGACTGATCTCCAACGCTCGACTGTTTCCATTATTGTTGACGATTTAATAAACGAAGGCTTTCTCGAAGAAATTGGTTCAGGTGCTTCAACAGGCGGACGTAAACCGACAATGTTGCAATTGCAAAAAGGAAAAGCTGCTGTAATTGGAATTGACATTACGCCTACTTACACGAACATCGCCTCGGCTGATCTCGCCGGAAATTACTTGCAAAAAAAGTCTTTTCTGACAAGTTCTAACATTGATGAAACCTTTGCAAACATTATTTCAAATGTAAAAAAAATAACTGAAAAGTGTGAAAGTAATAATCTTGAAGTTGGAATCAGCGTTCCTGGTTTGGTTGATGAATTACATAAAAATGTGATTTATGTGCCTTATTTTCAATGGGAAAATTGGAACTTAAGTGAAGATTTTTATCGCGAAACAAACCTTAAATCTACTATCGATAACGATGCAAACTCTGTTGCGTTAGCCGAACTTTGGTTTGGGCGACCTGAAATTTATAGTATGAAAAATTTCATGACAATTTTGGTTGCCGAAGGAATTGGAACCGGAATTGTTTTTGATGGCAGAGTTTATCGCGGTGAAAATGGTGTCGCGGGTGAATTCGGTCATATGATTATCGGAGTTGACAGCGATGTTGAATGTTCTTGCGGAAGTAAAAAATGTTGGGAATCTTTTGCTTCTGATCGGGCGACAATCGCGAGATATAAAAAACTTTCTAATGAAAATTCCGTTCGCGAAATGAATGAAATTATGGAACTTTTTGATCAAAAAAATCCTGCGGCTGTTGAAGCAATTAATGAAACGCTCAGATATTTGAGTATCGGGGTTTCTAATTTGCTTGTTGGTTTAAGCCCAGAAGCAATTATTATCAGCGGTAAAATTTCTGAACTTTCACCGATAATGGCACAAGAGTTGCCTTTTATTTTTGAAAGAAGCGTTCGACAAAATATGCCACCTTTGAAGATTATTGCTTCGAGTTTAGGTCGAAACCCGACGCTGATTGGAGCTGTAAGCCTTGGTCTTGTTAAGAAATTCTCGGCTTCGCTTTAACCTGATCTTTTACTAATATTTATTTCTTTAATGACATTTTACGATGGTTTTGACTTCGAGATTAAGTTTTAAACCATTGAAAAGTTCAAGTTTTTGAACTTTTGTTCATTTTTCCGGCAACTATGTTTGTTTATGCAACAAACATAGTTAAATTTTCTAACTCAATAATTTAATTTGATTAGAAATGCTAAACAATTTTGGAAATAAAATTTTTTAGAAAAGATATTTTTCGAGAGTCTGACGAAGTAGTAATAAACATTTGTAATGTTAAAAAGGCATTATTTGTGTATTTCAAATCAAGTTTAGTAACAACAATTTTAGTTACAAGGAGTAAAAATTCTATGTTTATCAAGAAGCAAAAAAATATGATTTCGTTTGTCATGATGGCAATTATGTTTGCGTTTACGGCAATTTTGACCGTTTCTGCCCAAACAGATAGTGCTAGATTGCAAGGAACAGTAACCGACAGTAGCGGTGCAATTGTTGCAGGTGCAACAGTTACGGCTACTAACAGCGGAACAAACAGAAGCGTAAAAACGCAAACTAACGATAGCGGCGATTTTAATTTTTTATCGCTTTCGCCTGGACAATATCGTGTTGAAGTAAGCCAAACAAACTTCAAAATGTCGCGTCAAGAAATTACTCTTGAAGTTGCACAAGTAGGAAATTTAACAGTTGTTTTAACGGCTGGAGATGTTTCGGCGGTTGTCGAAGTGACAAACGATACGCCACTAGTTGAAACCTCAACCTCTGCTATTGGACAAGTTGTTCAAGGAAAACAAATTGTAGAATTACCGCTAAACGGACGAAATGTTTTGGAACTTGCAAGACTCACTCCTGGTGTTACTCAAGGTGTAATTGGTGGAGATGCTTCCGGTGTAAAAGGTAATACTGAAACATATCGAGGAAACAACGTTGGTGGTGGGGCAATATCAGTTAATGGTCAACGCACCCAAGCCAATAACTTTTTGCTTGATGGTGTGGATAACAACGAGTCTTTGGTAAACACAATCAATATTTTTCCATCAGCTGAAGCTGTTCAAGAATTTAAGGTTCAAACAAGCGTTGCAACTGCAGAGTTTGGTCGTGGTGGCGGTGCAATTATCAACACTGTCACACGTTCTGGTGCAAATAAATTTTCAGGGTCAGCTTATACTTTCGTGAGAAACGATAATCTTGATGCCCGACCTTCATTTGATGCCAAAAAGAGTGAATTTAGACGTGGACAATATGGTGGAACGTTTGGCGGTCCGATTATTAAAGACAAAACTTTCTTTTTTGGTAGTTTTGAAGGTTTGAGACAATTTTTGCCAAGAGGTGAAGAAACTGCAACTGTGCCTACACTCGCTTTTCGGAATGGAGATTTTTCACAACTTTTAAATCCTGCTTCTTCTGGAATTACTAATGGAGACGGAACACCAAGAATTATTCAACTTATTGATCCTTTTACACAAACTCCGGTTGCTGGAAATATAATTGCAGCTGGACGTTTAAATGCGGCAGCACTTGCATATTTAAGAGCATTTCCGTTGCCTAACAATGGAACAAGATCACTAAATAATTACAAAGTTGTTCGCGTTGAAACATCGGGACAAGATGTTGTCGATTTTAGATTTGACCATAACCTAAATGAAGCTAATCAAATTTTTGGGCGTGGTAATTATGGTAAATACGAGCAAACAGTTTCATCAAGATTGCCTTTGCTACCAGCTGGGTTTGGTTCTGGTTCAAATCCGGTAAGAACAAAAGGTATTGTAATTGGGTTGAACTCATCATTGTCGCCAACACTTTTCAATGAATTACGAATCCAGGCAAACAGAATTAAATACAGTTTCGAGCCGCCATTAGGTGACAAACAGATTTCAAAAGATTTAGGAATTGTTAATGCTAACCGTGACGCTAGTTTGGGTGGCGGTGCATTAATTGGTGGATATAACGGACAACTTGAATACACCGGAGATTTTGGTGCGTTTCGGGTTCCGCAAGCTACTTACCAGATTGTCGATAGTTTGGCTTTAGTCAAAGGCAATCACACATTAAAATTTGGCGGTTCAATAGTAAAACGAAATGTTAATTTGTTTCGTCCAATCGCAGGAAAAGGTTATTTTCGTATTTATGGAAACGGCGATTCTAGTCAATGTCCAGGTGCTTCAGGTGCTCCGAGTCAAGCACTTTCTGGTAATACAAACTTTGAGCAAGCCAATTTGTTAATTGGATTTATGTGTAGTTATGCCGTTGGCAACCAACAAGGATTCGTTGGAACTAGAAACTGGGAAAATTCATTATTTGCTCAAGACGACTGGAAAGTAAACAACAAATTAACTTTAAACTTAGGTCTCCGTTATGAATTAATGACTAATCCGACTGAAGAATATGGTCGTCAATCTAATTTTGATTTGACTTCTGGACGTTTGGTTTTAGCTAAAAATAATAAAGATAGTTTAACCAAAAACGATAAAAATAACTTTAGTCCAAGAGTTGGTTTTGCATATGACATCAAAGGAAATGGCAAGTCGGTTTTACGTGGTGGTTATGGAATTTTCTATTTTCTTGACCGCGGCGGAATTGATAACCAGTTGGCACAAAATGCTCCTTATGGCGGAAATCTAAGTTATAGCTATAACGATGGATTTAGATTTACATTTTCTGGTCAAGGACCTCTGAATAACAACAACAATTCGGCAGCGACTTTACCTTTGCCGTCTCCAACATTTGTTACAAGCTCAACATTTTTGAATAATCCAATAAATACCGATTTGTTGGCGATTATTCCAGATAACAAAACTTCTAATGTTCAACAATTTAACTTTCAGTTTCAGCAGCAACTATCTAACAATACTGCAATTAGTGTTGGATATGTCGGAACTCGCGGACGTAACTTAAGTCTTTACTATAACTTGAACGGAAGAAGCGTTGCTACTAGCGAAGCAATTCCGTGTCCAATAAGCGGACGAACTTTGGGTAATTGCTATCCAGGATTACAAAGAGTTTCTGTACGAGATGACAATGGAAGATCACAATATGATTCATTACAAATTCAGCTAACACGCAGATTTACAAAAGGTTGGCAGTATCTTGCGATTTATGCGTATTCGAAAACTAAGGACAACGGCGAAGGTGCTTTCGATAAAGCTGGTGATAATTTCATCAATTTTATTGAACCTTACGCAACATCGCGACTTGATTTTCCACATGTTTTTTCATTTCAAACAAGCTACGAACTTCCATTTGGCAGAGGCAAGCAATTTGGAAGTGAAATTCCAAAGGCTTTAGATTACTTAATTGGCGGTTGGTCAATAAACAGTATTTATAGACTTCAAAGTGGAAGTCCATTTGATATTCGTAGAGATGGTGTTCGTGTAAATTTGGTTGGAAAGGCTTACACAGATGCCAAAAACAACACGCCATATTTAAATCGTGCAGCATTTGCTATTCCCGCAACCGGTTTCGGTTCATTGAAACGTAATTCACTTCGTTCGCCATCTACATCACAGTTAAATTTAGGAATATCGAAAAACTTTGCTGTTTATGATACTTGGAAATTGCAATTCAGAATGGATGCCTTCAATTTAACGAATTCAATTCAGTTGGGAACGCCAAATACCGATTTAAATAACGGAAGCACTTTTGATGGATTTGGAACAATTCGTGGAACGTCACCTTTTTCAAATCGACAGATTCAATTCGGATTTCGTTTAGCGTTTTAAATAGCTATCTAAACAGCTTTAGAAGATAATAAAACGCCATTATTGCAAAATATAATGGCGTTAATTTCATAACTTGAGAGGAAAACACAATGAAAACAATGGTTTCGGTAATTCTTTTGCTCCTTTTTGCGGTATCTTTAAACGCTCAAGAAAACAAACTTTACAAAGTATCAAATCCGATACAAAACAAATACATAGTTGTTTTGAAAAAAAACTCAATCAACATTGAAAGAGAAACTAAAACAGAACAGCTTGTTACAACTTTAAATTCTAAATATGGGGGAAAAGTTGAAAAAATCTTTTCTGACACAATAAATGGTTATGTAGTTGAGACATCTGAGAAGTTGGCAAAGTTATTAAGTCAAGACCCTGAAGTTGAATTTGTAGAAGAGGACGGTATATCAACAATATCAACCAGTCAAACAAATGCTCCCTGGAATCTTGATAGAATTGACCAAAGAGATTTACCGCTGACAACTGTATATGATTATTTCGTAACCGCAAATTCTGTTCACACTTATATAGTCGATACTGGAATTCGCGCGACACATAATGAATTCGGAGGACGAGCTTCAGTAGCTTTCGATGCAGTTAATGATGGACAAAATGGAGTTGATTGTAATGGTCACGGAACTGCGGTTGCTTCAGTAGTTGGCGGCTCCACATATGGTGTTGCCAAAAGCGTTCAACTTCACGCTGTTCGGGTTAATACTGGATGTTCTGGTGATATTACAAATTCAAATTTAATTTCTGGAATTAATTGGGTTCAAGCAAATAGACTTAATCCAGCCGTTGTAAATATGAGTTTAAATGGTGGTTTTTCAGCCGCAGTTAACACTTCAATAAATAGCCTAAGTAATTCAGGTGTGACAGTTGTAGTTGCTGCGGGAAATGACAATGATAATGCTTGTAACTATTCACCGTCATCTGCTAGTAATGCAATTACAGTAGCTGCTACTATGATGGACGATTCTAGGTTAATCCAAAAGAAATACGGCTCAAACTTTGGGAGTTGTGTAGATATTTTTGCTCCCGGTTCAGAAATTCAACTTGCTTATTACATTTCAAATTCGGCAACAACTATTGGAAGCGGAACGTCATTTGCCAGCCCACATGTTGCTGGCGTGGCAGCTTTATTATTACAAAATGATTTGAATCTAAGTTCTTCGGCTTTGGTAAATGGAATTAAAGATATAGCTACGATTAACAAAGTCATTAACCCAGGCATAAATTCGCCAAATTCATTACTTTACGGTCGTATTGGTGATTTAAATTCAACATTTGCAAGTAGTGGTTTTCCAGCTTGTGTAGATACTCCAATAGTAACTGCTGGAACAGGAGTTTTTAAAGGATCATTTGCTTATGGTTATGGTAACAACCCAGCATTAACTATTTCAAAATTAAATAATGGGAATTGGAATGTTGTTGCAAGTGGGTCACAAAGTGTGACTTACATTGGGATTGAAGGAAGTTATCAAATGAAAGCCTGTATTACTTCGGGGTCACCTGGATATTTTGGTGCAAGTTTTCAATATCCCAATCCTTAAAAACTGAATAAGAATAAAAATGTAATTTAGTTTTTTTAATTTAAAAAAATGACAGGGAGCAAAAAGTGAAAAAAATGAAGAGTCAAGGAATTCAATATTTTCAATTAAAGTTTTCTGTCATTTTTTTTTTTGAGGTAGTGGCATTATGTATTATTCAGAAATATAATTTTTGAAATTTTTATTTACAAACTATGACATTTCCAAGACAATCAGGCATTTTACTACATCCGACGAGTTTTCCTTCCCGATTTGGCATTGGCGATTTTGGCGTTGAAGCCTATAAATTTGTCGATTTTCTGGTCAAAGCAAAACAAACTTTGTGGCAGGTTTTGCCGCTTGGTCAAACCGGATTTGGCGATTCGCCTTACCAATGTTTTTCGGCTTTTGCGGGAAATGTTTATCTTATTTCACTTGAAAAATTGGTCGAAGATGGTTTTTTGAGTAAGAAAGATTTGGTTGATATTCCTGATTTCCCAAATAATAAAGTCGAATTCGGTAAAGTAATCGAATATAAATTGCCACTTTTAGAAAAAGCATTTCAAAATTTTCGTAAAACCAACAACGAAAAAATCGCTACCGAATTTCGCACATTTTGCCACGAAAATCGTTTTTGGCTTGATGATTACGCACTTTTCCGGGCAATTAAATTTTCGCAAGGACAAAAATCTTGGCAAGATTGGGACGAGAGTTTGAAACTTCGCAATACAGAAGCGTTAGCAAAAGCCAGACAAGATTTAGAAGTTGAAGACTTTGCACAAAAATTTTATCAATTTATATTTTTTCGCCAATGGGACGCTTTGAAGAAATATGCCAACGAGCGAAACATCAAAATTATTGGCGATGTGCCGATTTTTATTGCCTTAGACTCGTGCGATGTCTGGTGCAATCCGCAACAATTTAAGCTCAACGAAGACGGTTCGCCGACAGTTGTCGCGGGCGTTCCGCCAGATTATTTTTCAAAAACCGGACAGCTTTGGGGCAACCCGATTTATAACTGGGATTTGATGCGAAACGAAGGTTTTCGTTGGTGGATTGAGCGAGTACGGTTCACTCTGAAAACGGTTGATATTTTGCGAATCGACCATTTTCGTGGATTCGCGGCGAGTTGGGAAGTTCCCGGCGGTGACAAAACTGCCGAACGTGGCGAATGGGTAAATGTTCCGGGCAAAGATTTATTTCTAACTTTGCGGCACATTCTCGGCGAAAATTTACCAATTTTGGCGGAAGATTTGGGTGTGATTACACCTGATGTTGAAGAATTACGCGACTTTTTTGGTTTTCCCGGAATGCGGATTTTGCAATTCGCGTGGGGCGGCGACACCAAAAATGGCGATCTTCCGCACAATTATATTCCGAATTCGTGCGTTTATACGGGCACGCACGACAACGACACGACAGTCGGTTGGTTTAATTCAAAAGCGGGCAAAGGTTCTGACCGCGATGCTAAACAAATTAAGAAAGAAAAAGATTTTTGCACCAAATATCTAAACTCAAACGGAACAGAAATCCATTGGGATTTTATCAAAGCAATTCTCGCAAGTGTTTCAAACACAGCAATTATCCCGATGCAGGATTTGTTAGGATTAGGCAATGAGGCTCGGATGAATCTGCCCGGCTCGACCAAAGGAAACTGGTATTGGCGTTGCGAAGCGAAAGATTTTGATAAAAAAATCGCGGAGAGATTGGCGGATTTGAGCGAGTTGTATGGAAGAAATTTAGACGTGAAATAACACGAAACACAATGAATGTTTTAAAAAATGTCTCCAACGGAGACGAAAAACATAGCGTAGGGTGAAACCCTACGAAGGAATAAAATAAAAACCGTCACCAAAGGTGACGAACATAAAAATATGCCGCAATCACTGGTCAGAAATCTAATCCACATTTGTTTTTCAACAAAAAATCGGGTCGATCTAATTAAGCCCGAAATTGAAAAAGGTCTATTCGGTTATATGCACGGAATTGTTGAAAACAATAAATCAAAACTGATTTTGGCGAATGGAACGGCGAATCACGTTCATCTTTTGATTTCAATCGGCAAAACCATTTCGATTAGCGAAATAATTGGCGACATCAAACGCGATAGTTCTAGTTGGGTGAAAAAACAAGACCGAGAATTTTCGCAATTTTATTGGCAGGAAGGTTATGGAGCTTTTTCGGTTGGTCAAACTGAAGATGAATTGGTTATCAAATACATCAAGAACCAAAAAGAACATCATAAAAACAAAGATTATAAATCTGAGCTACGAGGATTTTTGAAGAAATATAAAGTTGAATACGATGAAAAATATGTTTGGGATTGATGTTCGTCACCTTCGGCGACGACGAACTTTGTGATTACGGTCGTAGGGTTTCACCCTACGCTATGTTTTTTATCTCCTTTGGAGATTGATTCTGAAATAAATTTATGAAAATTAATTTACGTTTATTATTTTTACTGCTTACTGCTTACTGCTTACCGCTTACTGCTTACGCCCAACAGAGTGTTGAAAAAGTTGAACCGCCGAGTTGGTGGGCAAATTCGACTGTAAATCCGGTTCGTGTTTTGCTAACCGGAAAAAATTTAGGCAATGGTAAAAGGAATTTCAAAGCCAACACGCCAAGCATCACTATTTCTAATCCGAAAAGCAGTGAAAATGGTGATTATTTATTTCTCGACTTAAAAATTGCCCCAAACACAAAACCTGGCAAATATAAAATTTCAATAGTAAATGCCTCGCCTCTCGGTAATGCTTCATTTGATTTTGAGATTTTGTCAAAATCACTTTCATTTACAAAGCATCAAGGCTATTCGCCCAATGACGTTATTTACTTTTTAATGCCTGACAGATTTGCCGATGGCGACACTTCAAACAATGATCCTGAAATATCAAAAGGACTTTACGACCGCACCAAGGGTCGGCGTTATCACGGCGGAGATTTGCAAGGAATAATCAATAAACTGCCGTATCTAAAGAGTTTAGGCGTAACCGCAATTTGGACAACGCCGTTTTATGACAACAATAATAAGCTCGACTTTAAAGAAGTTTACGACGGCGAACCTACGACCGGTTATCACGGTTATGGGGCGATTGATATGTATGCGGTTGACGAACATCTCGGCGATATGGCGAAGCTCAAAGAGTTGGTGCAAACCGCACAGAACATGGGCTTTAAGGTGATTCAAGACCAAGTTGCGAACCACACCGGACCATTTCACCCATGGGCAAATAATCCGCCAACACCGACCTGGTGGAACGGAACTTTACAAACTCATACATCTAATAATTGGCAAAAATGGACGGCGATGAATCCGCGTGCGACTTATCAAACGCAAACTCGCAACATCGACGGTTGGTTTATTGACATCTTGCCCGACTTTAACCAAGACGACGCGGAAGTTGAAAAATACTTGATTCAAAACTCGTTGTGGTGGATGGAAACCGTCGGTTTTGACGCGATTCGGATGGATACTTTGCCACACGTTCCACGCACTTTTTGGCAAAAATGGGGAACTGCGATTAAAAAAGAATATCCGAAAGTGAATATTTTAGGCGAACTTTATGATGGCGATCCGGCGTTGATTTCTTATTTTCAAACTGGCAGAAAAGGTCACGATGGCATCGATACTAAAATCGACACGCTTTACGATTTTGCGTTGTTTTATCAAATTCGCAATGCTTTTGCGAAAGGCGAGTCAATCCGCGGAGTCTCGCAAATGCTTGCACGAGACTGGCTTTATCCAAATCCAAATGTGCTGACAACCTTCCTCGGCGTTCACGATATGGAACGGTTTATGAACGAACGCGGTGCAACGACCGAAGGTTTAAAACTCGCTCAAACGTTTATTATGACAACTCGCGGAACACCTCTGCTTTATTATGGCGATGAAATTGCGATGCCAGGCGGTGGCGATCCTGATAATCGACGTGATTTTCCCGGCGGATTTCCGAGCGATGGAATTAACGCATTCGAACCAAACGGACGCACAAAAGAGCAAAATGATGTGTGGAATCATCTAGCAAAACTCGGCGAATTGCGTCAAAAATATGGTGCATTAAGAATCGGAAAGTCGTTAGATTTATTGGATGAAGAGCAACAATTTGCATACGCACGTGTTTTGCCGTGGAGCAAAAAAAGAGTAACGGAACCCATCATTGTAGTATTCAACAATGACACTAAACCTTCGAATATTGAATTCCAAGTATCGAATGAAAAGAATGGTTCGGTTGAGCATACTTGGTATCGAGTTGATCCGGAAGATTTAAAATCCGGTCCGCAAGATATTGAGAAATTAGATCTTCACAATGGAATGAGTCTTAAAGATGAACTGGGCAAAATAGAAAACATCAAAATTGTAAACGGCAAAGTGAAATTTACTATGCCGGCAAGAACAGCAGCAATTTTTACCGTTAAATAAACTAAAAAGGGTAAGACTATGGAAAACAAACCACGTTTAAGTTTTTGGCAAATCTGGAATATGAGTTTCGGGTTTTTGGGAATTCAGTTCGGTTGGGGTTTGCAGATGGCGAATATGTCGCCGATTTACAAATATCTTGGTGCCGATGAAGGTTCGCTTCCATATCTTTGGCTTGCCGGACCGCTGACCGGTTTGCTGATTCAACCGATTGTCGGAGCAATGTCCGATCGAACTTGGAACAAACTTGGTCGTCGTCGTCCGTATTTTTTAGTCGGTGCGGTCGTTGCAAGTATTTGTTTGATTCTGATGCCGAATTCATCTGCACTTTGGATGGCGGCGAGTTTGCTGTGGATTATGGATGCTTCGATAAATATCACGATGGAACCTTTTCGGGCGTTTGTCGGTGATAAATTGCCGGAAGAACAACGCACGCTCGGTTTTGTAATGCAGTCGTTTTTTATCGGAATCGGTTCAACTTTAGCCAATGCTTTGCCTTATTTTTTGACTTTTTTGGGCGTTGTCGGCGTAATGAAAAGTGGAATTCCATATTCAACTTTGATTGCCTTTATCGTTGGTGCAATTGCGTTTTTGCTTGCAGTTTTATACACGATTTTCACGACCAAAGAATACCCGCCGGAAGATATGGAGGAATTTAGACGCAAGCAAAACGAAGGAAACATAGTTGTAAATATCTTTAACGAAATTAAAGAAGCGATTATGACAATGCCAAAAACGATGAAACAGCTTGCCGTTGTGCAGTTTTTTACGTGGTTTGCGTTGCCTTTTATGTGGCAATATTACGGAATTGCAGTTGCCCGCCACGTCTTTAACGCGGTTGACGACAAGTCTGATTTGTTCAAACAGGGAACGGAATGGGGCGGAGTTTGCTTCGCAATTTATAACTTAGTCTGTTTTCTAGTTGCTTTTGCAATTCCGCCTTTAGCCAATAAAATCGGGCGAAAAGGTGTTCACATTTTTTGCTTGATTTGCGGCGGATTAGGTTTGCTTTCTACATATTTTGCGGCGAATCCTTATTTCTTATGGATCGGAATGGCTGGAGTCGGAATCGCTTGGGCTTCAATCTTATCAATGCCTTATGTCATTCTCGCAGGTGCAATAAAAGCCGAAAGAATGGGCGTTTATATGGGTGTTTTCAATTTATTTATTGTTATCCCGCAGGTTGTTCAATCATTTTTGACACCGCAAATTTACAAGCCGCTATTTGGTGGCGATGCATTGTATGCGGTAATGTTCGGCGGAGTTTCAATGCTGATTGCGGCGGTTTCAGTCTTGATTGTGAAAGACGTTGGTGCAAACAAAATTGAGGGAAATTGATTTATGAAACACAAAATTTTATTGATTTTAGCAATTATTTTTTCGGTAAATTTTGCGGTTGCACAACCGCGTGATTTCTCAAAAGAATCTGCCCGAACTTCGCAAGAATGGGTGAAGGATGCGGTTGTTTACGAGATTTTTCCACGTCAATATTCGGCAAAAGGTGATTTCAATTCGATTACTGCTGATTTGGACAGATTGCAAAATCTTGGCATCACAGTTTTGTGGATTATGCCGATTCACCCGCTTGGGAAATTGAAGGCAAAAGGCACAATCGGTTCGCCGTATGCGGTCAAAGATTTTTATGCGATCAATCCTGATTACGGCACAAGTGATGATTTCAAACGACTTATCAACGAATCTCACAAACGCGGAATGAAAGTAATTATTGATATTGTCGCTAATCACACGAGTTGGGATTCGTTGATGATGAAGACAAAAGGCTTTCACACGACCAACGAAAAAGGCGAAATTATTCCGCCTGTGCCTGATTGGGCAGACGTTGCCGATTTGAATTACGACAATCCAGAGCTTCGCAAATATATGATCGAAATGCTCAAATTCTGGATTCGTGATTACGATTTAGATGGATTTCGCTGTGATGTTGCCGGATTTATTCCGACTGATTTCTGGGAATCCGCTCGTGCCGAAGTAGATAAAATCAAACCGAACACGATTTGGTTAGCCGAATGGGAATCACCCGATTTGCTGACAAAAGCCTTTGATGTTGATTATTCTTGGGAAAATCACGCGACGCTTTCGCAAGTTTTATTTGGACAAAAACCGGCTTCGGAAATTCAAAAAATTTGGCGTGAACAGAATGCGAAGTTTCCAAAAAACGCTTTGCGGATGCGGTTTTCAGATAATCACGATGAACGCCGTGCGATTGCCAGATTTGGCGAAAAAGGTGCGTTGGCGGCACAAGCCTTGGCGTTTACTTTGGACGGCATTCCGATGATTTACAACGGAATGGAAGTCGGCGACACAGCCGAAAGCGGTTCACCTGCGTTGTTTGAAAAGCTACCGATAAATTGGAGTTTTGTCGAACGTCGTCCGGAATTTCCGAAGTTTTACAAATCTATTATCGAACTTCGGAAAAACTCGGTTGCACTTCGTCGCGGAGATTTAACTTGGCTCAAAAACTCAGACGAAAATCGCGTTGTAACTTTTACACGCAAAAGCAGTAATGAAGAAATTCTAGTCGCAATAAATATGACAAGTTCACCGTTTTTTGGCTCGGTCGAGGCAAGCGGAAATTTTGACGACATTACGCCAAACATTGGAAACAAACAAGTTGGCTTACCGGCTATCAGTTTAGAAGGCTTTGGGTTTAGAATTTTCAAGAAAAAATATTGATTTACTTTTTAACGTGAGCAGTTGAATTTCTGATAACTAATTCTGGTTCTACGGTTAATGTTTGCGGAATTTTCGAGGCTTCAATATTCGATTTTGCGAGCTGATTCAAAACGGTTTGGGCGGCGAGTTTTCCCATTTCAAATAACGGTTGGCGAATAGTTGTTAAGGCTGGATTAAGAAATGCAGCAGCGTAAATATCATCAAATCCAAGCACGGAAACATCTTGTGGAACACGCAAACCTGCTTCTTCCAAAGCACGAATTGCTCCAATTGCCGAAACATCGTTGAAGGCAAAAACTGCTGTAAATGGTTTCCTTGCGGCAAGTATTTTCTTCATCGCGACGTATCCTATCTCCGGCGATGGAATGTCGCCTTCGAGCTGGGCAACTAATTTTGGTTCAATTTTTAAGCCTCGTTTTAGAGCAGCTTCGGAAATTGTTTCCCAACGAATTTTTGTGTCTGAACTAAAATCTTGCCCTTTGATAAAAGCAATTTGCCGATGTCCGAGTGTGAATAAATGCCCAACTCCAAGTTCCGCAGCGTGTTGATGATTCAAGACAACATTGGTAATTCCTTTAATTTTATCGTGTCCGGAAACAGTTACAACAGGTAAAGTTGTCGGAAAGCGAATCGGCGTATCGACCGCAATAATTCCTTCAACTTGCCTTTCTATCAGCATTTGCGGATTATGCTTGAGCAAATCATCGCGATGCAAATGGCTAGTTGTCAGATAAAAATAGCCTTCTTTTGCCAGCACAGCTTCGACACCATTTAATACCATTCCAGAATATCCATCACTTAATTCGGGAACGACAACGCCGAGTGTGAAACTTTTTTGTGCCCGAAGCGATCTGGCAAAATAATTTGGTCGATAATTAAACTCTTCAGCCGCACGGAAAATGCGGTCTTTTGTTTCTTGCGGAATTGAATTTGCACCTGGTTTGTCATTTAAAACTAAAGACAACGAGGTGATTGATAATCCGAGATGTGCAGCAAGATTTTTGAGACTAACACCAGTTTCGGAAGTTTTTGACTCACGATTCTTGCTAATTTTTTGTTTGTTTTCGGACACGAAATCAGTTTCTCACAGAGCCAAAAACAACGCAACAGCTTTGAGTTGTCAGCTAAGATTAGTTTTATTAATCGGATATATTAGTATTATTCTTGACTGTCTTTTTTGATGGTGTTACGATGAAAAGTCACTAAAACGATTTACTAAAACGATTTATCAGCATTTAAGCGAGTTTATCTGACTTTTAGTGTTGCGAAATTGGCAAGTTCTATTTAGCTTTTAAAACGGAACAAGCAGATTTCATCAATTTTTATTATTTTCGCCGGAGGTTTTAGAATGAAATTAAATATTGCCAAACTAATACGCATATCTTTTTGCGGGTTGTTAATTCTGAGTTTGAGTACCGTTGCTTTTTCGCAATTTAAAGCGGCTGTTCAAGGAACAGTTACAGATTCTTCAGACGCATCTGTTGCAGGTGCAAATGTTGTTTTAACAAACACAGAAACTAATCAGTCACAAACCACAACTACAAATGAGAGTGGTTTTTATCGTTTTTCGAGTCTCGCACCGGGCAATTATAAAATCACGGTTGAAAAAACAGGCTTCAAAAAGAAAAATGTTGAAAGAGTTACAGTTATTGCCGAGCAAACACAAGGATACAACATAAATTTAGACGCTGGCGGAATTACCGAAAGCGTTACGGTTACTGCCGATGAAGCTCAATTGCAGACTGAAGACGCAAATATCAGAAAAACAATTACGAACGCGGAAATTTTAAGTTTGCCGCAATCAGGACGCGATCCTTATGAACTTGCTAGATTATCACCTGGCGTTTTTGGTTCAGGTTCGAGAGGTTCAGGCGGTGCATCGCAAGGATTACCAAACACTAGCGGTCCGGGCGGATCAAATAATTCGATTTTCGCAACTGAAAATGTTCAGCCAATTTCAGCGAATGGACAGAGAGTTTCATCAAACAATTATCAAATTGATGGAACCAGCGTCAACAGCCAAACTTGGGGCGGCGGAGCAGTGATTACGCCAAGTCAGGAAAGTGTGAAGGAAGTTGTAGTTACGGCAACCACATATTCGGCTGAAGATGGTAGAAACAGTGGTGCTCAAATCAAAGTTATCTCAAATAATGGAACAAATGATTGGCATGGAAGTGGATTTTACAAAATTGCAGATCCAAGATTAAATGCATTTAACCAAATGCCAATTCTTTTTAATGGGACAGCACCAAATTTAAGTGTTGCGTCAAAACCGGAGCGTATTCAGCGAAAATTTAAAACTTTCGGCGGTAGTTTTGGCGGACGAATAATTAGAGACCGTCTGTTTTTCTTTGCAACTTATGAAGGAATAAGTGAAAACACTTCTTCGAATTACAGGGCGTTAGTTGAAACATCAAGTTTTCGTTCATCTATAATATCGGCGAGACCAAACACCGTTACATCAAGAATTTTATCATCTGCCGGAGTTGCTCCGCGAGTTCTTCAAACATTAATGCCAACTTGTACTGGAATATTTACTGGCTGTAATGTCGTTGGAAACGGAATGGATATTGGTTCAATAACAGGAAGTTACGGTAGTTATGTTCCAACTTTTAGTACGCAACCAATCGGCGGCGGATTAGACGGTATTGCTGATGTCCAATGGGCTGAGCTGGAAAGAATATCAAGATTTCGTGGAAATCAGTTTCAGACTCGAATCGGCTATAAAATAACTGAAAACGATAACCTCACGTTTTCTTCATATTTTGTTCCAAATAAGGCAACCAGTTCAAACGATGGTGCTCAAAGCAGACCGCAGGCTGATATTAACTCGGAGCGTTTATCTTATGCGATTGGAGCAATTTACAACCGCACAATTTCTGCAACCTCGACCAACGAAGCTCGATTCAATATCACTCGTTGGGGTTTCGATGAAACAAAATCAAATCCTGATGCAGCACTCAATTTACCCCGAATTGAAATTGAAGGATTTTTTAGTGATAGATTACGTTTTGGGTTTCCACAAGGACAAAACACACCAGGTGTTATTAGTGAAAAACAGCTCGATTTTAGAAACACTTTCACGACAATTGTTGGTAATCACGTATTGAAAATTGGTGGCGAATATCGTCGTGATTTAAACAGTAACGGCGAAGTTGGTGCATCTCGTCCGTTATATTCTTTCCATCGTTTATGGAATTTTGCTAATGGAACGCCGATTTTTGAAGCAATTACAGCTGATTCAACCGGAAAACCGACAGCAAATAATACAAAATTTAGAACCGGAGAGCTCGCATTTTTTGTTCAAGACGATTGGAAAATCAAAACAAATCTGACATTGAACCTTGGTTTGAGATGGGATTTGATGTCGCCAATTGTTGCCACTGATGGAGTTATCGGAAATTTATTGCTCGATTCAAATAATTCGCTTGCTGGTGCGAAAATTACAACTGCTAAATCTTTGTATAAAAGCGATTACACTAACTTTGCTCCTCAAATTGGATTTGCCTGGAATCCAAAAATGCTTGACAGCAAACTTGTAATTCGCGGCGGTGGCGGAATTGGTTATGACCGACTCGCAAATGCTTTGTTGGCAAACGCTCGTCGAAATCCGCCAAATGGTCAAAACTTTGGAATCTGTTGTGGAACAGACGCAACCGAATTTGGTTCACCATTTGTTGGCGGGCAAATCACATTTGTCACCAGCACGGATAATACAATTTTTGGTTATCCGAGAAATCCATTACTTGGTGGTGGAACAAATCCGGCAAATGGTTTGCCAAATGTAGGTGGAATAGAGATTTACGGTACACCTCAAGATTTACCGTCGGCTTATGTGATGCGTTATTCGCTTGAAGGTCAATATCAATTACCAAAAAATCTGTTTGCATCGTTAAGTTATACTGGTGCTCAAGGGCGACATTTTGTGCGGATTTTACCGCTTCAAATAATGGTCGCGACAAATCCAAACATCAATGCTGCATATTTCGCCAGTCCTGATGTTAATACAAGTTACAACGCAATGGTTGCCAGATTGCAAGGGAGATTTTTGAAGCAATTTTCTTTTGACACCAATTATCGTTGGAGCAAAAGCATAGATACTGCGTCCTTTGAAGCACCAACGGCTCAAACTAACCAAAGTTTTCCGGTTGACCAAAGAGAAGAACGGGGACCATCAGATTTTGATGTTCGGCAGGCTTTTATCTTTGCCGGAACTTGGGATTTACCGATTTTCCGTAACAAAAGTAGCTTGGCTGGGAAGTTAGCTGGCGGTTGGCAGATTAGTTCAATCGCGAGTTGGAACAGCGGTTTCCCTTGGACACCAAAACTTTTTGGTTGTTTGGCGGGAAACACAAGCAACAGTGGCAACTTTTGCGATCCACGTCCGACATCGTTTAATGGAACTCAACCGAGAAGCAATTCAAATGAAAACTTCTTGAGTGCAAACGGAGTGTTTGGATTAAGTCAAGCGACTCTATTTGGAGCTCCCGGAACTGTGTTTGGTGTTGCACCGCCGTTCAATGCTCCGCCATTTGCTAACAAACCTGGAATTGGTCGAAACCGTTTCTTAGGTCCAAAATATTTTGCAATGGATATGACTTTTGCAAAGAAATTTGGATTAGGAAATTGGGGTTTCCTCGGCGAAAATGCCAATATTGATGTTAGATTCAATTTCTTTAATATTCTAAATAACTTGAATCTTGCACCGATAAACTCACTTTCAGACCAAACTCGTGTTCAATCAGATAATTTTGGAAGAATCACTTCTGGTTTGGCTGGAAGAACTGGCGAATTTCAAATAAGGTTTAGTTTCTAACCTTTTGAATTATTAAGAAGGAGCGAGAGTAGATTTCGTTCCTTTTATGTTTTACTTTTAGACGTATTGATTTCGCACAGATTCTTGTAAATTTAGAATTCGCAATCAGCGTCTTTTTTAGTTTAACCTAAGTCCTGAGTTCTAACTAAAGTAGAAATTAGACGCGGATTTTTGCGGATTAACCTGATTTTCGCTGATTATCCACCGTAAATCTCAATGGATTAATAAATTATGGTTATCAAATCGGCGAAAATCCGCTAAATCAGTGTTTGTCCGCGTCTAATTTTATTACTAATTTTCAACTCAAGACTCAAGTTAGTTTAGTTTGTTAAATGAATTCAATGAAAAAGAAACAATCAATCGGTTTAATTATTATTTATACTTTGCTTTTCCCAATGTATGCGGTTTTCGCTCAACAAAAACCGCAGTCAGCAACAGTTGAAACGAAAATAAATGCTCTAATTTCGAAGATGACTTTGGCTGAAAAACTCGGTCAAATGCAACAACTTGATGGCGAAGCAAACGGCAAATTTCGCCCAGAACATCTCGAACTTGCAAAAAAAGGCTTGCTTGGTTCTACGCTGAATGTTCGCGGTGCGGAACAAACAAACGAATTGCAACGTGCCGCACTTTCGTCTCGGTTGAGAATTCCGATACTTTTTGGTTTTGACGTAATTCACGGCTATCGCACGATGTTTCCAATTTCTCTTGGCGAATCAGCGAGCTGGGACATTGCGTCGATTGAAAAAACTGCCGCAATCGCCGCCAAAGAAGCGAGAAGTGCTGGCGTTCACTGGACATTCGCACCGATGGTCGATATCGCACGAGATCCGCGTTGGGGAAGAATCTCGGAAGGTGCTGGCGAAGATACGTTTCTCGGTTCAAAGATTTCAACTGCTCGTGTTCAAGGTTTTCAAGGTTCAGATTTTAGTGCGGACGACCGCGTTATGGCTTGTGCGAAGCATTTCGTAGGCTATGGTGCGAGCGAAGCCGGACGCGATTACAACACAACTGATTTTAGCGAACAAAGACTCCGCGAAGTTTATTTTCCGCCATTCAAAGCTGCGGTTGATGCTGGAGTTGGTTCGTTTATGACATCTTTTAATTCAATAAATGGAACTCCTTCAACTGCAAATCCTTTTATTTGGAAACAAGTTTTGCGAAACGATTGGAACTTTAAAGGATTAGTTGTCACCGATTACACAGCAGTTTTGGAATTGATAAATCACGGTGTTGCCGCAACTGAGAGTGAAGCCGCATCGAAAACGATAAATGCCGGAATTGATATGGAAATGGTTTCGCGGCTGATTAACAAACACGGCGTTGAGATTGTAAAAAACAAAGAAGTCTCAATTGCTGCGATTGATAATGCTGTCAGAAATATTCTCAGAATGAAGTTCAAACTCGGACTTTTTGAAAAACCTTTTGCCGATGCAAACCGCGAAAAAGCAAATATTTTTACCGAAGCAAACAGAAAATATTCACGCGAATCTGCCAATAAGTCATTTGTTTTGCTCAAAAACGAAAACGCGGCTTTGCCAATTAACAAGCAGACGAAAAACGTTGCCGTCATTGGATTTCTGGCAAATGACAAGAGAAATATGAACGGAAGTTGGGCTGGAGATTCTCGCGTTACCGATCCAATCACTGTTTTTGAAGGCATCAAAAATAAACTCGGAAACAACGCAAATGTGAAGTTTGCCGAAGGTTGCGATGCTAAATGTGAAGATACAAAAGATTTTGATGAAGCTGAAAACCTTGCGAAAAATAGCGATTTTGTAATTGTGACAGTTGGCGAAGATTGCGAAATGAGTGGCGAAGCTGCGGTTCGCTCAAATCTGGATTTGCCCGGAAAACAGCTCGATTTAGTCAAAAAAATTCACGCGACTGGTAAACCTTATGCAGTTGTTTTGATGAATGGCAGACCGCTAACGATTAACTGGTTGGCAGAAAATTCACCTGCGATTTTGGAAACTTGGTATGGCGGAACTGAAGGCGGAAATGCGGTTGCGGACACGCTTTTTGGCGATTCAAACCCAAGCGGAAAACTGCCCGTAACATTCCCTCGAAATGTTGGACAAATTCCGATTTACTATAATCAATTGCCAACCGGAAGACCTTTTGAGACTGCCAACAAATACACGAGCAAATATCTTGACGTGCCAAATACTCCTTTGTATCCTTTTGGTTATGGGTTGAGTTATACAACTTTTAAGCTCTCAAATATGAAACTTTCCGCCACGCAAATTGCCAAAAATGGCGAGTTGAAAGTTTCTGTTGATGTTGAAAATACGGGTAAACGAGACGGCAGCGAAGTTGTCCAGGTTTATTTGCGAGATTTAGCGGCAAGCGTTTCGCGTCCGGTTAAAGAATTGAAAGGTTTTGATAAAATTATGCTCAAATCAGGCGAAAAACGAACTGTTGGAATCACAATCAAAGCAAGTGATTTGGGATTTTATGATGCTGCAAACAAATATGTGGTTGAAGCCGGAAAATTTCGTGTTATGGTTGGCACAGATTCGGAAAATAGCCGTGATGAAATGAGCGAATTTTTTAGTATCACGAAGTAGATTATGAATTTTTACCACGGAGACAAGGAGACACAGAGACGCGGAGACGCTGAGAAATGCCATCAGGAAAATAAATTTGATGAATAAGCGAATAAACCATTTTGTAAATTTTCTTGTCTCAATTATCTTTTTCCTCTTTGTGTTCTCTGCGATGAGTTTTGCACAACAAAAAGGCAAAGATGCTCGTTGGGAAAGTGCCGGAAAGCAGGGAATTGGGACAGCTTTAAACGTTGATTCTAAAATTTGGTTTACTCTGCAAGGTGGTTCGTTGACTGAGGTTTTTTATCCGACCGCAGACATTGCAAATGTTGAATGGTTACAGTTTATTGTCGTCAACAAACGGACAAAAAAGGTTGAAACCGAACGCGACGACGCAATTCATCAAATTAAAACTTTGCGAACTGATTCACTTAGTTTTGAGCAGATTAATACTTCAAAATCAGCTGATTGGACGATTACAAAAACTTACACAACTGATGTTGAACGCAGCTCAATATTGATTGATGTCCAGTTTCAAACTACAAATAAAAATTTGAATTTGTATGTTTATTACAATCCCTCACTTGGAAATTCGGGAATGGGCGACACAGCTCAAACAGAAAAGTCGAATGGAATATTGAGTGTTGAAAAACTAAAAGTCGCATCGGCGTTAAAATTTTCAAGCAAATTAGACGAGCAAACAAATGGATTTTATCAAGTAAATGATGGTTTTGAACAACTCAAAAAATCCGGCAAAATAACAAAACAAACAAAAATTGTGACAGATGGAAACGTTGCTCAAATTGCAAAAATAGTCAGTCCAAAACGCTTTACAACAGTTTTGTCGTTTGGAGAAAATTCACTAAATGCTCAATTAAATGCAGAACTTTCTTATAAAAAAGGTTTCGATTTATGCCAACTTGAATACGACAAAAGTTGGTCAGATTATGTAAAAACTTTGCCGAAAGTTGACGCAAAATATCAGACACAATTAAATTTTGCGGCAATGGTTTTACGTGCAAGCGAAGACAAAACTTTTCGCGGCGGAAATGTCGCAAGTTTAAGTAATCCGTGGATTCCGGTTGGCGACGCAAACGGACCTTACGTTGGCGGTTATCATCTAGTTTGGTCGCGAGATTTGTATCAGGTTGCGACGGCATATATCGCACTTGGCGACTTAGATTCGGCAAATCGGGCGTTAGATTATTTGTTCAAATATCAGCAAAAACCGGACGGAAGTTATCCGCAAATCTCCTGGCTTGATGGCAGAACGCTCGGCGATGCGATTCAAATGGATGAAGTTTCGTATCCTCTGATTTTGGCTTATCAACTAAACCGAATTGACCGCGAAACCTATGAAAAAAACATCAAACCAACCGCGGAATTTATTGCAAAAAATGGACCGAAAACCGGACAAGAACGTTGGGAAGAAAAGGCAGGTTTTTCACCCTCGACAATTGCTGCTGAAATAGCAGGTTTGGTTTGTGCAGCAAGTATCGCACGCAAAAATGAAGATAGAGTTTCATCAAATTTGTGGCTCGAAAAAGCTGATTATTGGGCGAAAAATGTCGAAAAATGGACAGCAACAACTACCGGAAAATACGGCAATGGAAATTATTATATTCGCCTTTCAGCAAATGGAACGCCCGACGCAGGCGAGAAAATCGAACTAAATAACAACGCCGGAACTTTCCAAGAAAACGAGATTGTTGATGCTGGTTTTTTGGAACTTGTGAGGTTTGGAATCAAACCGGCAAATGATCCGCTGATTGTAAAATCGCTGAAAGTTGTTGACGAAGTTTTGAAAGTAGAAACACCAAATGGCGTTGGGTTTTATCGTTATAATCACGATGGCTATGGCGAAATGGAAGACGGAAGACCTTGGAATTTTGACCGAAAATATTCGGGCAAAGGGCATCTTTGGGCATTGCTCAGCGGCGAACGCGGACAGTATGAAATTGCTCTAAGTAATGGAAAATGGAAAATGGAAAATGGAAAATTTCCGAATCCGAATTTGCATCTTAATTCAATGCAAAACTTTGCAAACGAAGGTTTGATGATTCCCGAGCAAGTTTGGAGTCAGCAAAATGGTGTTTATAATTTTGGTGAAGGTGCAGGTTCGGCAACTCCGCTGGCTTGGTCGATGGCACAATTTATCAGACTTGCGATAAATATCAAAAAGGGTAAAAATCTTGATATGCCCGAAGTTGTCGCACGCAGATATGGAAATTTGAAATAACGCGGGCAGTTTTATTTACAAATGTCATATAAACTTTATAACGTAATAATTTTTTTACTCGTAACTTGTTATTTTCAGACGACTTTAGCTGCACAGTCAGTTAAGAAAGAAGCAAAAAAATATCAGATAACTGCTACAGAAGACGCATTGCTCGAAGATCTTTCGCATCGTTCATTTCTCTTTTTTTGGGAACAAAGTAACGCTAATACAGGTTTAACACTCGACCGTTCGCGGGCAGATGGAACGCCTCTGCCGCCAAATCATCCAAGCAATAACATCGCAAGTTCGGCTTCGACAGGTTTTGCACTGACATCGTATTGCATTGCTGCCGAGAGAAATTGGCTCACCCGTGACGAGATTAAATTGCGAACTCGTAAAACGCTCGATTTTTTGGCGAACCGTGCGTTTCACAAAAACGGCTGGTTTTATCATTGGATGGATCGTGTGAGCGGCGAAAGGCGTTGGAAAAGTGAAATTTCGTCAATCGACACGGCGTTATTAATTGCCGGAGTTCTGTCTGTCAAGCAATGTTTTGCTGACGATAAAGAAATTGTGCGGCTTGCGAAAACGATTTACGAACGAGTCGATTTTCCTTGGATGCTCGACAATGGCGAGTTTCTTTCTCATGGTTGGTTGCCCGAAACGGGTTTTATTCCTTATCGTTGGTCAAATTACAGCGAAAATTCGATACTCTATTTGCTCGCTATCGGTTCGCCGACACATCCGATTTCATGGCGAAGTTGGTATCGTTGGAAACGCGAGCGAGTAAATTTCGCTGGTTTTCAATATCTCTCAGCCCAAGCTCCAATTTTTATTCATCAATATTCGCAAGCCTGGTTTGATTTTCGTAATAAACGCGAACGTTTAAACGGCTTTTCGGTCAATTATTTTGAAAATTCGGTCAAAGCAATACGTGTTCATAAAGCCTGTAACTTGAGTTTGAGCAAACGTTTCGCTGGTTATTCTGAAAATATTTGGGGAATTTCTGCAATGGATGCAGAGCAAGGATACGTTGTTTGGAATTGTCCACCTGCCGATTCGGCGATTGACGGAACGGTCGCTCCCTATGTTGCTGCGGCTTCGATGATGTTCACGCCTGATATTGCAATGCCGGCTTTGAACGAAATGAAGCAACGATTTGGCGAGACGATATACAAAAAATACGGGTTCGTTGATGGATTTAATCCAACCTCGGGCTGGGTTGGAACCGACGTAATTGGGATTGATGTTGGAATTCAACTTTTAGGAATTGAAAACTACCGCACAGGCAAAGTTTGGCAATGGTTTATGCAAAATAAAGAATCGCAAAATGCTCTGATTCGTGCGAAAATTAGGTAATTCTAACTAGACTATTATTTTTATATGAAACTGAATTTCAAACTTTTTACTTTTGCTTTTTTACTTTTTACTTGTGTCAGCTTTGCTCAAATCGGTAAAGACGCACAATGGGCGACCGCGGGAAAACAAGGTGTCGGGACATCAGCGAGTTTGAATTCAAAAGTTTGGTTTACGCTTGCCCAAGGCGTAATGACTGAAGTTTATTATCCTGATGTAACTGTTGCGAACGTTCATCTTTTGCAGTTTGTGGTGGTTAATCCGAAGACGAAAAAGGTTGAAACCGAGCAAGATGATGCGAACCATTTTCTACTTGTCAACGGGAATTTACCTCAGAATTTTCCGCAATTTTTAAAGAGTATTCTCCAAGAAAAATGGACTGAGTTCAATTTTTCAAAAACTGATCGAGAAGTTGATGTTTTGTATTTCAATCAGATAAATTCATCTAAAAGCGGCAAGTGGATAATTTTTAAATCTTATATTATTGATCCTAAAAGCAATTCGGTGATGATGAGAATTCGATTTTTGCCAAGAGACAAAAACCTTCAGCTTTACATATATTACGATCCTTCGTTGGCAAACAGCGGAATGAGTGACTCAGCTTGGAATACAGGTGAAGCATTACTTTCGCAAGACAAAAATATTTCATCAGCCTTAATTGCGTCACAACCTTTGACAGAAATTTCTAATGATTTCTATCAAATAAATGATGGCTTGGAACAGCTAAAATCAAACGGTAAAATAATTATTCCTTCTGCTAAAGCTGAGAACGGGAACGTTGTTCAAATTGCAAAAGTGAATTTTGAGCGTGGAAATGAAATTGATTTTTCTTTGAGTTTTGGTAAAACTCCCGACGAAGCATTACAGTCTGCAAAAGATTCTCTGAAAAAAGGTTTTGATAAAACATTTTCGCAGTATTCGAGAGAATGGTCTGATTACGTCAGAACTATCCGCAAAGTCGAACCGAAATATCAAGCCCAATTCAATATGGCGGCGATGATTTTGAAGGCTCACGAAGACAAGGCGAATCGCGGGGCAAATATCGCTTCGCTGACCGTTCCGTGGGGCGGCGGCGATAATGCGAACGAGAACAATGTCGGCGGTTATCACCTTGTTTGGTCGCGTGATTTGTATCAGGTGGCGACGGCTTTTATGGCTCTCGGCGATAAAGATGCGGCGATTCGGGCGTTGGACTTTTTGTTCAAAGTTCAGCAAAAACCGGATGGAAGTTTTCCGCAAAATTCGTGGCTCGACGGCAAACCTTTTTGGGGTTCGCTCCAGCTTGATGAAGTTGCGTTTCCGCTTATTCTCGCCCACGAACTAGGCAAAACCGACAAAGAAACTTACGAAAATCACGTCAAAAAATCGGCAGATTTTATTGCGAAAACTGGTCCGATTACGCCACAGGAACGTTGGGAAGAACGCACCGGTTATTCGCCTTCGACCATTGCCGCCGAGATTGCAGGTTTAGTTTGTGCGGCAGAAATTGCGAAGAAAAATGGTGATTTTGAATCTGCAAATAGTTGGCTGAAAACGGCTGACGAATGGCAGCAAAACATTGAAAAATGGACAGTTACGACCAACGGAAAATATGGCGACGGCAATTATTATCTGCGAATTACAAACAAAGGAACACCAAACGCGGGCGACAAAATCGACCTTGGAAACGGTGCAGGTTTGTTTGACGAACGCGAAATTGTTGACGCGGGTTTTCTGGAATTAGTCAGGCTTGGAATCAAATCGCCCGATGATCCGTTAATTATCAAATCGCTAAAAGTAATCGACGATGTAATTCGCGTAAAAACTCCAAACGGCGACGGTTTTTATCGCTACAATCACGATGGCTACGGCGAAATGGATGATGGAAGACGCTGGAATTTTGACGGAAAATATACGGGCAAAGGAAGGCTTTGGGCTTTGTTGAGTGGTGAGCGTGGACAGTTTGAGATTGCGGAATGCGATGCGGAGACACGGAGACACGGAGACGCGGAGAGAACCGCCGAAGGACAAAAGACGAATGACAAAGGACAAAAACAAGCGTGTTTCGATAAAGCTATGCTAAGGCTAAACTCAATGCTCGCCTTTGCCAACGAAGGCTTAATGATTCCCGAACAAATTTGGGACAAAGCAGAAACACCGAAAAATGTCGATAAGCAATTTGTGCCCGAACTAAAATTCGGCGAAGGCACAGGTTCGGCAACTCCGCTTGCGTGGTCAATGGCACAATTTATCAGATTAGCCGTGAATTTGCAGGAAGGCAGAAATCTGGACACGCCGAAGGTTGTTTATGACCGCTATATTTTGGGGAAACGCTAAAAAGTTTTCACCACAAAGACACTAAGAACAGAAAGATTATTCCGCAAGTGTAATGTTATATTGAAAAAATAACATAATCAGTTAAACTGAGTAGAAATTCTTTTCTACAAAAAATTCTATGAAAAAACTACTTTCGTTTCTATTACTACTCGTCTTTTCCGTTTCAACATTTGCTCAAACAATGCCGAAAGATGCTGATGCAAAACTTTGGGAAAAAGCCTTGAAAATCCATAAAAAAGCCATCGTTATTGACGGACACAACGATATTACTTCGCCGATGGTTGATGAAGATTTTTCGTTAGCGAGTGATTCTCGCGGCAAATTTCATCAAGACGGCGATCCGTTTCACAGCGATTTGTCGAGATTTAAAGAAGGCGGAATTACCGGTGAATTTTTTTCGATTTACGTTTCTGGAACTGATTATCAAAAAGGCGGAAAAATGCGTCGGGCGATGGATTTGATTGACGCAACTTACCGCGAAGTCGAAAAAAATCCGAGTCAACTAAGTTTTTGCACGACTGCTGCGGAAATTCGCAAAGCAAAAAAACAAGGTAAAATTTGTGCATTGATGGGAATTGAAGGCGGTTATGTCATCGAAAATTCGCTCTACGCACTTCGCAATTTTTATCGTTTAGGCATTCGCTATATGACTTTGACGCACAATGTTTCGCACGATTGGGCAGACGCTCATCGTGGCGAAGTTAAGCATAATGGCTTGTCAGATTTCGGCAAAGAAGTTGTCCGCGAGATGAATCGGATAGGAATGTTGATTGATATTTCGCACGTTTCGGTCAAGGTGATGAACGATGCTTTAGACATTTCGACTGCTCCGATTATTGCTTCGCATTCGTCCGCGAGAGGCGTGAACGACCATACACGAAACGTGCCTGACGAGGTTTTAAAACGTGTTGCCAAAAATGGCGGCGTTATAATGATTAATTTTTATCCATCTTTTTTAGATGCCAGAACCAACAAAGAAGAAAATGAGCGTTCGGCAAAACTCAAGCCGCAAATTGACGCTTTGAAAGAACAATTCAAAGATAATCCGCAAGGCTATAATGAAGCTGAACGAAAATTATTCACTGAAAATCCGATTTATGTGCCTGATTATAAACGAATTGTTGACCATATTGACCATATCAAAAACGTGGCGGGAATTGATATTATCGGGCTTGGTTCAGATTATGACGGCGTTCCTTTTTTGCCCGAAGGAATGAAAGGAGCGGAAGATTTGGTCTTAGTTACCTACGAAATGTTGCGACGCGGTTATAGCGAAACCGACATCAAAAAAGTTTTGGGCGAAAATTTCTTGCGAGCATTTGCACAAGCCGAAAAAGTAGCGAAAAATTCATCGAAAAATATCAGCGGTGATGGAAGTTTGAAAAAGCTCGGCAAATAAAAATGAAAAAGTAGAAAAGTTTAAAAGTGAAAATAATGAAAAGACGAGAATTTATTCAATTAGCAACAGTTACAAGTCTTGCCGCGATGGTAAATGCCCAACCAAAACCACGCATTTCTCTGCCATTTCCGCTTGAAGAAGCGACGATTGCTGATCTTCAAGGTAAGATTTCGAGCGGCGAAATGTCTTTCAAAGAAATCACTCAGGCTTATTTGAAGCAGATTTCGCTCATTGATAAAGAATTGAATTCGATCATTGAATTAAATCCCGATGCTCTCGATTTTGCTGCCCAAATGGATACAGAACGCAAAAGTGGCAAGATTAGAAGTGCAATTCACGGAATGCCGATTTTGATTAAAGACAATATCGACACTGCTGACAAAATGAAAACTACTGCGGGAAGTCTTGCTCTTCTCAATGCTCCAACTCCTTCGCAAGATGCGTTTATCGTTCAGCAACTTCGAAAAGCCGGAGCAGTTATTTTAGGGAAAACAAACTTGAGCGAATGGGCGAATTTTCGTTCTTCCAAATCATCGAGCGGCTGGAGCGGACGTGGCGGGCAAACGCACAATCCTTATGATTTGGCGAGAAATGCTTGCGGTTCATCATCTGGAACAGGCGTGGCAATTTCAGCGAATTTATCGCTGCTTGGAATCGGCACAGAAACCGATGGTTCAATACTGTGTCCGGCAGCAACGTGCGGTTTGGTTGGTATCAAGCCAACTCTCGGACTCGTTTCGCGAAGCGGCATTATTCCGATCGCACATTCGCAAGACACAGCCGGACCGATGACGCGAACTGTTACTGACGCGGCGATTTTGCTTGGAGTTTTGGTTGGCACAGACAAAAGCGATTCAATTACTTTACAAGCCTCAAAAGGTAGTAAAGATTACACTAAGTTTCTCAATAAAGATGGTTTACGTGGAAAACGAATTGGTGTCGTACGAGAAATTTTCGGCAAAAATGCGAAGATTGACGGTGTAATCAAGCCGCATTTGAAATCTTTTTCAGACGCTGGGGCAACGCTCATTGATGTTGATTTTCCGACTAATGGGAAATTTGGCGATGCAGAATTTGATGTTTTGCTCTACGAATTCAAAGCAGATTTGAATAAATATCTCGCGAATCGCGGCGGCAAACATAAAAATCTTGCCGATTTAATCAAATTCAACGAAGAAAACAAGGAAAAAGAAATGCCTTATTTTGGTCAGGAAATTTTCTATCTGGCTGAAAAGAAAGGAGATTTAAACGACCGTGCTTATCGTCTTGCGTTGCAGAAATCCAAACTTCTCACGCAATCGCAAGGAATCGACGCCGTGATGAACAAACACAAGCTCGACGCATTCATCGCACCTTCCGGCGGAGTCGCTTGGATGACCGATTTGGTAAATGGCGACTGCGGAGTTTTCGAAGGAATGACAAGCATCGCCGCCGTCGCAGGCTATCCGAGCATCACAGTTCCCGCCGGTTTCATCCAAGGTTTACCATGCGGACTTTCCATCTTCGGCAGTGCATTTTCGGAAGGAAAACTAATCGAAATCGCGTTTGCTTTTGAGCAAATGACGAAGGCGAGGAAGGCTCCGAAATTGTAATTCGTTGGCTGAAATTTAATGATAGAAAGTAAAACAAGCATAAAATTATTCGAACAAAAACAGGTTCGTTCGGCGTGGGATGAAACGGAAGAAAAATGGTATTTTTCGATCGTCGATGTTGTTGGCATTTTATCTGATAGCCCAAACCCCAATAACTATTGGAAAGTTCTAAAGCATCGTTTGAAGAAGGAAGGAAGTCAGTTGGTTACAGATTGTAACTAACTGAAAATGCATTCATCTGACGACAAAAATTACAAAACAGATGTCGCTGATACCGAGCAACTGTTTCGCCGAATCACGTCAATTCAAGCATTTCTGGCAACTGTTCGGGTTTACCCGACAATTCAAGCCGAAAATAAATAGGAAGTTGTTCGTAATCTGGTCGAGTCTATATATCAGTCGGAGGATACCAGCCCGCGATTGTCCAGAGTCTTCTTGCGTTTACAGCTTGTTCAAAATTTAATCGCAACGCAATCACCGTAGCACGACCACAAGCGGTTTTACCTAAAATCTCGACTTTGTTATCACTAAATTTAAAGTGTTCATTCCAATTTTGAATATGCGGATTAAAAAGAGATGTTGGTTGTGAGGTCAATGGATCCGTCGCTTGAGTTTTGACATGTTTAAATCCGTTGCAATTTCGGCAAGCCAACCACAGATTTTCTTCCTCGTCAGTTCCGCCGTCAGCGATGGGGTGAATGTGTTCGATTTCCAAAGGCATTGAAACAATTTCCTGCGGCGTAAGACAATAACCACAACGGTTCTTTGCCTTTAAACGAATCCTATTTTTCAATTCATCAGATAAAACGCTCATTTCAAATCGCTCGGCGAAGCAATCAATCCGCGTTTTACGGCTTCAACAATTCCACGTGCTTTGCGTAAATTGGCATTATTGTAAATTTCGAGATACATATCCAATTCACTTTTTTCGATATTATTTAACTTACCGTGTTGCTGAATTTCGGATAATTCACTCATTCGATTTGCTTGTTCTTTTGGAAGTTTAAGGTTTGCCAACGCTAACACATCTTCATCCGACCAAACGGCAACAGCTTCTCCGAAATCAACATTCTCAAATGAAAAATCGTCTCGAAGTTTATCGGTAATAACTTCCTCAACGCGACGCTGCTTTTTCTCAGCCAACCTCGTAAAGTTTTGATAGATATTTTCGGGTAAATTTAAAGTTACTTCCATAATTTGTGATTTTAGCATAAATAAAATGATTCTTTAAAAAAAACGGTTTGTTGGATAGAGTTCAAGATTTAATTTACTTATTTAAACCAATCAAAATCTATATCCTTGACTGGTTGTCCTTCTTTGGATTCTTTAATTTCTATGTTTACTTGATTTATAGTTTCATCAGTTGCAACATAACCTCTTTCAACTAAATCGAATAAGGTTAAATCTTCCGTTTCTTTCCCCTCATCAAAAGCAAGGTCTAATTCAATGGTTAAGGATTGCCCTATTAACGAGCCGTATGAAGTGTAAACATTGGTGTCTTCAGTTGGGGATAAACCCGAACAAATTACGCCACAAACATTTCCTTCTTCATTAAAAATTGGTCCTCCACTCATTCCGTGATCAAATCGGGCTTCAGTTTTGAAACAAGGAAACCTAAACTTTCCTAAGTCATGTTTTATTGGATAAATCTCAGTAATCTCCCCTTTGGTAAATGCGTTTTTGTGGAAATACTTTACAAAATTTGATTCCATTTCAACTTTATTGTAAGGATAGCCAAACCCTATAATCTTTTCATTAAGTTTGGGTAATCCCGGACTTAGAGTAAATTGTGGAAAGTAAATTCGTTCACCGTTAAAAGCTATTGGTTGTAAAAAACATAAGCCGATATCATGTTCGTCGCAATACCATACTTTTTGAACACGAATTAGTTCGCCAAGACGTTCGTTAGGATTTAGCCCATCTCTTTCATTTGCAATAAAAACAGCATACATTTCCATGTGGTCATACCATTCTCCGTTATCATTTATTTCGCGAGTTTTATGATTTTCTACTTCTTTAATTACATGCGTTGCCGTCATCATTAGCCCATTTTTATTAATAATAAATCCCGAACCAACTTGAACATAGCCATCGCCTTTTTTTGTCAAAAGAGGCATTACGCCTTCTTGGATTTGTGCTTCAAAATTAGGTATAGAAAAAAAGTCTCGAGGATCATGAGCTAAAATATCATTTTGCATAATTATCTTTTAATCTTTAATTTAATAGAACATCGGGCAATTAGTTGGTTGCACCTTTTCGTTCGTATTGAATAGATATAAACCTGACTACTCGAATTTGCCCATGCCTAACAAACTGGTTAAATAACTAAGGCTTTTGATAATTTGGAGCCGCTCCGTTTTTTGGTTTTACAAGCGGATTTGTCTTTAACACCGTCATTGTTACTTGAACGGCTTTTTCGAGTTGTGAATCTCTGCCCGCACGCCAGAGTTTTGGATCTAGATCAACGTCAACATCAGGTGCAACGCCTTTGTTTTCAACGTCAAGCTCACCGTCGGTATTTCTAAAAGCCACTCGCGGAGCAGTTACAGAACCGCCGTCAATCAGGGTTGGATAATTGTAAATTCCGACTAATCCGCCCCAAGTTTTGCGTCCAACTAATTGCCCAACTTTCGCTTTTCTAAACATCCAAGGCAACGCATCGCCGCCGCTTGATGAATATTCGTTGATCATCATCGTTTTTGGTCCGAGAATTGAATGAACAGGCGTTTGGAAATTTTCGCCCTCGCGGGTTGACCAATAATTCATCAAAGGTCGCCGCATAACATCTATAAAATAATCCGCCGCAGTTCCGCCACCGTTGAAACGTTCGTCGATAACCGCTCCGTCTTTGTCGATTTGGGCAAAATAATAGCGGTTAAAATTGACATAACCTTGTCCGCCGGTGTTTGGTAGATACACGTATGCGAGTTTTCCGCCGCTTAATTCGCCAACTTTTCGCCGATTTCCTTCAATCCAAGCTAAATTTCGCAAGCCGCTTTCACTTGCAATCGGGATAACAGTTACATTCCGAGCATCTTTTCCATCAGCATTCGTCGAAACTTTGATAATGATTTGCTTGCCCGCAGTTTGTTCAAAAAACTTGTAAATGTTGTCAATCGCGGTTAAATTTTTGCCGTTGACAGCAAGCAAATAATCGCCTTCGTTGACGTTCACACCGGGTTGAGTAAGCGGTGCGGTCGTTCCCGGATTCCAATTTTCGCCATCGTAAATCTTCGCAAAACGATAGCGACCATTTTCGATTTTGTAATCAGCACCAAGCAAACCGACGGTGTAACGAATCGGCTGAGGCGAATCTCCACCGCCCGAATTGTGATGTCCTACCGACATATTTCCGAGCATTTCTTGGAACAAATAATTCAAATCTGAACGCGAAGAAATAGAATCCAGGAAGATTTCGTAACGTTTTTCGGTGGCTTTGATGTCCAAACCGTGAAAGGTTGGTTCATAGAAAAAGTCGCGTTGAATTCGCCAGACTTCTCGATACATCTGTTTCCATTCGGCACGCGGATCAACGTAAACTTCCATTTCGGCTACGTTTACATTTCCTTCGCCCGGTTTTGGCGGCAGAAATGTGGACATAATTGTATAGCGATTCGGGAATTGTCCGACCAACATTTTTTCGCCGTTTGCCGAAATATCGAGCAACGTCACTCCATCCAAAATCTTGTCGGTTTTGCGTGTGCTTGCGTCAAAACGATGAACCGCCGAACCAAAATTCGGCGTGTTTGCCGTTCCACTTGAAGGAATCGATTCTAGTAAAAATATCGTTCCCGCTTTTCCCGCCCGAATTCCGACATAGTTCCTCGAAGCCATCGGCAATGTCACGATTCGCTGCGAAATCTTTTCAAAATCGATAGTGACGGTTACAGGTTCGGGCTTTGCTCCGGGCATTTTTGGCGTTGCAGGTTTGCCATCATCAATTTTTTCTTCATCACTTTCTGGCGAAAGCGGCGAATTGTCAGTCTTTTTCAAAACGATTGCGTAAACGCTGCGATCAGTTTGAAAAGGAAACGCCGACATATCGAGCCAGCCTGTTGTCATCCCCGAATTTGTGCTGGCGGTAAAGAAAATGTGTTTTCCGTTGCGGTCAAAAACCGGATAGCGTGCATCGCTCAAACCGTCGGTAATCTGCGTAGTTTTCGCCGGTTCAAGCGAATAAGCGAAAATTGCACACAAACGATTTCGCAGTTGTTTTGAATATGTCACCCATTTGCTATCAGGCGACCAGTCAAAATCCATCACATTAAACGGATTTTCAAAAGTATTTGTGTCAATTTTTATCGGCGTTCCTTTGTCAATATCAACATACCAAAGATTCAGACGCTTATCTCTGAAAGCGATTTTCTTGCTGTCAGGTGACCATTTCGGCTCGTAAAAATACGATGGCGAACCGAGATTTATTTTTTTGACATCACCCATTCCGCTCTGATCGCGGAGATGAATTTCGTATTCGCCCGAAGCATCGGAAAAATATGCGATCCATTTTCCATCAGGCGACCAAGCCGGATCGCGGTCTGCCACGCCCGAAGAATTCGTCAAATTTCTTGCATTTCCTTTTTCCGCCGGAACGGAAAGTATCTCGCCGCGAGCTTCAAAAACGGCTCTTGCACCCGTCGGCGAAATCGAGGCATTTGAAATTCTTCCGGCAACTCTCTCGTATCGCGGACGAACTTGCGGCAAATCTCCGTTCAAGTTAATGTTGATTTTATTAGACTTACCGGATTTTGGATCAAATAAATTTATCGAACCAAATTGCTCGTAAACGATTAAACCGTCGCCGCTTGAAGCAGTTTTCAAATCCAGACCCGAATTTTTTATCGCTTCGGCAACCTTTTTCGTTTTGGTATCGAATGAAAAAAGCGTTGTGTTTTTTACGTTTCGGTCTGATAGAAAATAGACTTTATCGTCAATCCACATCGGCGTAAAATCGTTGGAATTCTGTCTCGGAATTTCTTCAACCGCCGAATCTGCAAGGTTTCCAATCCAAATTTTTGTCGTTCGCCCGCCGCGATATTTTTTCCATTGTTGAAATGCCGCACCAAGCGGCATATAGGCGATTTTTGCTCCATCAGGCGAAAATGAAGCACCGCCGCCAGCCATCGGAAAGGGAAGTTCGGTCGGCAAACCTTCGCCGTTGACGTTCATTGTGAACATTGTCGGAGTTGGCATCGCAGAATTTCGGTTTGAGAGAAAAACTAACGAATTTCCGTCTGGTGTCCAACCGATTACAGAATCGGGCAACGGATGATAGGTTAATCTTCTCGGTTCTCCGCCATTCGCGGAGACTAAATAAACATCGATATTTCCATCATATTCAGCGGTAAAAGCAATGTTTGAACCATCTGGCGAAAAAATCGGACTTGACTCGTTACCGATTCCCGAAGTCAAACGCTCCGCCGTTCCGCCTGTCCGTTCAACTTTCCACAAATCGCCTGCGTAAACAAAAACGATATGTGTTTTGTTGACCGTCGGCTGGCGAAATAATGTCGGTTTATCGGTTTGTGCGAAAACAGCTGAACATACAAAAGTTAAGATTGCGATAGCAAAAAGTAGTTTTTTCATAGTAGCTTCGTTAGAGTTACGCCTTCAGGCGTGAAATACGTTGAAATTATTCAATTTAGTTTTTAGTAACTCACGTCTAATCACGCATAAATGCGTGACTCTAACGTTTAAGGTTTTCCCAAGCCGGAATCTTTGTGATAATTCGGATAATCAGGGCGTTTATATTCCTTCGGCGGATTTTTTCGTAATTCTTCCAAGCAATATTCCACCGCTTTTTCGAGTTGCAAATCTCGTCCTTGTCGCCAAAGTGCCGGATCGAGTTCGGCTTCAATATCCGGTGCAACGCCGACATTTTCGACTTCCCATTCGCCGTTAAGTCCATATACTGCACCATTTGGAGCTCTAATACTGCCGCCGTCCATCAATGTCTGCATTCCCGAAGCTCGCACTAATCCGCCCCAAGTTCGTTTGCCGACCAACGCTCCAACCTTTAATTTTTTGAAAAACCAAGGCATTGCATCGCCACCCGAACCGGCACTTTCGTTGATAATCATCGCTTTCGGACCATAAATCGCACCAGCCGGAACGTTCCAGTCTTTTCCGTCACGAAACGCGATTTTTGCCAATTGCTGTCGGCTCAAATATTCGACCACATAATCCGCCAGCAATCCACCGCCGTTCCAGCGTTCATCAATTACCGCACCGTGTTTATTGGTCTGTGCAAAAAAATATCGGTTGAAACTATCGTAACCTTGACCACCTGTATTTGGAATATAAACGTAGCCTAGTTTTCCGCCGCTAAGTTCGCTAACCTTTCGGCGATTTCCTTCAACCCACGCCAAACTTCGCAAACCTAGTTCACTTGCGGTTGGGACGACCGTAACATTTCGTGCATCTTTGCCGTCAGCGGTTGCCGAAATTTTGATTATAACTTGTTTGTTTGCAGTGCTTTCAAAGAAACGATAGATTTCGTCGGTTGATTTAACTTCGTTGCCGTTGACCGCTATCAGATAATCGCCGACTTTGACATTTACTCCCGGAGCAGTCAGTGGAGCTCGCAAATTCGGATTCCAATTTTCGCCGTTGAAAATTCGTGCAAAACGATAACGACCGTTTTCAATTTTGTAATCTGCACCTAGCAAACCGCCGAAAACAGGATTCGGACGAGTTACGTCTCCACCCGAAATAAACATATGTCCAACGCCAATTTGATTGAGCATTTCGCGGAAAAGATAGTTCAAGTCTTCTCGATGTGCGACCGAATTGACATAAGGTTCATAAAGTCTTTTGGCTTTTTCGAGGTCTAATCCGTGGAAATTTGGATCATAAAAAAAGTCGCGTTCGCCACGCCAAATTTCGTTAAACATCTGTTTCCATTCAGCTCTTGGATCAACGTAAACCTCCATTTCGGAAGTTTTAATAGAACCTTCACCCGGACGCGTGGGTATAATTGTCGAAACAATAAACCACGATAAACCTTGGCTATAAATCATTTTGTCGCCGTTAGCTGAAACATCAAAACTGGTTACGCCGGTCAGCGGTTGTTCAAGTTTTCGCTTCTCCAAATCGAATTTATGAACTGTAAAACCAAACCCAAACGGAGTTGCTGGTGGCGGACCTTGCGGAATTTCTAAAATGTAAAGCGTTCCGGCTTTGCCCGCGACCAAACCTGCAAAATCGCGTGTCGGAATTTGCGGAATCGCAATAATTCGCTGGTCTATTCCATCTAAATCAACTCTAATTGGTTCGACTTCTTTTTTCGGCGGAACTTGCGGAGTTGGCGTTGTTGTTGGTTTATCCGCAGGTTTCTCGGCTGGCTTTTCAGCAGGTTTCGGCTCTTCTTTTTTCTCAGGTGCAATTTTTTCCTCATCGCTTTCAGGTGCGAGCGGCGAAGGAATATCGTTTCTCAAAACAATCGCATAAACGCTGCGTGACGTTTGCTGATTGATACCCGAAAGATCGGCAAAACTGATCGTTTGGGCAAGATTTGTGCTTGCCGTAAAGAACAAATATTTTCCGCTTTTATCGAAAACCAGATAACGTGCGTCGCCCAAACCGTCGGTAATTTGATGCGATTTATTTTGGTCAAATGAATATAAGAAAACGGCTCTCAGTCTATTATCCAGTTGTTTTGCGTAACCAATCCATTTGCTGTCAGGCGACCAAGTTGCCGACAAAACATCGTCCAAATCGGCAAAGGTATTTGAATCAATTTTTGTATTTAAGCCTTTTTCAATATCCAAAATCCAAAGATTTACATGATTATCGGTGTAGGCGATTTTTTTGCTGTCAGGCGACCAAACAGGCGAATTGAAAAACGCAGGTTTATCACCAAGTTTGAGTTTTCTAACGTCGCCAGTGCCGCTTTGATCTTCTAAATGAAGCTGATATTCGCCCGATTCATCCGAAAAATAAGCGATAGATTTGCCATCAGGCGACCACGCCGGATCGCGTTCCATTACGCTAGTTGTGTTGGTCAAATTTCGGGGATCGCCTTTTTCGGCAGGAACGCTGATAATCTCGCCGCGAGCTTCAAAAACTGCCCGCGAACCTGTTGGAGAAATTGAACTTGCAGAAGTTCGACTGCCAACTCTTTCGTAACGCGGACGCACGCCTGGAAAATCTCCGGTTACTTGAATATCTACTTTTTTCGGAGTTTTTGAACCGGCTTCGAGCAAATAAATCGAGCCGAATTGCTCAATCGCGATAGTGTTGCCGTTTGCTGAAGCGTATTTAATATCCAAGCCCGAATTTTCGTAAACTTGCTCAACTCTTTTCGATTTAGTATCAAACGAAAACAGCGAAACCACGCCTTTATTTCGGTCTGAAAGGAAATAAATTTTATCACCAATCCACATCGGACATTTGTCGTTTGAATTTTCACGCGGAACTCTTTCGATGGTCGAATCAGCGAGTTTTGCAATCAAAATCGGCTGAGTTTGTCCGCCAGCGTAGCGTTTCCAATCGCCTTGCCATTGCGTCAAAGGTTCGTAAGCGATGAAGTTTGAATCGGGCGAAAGCGAGCCACGCAAAGCGGTCGGAAGCGGAATTTGTTGTGGCAATTCGTTGGTCTCAGCCGGAATTGTATAAAGTTGCGAAAAACCTGCGTAACTTTCACGATTAGACGACATCAAAATCCGTTTTCCGTCAGGTGTCCAACCCGAAACTCTTTCCGGCGAAGGATGAAAAGTCAGACGTTTTGGCACGCCGCCAATTGCCGGAACTGTGTAAACATCGGTATTTCCATCATATTCGCCAGTAAACGCAATCGTGTTTCCATCAGGCGAAAAATATGGGTCACGTTCGATTCCAATTCCAGTTGTCAGCCGTTTGGCATCGCCACCATCGCGTGAAACAATCCACAAATCACCCGCATAAACAAAGACAATGCTCGATTTATTAACGGTCGGAGTTTGAAAAAGTGTCGCTGCGGATTGTGCATTGAAAGAAGCCGAAAAAAGCCAAAACAGGGCGAACAAAACGGAGATTCTTTGAAACATTATTGACCTCAAATTTTTTAGTATTAGCTTTTCGGCAAAACAAACGAAAAAATCGTGTAAAAAAACGAGTGAAACTTCGCATTTTCCGTCAATTGAAAAGGATTCTGTTTTTTATTACGGAGATTTTTGGGGAAATGTTTAGAATATTTTTGTCAGTAGCGTTTGTGTCAGCAAATTCGTTCACTTTAGTTTGAAGAACGCATCGGCTCACACCGACGTTACCGACTTCATTTATTTAAAATTAATCAGGGTTTTAGCAATTGCCTCTCGTAAATGTGATGAAATATTTACCTCATTAGCAAAAGTTTTCCAATTGCTGATCGTGTTTTCTATTTCGTCAATTATTTCTTTAGATTTTTTGCTATTTATTGATTTTCCAACATTTAAAAGATCTTCTTTTGTAATATTTTTTCGTTTGCCGTTGATGCTCAGTGCGTGTTGGCTCACCCATTCACTATTTGGACGATAAGCGTGGCAAACATCATAAGCAGGAGCCAATTTCCAGACATCGCCTTTCTTCAAAATGAATGCAAAATTTTTTGTGTGGTCATCGCAATTACGTGCCAGAACGTTAAAAACCATTCGCCGAAACATTTGTTCAGCTTCAGGATAAGACATTCGTAATTCACGCATTGTTTGAAAAAGTTGCTCATAACTAAAGCTATTTGCTTCATTAAAATCAAAATGTTTTATTCCACAAAAGGTTTGAATATGGTGTTTTATATCGCTGCCATAACGGTCAAAACGCTTTGTCATAAAATGTGCTCTGCCGGATTCTTCAAGTAGTAGTGAAGGCATCATTTCTATTCCACAAGCGACCGCCATATTGTAATAAGCAATTTCAACTCGTCCGTAACCTTGACTTTCGCCTAACTGAATATCGCTGACACCATCAAGTTTTAACAGCCAATGAGTAAATCCTTTCGGGGCATTAGTTTGTCCTGACCTAACTTCGCCCGTTTGCTCGTTATAAGCAATAACAGCTTTTGGTCTGGCACCGCCGGCAGATGTTCCTATTTTTAAAATTTGCATCAACGCTTTTTCTTCATTTTCAGAAATATTTGTCGAGAAATCTGTTTTTTTTGCAAGGATTTTTTTGGCAATTTCGATCAGACTTACAATTTCTATTGTAGAAGCCAGTTTCTTCTCTTTTAAAGTTGCAGGTTCAAATTCCAATGCTCCCATCGCCCTTTTCCCGATAAAGCAAAGCATTTCTACCGGATTCATACTGTCCGATGCACGACCCTGTTGAGCGAGCCAAATATTGATTAAGTCATTTCCATATCTATCAGGGAGTGCGTCAGCTAATAAACCTGGAAGACCTTTAAAAGTATCTAATTGCGATTCTTTTTTTTTAAGTTCAGGAAAATAAAATATACTTTTTTCTGATGTAATCGGCATTTTTAACGGAGCTAAGTCATATCCTAACTGCTTAAATTTTGGATCGTATTCAAAGGTTGCCACGCTCGTTTTTTCGTCCCAAGCAACTGCTCCAACCAATTCGCCCCAAATTTTTACAAAAGCTGTATTCATATTTACCAAATATTTTCTTTTGGGTTTTGATTGTTTTTTTCAATCTTAATTCTTGCTCGGCTTTTCACTTTTCTTTCCATTTTAGCCAGTAATAAAGGGCTGGTAGTTTTCTGCACGAAAAAAACTTCCATAATCTGTAATTGATTCAATGCTCGTAAGACTTGTATAAATGTGGCTAAAGTTACGGTTTCACCTCGCTCGAGCAGACTTAATGTGGAACGGCTGATTCCTGCTTTATACGCTAAGGAATCTTGTGTTATGTTTTGTTCCAAACGATGGTGTTTTACAAAAGTCCCAATGTAAGAGGCTAAAGCGTAGTCGCTCATTGAAAACCAGTCTGTGAATGATTTATCAGTCATAATACAATATAATCATAGCCAATGAATGATTAATCATACAATTATAAAGAAAACTAATAAAAAAGTAAATGATTTGTTCTTTGATTCAACTATCTAAAAACGCCGTCACCTAAAAAATTCTGTCGCAAATATTTAATCGTATCGTTGATTGTTTCGTTGCCGTCGCGGGTTGTGAAATTTAATTCGCGTTCGGCTTTTGATGAATCAAAATACCAAAAATACTCAGCCATTTCGATTTCGCTTGGGACAAAAGGTGATGTTTTGTTCCAATTTTTAAACAGAGAATCGATCATTCCCGAGGCAGAAACTGCGAGTTTTTTTGGAATTTTAAACATTGGAGCCGAAACTCCAGATAATCTTTCGAGCCGACCAAAAAATTCTGAAAACGTGATATTTTCTGCACCGAGAAGATAACGATTTTGATGTTTTCCTTTGTCAAGAGCATTGATGAAAGCGGTTGCGGCATCGCGTGCATCAACGAACGAAAGTCCACCATTTGGGGTTGAAGGAAGTTTGCGAGCCATAAAATCAAGCACAACTTTTGTCGAACTCAAGCGTTCATCGCCGCTTCCGAGCAACAAACTTGGATTCAAAATCACAAGCCGCGAACCTGTTTCATTAAAATTTAAAAGTGCCGTTCGCTCTTGATAATATTTCGATGCGTAATATGCCCATTTAGACAAGATTTCCACAGGTTGCGGATAAGTTTCATCAACAATTTCGGGCGTTTCTGTAATTGCACTCGTCCCGCTTGATGAGGCAAGAATAAAATTCGTTACCTTATTTTCCTTCGCAGCTTCACACAAAATTCGCGTGCCTTCAACGTGAATTTTGTTCATCTGAGCCGCACCGTCATAAGCAAACGAAACCTTGCCAGCCAGATGATAAATCGCCGAAACATTTTTCGTCGCGGCGGCAACATCAGTTGCACTCGTGACCGAACCTTCGCACGCTTCCACGCCAGCGTCTTGCATCCAGGCAGGAACTCGCGATGCCATTACGCGAAGATTTTTCTCACCAGCTTCGATGAATTGTTTTACGACATGAGTCCCGAGAAATCCAGTTCCGCCCGTGATTAATATTTTTTTCTGAGTTTTCTTTGCCATTTAATCTATTTGTTGATCAAAATTGGTTCGCCGAATCCAAGTTCTTTGAGCCTCGACAATTGCGTTTTTGCATCGCCAACAACCAACCAATACATTTTATCAGTATTTAGGTATTTACTCGAAAGAGCTTTTATTTGGACAACAGTCATTGATTTTACAATCTGCTCTCTCGATTTCACGTAATCATATTTCCATCCATATTTGCCGATATTTTCGAGCATATTGAGCTTCGCGAAAGATGTTTCAAAGGCTCGGGCATTACTTTTGACGAGGAAACCTTTCGTCGTTTCCATATCCTGTTCAGTGTAGGTTTTGCCGAAATCTTGCAAGATTTGTTTGATTAGCTGAGCGGATTCGAGCGTGACATTTGTTCTCACGCCGCTCGAAATTGCGAATGTTCCTGGAGATTTTGTTCCCGAAAACGAAGAACCAATTCCGTAAGTATAGCCTTTTCCTTCACGTAGTTGTTGGGTCAAACGCGAGGCAAATCCGCCGCCACCGAGAATATAATTCATCACAGTTGCGGGATAAAAGTCAGCGTCAGTTTGTGCCAAAGCCGGATAACCAAATTGAATAACTGACTGTTTAGCGTCTGGAACATCATAAAAATAAACTTGCGATTTTGTTGGGGCTGTCTGTGATTTATATTCAGGAATTGTCACCGATTTGCTCTTCCATTTTTTGTTGATTCCTTGTAACGAACTCGTGGTTTTTGACTTATCTAATGCTCCGACAACATTCAAACGGGCAACCGACGGCGAAATATTTTTGCTATAAAAAGCACGCAAATCATCGAGCGTAATTGCTTTGACAGAATCTGGCGTTCCGAGAATATTTCGCGAACGAATATTGTCTTTTCCATAAATTAAAAGGCTGAAATTACTTTGTGCAACGAAATTCGGATTCGCTTCTTGCTGTTTAATTTGGCTAATTGTGCTTTGTTTTATGAGTTCAAACTCTTTTGCGTCCCAACGTGGTTCGAACAATATTTCTTCCATCAAAGCGAGCGTCGCGTCATAGTTTCTTGCAAGAGTATTTACACTAATTCTCACGTCTTCGGTTCTCGCCGAAACGCCAATTGAAGCTCCAAGTTGCTGAATTGCTTCCTCAAGTTCTTGCGGAGTTTTTTTCGCCGTTCCTTGTGTCATTATTCTCGCCATCAAATTTGCAACGCCAACCTTGTTGACATCTTCCAAAAGCACGCCGCCATCGATTACAATTTCAAAATTAACGAGCGGAACTTCAGTGTTTTGAATACCATAAACACGTAATCCATTTTTCAATTTGCTTTCCCAAATTGTCGGAATTTTCACTTCCGGTGCGGCTCCGTAAGCAGGTTCTTTGCTGCGTTCAAAACTCGAAGGCGTTTTTTCGTAAGTTGCTGTAATACTCGGATCGACTTCGTTTTCAGCACCTTGAACAATCTTTTCCTCAACAACTTCGGCTTTCTTTGAGCCATCTAAAGCCAGTGAAATCTTACCTTTAGGAACAAAACTCGTCGCAACGAAGTTCTTGCCTTTGACATACTTTTCGTAAACTCGCATTACGTCAGTTGGCGTAACCGCGAGAATATTTTTAATATCTTTTTCGACAAATCCCGGATCACCGGTTAGATAATTGTATTCCGCGAGTTGCGATGATTTTCCGAGAACGCTCGAAAGTGAATTGTAAAATTGAGTTTCTTGTCCGGCTTTGATGCGAGCTAAATCTTTTTCAGAAATGCCTGTTTGCTCAAATTTCGCAAAAGCCTCACCTGTCGCTTTGGCAACATCGTCAAGGTCTTTATCTGGAAACGCACGAACTAGCAAAGTGAATTGTCCAGATAATTCGGACGTTTGGTTAAATATACTTGCGTTTGAGGTTAGCTTTTTATCTTCGACAAAAACCTGATAAAACGGAGCTTTTTTACCGTTAGTCAAATAGCCCGACAAAACTTCGAGAGCATAAGAATCTGGATGAAATTGTTCGACCGATGCCCAAGTCATAGTCAACTGTGGAACGCGTGCAAAATTATCTTCGTGATAAAACTTCACAGTTTCTTTCACGAAACCAGATTTTTTTGGAAGCGGCGAAACATCTTGACCGCGTTTGATTTCACTAAAATATTTTTCAACCCATTTTTTTGCTTCAACCGTATCAAAATCTCCTGCAACAATTAGCGTTACATTATTTGGCACATACCAGCGTCTGAAAAATTCTTTGACATCGGAAACGGTCGCATTATCCAAATCTTCGAGCGAACCGATAACCTGCCAATTATATGGATGATCCGCCGGATATAGAGCTTTATCAACAACATACGAGAAGTGTCCGTAAGGATTATTGTCAACGCTTTGCCGCTTTTCGTTTTTTACAACCTGTTTTTCCTTCGCCAAAACCGGTTCAGTCACAGTATTGATAAACCAACCAAGTTTGTCCGCCTCAGCCCAAATCATTTTCTCAAGTGCATCTTTCGGCACAGTTTGCAAATAGTCTGTCCGGTCACGCGAGGTTGAACCATTCGCACCTGAACCTCCAATTCTCGCGGTCATTTTATCAAGTCCGCCTTTACCTAAATTCTCAGATTCCAAAAACAAAAGATGTTCAAAGAGATGTGCAAAACCAGTTCTGCCTGCTTTTTCACGAGCCGAACCAACGTGAGCAGTTAAATTGACCGCCACGACCGGATCAGAGCGATCAACGTGAAAAATCACCTCTAATCCATTTGGCAGAATAAACTTTTCGAAATTAACGTTAAACGAGGCTTTCGGATTCGATTTCTGTGCAGAAATTCCAACTGTTGAAAGCAAAAGACAAAACGCGATAAGAACAATATTTTTGATTTTCATAAGTATTTAGGTAAGCAAGTAAAATGTAATTTTTAGCTGGTTATATTACGAAGAAACTTTGGTGTAAGGTTTCAAAATCTTGGTGAATCTGAGTTTTGAATAGTTGTTATTGTTAGAGTAAAATTTCAAATTCTTTCGCTAAAACCAAGTCTTCTTTTGCCGTTGCTATGTAACCTTCAGCTAACAAATCATTAAGATTTTGTGATTTTTCTCTAACTAATTTCTCTTTTATTGCTTCTAAAACAAATTCATTCTGTGGTTTTGAAAATGAACTCAAAACACCAAATACTTCATCGGGAATTGTTATTTGCAGTGTTCTCATAAATTAAATCCTATCATCAAAAAGCAATTTGTAAATCTAAATTACTACAAAATTCAACTACTTTTATTCTCAAATGCCAAGCAGACTTTTATATCTTCACGAGTTAAATCAGGGAAATTATCTAAAATCTCAATTTCAGACATTCCGCTTGCTAAATATTCCAAAACATCCGTCACCGTCATTCGCAAATTACGAATACACGGCTTTCCGCTACGTTTATTCGGGTTGATTGTAATGTAATCTTTGTAGTTCATAATTGACGTTGTTCGCGTTACCATTCGCTGGCATCATCTACTGAATTTATTCCGCCTAAATCTGCCAACTCTGCCAAAACTTCCGCCATCTTTTTGCCATTTTTCTTGCTACTCGACGATTCACTATCAAGAATTGTTACAAAAACATCAGTTGTAGAGTTTGATGAAACTTTAGGTGTTTCACCTTTCCATTCAATTTTATTCCCGTGCAATGTTGCTTTATATGTTTCGAGCATAGTCATAATATTAACATAAAATATCGACTTTTTTTACTTACTCCGAAGTTTCTGCTTTCTTTTTGATCGGTTTCTTACGTTCTTTTTTCCATTGCAATCTCAAAGCCTCAGCGTCAAATTGATCACGTTTTCCGTCTTTCATATTACGGACTTCGTGTTCTACTCTTGCAGCGATCATTCGATATGCTTCGGTTTTTGCCAAATCTTTCGTCATTTCGAAAAGTTCGTCGTATTCGAGATAGCGTCCAACTCTGGCACTAACTTTTGCACCAATACTTTTTGCTTTTGGAATAGTTACACCTTTTGGAAATGCTTCGAAAGTTCCCTTGAGATAAACAGGCAGAATTCCGACCTTATTTGTTAATGCGAGATAGCCGATAACTGGTTTAAATTCCGCCATTTCGCCAGTTACTTGCCTTCCGCCTTCGGGGAAAATCAGTGCATTGTAACCTTCATTTAAAATCTGAGAAACATGGCGAAGCGACTGACGTAAACTTCCCGAACGCTCAATTGGAACAAGCGTCGTGAAATTATTCATATAAGCTCGTTTGTATTTTGTATCAAACCAATAATCTGCCGCCGCGACCGCAACTGTTTGTTTCGCAACATCTTCGCCGAGTGCAAATTTCACCAAACCCATATCAATATGCGAACAATGATTTGATGAAACGATAAAATTGGTATGCGGCGGAATGTTGTTTTGCCCTTCAACGCTTGTATCCAAAACGCTTCCGTAGAGTGTTTTTTGTGCCAAAGTCACAACGCGATTTCCGACCAATCTCACAAGTGATGGAACAAAAAGTTCGTCTTCATCAGGCGTTTTTGGTTTCTCAACTTCTGCAGCAATTTTCTTCGATTTATCGGCTCTTTCGACAGATTGAAGCAGTTCGCGAACGGTCTGAACTTCGTTCAAAGTATCAGGCGTGAGAATTTTTCCGCCGCCATCTTCGATTGCCGCTGCAAGTTCGACAAACATCAAACTATCAAAGCCCAAATCGCTAAGTTGTGTTTCGAGAGCAATTTCCGAGCGTTCGCGGTTTGCGACATTCGCAACAATTTGCCGAAGCCACGCAACGTTCGAATCTTTGCTTCCTTCCGAAGTGTCAGTAACGGACTTTTTATTTTTGAGTTCCAGCTTCTCAATTAGTTCGACAACTTCACGGCGTTTTACTTTGCGAGTCGCCGTTCTTGGAAGTTCGAAGTTTGTAAAATGAAGAACTTTTACACGTTTGAAAAAAGGAATATCGCTTGAAATTGTGCGGAAATGATCTTCAATTTTTCGGTTAGTCGCGGCTCGCGTCAGCGAAATATCAAACGAATAATCTGGCACAACGAGGCAAGCGATTTTCTCGCCGCCATCACTTTCCGGCAATCCGACAACGCTCAATTCCTTGATGAAATCTGTTTTTCCGTAAATTTCTTCGAGTTCGTCAGGATAAATATTTTTGCCATTTGAATCAATAATAATGTCTTTCGCACGACCGACAATGTAAAGATTCCCATCGTCATCAAGCCGACCTAAGTCACCTGTTTTCAACCATCTATCGTTCATCGTGGCTTTAGTCGCTTCGTCGTTTTTGTAATAACCGAGCATCACATTTTGTCCGCGAGCAATCACTTCGCCGACGCCATTATCGTCAGGATTATCAATCTTAACCTCAACGCCCGGAAGTGGTTTCCCGACGCTTCCGCGAAGCAATTTATTTTGCGGACGTGCAACAGTCAAAACTGGCGAAGATTCAGTTAAACCGTAACCTTCGAGAACCGTAAAACCGAGTCCGTGCAAATCTTTTTGCACTCGTTCGCTCAATGCCGAACCACCCGAAATTAGATAACGAATTCGTCCGCCCATTCTTTGATGAATCGGGAAAAATACAATTGGACCAAGATTAAACGGCGTATTATCGCGAAGCCACGCATTAAAATCGATCATACTGTCGGCAATATCCGCGATCCAATCGCCTTGCTCGCGAAGCCGGGATTTGATACGGCGATGCATCATTTCCCAAAGTGCCGGAACGCCAACCATTCCGGTTATCAAGCCGTTTTCCATCGCCCGAGCGAGTTCTTCACCGTTTAGTTCGTCGAGATAAGTGATTTGAGTTCCATTTGAAAATGGAGTCAGAAAACCAGCCGAAAATTCGAAAGTATGGTGCATTGGAAGCACGGAAAGCACGCCATCGGTGATGCTCATTTCCAAAACAGAACCGAGCATTGAAACCATATTGACGAAATTTTTGTGCGAAAGCATCACAGCTTTTGGCGTTCCGGTCGTGCCGCTTGTAAATATCAAAGAAGCTGGTGAATTTGCCAAAATCTTTTCGGGCAACATCGCAAGTCTTTGTGCTTCAACGCTTTCGCTTGGCATTTCGAAAACTTCATCAAATGGATAAATCGCAACTTTTACGCCTTGAACTTTAAAAGCCTCAGCCAAATCTGGATTTTCGCCCAATAATTTCGGACTCAAAAGTATCGCCGCAGCTTCGCCAGCATCGGCATATTTCGCAATATCTTTCGCATTCGAACTCGGATCAATCGGAATTGCAGTCGCACCAGATTTGAGAATCCCAAAATAAGCCATTCCCCATTCAGGCATATTATTAGCAAAAAGAATCACACGATCACCGTGTTTAATGCCTTTTTCAGCGAGAAATCCGGCAACGCGAAGCGTTAATTCCTTAACTTCATCGTAAGTATATTGCTCCTTTTTACCATCGCGTTCGATTCGCATTGCAACGCGAGTTGGAAAACGTTTGACCGCTGTGTCGAATAAATCGAGCAAATCTTTGTAGGTATGACCGCGTTTTTCGATTGCTTTGAGCTCTTCTTCAAGCGTCGGCAAAACCCATTTCCGCATTCCTGGAAAATGAACATTGAGCCAGTAATCATACCAATCGAGTTTTTCAGGA
>JANNVK010000135.1:0-53812 GCA_031414415.1 Acidobacteriota bacterium
ATATCCGGCGGTTTCCTTAAATAAAACTTGCCAATTATTTATTTTCTCGGCAATTGCTTCTCGTTCTTTTTTCGAAAGTTGATTGAGCGGTTTATTATTTTCGACAAATAATTCGGCAAAACGGCTCGGGAGAATTCCGCTGAGAAAATTATCGAGATTTTTTTTGCTATCGCTATTAGATTCTAGAATTTCGAGTGCGTTTTGTGTTGGCAATAAATCGATAGCAATCGTGTTATTTTTGTTCCAGTAATTTGAAATCTGCAAAATCGCCGGACCAGATAAACCTTTGTGAGTAAACAAGATATTCTCGCGAAACGAATGTTTTTTGCTATTTACAACTGAATCGACTGAAATACCTGCAAGTTTTGAAAACATTTGCGAACCTGCAAAATTAAGTGGAACAAGTGATGGTTTTGTTTCCACTATTTTTAGACCAAATTGTCTTGCGATTTTATAGCCAAAGTCTGTTGCACCAATCTTCGAAAACGAAAGTCCTCCGCAAGCAATTACCAAACTTTCAGCTGTAAAAATGCCACAAGTAGTTTCTAGCGTAAATATTTTATCTTTAGAAAGTGTTTTTACCGAACAATTTAGACGAATTTCAACTTTTGCTTTTTTACACTCATTTTCGAGCATATCTACAATGTGCAAAGCTCTTTCTCTACAAAACAATTGCCCGAGTTTTTTCTCGTAAAACTGAATTCTATGGCTTTTTACTAATTCGACGAAATCATCGGGCGTGTATTGGGCGAGTGCTGATTTACAAAAATGCGGATTCTGAGAGATGAAATTATTGGCAGAAACCTCGCGATTCGTGAAATTACAACGTCCACCACCTGAGACTAAAATTTTGCGTCCAAGTGCATCGTTGTGTTCAATGACAAGAGTTTTGCGTCCGCGTTTTCCGGCTTCTATTGCACAAAAAAGTCCGGCAGCACCGCCTCCGATTATTATTACGTCAAATTTCATTACTGTAAATACTTTTCTCGCAAAATGTTGATGTGATGTTGAATGTGTCCGACCATAATATATGCTAACGCTCGAGTTGTTACTTTGTTTTCACTTGCAGTTCCAAAATTGTCCCAATTATCTGAAGTTAAATTATTGAACATTAAGATGTTAGCACTTCGAAGCAGTAATAATTCTTGCATTAAATCAGCGAGTTTTGAGTCATTAAAATTTCCATTTTCGACATAAGGATCTTGGTCAAATCCGGCAAGTGGCGTTTGATCGCCACGAGCAATTCGTAACGCACGATAGGCGAAAACACGTTCGCCGTCAATTAAATGCCCAACCAATTCTTTAATTGTCCATTTGCCTTCGGCGTATGCAAAAAGTCCTTTTTCCTCAGTAATTTGTGAGAATGTGTTATGTAAATCTTTGTGTTGATTTTTTAAAGCGAGAACAATATCAGTTTCAAAAACAAGTGAAACGTAAGTTTCATAAAAACCGGCATATTCATTTTTTTCAGGTCTTTTCATATTTTTATATTATTGTGATTTTATTAACTTTTCTAATCGTTGCTCTTTAATTTGATAAAAATCTTTAATTTCAGCAATTTGTTTTTCAAAAAATGAGCTCTCAAAATTTTTGTTGTGTTTTGTTCCGACAATCATATTATTTTTCGGCGTGTGTTCAGTCGCTATAAATTCGAAAATTTTGGTCGAATAACCTTCTTTTTCGAGCAACAAAGCACGCAAACCATCAGTAATAATTTCAGCAGACCTTTCAAGCATAATTCCGTGTCGTAAAATTCCGCTAAATAAATGTGGTGCAACTATTTGCGGACGTATTTCTTGATGACAACACGGCGAACAGACAATTAAATCAGCTTTGGCATAAATTCCTTTAAAAATCGCGTCGTCCGTTGCTGTGTTGCAAGCATGAAGTGCAATCAGAATATCGGTTTGAGGCAATTCAAATCCTTCAATTGTGCCATTTACAAAAGTTAATCCATCGAATTCGCAAGATTTTGCTAAATCATTACAAAGCGTCATTAACTCAGATTTTGTGTCAATCCCAATAACTTTTACATTTAAACCGCGTGCATTTTTGAAATAATCATAAGTTGCAAAAGTCAGATAACCTTTGCCGCAACCCATATCAGTAATTGTGATTTCTTTTAAATCTTTTAAGAGCGAATTATCAAAAAGATTGCTTAAAGTTTCAATAAATTTATTAATTTGTCGCCATTTATCTTGTTGTTTATCGCGAATTTCACCAGTGTCAGTTGTTATGCCCAATGCGTGCAAATAAAAAGCAGTTTGATTAACGTGAAATTCTTTTTCTCGATTATGCGAAGCTGAAGGTGTTGATTTAAACGTTGGCTTACCTATATTTAGACGTGATTTTCCTTTCTTACCAATGTCAATTTGAAAATCATTTTCGGTGGTAAAAAGATGACCGCTGCGAAATCCATCAGAGAAAAAATTAAATATTTTTTCTAAACCTTCTCTAAAATCAAAATTTTTGGCTGTGTCGCGAGTGTCGAAACGATAAAGAATAAAAAGTCTGGTTCCAAGTTTGGTTTCAATCAAACGAATAAGTATTTTATTTAAATGTTCATCAGATCCGTTATAGTTTCCGAGCGTCAACTTGACGAAAGTTTTATCACTTAACGATTTTGATAGATTGCTAATAAATTGTTCAATATTTTCGACTGACATAAAATTTGAATTTAACATAAAAACACAAACTTAAAAATTCAAATTTCAAAATCTATTCGCTATTTGATAAAAAAATACCAAAAATTGTTTTAATTTTAAAAACTGCAAAAAGCAAAAATCTAATTTTTATTGTATTTACGTAAGTTGCTGCGAAAAAAGGTTTTCAATTATTTTATATTAATTAAAAATGCCGATTCTTTTAATTATTTTAAATTCTAATAAACAATTTTAAAAAAAAGTTTCCAAAATATCTTCTTTTTGTTCAATTTTGGTTTGACTAACTCGATTGAGAATTTTATATTGTCCATTGTCCCAAACATTGATGGACAAGGTGCGTTAGAAATAACGCTCGATAAACATCGAAAAAAATTAAATTATCTTTGAGAAGACAGGAGAATAGAAATATCATGAAAAAGACATTAGTTCTTTCAGCAGTTTTAGGCTTAGCCGCTTTAGGCATGGCATGTACCGATCCAGCAGCAAACACAGCAAATAAGGCTGTAAATGCTGCAAACACAGCTGCAACTACTGCTAACACAGCAGCAACTACAGCGAACACAGCAATGAATGCAGTAAACAAAGCTGGCGAAATGGCAAATACAGCTGCAAATACAGCTACTTCAGCAGCTAACAAAGCTGGTGAAATGGTTAACAAAGCAGCAAACACAGCTACTTCGGCTGCTAACACAGCAACATCGGCGGCTAACAAAGCTACCGAAATGGCTAACAAAACAGTTGACGCTGCAAAAGATGCTATGAAAGATGCACCTAAGAAGCCTTAAGTAATTAATTAATTTTAATTTAGACAACACGTTGAGCAATCAGCGTGTTTTTTTGTTTACACACATTTACCCGAATAATTTATTGAGATAAAATTTTATTTAAAAAGTAACTATACAAATTTAAATTTATGTCTGAAACAAGTAAAAAAAAATCTTGGTTGAAACCTTCTCTTGATTGGCTTTTGATTTTTGTTCCAATTTCAATTGCTTTACGATTTGTTCCGGCTTGGGAAAATCCGACTGCACTTTTTATCTGTGCTTGTATTGCGATTATTCCATTAGCAGGTTGGATGGGAAAAGCGACAGAACACCTTTCTGAACATCTTGGGCAGGGCATTGGTGGTTTATTAAATGCAACTTTTGGTAATGCAGCAGAACTTATAATTGCTCTTTTTGCATTATCAAAAGGACTCGAAGGTGTTGTCAAAGCATCAATTACCGGTTCAATAATCGGGAATATGTTGCTGGTTTTAGGACTTTCACTGCTTGCCGGTGGAGCAAAATATAAAACACAAATATTTAACCGAACTGCTGCTGGAACTACCGCAACCGCTTTGAGTTTAGCCGCGATTGCATTATTAATTCCGACAATTTTCCACGAAGTTGCTGACAATGTTCCGATTGCACAAGGTGGTTGGACTGCTGCAAAGGAACAAAATTTATCACTCGCAATTTCTATTGTGTTGATTTTAACTTATGCTGGCACTTTATATTTTTCGCTAGTAACGCACAAAAAATTATTTATTGGCGAGGCAATTCAAGGAGCTTCGCACGGCGTTGGAAAAGAAGAGGAAAAAGCGGGAGATCACTGGTCAAAAGGGAAAGCAATCAGCGTTTTGGTTGGTGCTACTGCTTTTGTTGCTTTAATTTCAGAATTTTTAGTCGGTGCAGTTGAAGCAGCTCGCGGAGAACTTGGTTTTACAGAAGTTTTTGTTGGCGTTATTGTTGTCGCAATTATCGGTAATGCCGCCGAGCATTCATCTGCAATTTTGATGGCAATGCGAAACAAAATGGATTTAAGTTTGGGAATCGCACTTGGATCTAGTTTACAAATTGCTTTATTTGTTGCACCTGTTTTGGTTTTTGCATCATATTTTATCGCTCCACAACCGATGAATCTCGAATTTACGATTCCCGAAGTTGTTGCGGTTATTGGATCAGTTCTAATTGCTCAGCAAATTTCTTCCGATGGTGAAAGTAATTGGGTCGAAGGCTTGCAACTATTGGCTGTTTACACGATTCTGGGTATTTTATTTTATTTTCTCCCTGACACACACCAAGCTCTTGAAACGATTAAAGGTGTTCCGCATCATTAAATTATGCAAAAAAAGTCGGTTGATTTAATTATTCATAATGCGAAACAGCTTGTAACTTGTGCCTCAAATGGTAAAGCCAAAAAAGGCAATGAGATGCAAGAACTCGGCTTAATAGAAAATGGAGGTGTTGCTGTTCAAAACGGTAAAATCGTAGCAGTCGGAAAGTCGTCTGATATTTTACAGAACTATCAAACTGCAAATGTTATCGACGCTTGCGGGAAAGTTGTCGCACCAGCATTTGTTGATCCGCACACTCATATTATTTATGCCGGAAACCGTCTTGATGAATTTGAATTAAAAATAAAAGGTGCAGATTATCTCGATATTTTAGCAAATGGTGGCGGAATTCTTTCAACTGTCAAACACACACGCGAGGCAACAAAGCAAGAATTAATTGATCAAACTGTCTTGCGTCTAGACAAAATGTTGGCTTGCGGAACAACAACTGTCGAAGTTAAAACAGGCTATGGTTTAGATGAAACTACGGAATTTAAAATGATGGACGTTTGGGAAGAATTGGATAAAATTCATCCGATTTATTTAGTTCCGACGTTTCTCGCCGCACATGCAATTCCGCCCGAATTTAAAAATAATCCAGATGAATATGTCAGAATTATTTGTGAAGAAATGCTTCCAAATCTTTATAAATGGAGACGTTATGGTTATTTGGATGAAGATCGTTTAGATTTTCAAGACAAATTGAATAAACCTTTTTTTGTTGATGTTTTTTGTGAAAAAAATGCTTTTAATCTTGAACAAACAAAGCGAATTTTCGAAGCTGCAAATGCAAATAGCTTCAACATTAAAGCCCACGTTGACGAATTTACAAATCTCGGTGGTAGCAAATTAGCAATTGAATTTGGTGCAACTTCAATCGATCATCTTGACGCGATTTCTGATGATGAAATTAAACTGTTAGCTAATTCAAATACTATCGGAATAATCACACCGACAGTCAATTTTAATTTTGGAAGTTCTGAGTTTGCTAATGCCCGAAAGTTGATTAATTCTGGCTGTGCGATTGCACTTTCAACCGATTACAATCCTGGTTCTGCACCTTGTCCGTCGCAGCCTTTGACAATGGCAATATCTTGCCGTTACCAAAAACTTTTACCTTCTGAAGCGTTTAATGCAATAACCGTAAATGCAGCATTTGCAATAGGTTTAGGACAAACGCACGGTTCGCTTGAAATTGGAAAAGAAGCAGATTTAGTTGTTCTCGATACCAAGGATTATCGAGAAGTTGCTTATGAATTTGGTTCTAACTTTGTCGAGAGCGTCATAAAAAGTGGTAAGATTATTCATTAAGGAGAAAGATATGCAAGCAATCGCGAACCAGATTTATACTTTAGAAGAGTATTTTGAACTCGACAAAAACGCTGATGGTAATTTTGAATATTTCGATGGTGAAATTTTTGAAATGAGTGGTGTTTCACCAAATCACGCAAGAATCGAAATGAATTTAGCAATAATGTTTGGTCAACGTGCTAATAAAAAAGGTTGTGAAGCCTTTCCCTCTAACTTGCGAGTAAAAGTTCCGATGCTTCCAACTTATCGTTATCCAGATTTAACAATTGCGTGCGGAAAAGCTGAGTTTGTTGAAATTGGTGGTTTACAATGTTTGGTAAATCCTAATTTAATTGTCGAAGTTTTATCAGATTCTACTGAAAGATATGATCAAAATGAAAAATTTCGGCAGTATAAATCAATTGAAAGTTTTAGTGAATATTTGTTGATTTCTTCAACCGAAAAAGTCGTTTTATTGTATCAAAAACATAACGGACGATTTTGGCTTCGAAGCGATTATGAATCAGGCGAATCTTTCAATCTCAAGACATTAGATTTTGATTTTGATGTTGACGATCTATATCAAGGTGTAGAAATTGAGGAAATTGTTGAAACTAAAGAATAAATGAGTGAAATTATCTTAAATGGCGAGAGCCTAACGTTTGAACAAGTTATTGCAGTGGCTTTTGGAGAGCCAAACAAACCTCGCGTTATTTTATCTGATGTTGCGAAGTTGAAAGTAAACCGAGCAGCAAAAGCGGTGCAAACATTGCTCGACAATGGCGAAATTGCTTATGGAATAACGACCGGATTTGGTGCGTTTAAAGATAAAATCATTAGTCGTGAGGAAGTAGAGAAACTTCAGCGAAATATAGTTTTAAGTCACGCCGTTGGTGTCGGAAAATTCTTCGATATTCCAACAACTCGTGCAATTATGTTGATTCGTGCAAACACGCTTGCACGTGGATATTCTGGTATTCGCCTCGAAACATTAGAAACAATTCTAGAATTATTAAATTGCGGTGTTCATCCGTGTATTCCCGAAAAAGGTTCGCTTGGAGCCAGCGGTGATCTTGCACCATTAGCACACTTTGCGTGTGTTTTGATTGGCGAAGGTCAAGCTGAATATTGTGGCGAAATTCTTAGCGGTCAAGAAGCCTTAGCAAAAGCTAAAATTTCGCCAGTTGTTTTAGCCGCGAAAGAAGGTTTAGCATTAACAAATGGCACAACAATAATGACTGCTGTTGGACTTTTGGAAACCTGGAAAGCACAGCGTTTAGCCGATTTAGCCGACATTTCCGGCTGTTTAAGTCTTGAAGCACTAAATGGCACAACAATGGCGTTTGACGAAAGAATTCACGCACTTCGTCCGCATCCGAGACAGGTTGAATGTGCAAAGAATCTTCGAGAAATACTTGACGAAAGTGAATTTACGAGAAAGTTTGACGCGACAAATGTTCAAGATGCTTATACGCTTCGTTGCATTCCGCAAGTTCACGGTGCTTGCCGCGATGCCGTCGCTTACGCCGATTGGCTTTTAAATCTTGAACTAAATTCGGTCACAGATAATCCGCTTATTTTTATTAATGACGATGAATCTATTGACGTAGTTTCTGGCGGAAACTTCCACGGTGAGCCGCTTGCACTTGCTTTTGATTATTTATCTATTGCACTTGCCGAGCTTGGAAACATCAGCGAACGCAGGATTATGCGACTTACCGATGAGTCATCAAACGCACATATTCTCCCAGCGTTTCTGACAGAAAATGGCGGTCTAAATTCGGGTTTTATGATTGTCCAATATACCGCAGCTGCACTTTGCACAGAAAATAAAATCCTCGCACATCCAGCGAGTGTTGATACAATCCCGACTTCTGCAAATGTCGAAGATCACGTTTCGATGGGTGCAACCGGAGTTTTAAAACTTCGACAGGTTTGCGAAAATCTTGAGTTAATTTTGTCGCTCGAACTATTTTCAGCCGCTCAAGGAATTGATTTCCGTAAAAAAATGTCTGGTGCAAATAAACTCGGAAAGGGAACTCGAAAGATTTATTCGCAGATTCGCGAAATTGTTCCGTTTATTGAGGAAGATGTTTATATGAAACCACATATTGATGCCGTTATTGGGTTTGTAAAAGACTACGGAATTAAAACTCATACCTAAATAATTTAATATTTTTTGACATTGCCTAATCATAAATCTATATTTTTATAAAGTGTAGAAATATTTGAAGGAGATAATTATGAATTTGCAGTCCCAAATAATTGCAAGATTTTCGCAATCATTTGTTTGTTTATCATTGGCAACTGTTTTTGTTGCCTCAGTATTTGTTTTTGTTGTTGGCGGTAACGCTCAACCTATCACGAAGTTAAAACCGACTTTTTCAACGGCTGTGAAATCTGATGTCTCGCCAGCTTTATCTACGCTTCCGTTATCAGCTGGAACAAAGAAAAAAGAAAAAGGTAATGATGATCTCGGAAGTGGTCCGATTAATGACACCAAACATGACGCTGATCCGACAGTTCAGCGTTGGTTTAAGAATGATTTATTTAATCGTGATAATCCTGCTGTAATTCCTCCTACAATTGTAAGTTTTAATGGTTTGACGCAAGCAAGCGGACCAACTCCGCCTGACACTGTCGGTGATGTGAGTTCAAATTTTTATGTTCAAATGGTTAATTCCAGATTGCAAGTTTTTAGTAAAACTGGAGTTTCGCTTTTTGGACCGGTGGCTATCAATTCTTTGTGGGCTGGATTTGGCGGAGCTTGTCAAACTGAAAACGCTGGTGATCCGGTTGTAATTCACGATCAGCTTGCGGATCGTTGGTTGATTACTCAATTTACGGCGGCTGGACCAACTTACTTTAATTGTGTTGCACTTTCAACAACTAATAATCCGGGTGGAACTTATTTTAGATGGGCATTTACAACTGGAACTAACTTTCCAGACTATCCCAAATATGGTGTTTGGTCAGACGGTTATTACATTAGCACACGCGAATTTCTTGCTGCTGGCGGATTTGCCGGCGTTGGTGCATATGTTCTCAACCGTGAACAAATGTTGTTAGGAAACGCTTCGCCGCAAGTTGTTTCGTTTATTTTGCCACCTGGAGCACAATCTTTTCGCACAGGAGATGGATTGTTGCCAACGGATCTCGATGGAAATACACTTCCACCTGTCGGAAGTCCAAATTATTTTGTAGGTTCGATGGATGCTGGCGGACCTTATGCTGCTCCGGCAGATGCACTAAATTTATTTAAATTTAGTGTAAATTGGACAACTCCTGCCAGTTCTTCGTTTACATTTGCAAATCAAATTCCAGTTGCAGCATTTGATTCGGTTTTTCCATGCACACCTTCTGCACGTGCTTGCATTGCACAACCTGGAACAACCAACAAACTTGATATTTTGTCATATCGACAACGCCCTTTGCATCGTTTAGCTTATAGAAATTTTGGAACGCACGAATCTTTGGTGACAAATCAATCGGTCGAGGCGATGACGGGAATTGCCGGGGTTCGCTGGTGGGAAATCAGAAGCCCAAATTCTAGTCCGACAATTTTTCAGGAAGGCACATATTCGCCTGATAACGTAAATCGTTGGATGGGAAGCATAGCAATGGATAGATTGGGAAATATGATGTTAGGTTATAGCGTGGCGGATGCAACATCAGTTTCACCCGGAATTCGTTATACTGGTCGTTTGGTTGCTGATACAATTGGCACAATGCCACAAGGTGAAGGCGTTATGGTTGCTGGTTCTGGTGTTCAAACCGGCAGTAACCGTTGGGGCGATTATAGTTCAATGAATATTGATCCAATTGATGATTGCACTTTTTGGTACACAACCCAATATTTTGCTGTCACTTCATCTTCGGGTTGGGCAAGTAGAATCAGTTCGGCAAGATTTCCTGGCTGCCTCGCACCAACTGCATCTGGAATTGAGATTTCTGGAAGAGTTACGTCAAACACTGGTCGGGCATTGAGTAATATAAACTTGAGATTAACACCAACTGGAGGCGGAGAAATTAGCTTTGCACGAACAAACCCGACAGGTTTTTATCGTTTTGTTAATATACCCGCAGGAGAAAACTACACAATAACGGCAAATACGAAAAGATATACATTTGCTCCACGTTTAATATTACCTTCGAGTAATTTAACTGGAATTGATTTTATCGCAGAAACATTTTTTGCAAGAAACAATAAATAAATTTAAGTTTGTTCAAAAGAGAGAAGTTCGCGATACTTTTCTGGCATTGAACGAACTTTTTTGTTTTTATCGGTCAAAACGTGAAGCGTTTCGCCTTCAGCAAGTAAAACTCCGTCAGTTGGGCGAAAAACTTCGTAAACAAATCGTAAAGTTCTCGATTTTATTTCGCTTAATTTTGTCCGAATAATCAATTTATCTTCGTAAAAAGCCGGAGATTTATAACGACAATAAACCTCGGCAACGACCATCAAAACATCGTCCTCATTTTCCATCTGTTTATAAGAAAAACCTTTTGCGTGACAAAATTCTGTTCTCGCAAGTTCAAACCAAATCAAATAGTTTGAATGATGGACAACGCCCATTTGGTCAGTTTCAGCATATCTTACTGTGACAATTGATTCATTCCAATTCATATATTTTTAATATTATGGCGAGAAAGCAAAAGTTTCAAGGTATTAACTAAAAATGACTTGCTAGTTTTTGTCTTGAAAGGCAAAATTAGAGTTTATGTCGCAACTTGAAAAAGACATTCTCAATAATCGTAACGCATACTTCGAATATCATATCCTTGAAAAATTTGAAGCAGGCGTAGCCTTGGTTGGAACTGAGGTAAAATCAATTATGGAAGGCAGAATCCAACTTAAAGAAGCATATGTTGCGATAAAAGAAAATGAAGTTTGGCTTTTTAACGCACACATCTCGCAATATATATTTGGAAACAGAAATAATCACGAACCGCTTCGCACCAGAAAACTTTTACTCAAACGCCGCGAAATCACAAAACTTGAAAAAGAAACAACAATTAAAGGAATGACCTTGGTTGTGACGAGAATATATTGGAAGAATGGCAAGATAAAATTTGAGGTTGGCGTTGCAAAAGGAAAGAAGCTTTATGACAAACGTGACACAGAAATGAAGCGGACTGTTGACCGTGAAACGCTTCGTGAGTTGAAAGAAAAGTAAAATTGAGGCTAAAATAAAAGAGTTATAAATTTATAAAACGAGGATAATAATGAAGTCCCAATCAATCACAACAAATTTTCAAGACGCAAATGTCAACGCAATTGCAGTAGCTGTTTTCAAAGGCGAAACCCTAACGTCTGCACTCTTAAAAAACTTAGATGATTTAACTGGCGGATTAGTCGCTGATGTAATCAAAAATGACGAATTGAAAGGTAATGTCGGCGATACAGCTTTGATTCGTTTTAAAGCTAGTGGAAAAACAAAAGCCAATCGTTTATTGCTTGTTGGCGTAGGCGAAAAAGCAGATTACAAATCACACGGAGTTGGAGTTTTGGCTGGAACTGCCGCAAGATTTCTTTCAAAAAGAAACATTAAAAGTTTTGTTCTTGTGTCGCGTTCAGAATCTGACGCAATTGAAACTGCACAAAATGCTGTTCAATGTGTAATTACAAGTCTTTACAGCATTGATAAATATAAAACGAAAGATAAAAACGAAAAAACAATCGATACTTTCGTTTTATGTATGGAAAGTGCTGATGAAAAAGCTCTCAAAACTGGAATTTCTCGTGGTGAAATTTTAGGAAATGCAATGAACTTTACACGAGATATGTGTAACGAACCGGCAAATATTCTTCATCCGACAGAAATGGCAAAACGTGCCGAAAAAATGGCGAAAGAGACAGGTTTAGTCTGCGAAATACTTGATGAAGCTAAAATGAAAAAACTTGGAATGGGTTCACTTCTGAGTGTTTCAATTGGTTCAGAACAACCGCCAAAAATGATTATTCTGAAATACGAACCAAAAAAATCTACTGCGAAAAAAGGTGAACTTTTGGCACTCGTCGGAAAAGGAGTTTGTTTCGATACGGGCGGAATCTCAATCAAACCTGCTGAGGGAATGGACGCGATGAAATATGATATGAGCGGCGGCGGAACAGTCATTGGTGCGATGCAGGCGATTGCATTGTTAAAACCGACAGTTCCAGTAATAGGCGTTGTTGCTGCTGTTGAAAATATGCCGAGTGGAAAAGCGACTCGTCCGGGCGATGTTGTCACCGCGATGAACGGAAAAACAATCGAAGTTTTGAATACTGACGCTGAAGGCAGATTGATTTTAGCTGATGCTGTTGCTTACGCTGAAAAGCAAGGAGCAACAAGAATTGTTGATATGGCAACGTTGACTGGTGCTGTTATTGTTGCACTTGGCGACCAAAACACCGGAATTTTGGGGAATGATCAAGAATTTGTTGATGAAGTTATCGCTTGCGGAAAAGCAACTGGTGAAAATTTTTGGCAATTGCCGGTAAGTGCCGAATACAGCAAACAAATCAAATCAGATATTGCTGATATTAAAAATATCGGACCTCGCGGTAAAGCCGGAACAATTATGGGTGCAGTTTTTATTCAAGAATTTGTTGATAAAGCAAAATGGGCACATCTTGATATTGCTGGAACTGCTTGGATTGACACCGATAAACCTCATCAAAGTAAAGGTCCGAGTGGAGTTGCGATTCGAACACTCGTAAACTTAGTTGAGAAATCACAATAAGTTACATCTTATTTTATTAAAAATTTGGGTTGATAATTAATTTTATCAACCTATTTTATCGTCTATTTATTGACATCTAAACAGAATTTTAGTCTAATCCTCGTAAAGAAACCTTCGAGAAATATATGTCTAACAGTTTGCGTCAAAATTTATTAAATTTTTGCTTAGTTGCGACTGTCCTTTTGGTTATTTTAGGATGTGTCTGCCCTTCAACAAAAGAGCGAAATATCTCAATTTCAAATGACACTTCTGCTAACAAAATTTCCAATTTGCCAGAAACTTCCAAATCAACAGGCGAGAAAAAATATCAAGACATCGGTGATTTTGTTGTTAATTATGCAAAGTTAAACGGTTCAAAATATGCGGAAATTGATCGTCGTTTGCGTGAAGAAAAAGTTTTAGAAAGTGCTGCTAAAAAATTAAATAGTGCAATCTCTTTGCCAAAAGATATTTCTCTGCAAACCAATGAATGCGGCGAAATAAACGCTTTTTATGATCCGAATAATTCCACAATTATTGTTTGTTATGAGTTAATGGAACACTTTTTTGAACTATTCCAAAGCTCAGGAAAATCTGAAAGTGCTTCTTATGATTTGATGTTCGACGCAACGAGATTTGTTTTTCTCCACGAACTCGGACATGCATTAATTGACGTTCACGAAATACCGATTGCAGGAAGTGAAGAAGATGCCGCTGATCGGCTTTCGACATATATTTGCCTGGAACAATTAGGTGATGAAGGTGCAAATTCGGCGATAGCTGCCGCACAGGCTTTTTCTATCGAATCAAAAGATCAGGACGAAAGTAACCTTGCTTTTTATGACAATCACAAACTCGGGCAACAAAGATTTTATGACATAATGTGCTCTTTATATGGTTATAGCCCGAATAAATATGGCGATATTGTTGATGAAGGATTGTTACCAAAAGATCGGGCGATGAGTTGTGGCGAAGAATATAAAAAATTAGTTAATAGTTGGAGTAAACTTTTGTCACCATTAAGAAAAAAATAGTTTTGGAAGTTACAGAAAGAAACTATTTTTCTTCCTTAACTTCCAAAACTTTCTCAACTTCCTAAACTGAAGCAGCTTTTTCAAAAGCAATGTCGTCAAAATGTGTCATTGTTTTGAACATTTTAAAACGTTCGTTGATTTCATTGTAAGTTAAACGATCAACTCGCTCAGTCCCAAATTCTTCAACATTAAACGATGCCATAACCGAACCATAAATCATTCCGCGTCGCAAAACTTCGTCCGAAATTTCTTTTTGACTCGCAATATAACCCATAAATCCGCCGGCAAAAGTATCGCCTGCACCTGTCGGATCATACACACTTTCGAGTGGATAAGCTGGACAAGAAAAATACGAATCTTTAGTAAAAAGTGTCGCACCATATTCGCCGCGTTTAATAACAACCGCTTTTAAACCGTAGCCTAAAATAATTTTTGCGGCTTTGTGAATGTTTGGTTCGTCGGTTAACTGACGTGCTTCAGCATCGTTAATTATAATGCAGTCAACGACTTTGACGGTTTCAAGCAACGCTTCTTTCATCGAAGAAATCCAAAAATTCATTGTATCCATCGCGACAAATTCTGCCTTTTCACATTGTTCGCGAACTTCTTTTTGAAGCATCGGCAAGATGTTTGCCAAAAATAAAATACGAGAATTCTTCGATTCATCCGACAATTTTGGTTGAAATGTTTCAAACACATTAAGCTGCGTATCAAGCGTGTGAGCAACATTCATATCGTGTTCGTATCGCCCACGCCAGAAAAATGTTTTGCCATCTTTGACGATTTCAATATCGTCAGTATTTATATTGTGACGTTTAAAAACTGACCATTCGTCATCGCTAAAATCACCACCAACAACTCCGACAGCTCTTACGTCCGTAAAAAAACTAGCCGAAAGAGAAAAGTGCGTTCCAGCACCGCCCAAAATTTTGTCGCGTTTGCCAAATGGCGTTTCTAATGCGTCAAACGCAACTGATCCAACTACTGTTAAAGACATATTTGAATAAAATTCCTCTTGTTAAATTTACTATTAATTTCGTTTTTTATTTTACACGCCATGGCGGATTTAAGCGATTCTCACCAGCAAGAAATAAACAAATGTCGTTACCATTTGGGTCTTTCAAATTTGCTTCTCGCCAGAGCCACGTTTGGTCAATTGGCTCTTGGTCAAAGATTAAACCAAGTGTTTTCAACCGTTTAACTTCATCATCTAAATTTTCACATTCAAAATAGAGTTTGATATTTGAAGATGGCGAAATATTTTCTTGGAAAGAAATTGAAAGCGTGGAATTGCCGTCCGGGCATTCGAAACGGACATATCTTGGTGCAGAATCAACAATCAAATGGAGTCCGAGTTTTTTGTAAAACTCAATAGACTCAGTTGGTTTTGCTGAATAAATTGTTACTTGGTTGAGGTTCATTTCTGATCTTCAAGAAGTTTCAGATTCTTTTCTGTTTCGCCAATATATGTGCTGTTTGGGTATTTTTCTTTTAATTGAGAAAGATAATCGAAAGCATCTTTTCTCAATGTTTTCGGAGCAAAACGTAATTTCTCATCTTCAGTTTTTAAAATCAATTTCTGTTTTCCTTTGTTGTTCGAAAGATAATAACTGCTCATTCCGGCAACAAATAAGACCTCATCCATCCGTGAAAATTCCGGATTTGCAGCAATAATTTCTTCGCATCGTAAAAGACTTGCTTTGTATGCCTTTTTTAGTTTGAAATAATGCAACGCAACTTCAAGATTAGCTTTAGAATCAGCTTCTAAAATTGGGTCACGTTGAATTTGTGGCTCAATTTGTTTTTGGGCAAAAACCAAAGTTGAAAAACTTAAAAAAACTAATGCAAAAATAATAAATACTTTTTTCATACTTGATAAACTCACTTTTAAGTTTGATGCAAAACATTGAATATAAGTTTGCATCAGACATTATTTAGATAATTCCAACAGAATCGCGTCAACATTTTTCTTCGCATCGCCAAACAACATTCGAGTATTTTCCTTAAAAAACAGAGGATTTTCTACACCGGCATAACCGCTTGCCATTCCGCGTTTCATAACGACTGTAAAACTCGATTTCCAAACTTCTAAAACTGGCATTCCAGCAATCGGGCTGTTCGGATCGTCCAACGCTGATGGGTTAACTGTATCGTTTGCACCAATTACAAGCACAACATCAGTAGTAGGGAAGTCGTGATTAATTTCATCCATTTCCAAAACGATGTCGTAAGGAACTCTCGCTTCGGCAAGCAAAACGTTCATATGTCCGGGCAAACGTCCGGCAACTGGATGAATTCCGAAACGAACTTGGATTCCGCGAGCACGCAAGTTTTTAGTAATGTCTGCAACCGCGTGTTGAGCTTGAGCGACCGCCATTCCATAACCCGGCACAATAATTACGTGGCGGGCATTTTCTAAAAGTTGCACTGTTTCTTCGATGTTGATTGGCGTTACTTCGCCTTCTTGTTCAACATCAGACTGAGTTGAAGTGCCGGAAGCGGTTCCAAATCCGCCCATAATTACGTTAAAAAACGATCGGTTCATCGCTTTACACATAATTGCACTCAAAATTGCACCACTACTTCCAACCAATGCTCCGGTAATAATTAAAAGATCATTTGAAAGCATAAATCCAGCCGCCGCCGCCGCCCAACCGGAATAACTATTGAGCATCGAAACCACGACAGGCATATCGCCGCCACCGATTGCCGCAACTAAATGAATTCCTAAAATACCAGCGATAGCAGTCATTATCAACAATGGCTGTAAACCGTTTTCATTTGAAACAAACTGGTAGCCGAGATAAATGCAGGCGATAATCATTGCTAAATTCAGAAAGTGTCTCGCCGGAAGTGTTAATGGTTTGCTCGAAATGATTGCTTTCAATTTCCCAAAAGCGATAATTGAACCAGTGAAAGTGATCGCACCGATGAATACGCCGATAAAAATCTCAATCTTGTGAATTGTAGCTTCAGTGCCTTTAAATGCATTTTCTTGCAGGTAATTGCCAATTCCGACAAGAACTGCCGCTAAGCCAACGAAACTGTGCAAAACCGCCACGAGTTCGGGCATTGATGTCATCCCAACTCGTGCTGCGAGAATTGCACCAATAATTGTGCCGGGAACCAACATCGCCGCTAAAATTCCAAATCCTGACTGAATACTTAAAGCGACTGCGACTATCGCAATCGACATTCCGATGATTCCGAAAAGATTTCCACGTCGAGAGGTTTCAGGATTTGAAAGTCCGCTCAAACTTAGAATAAAAAACGCAGCAGATACAATATAAGCTACGATCAAGAAATTTTCTGACATAAAGTTTATCGTTGAAACATCTTGAGCATTCTTTGTGTTACCAAGAATCCGCCCGCGATATTGATAGTTCCAATTAGAATTGCTATTGCACTAAGAATTGTTGTAGTTGAAGTTAAAGCACCAGAAATCTGAAGCATTCCGCCGATAATAATTATTCCGCTGATTGCATTAGTCACGCTCATCAAAGGTGTATGCAACGCGGCACTCACATTCCAAATCACTTGCCAGCCGATAAAACACGCTAAAACAAAGACCGTGAAATGTGACAAAAATTTATCAGGAGCAAATGCTCCGATTAGAATTAACGCAGCAACGGCAAAACCCACGAGAACCAAACTTCCAATTCCGTTCGACTTCTTTTGTGCCAACGGAACTGCATGTTGTGTTTTTGGAGTTGTGGAAGTATGAACTGAAACTAACGCAGGTTTTTCCGGCAGCGGAACAATTTTTCCGTCTTGAACGACCAATGCACCGCGAACAACTTCATCTTCCAAATCAATCCGATATTTATCATTGCCGCCCATATCGCTCAGCAAATGGCACAGATTTGTGCCGTAAAGCTGGCTTGATTGCTTCGCCATTCTACTTGGTAAGTCTGTGTAACCAATAATAGTTACGCCTTTATACCGATAACTTTCATTTGGCTTTGTGACTTCACAATTTCCACCTTGTTCGGCAGCAAGATCAACTATTACTGAGCCATCTTTCATACTTTCAACCATTTCGGTTGTCAATAATACTGGTGCAGTCTTGCCAGGAATTAAGGCAGTTGTGATTATAATGTCAACATCTTTTGCCTGTTTAGCGAAAAGTTCCATCTCAGCATCGATGAATTCTTTACTCATTGTTTTGGCATAACCGCCTTCGCCATTTCCGTCTTCTTCAAAATGAAGTTCCAAAAACTCTGCTCCAAGGCTTTCAATTTGCTCTCTGACAATTGGACGCGTGTCAAATGCACGAACAATTGCACCCAAACTCCTCGCTGCTCCAATTGCTGCCAAACCTGCAACGCCAGCTCCAATTATCAAAACTTTTGCTGGCGGAATTTTTCCCGCAGCAGTAATTTGTCCAGTAAAAAAACTACCGTAAGCATTTGCGGCTTCTAAAACTGCACGATAACCAGCGATATTCGCCATCGAACTTAAGGCATCCATTTTTTGAGCTCGTGAAATACGCGGAATTGCTTCCATCGAGAAAACAGTTACATTTTTCTGAGCCAATTTCTCAATTAAATCTTGATTTTGTGTGCGAGAAATGAATCCAAAAATATTTTGACTATCTTTAACTAAATCAATTTCCTCAATAGTCGTGGGACGAACTTTGAGGATTATATCGGATTTTGCCCAGAGAGTTTTTGCATTTTCTATAATTTCACAACCAGCTTCAAGATAGCTTTCATCGGGAAAATCTGCCTTAACTCCAGCACAAGTTTCAATTAAAATCTCGAAACCCATTTTCTGGAGTTTTTTTGCAGTTTCCGGCGTGGCTGCAACCCGACATTCGCCTTCATAGATTTCTTTAGGTATGCCGATTTTTTTTGTTGTAGGTTTTTCAGAACTTTCGGTATTTGTTGCGATTTCGACCGTTTGGCTCATAGATTCTCCGTAAGATTTGTTGACACAAATTTATCCTAAGTTGTTTGAGAGACAAAATAAAGCTCGCTAAAATTTGCGAATTTAAAAAAATTAAAAGATGTTTATTAAATTTTTTTGTGGCAATTTGCCGACAAATTAAAACAAGTTACGTTTTTATTATCGGAAGATTCCGATGGCAGAATTTGTTTGTATGTAAAAAAAAGAAAATTGTAAACGTTATTGTTTGTCAGAATCGCTTTTTGACATTAAAGTTCCTTTTATGTTCATTTCTCGCGAACTTTTCGGAGATTGATTTAACTTCAAAATCATATTCTCAATTTCTAAAAGCATTATTTTTCGCTCTTTAGCCTCATCGCTATGAACCTTTTGAATTTCTTTATCAATTATTACAAAATGTTTTTCTAACAAAACCTAAACTTTTTCAACAAAATTAGTGAAATTTTCATCAAGCCTGTCGTGATTGTTTTTTAATAATTCTAAATTTTTATTTGTTTGCTCCAATTTTTCCGCCAAAATAAGATGTTCCTTCAACGCAGCGGCTAAATCTTTTAGACTAATCATTATTTGAGCAATCCTTCAATCTTTTGCATTGCAATTTCAAATCTTTTTTGGCGTTTTGCTGATTTGATATTTAACTTCGCGATTTCTTTTTGCGAGGCATCTATCTTTTGATAACAGGCTTTTTGTTTTTTTGTAAAGTCAGTAAATAAAACGTTTAATTCAGCTTCACGGTTTGGTTCGAATGTCGCGTCAATTTCAGACATACCGAAGAATCCAAAGCCTCTCGGGTAATCAGTTTCTTTATCTTCAACTATGTTTGTTTGTGGGAAAAAATCAATAATTTCCCCACTGCGAAGTAATACAACACCAGTGGCTTTTTGCAGTTTTTTGTTTAAGATACGTTCGCTCATAACTTTTTGAATAAATTGCCACGTTTTAGATTACTAAATTTAATGATAACAGAAAATTTGACAAACTCAATTTAAATTAATTGGGACCATATTTCCCGATTATCGCTTCCAATTTCTTCGCCGTTGCCGGATTCCAATGATCAGGTTGTGTAAAGATCGCAGACTTAGTTCCACCGGCGAACTGATTTGGCGTTTCTTTCGCATCAACTAGCTTAACTGCTTCTTTTAGAACGAGTTGAGCGTTTCTAACGTTCGCTGTTAAATAGCCAATCACCATGTCAATCGAAACCGCATCGTGTGCTTCATGCCAACAATCATAGTCGGTTACAAGTGCCAACGTCGCATAGGCAATTTCAGCTTCGCGTGCAAGTTTTGCTTCCTGTAAATTGGTCATTCCGATAATATCCATTCCCCATTGGCGATAGACGTTCGATTCAGCTTTGGTCGAAAACGCGGGACCTTCCATACAAAGATACGTTCCGCCGCGATGAACGTTTAAGCCTTCGACCGTTTTACACGATGCTTCCAAAATATCGCCTAACTCATCACAAACTGGATGCGAAAACGTGATATGTGCGACGATTCCGTTGCCGAAAAACGTTGATTCTTCGGCTCTCGCACGAGTTCGATCAAAAAATTGGTCGGGAATCGCAAAATCCATCGGAGCATATTTTTCCTGTAAACTTCCGACAGCCGAAACCGACAAAATATAGTTGATGCCGAGCAGTTTCATCGCGTAAATGTTTGCCCGATAAGGAACTTCCGTCGGTGAAAATTTGTGTCCGCGTCCGTGACGAGGCAAAAATGCCACCGTTACGCCTTCCAATTCGCCGACGATAAACGCATCCGAAGGCTTGCCAAAAGGCGTATCAACCTCAATTTCTCTGACATTTTGCAATTCGGGCATTTGATATAAACCCGAACCGCCGATTATTCCGATATTAACTTTTTCCATAATTTATTTTAAGTGAATACTAATCTGCCTTTCGGCTCAGGAATTTTGCGACCAAGTTCTTTGGCAGTTTCAATCCATTCTTGAATAATAACTTTAGCGTTTGCCAAGGCTGCTTGATAAGTTTTGCCGTCCGCCAGGCAACCCGCAAGTTCTGGAATCTCGGCGATAAAAGCGTTATCTTCTTTGCTCCAAAAAATAATTACTTCGTATTTACTCATCAAACTAGCCTAAAATATCATCAACCGCCAACTTAATTTCCGGTAAAACCGTTGATTCAGCAATATCGCCGCGATGCAGTATTTTAACTAATTTGTAACCTTTCGCGGTTGGTTGCGTGTGAATTTCAACTCGTTCATTTTCCAAATCAATCAACCACGCTTCTTTAATTCCGTTTTCGGCATAACGAGGAAATTTGATGTCGCGGTCAAATTTTGCGGTTGTGTCTGAAACCTCCATTGTCAGCAAAACATCGTTTGCGGTCGCGTTCACGGTTCGATAAAAATCGTCTCTACGCTTTAATAAAGTAACATCAGGTTGCGGTTCGCTGAAATCGCTCAAAACAATCGGATTCTGCGTTCTGATAATCGCTTGTTTTTGTAAATAATCCCGTAACATTTCCGAGATTGCGTCAATACAACCTGCGTGCTTTTTACCGATTGGCGACATTTCAATAAACTCTCCTTCCCAAAGTTCGAGTCGTTCTTCGGGTTTGAAAACTCCAGAATCTATAAAATTGTGGTAGTCTTCAACCGTGAATTTTCGATGCGGTAACGATGCTAATGCTAAAGACATAAACTCTCCATTTCAACTTTAATTGCATTTAATTTTCCGTCAATTTCGCTCAAACGGCAAAGTGGCGAATCTAAATCGTGGTAAAAATAGCAAATCCAATTTTCTTTCAATGCTTGTGGCAACAATTTTTTCTTTGCTTCCAGAGTTTCGACTGGATATAAATCGTAACCCATTACCCAAGCAAGCGGCAGATGATGACGAGTTGGTATCAAATCGGCAAAACTGTAAAGCGTTTGACCACCACGATTTAAACGAACGCATTGCATCGTCTCCGAATGTCCACGAACCGTTTCCATCGTCAATCCTTCAACCACTTCGTAATTGTCTGGTTTCAATTCAAGCTGTCCCGATTCAGTCAAACACGCCCAATTTTCTCGTAAATAACTTGCACGATGACGCTCGTGCGGATTTTCTGCCTGTTCATACTCACTTTTAGAAACAAAATATCGAGCATTTTTGAATTGCGGAATGATTTCATTCTGCTCACCGCTAACTGCTAACTGCTTACTCTCTATCGTATTTCCGCCCGCGTGGTCAAAATGTAAATGAGTATTTACAACGATTGTGATGTCTTCCGGCGTGTAACCTGTTATATCAAAAAGACTTTGAGCCAAAGATTTCTCGCGGAAAATTCCATACATTTTGATATGTTTTTCCGTCCATTTTTCGCCAATTCCGGTTTCAATCAAAATACGTTCGGTCGCAGTTTCGATGAACAAGCAATTCATATTCATACGAATACGATTAAACTCATCTGGCGGGCAAACTCGTTCCCAAACGACACGCGGGACGACTCCAAACATCGCCCCGCCGTCTAATCTAAATTCAGTATCAGGAATAACCTCGATTCTGTAATCACCTAAAAACATTATGGTTTTGTCGTTGGTTTAACTGGGACTTTACCTTCTGGAACCTTGCCTTTTTGTTGAGCCTCAATTTGTTTTTTGAGTTCTTCAAGTTGCTTCGGATCAATTTGTTGACCACCATCCGCACCTTCCGGTCCCATACCTTGTGGCATACCACCTTTAGGCATATCTTCTTCTTTAACTTCAGGTAAAACAAAATCTTCAGCGACTGCAATCTGATTTCTTGCGATTATTTCATCAACAACTTTCTTTTGTTTATCAGCACCAAGTTTAGTTTTTAGAAAATCTTTAACAGATTGCGGACGGCTAGACGGATTTTCTTTATCTTGATACATATTTGAGATAAGAATGTGTCTTACGTCATATGTTTCTTGATCTTTACCGTCTGCGGATTTTTTCGTGCCTTTCTTTTCAAGTTTAATTACGTGATAGCCATAAGGTGTTTCGACCAATGTATCACTCACTTTACCGGGTTCAAGTGCCAATGCAGCAGCCTCGAATTCAGGCATCATTTTACCTTTTTCTACATCTTTGTAAATTCCACCTTGATTCTCACCTTTTTGATTTTTGTTTCCAGGATCTTCGGTATTTTCGTCAGCAAGTTTTGCAAAATCTTCACCAGCTTTGGCTTTAGCTAAAATTTCGTCAGCTTTTGTTTTCTTGCCAGACATATCAAATTGTGGATTTTCTTTGATGTAAGTTGCAATTTCTGCTTCACTTGGTTCAACTTCTTTCGAGAGTTTTTCTTGAGCAAACTTTTGAGCTAAATAACTTGATTGTTGAATTTTAACCTGCAAATCTAAACGTTTTTTAAAATCTGCATTTAATTCACCAGAAGCCATTTTTGCTTTTGCTTCAGCATCATAAATAGTGATTTTTGCATAAACATCTTTTAATTGTTTAGTTTCAGCCTCAGTCGGTTCTTGACCTTCAGGGATTTTTTTACTTTTCTTTGCATCATCAATAATACTTGAGAAGAATTTATCAAATCCGGCTTGGCTGTCAGATTTTGCCCAAAATGCTTCAATGTCTTCTGGTTTGATAAAACCGAATGGAGGCATTGGACCTTTGTCTTTGTGCGATTCTTTGTCGTAAAAAGACGCAGTTATTTGGGCACGCATAATGTCCATTTGAGTAACTGCACCAGGTTCAGAAGCTAAACCCGTTTTTCTCGCTTCGGAGGCAAATGCAAGAAGCTGTTTCAATTCGTCTGTAATTTTCTTTTTGCCATCTGGTTGTGATGCAATTTGTTTAATCATCTGCGGATTTAAATCCTTCAGAATCATTTCCATTTCTTCTTTTGAGACTTTTGTCCAACCGTCAGCACTGCTAACTTGTGTTTTCCAAACGAATAATCCGACTCCAATGGCTAATATTACGCCTAAAACTAATAATCCTTTTCCTATTGTATTCAAGGTAATCTGTTCCTCACTTTTAAAACTATTTTTCGATTCTTTGTGTTAATTCCAACAAAACTCCGTTTGTAGATTGTGGATGAACAAACGCAATTAAGCAACCTTCCGCACCAATACGAGGTGTTTCATCAATCAATTTTGCACCATTTTCTTTCATTTTTGCTAATGAAACTTCAATATCTTCAACTTCAATCGCAATGTGATGAATTCCGCCACCGCGTTTTTCCAAAAATTTCGAAATTGGCGAATCTTCGCTTGTTGGTTCGAGTAATTCGATTTTACATTCGCCAATTGGTAGCATCGCCACGCGAACTTTTTGTTCTTCAACAATTTCCGTGTGAACGTTTTCTAATCCGAGCGAATCTTGCCAAAATTTTAAGGCTTCATCAATTGATTTAGTTGCAATTCCGAGATGGTCAATTTTCATTTCAATATTTCCTTAACCGCCGAATATGGATCAAGACGTTTTTCCGCTATTTCTAAAGATAACAATTCTATTTTGTCCGCTATTCCATTTTTGTTAATTAAATCAGTCAATAAACTTTCACGAATGAGTTCCAAAAGTCGCCATTTTGCAATCGCTGTGCGTCTCACAAGACTCTTTTCGCCTTTTTGTTGAAACTCGTAATAGCTTGTAATTGCTATATTTAAGTCTTCAATTCCTTGATTTGCAGTCGCGACAGTTTTGATAATCGGTGGATTCCAAAAATCTGGACGCATCGCTAAAGTGAGCAGATTTTCAAGTTCTTTCTCGGTTCGCAAAACACCTTCGCGGTCAGCTTTATTGATGACAAAAACATCACCAATTTCCATTATTCCAGCTTTTATCGCCTGAATATCATCGCCCATTCCGGGAACCAAAACAACAACCGAAACGTCTGCCGTTTTGACGATTTCAACTTCATCCTGTCCAACACCGACAGTTTCCACAATCACTTTATCAAACCCAGCAGCATCAAGAATCGCAACTGCATCAACCGTAGTTCGCGACAATCCACCGAGATTTCCGCGTGTCGCCATCGAACGAATAAAGACGTTTTTGAGCGTTCCAAGTGTTGACATTCTAATTCGATCGCCGAGAATTGCACCGCCTGAAAAAGGACTTGAAGGATCGACAGCAATAATTGCAACTTTTTCGCCTAGATTGTGATAAAACATCGCGAGTTTATCAACAAGCGAAGATTTTCCGGCTCCGGGCGAACCCGTAATTCCAATAATCAGAGCATTTCCAGTTCGCGGAAAAATTTCCTTCATCAAAAGGGAAGCGTCAGCAGATCCGTTTTCAACTTTGGTTATTGCACGAGCAATCGCACGCGGATTTCCTTCAATTAATTTTTCGAATAAATCACTCATTTAATTTATGGACGTGAAACGCCCAAATCATCACAAATTTTCTTCGCAAGATTTTCTTTCACCTCACGATGACGCGGAATTGTCGTCAATTTTCCTGTATTTAAGTTTTTGTAAATTGTGTGGCTTCCACCTTCTCGGACAAAAATGCAATTTTCTTTTTCTAGATGACGAATGAGAGATATTCTTTTCATTTTATGCTACTTGTAAAAATAAATCTTCCTTAATTGCATTTTTTGCCAGAGCAAATTTGCTATCAGCTTCTTCGCGATAACATTCTAGCAACAATGAAACAGCTTCCTTCAAATTTTCACGGGTTTCATCTAAAGTTTCGCCTTGCGTATTTGCTCCGGGAAGTTCGGCGATGTATCCAATATAGCCACCTTCTTTTGCATTCTCGTAAATAGCTGTTAGTTTCAAATTTGTCATATTAAACCTTTATTCTCATATATTTGAAGTGTTTCTATCAAAAATAAAATCAATCATTTCACGAATTTCAGGAATCGCGTTTATAACTTTGATTTTTTTATAAGCAGATAAACCTAGTCTTGTAATTGGCGTAGCCAACATTGCATTCAATAAACTGTGTGTTGCTAAAATTACACCTTCAAAATCTAGTGTTAACATTTTATCCTCATTTATCGCAGGTAAAATATATTTGTCCCGAATTTTTTTTGCATGCTCCTTGTCCTCTGCATAACTTCCAAAATAATTTTTGATATTGATATACAAATTTTTAGGTTCTGACATTTTATTTTCGGTTTCCATCTTGTTTTTAATCTCTTGCATCATCTTTTGATAGTTAAGATTAGGAATCAAACCGAGTTGAATTTTTACATAAACAAAAGTTCCTTTCCATTGATTTTCTAGTTCCTTGCTATCAATTCCCGTTGGAGAAATGTGAACAAAACCGTTTCCCGAAACAATAAACATATCAGCATTAAGTCTTTGCACAAAATTACTTGAGAAAAACAGTCCGACACCCATATTATTTTTGATTTGATAGCTTGATGTTTCCTTTCCGAAAGTTCCAGAAGTTTCAGGCTTTAGTGAAAGCAAGATAGCCTCGACATCAGTAGCAAGATTTGGGTGCGATTGTCTCAAATGCTCCTTAATACCTATACCGACATCTGCAATAATAAAAGAAAGCTCATTAGTTTCTTCATTTCGGAAAAATTGTAATAACGAAGGAATTTTATGACCGTTTCTTCCGTGTTCAAGCGTATTATAAAGAAGCTCATTTAATAAATGACGCAAAGTTTTTTCGTATTCAATGCCTAGTTTTTCCGTGTATTTATTGCCAAATTCCAACGCTTTCTCTCGGTCATCAGAGTTATTAATAAAAAGTAATTGGTTATTTAAATCGCCAGATTCAAAAATAGTTTCCCACTCAGTTGTTTGAGTTTTAACACCCGAGCGAATTTGTTTATTGGAATTTTCCGATAAAAACAGACTCGATTCATTTCTTCTAAGGTACTCCAAATAAAGGATTAACAATAAGATTAGTTTTTCATCTCTAAATGATCCTCTTGCAAAATCAACAGCAAACTTTATTGCCGAATCTCTTTTTTTTACTGTCCAATCAAAGAAACCAAGAACTCTATCAAAGTCATTTGCTCCAAAATCACCAAAAGTAAATGATTCAGGAATTTCAAGTTTTATCAATTCTTCTTCACTACTCATAATGTCATTTTCTCACTATTTCAATCAAAAGAAAAAGTGACAAGCCGAAACTCATCACTTTTTACTTTTGCCTTTTTACTTTTACCTTTTTACATTTGTCCTTCATCAGCACTCGGTCCATAAATAGAAGGAACCGGAATATCATTCAAACGAAGATAGACCGAAAGTTGTCCGCGATGATGCCAAATATGGTTAAAAACCATTCCGCGAAGAGTTACGATTTTTGACTCAGCCATATAAACTTGCTCGCCACTTCGCATTGTCCAAGTTTCCTTCATTGCTTCATCCGAAGTATTTTTTAGTGATTCGAACGCTTCTGCAACGTTTTTATCAAAATAAGCGAGTAAATCATCGTTCGATTTTGGGGCGTATGGAGTCATATCCATTGTTGAAAAATCTAGCTCAGATGTTGTGCAAGTAACCGTAATCCAATTAATCATTTCGGCGATATGCACCGCAAGTCTGCCCATTTTCATTGACTTCTCGTGCGGTGTGTATTCAAATTTTTCTGCGGGAACGCGTTCTAAAATTGTCCGAGTCGTTTTTGCTTCGTGGGTCAATTCACCAATCAAACCGTTTGCTATATTGTATGTTTTCGCTGTCGCTATTTCCATTTTCTTAACTCCTAATTTTTTACTTTAAAAATCTCCACTGCAATCGAAACGTTGCATAAATGTCACAAGAATGACTTTGACTGTTTTGCTGTTTACACTTTCAAAAGTTGTTTCGCAATAACAATTCTCTGAATCTCGCTTGTGCCTTCACCAATTGTGCATAGTTTTGCATCTCTCCAGTATTTTTCCGCCGGATAATCTTTTGTATAACCGTAACCGCCGTGGATTTGGATTGCTTCTTCCGAAACTTTGACCGCAATTTCCGATGCGTAAAGTTTTGCCATTGCCGATTGTTTGGTTACTTTTTTGCCTGCGTCTTTCATTGCCGCCGCTTGCAAAGTCAGCAATCTGGCACATTCGATTTGCGTTGCCATATCGGCTAATTTGAATTGGATTGCTTGAAAATCGGCGATTGGTTTACCGAATTGTTGACGTTCTTTCGCGTATTTTACGGCTGATTCGTATGCACCTTGGGCGATTCCGACGGCTAATGACGCAATCGAAATTCGTCCGCCGTCCAAAATCTGCATACATTGCAAAAATCCTTCGCCTTCCACGCCGAGCAAGTTTTCATCGGGTACAAAACAATCTTCAAAGACGACCGAAGCCGTTTCCGAAGCTCGCATTCCGAGTTTGTTTTCCTTTTTATCGGGACGAAAACCTTCCATTGATTTATCAAAAATAAACGCCGATATTCCTTTATTTCCTTTAGATTTATCGGTAACTGCGACTGCAACCAAAGTATTGCACGAAATGGCGTGCGTGATAAAATTTTTCGAGCCGTTGACGTTCCAGCCGTTATCTTTTTTAATCGCGTTCGTGCGAGTGCCGGAAGCATCTGAGCCTGCGTTTGATTCGGTTAAGCCCCACGCACCGAAAGATTCGCCCCTTACCAACGGAGCAAGATATTTTTCTTTTTGAGCGTCGTTGCCAAACATAAAAATATGATTTGTGCAAAGCGAATTGTGAGCGGCGACCGATAAACCGACCGAGCCGCAGACTCTCGAAATTTCTTCGATAATTGTCGAATATTCCACATAACCCATTCCCGCACCGCCGAATTGTTCAGGGAAAAGCACACCGAGCAAGCCGAGTTCGGCAAGTTTCGGGCGTAATTCTATCGGAAAATGTTGCGATTCGTCCCATTCCATGACATTTGGTTTGATTTCGCTTTCGGCAAATTCTCGGATGCTGTATTTTATTTGTAGTTGTTCTTCACTAAGCTCAAAGTTCATATTATTTATTTATTACTAGATAACTTTCAATTATCATAATAGCAAAACCAAATCTCAGACAAAAGTTTAGGTTCTAAAATATAGAAAAAAAATTAAAAGATCGTATTTTTCGCTTGCGTGTCTTTCAAATTGAGTGTATCTTTTCGATATTGACAATTTGTCGCCGAAGTTACTTGCTAAATTTAGACTTGTAACACGGGGGAACCAAGCGTTTCGTTTATTCGAAACATGGGGCTCAGCATCTTTTTTGATGCGGGAAACTTCTTCATTCCTAGCCCGTCAGCTAACCTTGTAGGCTTTTAGGAGAAGGACAGTAATAAGTTTCTAACGAAACGATAGACTGTTTTAAAGTCTGTCGTTTTTTTTGTTTCCTCCAGACGCTGCGAAGTGTCTTCTCAAAGAAAAAATTCCGTAAAGTGCGTGCTTTACGGAATTTTTATTTTTTAAAAGAGATCAAATCTCAAGTTTTTATTACTTCTACGGAACATCAATTCCTAATTCTTTACCAGCAAATATAAATGTTGGACGTTTTCTTCCTTTCATATATTTAGCGGCTGTTTGCGAAAGTGCAGTGACAATCATTGGAATTGCGATTGACGGATCGCAATCGACATGTGCGGTTGTCGCACCTTTCAAAAGTTTGCCAAAAGTTTCTGAATGATTTGACCTAATAGATGGACTTCTGACTGTTTGCGGAAGATTATTTGTCGAAATTGAAACTGCATATTTGTGACCGCGTGCAGATCTTCGGGTGATGTAACTCGCGAGTTCAGTCATATTTACAAAGTTTTGACCTTCCGAACCACCAAGTGTGATAATTGCTGAATTACAAGTTTTCTGAGCAATTTGCATCATTTCGAGAGTGTCTTCAATAATATCAAAAGTAAAATTAACTTTTTTCTCAAAACGACAACGTGCAATTCCAATCGCTAATTCGCTACTCATTAAATCAGGACAGAAAATTGGAACACGAGCCTTGAAAGCAGATGTTAAAATCCCATCTTCGTGGGCAATTTCAGCAAGTTCGCGTCCTAAAAGATGTAAAAACTCACGAATCGAATAACTCCGCGTTAAATCAAGTTGATTAACAACGCTTCCAATCCATTCATCAGCTTCACGATATTCTTCTTGATTTGCTAATAAATCGCCAATTCGGAAAACTTCTGAGGCTTCAAGTTCTTCATCGTCCATACTCGGATGAGCCTGAAAATGATTGCGTCCAAGTGTTTCGTGAATGTCTTGAAATAACGCCTGACCTGACATTACCAAGACATCAACAAATCTGTTTTTTACGACATAAGCCAATAAACGTCTCATTCCAGATGAAACTATATTTCCCGAGCCACAAAGATAAATCGTTGAATTATCATCGAGCATATCAAGCCAAACTCTATGAGCTTCTGCTAATTGTTTTGCACCGAAACCTGCACCTTCCATTTTCTCGAGAAGTCCAGCAACTGATCGATCACGATCTACTGGAACTGGTCGAGTTGGTACAGTTAAAAATTTCGAAGCCTTTGTTTTACGTTGAGTTGTCATTAATTGTCCTTAAAATTAAGTTAAAATTTGAATTTTTAGAGTATAACAAAAAAAATCACTAAAAAGTTGAACTTTTAAAATTTATTTTTTTCCTTCACTCGGCAATAGATAAGTATAAGAGTTAAGAGCCTTTTCATAGAACTCAATAAGTCCATCACCTTCTTTTGCTAAAACATCGTTGTTCTTAATTCTGTGCATCACAAGTTTGCGAAATTGATCGTGCAATTGTGTTCCGTCAAAACGAACAGTTGCAAGCGAATCACCGATTGTTGAACCTTGAATTACTTTTTTTATAATGTAGCCGTCATCGCCAATATGGATGTGTGCTTCGTGTGGAACTCCAAAAAGATTATGGTTATTTCCCATAACTTCTTGATATGCACCAACTAACATCATCGCCAAATAATACGGCTCATCATCTAATTTGTGTAATTCAAGAACTGGTTTCACATCGTGGAGATCAACAAATTTGTCAACAATTCCATCAGAATCACAAGTAATATCACAAAGAGTCGCGTATTCCGTCGGCTTTTTGTTCATTTTGTGAATCGGAATAATAGGAAACAACTGTTCCAATGCCCAATTGTCCGGCATCGAACGAAAAACACTAAAATTAGCAAGATATTTCACACAAAGCAAACGTCGTAATTCGTCAAATTCTTCCGAGACGTATTTTTTTTGCTGGGCAAAATGATCTGCTTTTTCACAAACATCCCAAAATAAAACTTCACCTTTGGCACGATCTTCAAGCGAAATTAGACCAAGATTAAACATTGTGAAAAGTTCTTCGCGAGTTTCGATAGCATCGTGATAATACTCTTGATAATTTTTGAAATTAACAGATTCTCGCATTCCAAAAAATTCTTTAACAACTTGCGGATCATCAATTTCTAAAGTTATCGGTTTATTAATGTCTTCAACGACTGTTTCAATCTCATCTTGAATATTTGTCACGAGCATCGCGTGATATGCCGACAAAAACCGTCCAGATTCTTGAATAATTGTCGGATGCGGAACATCTTCATCATCGCAAACCATTTTGATGACATAAATTACGTCATTGGCAAATTCCTGTGCATTATAATTTGCCGAAGATTCAAACGAGGTTTTCGAACCGTCATAATCGACCGCCATTCCGCCGCCAACATCTAAAAATTCAACTGGCACACCAATCTTTCGAATTTTCGAATAAACTCGTGCCGCTTCTTTCATCGCGTTCTTAATTCGTTTAATATCAGTGAGTTGCGAGCCAATGTGGAAATGCAAAAGTTTCAACATATCGGTTCGTCCGGCTTCTTGCAAACGTCGAATCACTTCCAAAATTTCAGTAGTTGTCAGCCCAAACTTTGCAGCTTCGCCACCTGATTTTTCCCATTTTCCAGAACCTTTTGAGTAAAGTTTGACGCGAACGCCAATCATTGGAAGTTTTGCATTAGGAAATTCCTTACTAATTTCATCAGCAAGACGCAATGTATGATCAAGTTCCGACATTTTTTCGATAACAATCACTACATTTTTGCCTGATTGTGCTCCGATAAATGCTAAACGAATAAATTCTTCATCTTTAAAACCGTTCAAAACCAATAAACTTTCTTCGGCTTGTTCCATCGCCAGTGCGGCGTAAAGCTCAGCTTTTGAACCAGCTTCAAGACCAAAATCATAACGTGAACCGCCTTTTAAATATTCTTCAATCACCGCACGATTTTGATTGACCTTCATCGGGTAAACGCACAAATGCCTGCCTTCATATTCAAATTCTTTAATAGAATGTTTAAAAGCTTTGTGAAGTTTTTGAACTTGCCCAACAAGCAATTGCGGAAAACGTAACAAAATCGGCGTTCGAACACCGCGTTTTTTTAAATCTTCAATTATTTCTTTGACATCAGCGGAACGATTATCATTTTCTCCGGCGTAAACAACTAAGTTTCCTTTGCGATTTACTCCAAAATAACCAGCTCCCCAATTTTCAATTCCGTATGTTTCTGCCGTTTGATCTATTACAGCTGTCAAATTGTTTCTCCTCAACGAAAATTAAAACGAAATTCAAACTTATCAAAAAAAGCAACTTTGGACAACAGGAATTGATTTCATACATCAGATTCTAAATTTAAATTTTTTTTAGAACTTTGGTTTATAACTTTTCACTTTAATTTTTTCACTTTCTTCTCTTGCCAATCTAAAGTCTAAAATCTAAAATCAGAATTCTAAACGCTTTCGTAGCTCAGTTGGATAGAGCGTTCGCCTCCTAAGCGAAAGGTCGCAGGTTCAATTCCCGCCGAGAGCATTTAAGATAAATTTTGCTGTTTCTGAAATAACTTCAATTTTCTTTTTACTTTTCTGGAAAATAAACCTGAATCATACTTTTTGATAAACAACGGAATATAAAGTTTAGTCAAACACAGTGGTAATTTTTTGTTATTGTGAGAAATCTCTTTATAAATCTGTTCACAATCTCCAAACTTTATAGTCGCTTTCGTCTGTTCAACGAAAGCGACTTTTTTTTATTAATTTGTTCAGATCATTACGACTCTGAATCAAAAAACTTTAAATTTAAATAATTCTTGATCAATATTAAGTATTTTATGTCAATTAAAAATAAACTATTAACAACAACAACTTGAATGCTGATTGTTGATTTTTAAAATTGTCTGTTCGTGATTTTTATTTTTTGGTAAATTAAAAGAATATGTTAAAAATTGATTGTGTTGAAATTAAATTGTAAAACGCCTGAAGAAACATTTGATTTTGGGAAAAAATTTGGAGAAACCTTAGTTGGTGGAGAAATTCTGCTGTTATTTGGCGGACTCGGTGCGGGCAAAACTTTGCTTACAAAAGGAATTTTATCAGCATTAAATTATGATATTGATGAGGTTACCAGTCCAAGTTTTTCGCTCGTAAATCGTTATGATGCAAAGTTTACTGTTTATCATATTGATCTCTGGCGAATAGAAAACAACGCTGAATTTGCAGTCGGTTTAGACGAAATATTAGAAGAAGAAAAATCTATTGTAATTATTGAATGGTCTGAACGTTTAAAAAATGTTGATTTTCAGAGAAAAACAATTAAAATTAGTATTATAGGCGATGGAGATGAGGCAAGAAATATAGAAATTAATGAAATTTAATAATATGTCAAAAGTTTTAATGTTTGTAATTTTATTTGTTTCTCTCATTTATAATAGCGATGCATTCGGTCAAAGAATTATGCCAAAAATTGAAAATCCTAAAATTTTTGTTGAAAAAAATAAAAGAATTTTAAGTCTTTTTGACAGCAAAAAACTTATTAAAACCTACAAAATATCACTTGGTGCAATGCCGATTGGCGACAAAGAAATCGAAGGCGATGGCAAAACTCCAGAAGGTGAATTTTATATTTTTACAAAAAATGATAAAAGTGCTTTTTTTCTATCGCTTGGCGTAAGTTATCCAAATAAAGAAGATGCAACTCGCGGTTTAAAGCAAAATCTCATAAATCAAACTGAATTTGACGAAATTATTAAAGCTATTGATTTAAAGGAAATGCCATTGCAAAAGACAAAGCTTGGCGGAGAAATTTATATTCATGGCGGTGGCTGCGAAGCAGATTGGACACAAGGTTGTATGGCTTTAACAAATGAAGATATGCAAGAGCTTTTTGATGTTATTGAGATTGGAACTTATATCAATATTAAGCCATAGCTTGACTGTAAAATAGAAAATGTTAAACTTGAAATTTAAGTAAAGATTGAAATTATCACAAAATAAAGAGGTAAATATTTATGGCATATTCAGAAATGATGATCGCAGGAATGAGAAATGAACTTGCGAGATTGGGAATTGAAGAAACAAAATCGCCTGAACAAGTTACAGAAGCGATCGAAAATACAAACGGGACAGTAATGGTTATTGTAAATTCTGTTTGCGGTTGTGCAGCTGGCGGAGTTCGTCCGGGAATCGCAATGGCTTTGCAAAATGAGGCAAAACCAGACAAATCAATCACAGTTTTTGCTGGTGCTGATATTGATGCGACTGACGTTGTACGCGAGAAATTTACAGGTTATTCGCCATCATCACCATCAATTGGGATTTTAAAAGATGGAAAATTAGTGCAAATGTTTGAACGCCGTGATTTAGAAGGAAGACCACCTGAAGTCATCGCTTTAGGTCTGAAAACAGCGTTTGACCTTCATTGTTCAAAAACTGAAGCAGCAAACAATTAGTATCTTTTAACTTTGGTTACAAAGAGCGTTAAGCACATTGCTTGACGCTCTTTATTTTTTGTCGCATAATTTAACAAATCCCCCAAACTTTAAAGCAAACAATTCAAAAAATGTTGTTTTTTTCTGAGAAAAAAGATAATCTTAGAGTTGGTGAAGAAATTCTCCAAGGTTTAACCAACGCTTATCGTAAACTCTCAACTTTAAAATTTGAATTAAATTTCACTGAAAACCTCAATTTTGGTGTGATTATACCAAAGAAACTCATGTCAAGTGATCAACGCAGGTTCATCAGATTTCCATTAATTTTACAGGCTCGAAGACACGTCGAAAACGGTGAAACGACTCCATTTGTGATTCGTGAAATTGGTTTGGGCGGTTGTCTAACTGATTGGATAGAAATGAGTTATGTAGGTGAAAAAGGAAGAATTGAGATACTTCTCCAAAATGGAAACTGGTTTCCCGTCACTGCAAAAATACTATACCGGATTCCTGGAAAGCATGTTGGAATGAAGTTTCTTGATATGACTTTATTTGAGCAAGAAGTTATTGCAAACTTAATAGTTGTAGTTGCTGAAAAGCAAAAAATGCCAATAGAAAATCCATTTGCAACTCCTGAAAAACATTTACAAACTGTTTAAATTTTCAAGTATTCTCTTGAATGACAGACTTTTTATAATTTCTGCATCTAACCCTGTTGCTTCAAAAACTTCAATATTTGTTAATGCTCCGCAATTATTTGCTCTCTTAAAAAAATTTAATAAGCCTTGAGCAGAAGCCGCATCGTCGAATTGATTTCCTGACATTGTGGCTTTTGTAGCTTTGTCCAAAAAACCTTTTAAACGTTTGCTTTGCGTTTCAAAACTCTCAAGAAAAAAAGCATAAACGGCTGCATATCTCGCAACTAATTGAGTCGGATGCAAATCCCAACTTTGATAAAACCCGTTTATTTGTGAATGAGTAACGTTATTAAAATGCAATCGCCAGGCTTTATGAACTGCTAATTTATTTTCTCTATGTTGCTGGGAAGAAAGATATTCACCTCTATGAATTGCAACTGGCATTTCAGTCGTTACAGAATCTGAAAGCCGAATTGAAAGTGGTGCAAGAGAAATCTGCATCATATTTCGGGCAAAATTGCAGGCATCGTGTTTTAGATGTTGATGAACCGCGGTAATTCCAAAACTCGAAGTGTAATCATAGGCTCCAAAATGTGCGGCAACACAACGTCCATTTGCTACTTTTACCAAATCTTTCATTATTAAAATTGATTCTGGAGTTTCGATCATTATTTCAATTTTTATTGAATTAATTGGTAAATTATTTTCTAATTCAAATGATACTAATAGTTCATGTAAAACTTTAACTTCTTCAGTTTTTTTAATTTTTGGTAAGGTTACGACAAAGTTATTTGGCAAAATATTTTGGGTTTCTTTAAGCAAATTCAATAAAAACATTTCGAGTGTTCGAACCGAACGATGATAAGTTTCTGCTTGAAATGACTTTATCCGAAAACCACAAAACGCTGTAATTGTCTTTTTATTGAACGATTTAGCTAGTTGTGTTGAAGCCGAAATTGAGTGCGAGTCTTCTTCTTGATTGCTTCTAATTCCATAACCATCTTCAAAATCTATTCGAAAATCTTCAATCGGCTCGCGTTTTAGTTTTTCAATTGTTCGATTAAAAATAGTCCACGCAAACCACGCAGAAAAGTTTTTTGATTTTACTTTTCCCTCGTTTTCTATGAGTTGAAACTCCAAATTTGCAATTTCATCATTGTAAACCGGCAAAGTATCGCAACCTTTAAGCCACATTGCATTCGCAAATTCAACAAAATTTTGGGCGTAAACGTCAATTGATTTCAGTGCAATTGAACCAAGTTTCAAAGGAGTTTCGGCACTAAAAATATCTGCTCCGCCATAAACAACATGAACAGGTGTTCGAAGTTCTGAGTTTTGAATTATTTGTTCAAAACTAGCTAAGTTATCGTCGTAAAGTGTTTGTGCTAAATCAGTTATCTTCATCTTGAGAAAAAATATAAGCTAACAGAAAAAATACTGTTGCCATAAATTTGTTAATTAAAACAATTCCTCCAAAGCCTCTTCCACAGTTCTCACTCCAATCACGCGAGTTCCCAATAATTTTTCCAAACCAGTTCTGTTTGTCGCGGGGATTATTAACCTTTTAAACCCAAGAGTTTGTGCTTCTCTCGCACGGGCTTGGGCTTGCAAAACACCACGAACTTCGCCAGTTAAGCCAACTTCGCCGAAAACTGCGGTGTCTGGCGGAATTACGATATTTCTGTAACTTGAGGCGATTGCTGCTATTACGCCCAAATCTGCCGCAGGTTCATCGACTTCCAATCCGCCTGCGATGTTGAGGAAAACGTCATCGTTTCCGAGTTGAAATCCGAGGCGTTTTTCCAAAACGGCAATCAAAAGCGACATTCGATTATTGTCAAAACCTTGTGCCATTCGCCTTGCATTTCCAAATTTCGTAGTTGAAGCAAGAGCTTGAATCTCGACTAACATCGGTCGTGTGCCTTCCATGCAAACTGTTACTACTGAACCACTTGCGTCTTTTGGACGCTCTTGTAAAAACACTTCTGAAGGATTCCCAACCGCTACTAATCCAACATTTGTCATCTCGAAAATACCTATTTCATTCGCTGCACCAAAGCGATTTTTTGTCGCACGAATAATCCGATGATTGTGGTGCCGGTCGCCTTCAAAATATAAAACTGTGTCAACGATATGTTCCAAGGCTTTCGGTCCGGCAATTGAACCTTCTTTTGTCACGTGTCCGATAAGAAAAACTGGCGTTGAAGATTGCTTTGCAAAAATCATAAATTGCCCAGCAACTTCGCGGACTTGCGAGACCGAACCTGCGGCTGATTCAATTTTCGGTGAAAAAACTGTCTGAATCGAATCGACGATCACAACATTTGGTTTCAATCTTTCGGTTTCTTCCAAAATCGCTTCAAGATTCGTTTCCGCCAAAATGTATAGGTTTTCTGCACTTAAACCGAGTCTTTCGCCACGCATTTTTATCTGCCTTTCGGATTCTTCGCCTGAAACATATAAAACTTTCCAGCCTTTTTCGCTGAGTTTATTTGCTGCTTGTGCAATCAAAGTCGATTTGCCAATTCCCGGACTTCCACCAATTAAAACGAGCGAACCAGCTACGATTCCACCACCCAAAACGCGATCAAATTCATCAATTCCACTTGTCGTTCGGTCATCGTCTTGCGGCTGTATGTCGTTGTAAGCAATTGGTTTAGACTCTCGCAAACTACTTAATGCATTCGAGGTTTTTGTTAATTGCCGAGTGTCGCGAAATTTTTCTTCAACAAAAGAATTCCATTCGCCACAAGCCGAACATTTGCCGACCCATTTGCGTTCTTGGTGTCCGCAATTTTGACAGACATAGATTGTTGCAGGTTGTTTTGCCATTTTGTGATAATAATTCAATAATTGTAACTGCAATTATTGAAATAGGGAATTGAGAGAATTTTTTTGATTTGAAGGAGTATTATGTTTAACAAATATTCGTGGATTTTTTTAGTTTTGTTCGTTTTTATTTTTTCGACCAATAGTTTTGCACAAGATCAACAAACGCAAAAAGTTGAAGCTCCGATAATGAAAAGTCAGGATGAAATACCTTGTAAAATTATCCGAAAAATTAATTATCCGGTGACAAAAACTGAGCCTTATAAACAACCTTTAAAAATTGCTGTGCTTAATTTATGTCCGACAAATCCTGGAGCAGAAGCCAGACCGATGATGTCTTTTATAATTGATGGTGAAATGATTATGAAAGAATATGTTGTGGAAAAAGTCTTTAAAAATGCTAAAGAGGCTAAAAAATACGCCAACAAAAATAAAATTACAGATAATAAATTTGAGTAATGAATACAGAAAAACTGACGAGTTATTTTGCTCAAAGACAACTAAATATCCTTGCTTCAATCCGCGAATTAGTAGAAATTGAATCGCCATCTTTTGATGTTTCTGGCAGCAAAGAAGCGGTCGATTATTTGGAAAAAGAGGCGAGAAAACTCTTGTGTGTCACAAAAATTGAACGTATTTTTAACGAAGGTTTTGGCGAGCACTTAATTCTTCGGGCTTTTGAAGGAAACGCCGAAAACGTTCTTTTACTTGGACATACAGACACAGTTCATCCGCGGGAAACAAAAAAAAGAAACGCAACTCGCATTGAAGAAGACAAATTTTATGGTTGTGGAATTTTCGACATGAAAGCAAATTGCATTTTGATGTTAGAAATTTTACGTGCGTTTGAAACTCTCGATATTCAGCCAAATTATTCGATTACAATTTTACTTGCTTGCGATGAAGAAGTTGGAAGCCATTCGGGCAGAGAATTTGTCGAACGCGAGGCAAAACTAGCGAAATTTTGCTTGGTTTGTGAACCATCTGCGAACGGAAAAGCTAAAACGGGACGTAAAGGAACAGCCAATTTCACGTTGAAAACTCACGGAACTCCTGCACACGCCGGACTCGAACCTGAAAAAGGTGCATCTGCAATTTTGGAAATATCACGACAAATTCCTTTAATTCAACAACTTAACGCTCCAGAACTCGGAACAACAGCGAATGTCTGTACAATTCAAGGCGGAACAACTTCGAACGTAATTCCTTCCGAAGCGGAATGTTCAATTGATGTGAGATTCACAAAAATTAGTGAAGCTGAAAGAATTGAATCGGCGATAAGAGCCTTGAAAAATCACGATGAGCGAGTTTCTCTCGAAGTTGTTGGCGAAATAAATCGTCCACCGATGGAACGCACCGAAGCCGTTGTAAATCTTTATCAAAAAGCTAAAACTATCGCAGACGCAATGAATTACGAGTTTGGTGAAACACAAGTTGGTGGTGCTTCTGATGGAAACTTTGTCGGTGCATTAGGAATTCCTGTCCTTGATGGCTTAGGTATTGCCGGAAACGGAGCTCACAGACTTGATGAACATATTTTGATTTCCGACATTCCAATACGTGCTACACTTTTGGCTAAATTGCTAAGTGAAACTTAAATTTTTATGAAAAAACTATTTTTATTGTTATTAATTTGCGTTTTTATTTCGAGTAACGCATTTGCTTGGGACGACACTGGTCACAAACTTACAACTTATATTGCTTGGCAACAAATGACACCGCAAACTCGTGAAAAAGTTTTTGAAATTTTGATGTCTGCACCCGAAGATTCAGATTTGAATGTTTTTTATCTGCAAGGTTCGCGTTCGGAAGATGCAAAAAGACTCGATCTTTTTATGATTGCTTCAACTTGGGCAGACATTGTTCGCGATCGGGATTTTAAAGTTCGATACAAAAAATATCATCACGGAACTTGGCATTATCTGGATAATTATTGGAAAGAGGAGAATGGAAAAATATTTGCGGTTGATTTTGAAGTTGCGAAAGAAAATGCTGTTGAACGTTTGTTTGCATTTGATACTTTGCTCAGGAGCAATGCGAAGCCAAATGACGAAAAAGCGATTGCTCTAGCTTGGCTTTTACACATTGGCGGCGACATTCATCAACCATTGCATTGCACTTCCCGCGTTACAGAAACTGAGAAAAAAGGCGATCAAGGTGGCAATTTGTTTTTAGTTTCTCCGAAAGATGCTAAGGAAAAAGTTGCTCTTCATTGGTATTGGGACTCGATTGTTGGGCGAAATATACCGCGAATAAATGATGCTTGTGATTCTGATTACGTGCCGAAAATTGCAAATAAAATAACCAAAAAACACACGTTAGCGAAAATGTCAGACCGTTTAAAACTCGGAAAATATGACGAATGGCAGAAAGAAGGTTACGAGTTTGCGATAAAAGAAGTTTATCAAAACGGTTTGGTTCGCAACGAAATGCCGTCAGATAAATACAAAAAACGTGCTTTCGTAATCTCGCAAGAGCGAATTGCTCTAGCTGGTTATCGGCTCGGACAAACTCTAAACGATATGTTTGGCAAAACTGACGAATCGCCTCTGAAACCAAAATGAAAATCGCAACTTGGAACGTAAATTCTATAAAAATTCGCACTGATGATGTAATTCGTTGGCTTGGTGAAACGAAAACTGATGTGCTTTGTTTGCAGGAAATTAAATGTGTCAACGAAAATTTTCCACGCGAGGCGTTTGAAAATATCGGTTACGATTCAGTTTTTTTAGGGCAAAAAAGTTATAACGGCGTGGCGATTTTGTCTAATAAAAAGATTGAAGACGTTCACTACAATTTCCCTGACGACACCGAAGAATCGCCAAAACGTTTGATTTCAGCGACTGTCAATAACGTCCGTGTAATCAACACTTACGTCCCGAATGGAACTGAATTAGGCACAGATAAGTTTGATTTTAAGCTCAATTGGATGCAACGTTTGCGGACATATTTTGATGAAACTTGCGATGCGGAAAAAAATGTTTTGTGGTGTGGCGATTTTAACGTTGCAGCCGATGAACGCGATATTTATGATCCGATAAAAAAAGCTAAAGACTTAGGTTTTACAAAAACCGAGCGAATTGCACTCGACTACATAAAACGTTGGGGATTTGTCGATTGTTTTCGTAAATTTGAAGAAGCTGGCGGACATTATTCATGGTGGCATTATCGCGAAGGAAGTTTTCAGAAAGATTTAGGTTGGCGGATTGATTATGTCTGGACATCGCAAGTGCTTGCGGACAAATGTGTTGGATGTTGGATTGACAAAAATCCGCGAACTTGGGAACGTCCGTCTGACCACACGCCAGTTGTCGGCGAATTTGATTTGTAAAATATGCTCGAAGATTATTTTCAACAATTTTTTGAACATCTTCGCTACGAGCGAAATGTAAGTCAACATACTTTGCGAAACTACGCGAGCGATCTCGGACAATTTCGCGAATTTCTCTTTTCAATCGACAAACGTGAGCAATTTCCAGTTGCTGAAATTGATCATTTAACCATTCGCGAATGGATGGCTTCGCTTCACGGTCTTAACAAAAAGAAAACATCAATTGCCCGAAAACTCGCGTCATTACGCACATTTTTTCAATTTCTCGTTCGCGAAAGTCATCTTGAAATAAATCCGGCAAAGCTCGTTGCAACTCCAAAAATCGAACGAAAACTCCCCAATCATCTTTCAATTGAAAATGCTGTAAAATTTATCGAAAGCCCTGATTTAAATACGGATTTGGGCAAAAGAGATCGTGCGATTTTAGAATTTCTCTATTCAACCGGAGTTCGCGTTGGCGAATTGGTCAATTTGAATCTGAAAGATATTGATTTCCGCGAAAAACTCGTTCGTGTTACCGGTAAGAGAAAAAAGCAAAGAATTCTTCCGTTTGGTGAACCTGCTTTGCAAGCATTAATGTTTTATTTAAACGAAACTCGACCTGTTTTTCTCAATAATTGTCCGCCTTCAACTCGAGATAACGCAGTAGTTTTTTTGAATTATCAAGGAACGCGAATCACGACACGTTCAATTGGCAGAATGGTTGATAAATACATCAAACTTTGTGCTGATGTTCACAACATTTCTCCGCACAGTATGCGACACTCTTTCGCAACTCATTTGCTTGACTCCGGTGCAGATTTACGAGATATTCAAGAACTTCTCGGACATGCAAGACTTTCCACAACTCAAATTTACACACACGTTTCGATGGAAAAATTGATTGATGTTTATGACAAAGCTCATCCAAATGCTTAGCAAAATATGTTGTTAAATCCAACTAAATGTTATAATTACGAATAATGGATGAAGACAATATCAAATTTATGCGACGGGCAATTGCGTTGGCACAACATGGAATTGACGCGAGTGACGGCGGACCGTTCGGCTGTGTTGTTGTCAGAAACGGAGAAATTATCGGTGTAGGAAATAATCGCGTCACGTCAACCAACGATCCGACTGCACACGCGGAAGTTGTCGCAATTCGCAATGCGTGCGAAAAACTCGGCACTTTTCAGCTTGTCGATTGCGTGATTTATACGAGTTGTGAACCTTGTCCGATGTGTTTGGGTGCGATTTATTGGGCGAGACCAAAGCAAATTTTTTACTCTTGCACACGCGAAGACGCGGCTAAAATCGGTTTTGACGACCAATTTATTTATGATGAAATCGGCAAAGATTTAAGCGAAAGAAAAATTGAAATTATCAATATAAACCGCGAAGAAGGACAAATCGTTTTCGATAATTGGGCGAAAAAATCAGATAAAACTGACTACTAATTATCAATGATTAATTGTTAATTGTTAATGATGAAAAAGAATTAACAACTAACAATTAACAACTAACAATTAATGAAAAACTACATTTTTCTAATACTCGCGATTCTTGCTGGAATGATGATGCCGACGCAAGGTGCTGTGAACACGAGACTTGCGACGTATGTTGAAAGTCCGGTTTCCGCAGCGTTTGTTTCGTTTGCAGTCGGCACAATCGCGTTGTTTATTTATTTAGTTGCGACAGGCGTTCCGCTTTCGAGTTTGGCAAATGCTAAAGATGCTCCGCCGATTGCGTGGATTGGCGGACTTTTGGGAGCATTTTTTGTTTCCGCAGTCGCGACATCTATTCCAAGACTTGGCGTAGCAATGACGTTTAGTTTAGCAATCGCGGGGCAAATGTTGATTACATTATTTTTAGACCATTTCGGATTTTTAGGCGTACCGGTCAAGGAAATCAGTTTGGTTAGAATTTTAGGCGTAACGCTGATTACCATTGGCGTTATTTTGATAAGAAAGTTTTGAATCCAATGGAAAGCGAAAAACGGAAAGTGGAAAATATTTGATCCCATTTTCTATTTTCCATTTTCCATTTTCCATTAAATGACAAAGTTTATTTTGAACAATCAGACTATCGAAACCGAGCTGCCAATCGGCACAACGATATTGGATTTCGTGCGTTATCACAAAAATCTGAAAGGCACAAAAATCGGTTGCCGTGAAGGTGATTGCGGTGCTTGCACGGTTTTAGTTGGCGAATTAAAAGACGACGAAACTCGTTATCGCACAATGACTTCGTGTTTGATGCCGATTGGAAACGCACAAGGCAAACACATCGTAACTGTCGAAGGAATCAACAAAGAAAACGCCGAATTAACTGCGGTTCAACAAGCAATGGTTGACGAATCGGGAACGCAATGTGGTTTCTGCACGGTCGGTTTTGTGATGTCGCTGACGAACTTTTGTATTGACGACACGCCGAAAACTAAAGAATCTGCAATCTCTGCAATTGATGGAAATATATGTCGTTGCACGGGTTATAAGTCTATCGAGCGAGCGTGTGCTTCGCTCAGTGAGCAGTTAGCAGTTAGCGGTGAGCAGTTTGAATCTGTGCCGAGTTATTTTGATGGGATTAAAGAGCGACTTTCCGCGATTGAAAAAAACTGCTTACCGCTTACTGCTCACAGCCAACTGGTAGGCGGTGGAACTGATCTTTACGTTCAAAAACACGAAGAAATGGTTTATGCCGAAGCGACGCATATTTTGTTTGATGATGATCTGCGTTCGATTACGGAAACGGATGAATTTGTCGAACTCGGAGCGTCAGTTGTCGTAACTGATTTACTTGAATCGGAAATCTTTAATCGTTTGTTTCCAGATCTATACAAACATTTAAAACTTGTGTCGTCAACGCCGATTCGCAATATGGCAACGCTCGCCGGAAACTTCACCAACGCTTCGCCGATTGGTGATATGACAGTCTGGTTTCTCGCTTTAGACGCTGAAATTGATTTGTCAGTAGCGTCTGCGTTAGCCGATGCGTCAACCCGAACTATTCCGCTCAAAGATTATTATTTAGGTTACAAAAAATTAGCAAAAGCGGACGATGAATTTATCAAAACAATCCGTTTCCGCAAAGATTTTACACATTTCAATTTCGAGAAAGTCTGCAAACGCACATATTTAGACATCGCATCGGTCAATACGGCGATTGCTTTGTCAGTAGCGTCTGCGTCAGCAGATGCCTTAGTTATCGAACACGCACACGTTTCAATCGGCGGAGTTTTTGCAACACCTTTGTATTTGCGTAAAACGTCGGAATTTTTGAGCGGAAAAGAGATTAACGAAGCAGTAATCCGCGAAGCAAACGAGATTCTGCAAACTGAAATTTCGCCAATTTCAGATGTTCGCGGCACGGCGGAATATAAAAGATTATTGGCGAGAAAGTTGTTTAAGGCTCATTTTGTTGAGTTGTTTGGTGAATTTGGTATGTTATAATTTCGACTTGGAGGATTTATTTATGACTACAACAACTTTTGAAAACTTGGAAACGGTAATTGCGAGGCTTTCTTTGTTTGAAAAAGATAAATTGCTTAAAAAACTATCAAAAGAACTTACAGGCAAGTTTATCGGCATCGAAAAAACCCCAAATGTGATGGGCGGTTCAGCCTGTATTCGTCAAACTCGGATTGCAGTTTGGATGCTTGAAAATGCTCGCAGACAAGGCGTGAGCGAAGCCGATTTACTTTTGAATTATCCAAGTTTGACCGCCAATGATCTTGCCAATGCTTGGGATTATGTCAGTTTAAACCTTGAGGAAATAAAAAACGACATTGCCGAAAATGAGCAGGAATAAACCAACTGTAACAATCACAGTTTTATTTATGATAGCCTCATTTCATTATGAAATTTTATGCCGATGAAAATTTTGCACTCGCTGTTGTTACGGAACTTCGCAAACTCGGACACGATGTTTTGACCGCATTTGAAGACAGAAAAGCGAACCCAAAAATTCCCGATGACAGGGTTTTAGAACGTGCAACCGAACTCGGCAGAGCAGTTTTGACCATCAATCGTAAGGATTTCAAAAAACTACACGAAACAGACAATAATCACTCAGGAATTTTCAGTTGCACCTTTGATGCAGATTTTATCGGGCAAGCAAACAGGATAAATATTGCTTGCCAAGATATTACAGAAATAAAAAGTCACTTGATAAAAATTTATCGTCCTTCATAACCTATATGTTTTGCTCATATTTATTAAAATTAAATCGTTGAAGATATAATAATTTGTATTCTATTTTTTCAAAAATCGCCCGTTTTTACACCATAAATCCTAAATTCGATGTCGGAAAATTGCCGATATTCGGAAAAACAAGTGGCATATCTTGTTCATCTAAGCCATACCAGCGTGCAAGCGTTCCAGCATATTGCTCAACTGAAACTGTCGGGACAAATCGTCCGCGGACATCGGCATCATCAGGTCCGTTATTAACCAATGTTGGGACAAAAGTTCCATTTGATGTCGCACTGCCGTAGAAATTTCCGCCAGAAACTGCTCCGCCGACAACAAATGATGGTCCACCCCAACCGTGATCAGTTCCGACACCGCCACCAGAACCTGACGGATTGAATGTTCGATTAAAATCTGAAAGTGTAAATGTTGTGACTTGCGAAGCGATTCCTTGTGCTACGGTTTCATCGTAAAATGCTTTAATTGCATCACTTACCTGTCTCAGCAAATTTGATTGCGGTGTAAGTTGACCGCTGTGATGGTCGAAGCCGCCGAGTTCGACAAAGAAAATTTGTCGGCTCATATTTAGCGAAGTTCTAAATTTTAAGAGTTTAGCAACTTGTTGAAGTTGATTTCCTAAAATTGTTGTCGGAAATGGCGTAGCTAAAGTTGGATCAACGCTCAATTGTTGGCTGGCATTTAGGGCTTGTTGAGTCAAACTGCTTGCCTTTTGAATCAACGAATAATTCAAATCGTTTGTGCGAATATTGTTCATCGCGGTTCTACGTGCAAGTTCATCAGTCGCTGTGCCAAAACCTGTCAGCGATAAAACTTGATTAAGCGGTGTCGGGGCAGCAGTTACGACCAACGGCGAACTACTCGCACCGATATTGAAAAGCGTTGCTCCAGCTATTGAAGTAACCATCGGAATTCCGCCGCCCGGATTTAAAGTTGCCGTGCGATCAGCGATTCTTCCGCCCCAACCAGTGGTTGATTTGAAACTCGAAATTCCCGAACGCATTTGCTCGACTTGGTCGGGATGCGAAAAAATTTGATAAGGTCGCGGTGCTCCGTTTTGATATGTCGTTCGCGTAAGTGGCTGAACCAAACAGCCAACATTGCAAACAACCGCCATTTTTCCTAGTGCGAATAATGGATGCAAAGCACTCATCGATGGATGAAGTCCATAAACTTGTCCGCCCATACTCGGCGGCGTAATTGAAAGCAAAGAATTTCGAGCGATTGCCAAACCTTGCGTCTGACGAGCAGCGGCATATTGGGCGTAACCTTCGTTATAATTTGGGACAACCGAATTATTGCCGTCATTTCCGCCATTCAAAAAAACGCAGACTAATGCTTTGTAGTCACTTCCATCAGTCTCTTTCGTGTCATCGCGGCTCTCTCTAGCCAAAACATCAACCAATCCGAAATGACGCATCTGCGTAGCAACTGCCGACATTGTTAATATTCGACACGATTTTTTTAAAAATTCTCTTCTACTTTCTTTCATAATTCCTTTTGATAGTCTTTCGAGTCTTTCGAGTCCTTCGAGTCCTTCGAGTCCTTTTAGTCTTTCGAGTCCTTCGAGAATAACAGACTCAACAGACTCATTAGACTCGAAAGACTCAACAGACTAATTAACCTATCTTTGCACTTGATATTGCGATGCTGTTGTCGCCAAATAAAGTGCGGTTCTTGCACGTTTTAAAGTATTTGTCGAAACAACGGCTTGAATCGCATTTAAAATTTCTTGCCGAACTGCCGGATTCATCGAACCATTCATCAATTCGCGGTTGAGCAAATCAACCAAACTTGCACCTGTCGGATCAGCCGTAATCAAACTTTGCAATCGTGCGACATCTATCCGCGTTCCGCACGGAAAATTTGAAGCAACACCTGTCACAGCAATAATTCCGCCCGAAGTTGTGACATTTGCCGGTGCAAATTGATTGATAACATTCGGACGTTTCAAGGTTGTGCCAGTTGAAAATATTTGAAATTCGGGTCCAGCCAAAGGCGTATTTGGAATAATATAATCCATCGGATAATAATTAAAAACCGTCGGCGGATTCCAGACATCTTGGTCGAGTCCTTGGGTCAGCGTATTTATTGCACCATCGCTTTGCCCATTGCAACTTGCTGGAACGCTGATGTTATTGTTCGCTGTTGGGTTAAACGGACGCAAAACGCTGGTCACAAATAAAACTGGTTCGCGTAATTTTCCGTAATCCGGATCAGTTTTAATATTTCCGCGAGCCTCAGGATCAAGCAAAATCGCCCGAAACACAGCTTTCAAATCGCCGCGTGTGCCTTGACCGTTATTTCTGAAAGCAGCCGAAACGCGACTGACATAAGCTGGTGTCGGATTGCTCGTAACAAGTTGCTGAATAAGCAGTTTGCTAATAAATGGAGCAGTGTTTGGATGATAAAAAATATTGTCCAATGCCGCATCTAAATCTTGTTCAGGAGTTTGAGAAGGTGGCACAAAAGGCGATGCTCCAGAATAATTAAGCAACGTTTTTGATGTAGTATCGTGATTTGCCGGAAAAATTAACATCGGATCACGATAATTAATAATTCCGGGTTGTGAGTTTAAACAAACCTGATTGCAATAACTCCAACCGGTGAAAATTTCCGCAAAATTTACGATGTTTTCTTGATTGTATGTCGGAATCCGATTTCCTTGAAAATCAAGCATCGGAGTTCCGTCTTGATTGAGCGTATCAAGCCCAATACTAAAAAGTTGCAAAATTTCTCGGGCATAATTTTCGTTCGGATTTTGCGAAGTGCTAATCGCCATATCGAGATATTCGCCCATTGCGGGATTTAAAGTAATCTCCTTGAGCAAAGTTCGATAATTTCCAAAAGCGTTTTTTTCGAGAATTTGAATGTATGGCAACATTCGACTCGGTTGTTTGATTGTTCTTCCCGAAGCGACAAAAATTTGATGCAACGCCCACGAAGCACGTTTTCTGAATTGTTGATTTTCGTTATACAAGGCTTCGCGGTAAAACCAGTTTTGTAACGGATACATCGTGTAATTATCACGGAAGCAAGTCAGCGGAATATCAGTCGGTTGTGTGTTTCCATCACAAGTTGAAATCGGAATAGTTACTTGCAACGGAAATTCTGGATAAGTATATGAAAGAAATAGCAATTCATCCATTTGTTGTTCAAGCCAAGTGCTGTAACCAAGACGACGAATGCGTTTTTCCGAAACTGCATTTGAACCAAAAGTAGCCTGTGACATAAATCTGACGCGATCTCCACTATAAGGCAAACCGATTGTTAATTTTTGCGGTTGGCGTATTGGAAATTGAGAAACCGAAATCGGTGTGGACACAGCACCAGCATCATCTTGAATTTTTCCACCTTCAAACCCGATTGAAAAATTCACCCGATTGATAGACATTCCACGCCATGTAACTCGGACTAAAACATCTCCAAGATCACCCATTTCGGACAAACGAACGTTCAAAGCATAGACATTTTTATATTCCGTTGCAGGTTCTAAAGAGATTATTTCAAGCGGATAACGATAACGACGCGAATCTTCAAACTCGGCTCGAAAAGCACTTGCTCCTTCAGCATCGAACAGGTCTTTTAAGTTTGTCAGATAAAATGTGACATTTTTTTGCCTCGAAGGTTCAATTATTTTAACTGGTGAAGTCTTGCCTTTTGGATTTGAGACAGTTGCAAACGCACGAGTTGAATCATTTTGACTAATTAAAATTGGAGCATCTTCTGGCAAATTGTTTGCCAAAACATTGCTCGTAAACAATAGAATAAAGGTCAAAACTGTAAAGACAACAAAATAGTCAGATTTAATTTTGCTCAATTTGAATATAAACATAAAATTCTAAAAAACTACAAAACAAATAAATGAAATGGCTTCGTTTAATTCCTAACTTTTTACTTTTACCTTTTTACTTTCTTTTCACTGTCGGTTAAAAATTCCAGGAATCGGCGAATCGCTGGATAAACCCCAAGAATTAGATCGAATTGCTTGATTTGAAGAATCAATTCGATACCAAATTCCTTGCCGGAAAACAGAAATATCAGCTTTGCCATCGCCATCGTAATCTGCCGCAACCGGAATATCTCCAAGCATTCCGAATTGAACGGCACCAAAATTTATTGCTGGGTTTAAAGACGTAAACCAAAAGCCAGTCGAAGGACGAAAAACTGCAAAATTATCGCGTCCGTCACCGTCATAATCGGCGGGAACTGCAATATCGCCGCTTGAACCAAACTGAATTGATGAAGACGAATTGTTTCCGCTATTCAAAACTAACCAACTCGCATTTGAACCGATTAAACCAATGCGAAACAGAGCAAAATCAGCTTTGCCATCGCCATCATAATCAGCAGGAACTGGTTTATCGGTTGATAAGCCGTAAACCGCAACTTGAAAAGCTCCATTTGAACTGCGTGAAACATACCAAGTTCCATCGCTTGGACGATAGACCGCGATATCAGCTTTACCATCGCCATCGTAATCATTCGGCACTGGAATATCTGTCGATAATCCCCAAGAATCAACGCGAAAAGTATTAGTTTGGCTTCTGATTGAATACCAAATTCCGTCTCGATAAACTGAAATATCTGTTTTGCGATCGCCGTCGTAATCAGCTGGCGTTAGTTTATCTGTTGAAATTCCGAATTGATTAGCTGAAAATGATCCAACTTGTCCGCTGTTTAAACTCCACCAAACACCTGTTGATGGGCGAAATATACTTAAATCAGCTTTACCATCGCCATCAAAATCAAAACGTTTGCCGTTTGAACCGGACTGATTGACAATGAAATTTTGTCCGCCAACAAAAACATTTGCACTACGAGAATTGGCTGTTGAATTTGGTAAAACATTGAATGTAATGTTGCCATTTCCAGTTTGATTCAGCGAAGTTATCTGCACCCAATTTGCATTGCTTGAAGCCGAATAACTGCAAACATTTCCTGCGACAACTGCGATACTTCCGCTTCCGCCAGCTGCACTCATATTTACAGTTGATTGGGCAATTGAAATTGGACAACCCGAAGGCTGTTGGACTTGAAATGTGCGAGTCGTAACTCCATTTGAAATTACAATTGAACCAGTTCGCTGACCACCGAAATTCTGATTAACTGCAAAATTCATTGTGCCGCTTCCGTTTCCAGACACATTTGAATTTAATGTTAAAAAATCTGAATTTGAAGCAACAGCCCAAGAGCAAGCTGATGGCATACTTATCGAAAAGGTTCCATTTCCACCTAATATTGGAAAAGTTTGAGTAGAAGGATTAATCGTAAAATTGCAAGCAGTTGTGGAAGTTGTTAAATTCAGATTCCAGTTTCCTGCAATGCTCCCGACATTATTTCCGTTGTCGTCAACAGCAAATAACTGCCAAATTCCATTCGGAGCACTTCCGAAAAAAGCCGCAAGTGTTGAACCGCTTGTTGGACCTTGCGGTGCAGGCGTGGGGAAAATATCGCCAACTTCGAAATCCGTCGGTTTAAAAGTTCCAGAAGCCAGCGTTCCCGAATCCGGCAAACTAGCAGTCGCAGCATCATCAAAATTTAAATTCAAACCGCCAACTTCTGTGTTTCCGCCAACATCTGACATTAAAACAACTCGTCTGCCGTTTGGTGCAACCAACATTAAATCAACATCATCAGGTGATGTGTGACTGAAATTTGCAATTGAAACAGTTAAGTTTGAAACCGTTCCCAACCTACCGGCAAAAGTTCTTTGCGACGGATAAAGCGATGCTGCACCCGTATTTTGCATTCCGATAACATCCGACGAACTCACAACCGAAATATTCCATCCGCCCGAAATACTTCCGGCATTTGCACCCGTGTCGTCAACCAAAAACAACTTCCAAAATCCATTCGGCGAAAGTCCGTTGAGTGACGAAAGAAATCTGCCTGATTGTGTGTTGATTGGTGCCGGATTTGGAAACAAATCACCTCCTTCAAAATCTGTTGGTCGATAAGTTCCGTTTGTTATTATTGAATTATCGGGAAGTGAAATAGTTGCCAAATCATCGAATATCAAATTCAAATTAGTTGTTGGGTTTGTGCCGCCGACATCTGACATCAAAACAACGCGATGACCATTTGGAGCAACCAGCATTAAATCTACGTCATCTGGCGAAGTATGGCTGAAATTTGTCAAACTCACTTGCACAGCAGAAATTAAACCTTGTTGTCCGCTGACTTCTATCTCAGAAGGATAAACTGATGCTGTGCCGGTTGTCGGAATTACGATTGAATTTGTATTAAAACCTGAAATAGCATTTGTAATCTGGACATTATCAATTCGCCAACCGTCGCCGCCTTCCATATCATCACAAGAAAATCTCCAACGAAGTCGAATATTTGAATTAGACGTGTTTGCAGGAAGATTTATCTCGGAAGTGACATAAATTATCGAATCGCCAGTCCAAGCATTTCTTCCAATTAATCCGCTTGAAACCAAAGGCGTTGTATATCCACCGAAAACAAACGATCCGCCAGCGGCAATAATATCAGTAAATGCACCGCCGTTAGTGCTAATTTCCAAAACTCCGCCATCGAATTCATAATCAAGCTGATAGCGTTGTCGAAATGTCAGTTTGTGTCGAACGTTACCCAGTGAAATTGCGGGCGTTGTCAACGAAGAATCTCCATCAACAAAAGGGTCATTAGCATAAATTGCATTAGGCGAGCTGTCTGGAAAAGTGCTGAGCGTGGCAAATGGCAAACTTCCGCCACTATTCGTTGTTGTCCAACCAGCAGGCAAGTTTGGTGTTGTTAATGAATCAAAATTTTCGCTAAAAACAATTGCATTTGGTGCAAATTCGGTTTCTTGTGCTGTCACATTTACAAAAAAACTTTGAGTTACAGACAAACCGATTGTCGCCAAAACTATGAGGCAAACTATTACAAAACTTGAACTACGGTAAATCTTATTTCTTTTCATTTAAGGAAACTCCAAACGAATTTATGATTGTGTTAAATTATGAAAGGTATTGATTGAATAAGCAAGACATCTTGCCACTTTCAGATAAAATTGGCGTAAATTTTTCGTTTCCTTATTATGAATCTATAAAACAAGTTGTAAAATGGAAATAATAATCAGTCTAAATCTTTTATTCACGGTTATTATTTGAATTTGTGATTAACATTGACGCAAAATCGCACGTTCGCGGCACGGCGGAATATAAAAGGTTATTGGCAAGGCAGTTGTTTTTCGCTCATTTTGTCGGGTTATTTGAGTTCAAGGTCTGATTATTATTTTTCTGTAAAAAACCGTTTATGCTAAACTTTAGAAAGATATTTCCACCGATTTTGAATCAAGAAACGATTGCCCGCGGCAGTTCGATTCGAGAATTGCAAAATTTACGCGAAAGATTTGGCGGTGAAAATTGGCGTAAACTGAAAGGTGAAGCTGAGGTTGAACTATTAAACGGTGAAATTAGGTTAGCTGAAGTTCATTGGTATGAATGCCACGGAATCGGTAAAAAGAAAATGAAGATAAAAATGTTACTTGATTAAAGCTATGAAAATAAAAGACTTTGCATTATGTATCGGAAAAATTGACGATGAAACCGATTTTGAATTAGCCAAAATTTATCCTGTCATTGATTCTTTGAGTAATGACCCGAAGGATTATTTGCGAGTCGTGGACGAAAGCGGCGAAGATTATCTTTATCCTGCCGAGTATTTTCAAATTGTGAATTTAACCGAGCAATCTGAGGCGAATTTGAAACAGTATTATGAACCGGCTTTGGCTTGAAATCATGAAATGTGAAGAGGAATTAAATGCAGAACTTTTTAAATTGTGGAGTGAAACCTTCTCAAATGACCAAGATGCTCTGCTGCCATTGTTTTATAATAGTTTGAAGAAAAACTCTTTGTTATTCATCGGTTGTAATCCATCGCTAAATCAAATCGGTTTGAAAACAGTTTTTAGAAATACAGAGAACGAGAAAATAGATTTTAATGATTTTTATCTTTGGAAAAACATAAATGAAGAAAGAATATTCAAATCTATCGAATTTGCAGAACAAGCAAAACTTAAACACAATTATTTTAAGAAATTTCGTGAAATATCGGAAGAGTTAAAACTTGAATGGGAGCATATCGATATGTTTTTTGTTCACGAAACAAACCAAAAACTAACAGAAAAACAAGTTTTGACTAATAAGAGAAAATTAAATGATTTTGGAAAACACCAAATTGAAATCACAAAGCAAGCTATCTCTTTAATTAAACCTCAAATTGTTGTTGTCGCTAACGCCTTTGCTTCAGATATTTTTCAGCAAGAGTTTAGTTGCAGTTTTGATGATAGTTACGGCTGTCATTTTTTTAAAATAATCGAAAATAAAATTCCCGTTTTTTTTACTTCGATGCTGACAGGTCAAAGAGCATTAGATAAAGGCTCTTATTTTAGACTCAAATGGCAAATAAAAATGATTTTACAAAAATCAACGATTCATAATGATTAACATTGATGCAAAATCGCACGTTCGCGGCGAATCTATTTATCTTGACGACATTCCTTTGCTCGAAGGAACTCTTTTCGCGTGCGTGTATGATTCGCCGATTGCACACGGGAAAATTAAATCGGTTGACATTTC
>JANNVK010000136.1:0-2256 GCA_031414415.1 Acidobacteriota bacterium
GATTATATAATTAAATAGATTTTTTAAATTTGTTTTGTTTTGTTTGTTATATTTTTTTATTCCGTTTGTTTTGTTCTTTATTCCTTGTTCATGTATTAATTGTTCTTAATATTTACAATTGGGTTCGGCGTAATACAGCGACAGTTCGGCGGAATATAGCGACAGTTCAGAGGAATATTGCGACATTTCAGAGAAATATTGCGACATTTCAGAGAAATATCAAGACAATTTGGAGAAATATAAAGTAAGTTCGTTTATCTTTATTCGCTCGCGACAAAACTCACTGAAATTGATAAATGATAAATCTATTGCTGGAGATGAGATGTTAAGAGATTGTGTAACTGATTTTTTTAATCTCTTAATATCTGTCAATCCAAATCCCAAAACAGTCACTCCAAACTTCCAAACAGCGACATCAAACTCACTAAAATTGCTACTAGTTTACTCATTTAATGAGTTAATTAAATCTTTTCAAACAGAACACGTTCTGTAATCAGCCTTCTGGTATTCAGCTTATTTATAAAAAGGTTGAAGCTAGTTTGTCGGAATCATGAAGCCATCAGTCTTAGATTGGAAAAGGTTTGATTCAAATGTAAAGCCAATTGAAATATTGCTATTTCTGACGGCATCTGATTTAAGTTTTATAATAAATGGATCATAGGGTCTACTTTCATTATGTGGATTAATTGTGGGATATTGTGCATTGTCAGTTAGGATTTCTGCATCAGTTGAAATTGATATAATTTTCGCAAAAAAATCTGATAAAGGAACATTATCACCATTAAATAATATTGGATATATATAAGCAATCTCACCTGGTTCAAGTAGAGTATCGCCATCACCAGAGATAAGCATGCTAAAAGATGAGTAGTAAATTAATGAAGGAGAAAGTTCAAATTGTGATGACTTAAAACCATTAAATGTAAACAATGAAGATACTTCAAAACCAGCTCCGCTTGGATCTTCTACATTAACTTGCTCTACGGAGTATGGACCTTCCGCCTGTGCAAGAACTATATTTGCTCCTGAGAAATCAAAATTTATTGTGTTTTTGCCAAATTCTAATCGCTGATTAAATTCAATTACCTGCAGCCGATTACTTTTGCCATCAACTAATGTAGCCCGAATATGATATTCATCGTTTCCTGTTAAAGATGTAGGTGGAGGCAGAGGCGGGTCAAAAGTTGACATAAATTGTGAGGAAACTCGTAAAACCTCGTATTGCCCGTTTCTATCGTTATCTATGCCTTGTGCGGTGTTTTCTCCTGTAAAAACTGATTGAATTTCAAACTGATCTGAATTAAAAGTTTGAGTCGTAAACAAGGTCGGGATGTTTAGAATAGCTGCCCCAAAATTTATTTGCACATCACCAACTGTTATAGGTTCATTTATTCCAGAACTAAATATTTTTGACCCATTAAAATCAAGCGATAAAGTGTTGATTCCACTCTGAAGCAAATATGAACTATTTACAGTTTCAACGACTCTTCCACTAGAATCTTTTATGCTTGCTTTGGTGCCATAGTAACCCGAATTTAACACTTTGAGACCAATTTTTACTCGCAATATTTCGTAGAGTCTATTCTCATTAATATCAATCCCATCGGCGGAAATTTGCCCAGTCAATTCAATACCTTTTTCAAAATGATTTGAATCCAAACTCTTAGTGGCAAATAAAGGAATCTCTACTTTTGCCCACAAAGGAATGTTAAGGTTAACTTTTCCCGTTATCGTTCGTTCAAAGTAGCTCAATTTAAATAAGCCATTTTGATGAGTATTGAATATCATGATTCCGTCAACATTTGATTCAAATGATTCAAAACAATTACCGCAAAGATTATTAGAATCATACCCTCTTGTTTCGATTAGATTTCCAGAAGGGTCAGCTAAAGAAACTTGAGCATAGTGAGGTCCTTTATTTGGAAAAAATACTGGAGTTTTAAGATGAAGTTCGTCAAATATTCCATTTGAATTGAGATCTACTCCTTCAAGAATAGTTTGCACAAATTCAAACTGATCAGAATTATAACTATTTGTGGTGTAGAGTAAAGGGAATTGATACCCTTGATTTCCAAAGATAATAACATCCCTGACGCTTAAGTTACCATTAATGCCGAGATAGTATCAAAAGTTGTGGAAATGGTTAAAAAAAAGAAATAGCGTATTCTTGTTTTGGATTAAAAAACATAACAGGCATGAAGCCTAAAGGAATACGCTATGAAGAAAGAATATCCGAAAAGCAGGGAAAATTACAAC
>JANNVK010000137.1:0-33741 GCA_031414415.1 Acidobacteriota bacterium
ACTTAAAACTGAAACATTAGCCGCATTGGAAAATGAAAGAAGCGAACCGCAGAGCATTGCGTTTAGAGAAATGTCGATTGCTTTTAACAAATATCCAAAAGGCGATGTTCGTTACACAGGAACTTTAGACGAAGAAATTGCTACTGTAAAAGCTGTAACACTTGAAGATGTTAAGAGTTTTTACAAAGATTTTTATGGAACTTCGACTGGTGAACTTTCGATTGTCGGCGATTTTGACGAGAAAGAAATTGCACCTTTGGCAACTCAGCTTTTTGGTTCGTGGAAAAGTGTAAAACCTTATCAAAGAATTGCGAGTGAACATTTTGATATTCCCGCGGTCAACAAATCTTTTGAAACGCCTGACAAGGCAAATGCTTTGTTTTTCGCTCGGCTTAATATAAAAATGCGAGATGATAATGCTGATTATGCGGCATTTACGCTCGGAAACTTTATCTTTGGCGGTGGATTTTTGAATTCGCGTCTGGCAACTAGAATTCGGGGTAAAGACGGATTGAGTTATAACGTAGGTTCATTCTTACAAATCGGTCCGGTTGATGAAAGCGGAGGTTTTATTGTAAATGCAATTTATGCACCGCAAAATGTTGAAAAAGTCGAAGCAGCATTTAAAGATGAAGTTCAAAAATTATTGGCGACAGGATTTACGGCTGATGAGGTTACACAAGCAAAAGCTGGTTGGCTTCTCAATCGTAAACGAAATCGTGGGACTGATGGTTCGCTTGTCGGAGCATTGGCAAATTATCTTTTCATCAATCGAACACTTGCTTGGGATGAAGCTTTGGATAAAAAAGTTGAGTCATTGACGGTTGAAGAAATCAACGCAGCGATGAAAAAATATCTCAACCCAGAGAAAATTTCTTATTTCAAAGCTGGCGATTTTGCAAAAGGAAAAATGATGGCAATGCCAAAATAGTTTGAACTCAAAACTAGAAAAAAACGAGTCAGAAATGGCTCGTTTTTTTGAATAGTTTTAAGATTTTAGCCACAGATTCACTCAGATAAACACGAGATAAAAAACAGATAAATTCTGATTTCTAATTAACCAGGATTCTTCGGCTTTTATCCGTTTCGATTTGTGTTTATCCCAAATTACACATTAGATATTTGTTCAAATTTTTGAGGTGATTCTAAGAATTAACGGTATTTAATTGTTTCTTTGCCTTTCCTTCGCGTTCTTTGCGAAACCTTAGCGTCCTTTGCGGTTAAAGTTTTTTTACCGCAAAGAACGCAAAGATAAAGACGCAAAGTTCGCAAAGAGAATTATAGTGAAATACAATTTTATTTTTCTATTGGATAATTTGGGTTGATCTGTGGTGAAGTAGTTTTGTTGCTTAACTTGATATTTTTCAAGTCTTCGCTGAGTGCTAAACGATGCTCAATAATTTCTGATTCGTCTTGCGACAAATTTAGAAGGTCAGCAACAGAACCAATATTCCAACCAGCGTCTTTAAGTTTTTCTTTTTTTAACAGTTCCATAATCATTTCAATTTCTCGCCTTTATAAACCGAAATTTCCGAACCTTTTGCTAATAAAATCGATGCAGGTTTTGCCGTTGATAAAAAGCCGAATCGCTCGCCGTAAGTTTTTGCAAAATCGACATCGATTTCTGCATAATTTACGTTGAAGAGTTCCCATTTTGGATGTTCAACTTTGTATTCGTCGGTTCTATTTTTGCCACGTTTTGTGTAGCCCCAATAATGTTCGATGATAAATTCGCCTTCAGAATTTTCTTTCGGAATTCCGATATTTTCTTTATATTCAACACTTACGCGATTTTTACAATCATCTTTCGAGAAATTATAAGTAAGTTCGCCTTTAGATTCTTCGTGCGACATTTGCCAAGTTTCATAAGGCTCACCGTAAACATATTTCGCAACAAAACTTATTGACATTCGCGGCACAATTTCCTTAACAAAAACAACGCCACGACGAACTTCGTCCGGTTTTTCTCGTTTGACATAAAAACGTAAATTTACTTCCTCAAAGTTTGTATGGAAAGGAATTGGAATACCTAAAACCTTTGTATCCATAAACTTAAACGCTACCAAGCTGACAAAGCATTTGCCTTCAAAGAGATCAAGAGTTGTGCCGTTTGGCAAAAGATCAATGAGCGAGTTTGCGTCAATTTCGTAATTTGCCATTACTAAATTTTGCCATTTTGCTGTTAAAAATTTTTTCATTTATCTGCAATTTATAGACAGAAAGGAATTCAACTTTTATAGTTTAAGCGATATTGATAATTCTGAACAACCAGCAGACAAATTGAAAGGGAAAGCCAGATTTAGCGGTGTTTGTTAAGCAGCATTTTTAAGCAAAACAACGCTATTTATTTCGGTTCCAACTTCGTAAAACACTCGTTTGCCGTCTTTTGAAATTACAAAACGAAAGATGTCGTCGTTTTCCCATTCACGCATTTTTTCCGTGTTTAAATTTTTCAAAGTGAGTTTCCATAAGCTAAAAACCTTATTTTCTTGCAAAACTAAATAGAGATTTTCGCCATCTTTTGACCAGTCGAGAAATGGAATATCGTCATTCGAAGGCGTTTCGAGTTGTTTGATTATTTCGCCTGTTTCGGCTGAAAGAAGCGTTAGCGATAGGTTGTTTTCGGTGTCTGAAAAATAACAAGCGATAGTTTTTCCGTCAGGTGAAATTCGTGGCGTTTTTGTCATTCGCGACGTTATTTGCGTTTTATTTTCTCCGTTTATCGAAGTTTTCCAAAGTGTTTCGGTAACATTTTCAGCATTTTTAGCAACGTAAAAAATGGTATTGTTTTCTGGCGAAATTATTACATCAGAAACATTTTCGTTTTCTGTAAGCTGTGTCGGATTTGAGCCGTCAGCATTTGCACGCCACACGCTCATTCGCCCCGTGCGATTTGAGAGAAAAACCAAATATCGTCCGTCTTTTGAGATTGTCGGCGAAATTTCTGCACTTTCATCAGAAGTTATTTGTTTTTTTCCACTGCCGTTTTCGTTTGTTGTCCAAATATCAGCGTTTCCACCTTCCGCGGTTGAATAGATAATTTTTCCATCGTTAGTCCAATCTGCTCCAAAAGGCAATAAGCAAGAATCGCCGATTCTGGTTGAAATAAGATTTGATTTGCGGAAATTATCGAGCGATGCCGAGAGAAAACAAGTTAGTTTGTCGGTCTTTAAGGCAACCAAAGAATTAGATTCGCTGTCGAGACTAATTCCTGCAACTCCTTTAATGCCATTATTTAGAAAGCGTGAATTTCCGTCTGGAAAGGAAACGAGCCAAAGTTCGTCGTTTAAAGTTGGCGATGTTGGTCTGTATGCGGCAACGACAATTCCTTTCCCGTCTTTGAGCCAAGCGGTTTGTCCTGCCCAACTCCAATCTTGTCGCGAAACAATTTGCTGTTCGCCGTTTTCTGCATTTATAACCGCAACCCAAATTGAATCTTTATTTTTGACCGTAGTTGAAAGTAATTTTCCATCAGGCGACCATGAAACTCCAGCGTTTGTAAAATCTTCTTCAAATTTCCTAGTCGCCAAAATCTTTTCGTTATTGCCGTCAATATTTGCAATTAGCAAAGAAGTTTCTTGGTTTTGGGTGTTTTTTCTTGTAAATGCTATTTGCGAATTGTCAGGCGAAATCGCCGGCGGACTATCAATTTTATTAAGAATTTTTTGTGTCGCACCGCCAAGAATTGAAACTCTGTAAAGTGTTCCAATATTTGATTTATTGGGCTCAGAGTTTTCATAAATCGAATAAAAAATATGTCTATTGTCATTAGAAAAAGCTGCTCCAAGAAATATTCCGTTTAATTTTGAGACAATTTCGATTGTGTTTCCATCTTCAGTTTGCCGCAAAGATAAATTTTGCATTTCATCTTTAACTTCAACAATTGCAATATATTTTCCGTTTGGCGAAATTACAGCATTTCTAATATCTGTATCCGAAACCAAAGTTTCGAAAGTCGATTTTGAGTCGGCAAAACTCTTTGTTTGCCCAAAATTCCAAAAAATAACTGAACCGATTATTAATAAGCATACTCCTAGTAGCACGAGGCTAAGTTGTGTTGAGATAAAAAAACTACTAGAAATTGATTTTTTAGACGGAATAATTTTATTGTTTGTTTCGGTTTCAAGCGAATCGTGAATCTGATTTTGCTCAGCAATAATATGAGTTCTCGTGCGTTTTTCGATGATAAGAATCTCTTCTTCGTTGAAAGTTTCTTGCACATCGACGACAAATTTGTAACCACGACGCGGAAATGTCACGATAAAATCTTTTTCTTTATTAAATTTTCCGAGAGCTTTTCTGAGCGTCAGAATATTTTGCGACAAAGTTGTTTCCTCAACAAAAGTATCTGCCCAAACTTCATTTAGTAAAAATTCTTTTTCGACAATTTCCGTGCGATGCAAAATAAGCACAAGAAGCGTTTGATAAGCCTTTGGAGTTAATGAAACCGGTTTATCGGTATAAAAAAGCGTTCGCTGATTTGTATCCAAACAAAAATCGTCGAATTTAAATAAAGGTAATGTTTTGTTGCTCATACAGATTTGAAAACTCTTTCAAAAAAATTTCAACAGAAATTTCAACTAACTTTCAAGACTTTCAAGATGGAAGTTTCTTAAAGTAATTACGGATGAGAAAAGCAGAACAGATTGCATTTTGTATAAAGTCTGGAGAACAAAATGGAACGGCAAGTTAGGTTTTTCTCATTCAAAAAAAGTGGCAAAAAATATCACGATTTTAAAAGTGTTTTGCTTTAAACGTGATTTGAAAACGGAAATATAAACAGTGTTTTGCGACATACATAATTTGAAAAAGGAAATAAATGACAAAAATCCGAACAGAAGTTTTTATAGAAACTAGCGAAACCTACGTTGTTAAAAGAAAGCGATTTTTCGTCAGAAATTGGTGCGAAGAATGCAAACGCGAAGTCAGCATGATTCCACCTTCCGAAGCGGCGTTAATTTTGTGTCGGGATACACACACAATTTACTCTCTGATAAATGATAAACAACTGCATTTTTGTTATCTAAAGACAGAAACACCGCTGATATGTTTAAGATCTTTGTCTTTAATTTAGTTTAAATAAGACGAGAAAACTTAAAAGAAAGTTGCCTAAGCGGGCAAAGAAAAGAGGTAAAGAATTATGGGATTAATTTTAGAAACTTATAACGGACAGAATTCGGTCGGTAATCGAATTGAGGCATTAAAGGCTTTGACCAAACTTTTACTCCACGAAGTTGAATCACTTGAAGAAATTTCACCTTCAAAAAACATCTCGAAAGATGGTGTAGAAATTAACTTGCCAGATAAAGTTCAGCGTTATGAAACAGATTTAATCTGCAACGCACTGCTTTTGGTAAATGGAAATCAGAGTAAAGCGGCGAAAATACTTGGTGTAAAAAACACAACGCTTCACGCAAAAATCAAGCGTTACGACATTGATTCGATTAGCATTGTCGGGCATACATTGCCCGAGAAAACTTTAGAAAAAGCTGCGTAAATGCAAAAAACTGAAAAATGCACAAAATTTTGAACCGAAAAAGTTGCAGATATTTCGATTCAAAACAGCTTGAAACTTAGTAAAAATCCAAAAAGTTCAAGTTAAAAATATTGTGATGAATTAAACATCAGATTTTTCTCAAGCAATATTAATTTTGTTAAAAAGGCACAGAAATTGCATTTTTAGATTGTCAGAAGGAGAAACAAAATCTTCAAAATATTCAGTAAAATGAAATATTTTTAAAAAATTGAATAAATAAGCGAGGCTGCTCGACCAATGCGGACTTTTACAAAACTACACGGTCAAACAGCCTTATAAGGTCAAAACATCAACCTCGGTTTTGTTGAAGAATAAAAACTTGTTACGAGCAAGTTTCTAAGCATTTCAACACTCCGAGTATACATTAAAAGGAGTTTATGTATGTCTAGGAGATTTATATTTTTAATGACTTCGATAAGTATTTTGCTGCTTTCTGCGGCAATTGCTTTCGGTCAAACAACGGGAAGTGTTGAAGGAGTAGTCAGAGATAATTCAGGAGCAAATATCGCTGGTGCTTCGATAAAAATCACAAACAGCGAGACCGGTCAATCTCGTTTAACGCAAACAAACGGCGATGGATTCTTTAAGGTCTCTAATTTACAATTTGGTTTGTCGTATCAAGTTGAAGTCACAGCTTCTAATTTTGAAGTTAAACAAGTCAAAGATGTTGCAGTTCGGATCGGAACTGGAACTTCGGTCAATATTGAATTAAACGTCAAAGGCGTTGCCGAACAGGTAACGATTACTGGCGATGCAGAGTTAATCAATTCAACTGAAAGCCAACTTTCAACTTCGTATTCACAAAAACAAGTGCAGCAATTGCCTTTTGGTGGTGGCGGAATTGATAATCTTGCTCTGCTTACGCCAGGTGTAATTTCACCGCCAACTCCTTTTAGTAACGGAGTTGGGATTTCGGCAAACGGTAATCGCGGTCGTTCAAACAACTTTCAACTTGATGGTCAAGACAACAATGATAATTCGGTTGCAGGTCCTTCGTTGACATTAACGAATCAAGACGCGGTTGGCGATTATCAAATTACAACAAATAATCCATCAGCTGAGTTCGGTCGAAATGCTGGAGCTCAAATTAATGCAATTACAAAGTCTGGAACGAATAGTTTTCACGGAACAGTTTCAAATTATATTTCAGGTTCAAGGCTGAATACTTTTAACTTAGCAAATGAGAAAACCGGACAAGCCTTTAATTTTTTGGCAAGAAACGGGTTTTCTCAACTAAGAGACATTGCCGATAGAAAAGGTAAAAGTCCATTTACATTAAATCGTCTTGGTGGTTCGTTTGGCGGACCAATCATAAAAGACAAAGCATTCTTTTTTGCCACATTTCAAACCGATATTACAAACGGCGAGTTCGTTGGTGACAACTTCACAAATGGTAACAGTGGTGCTATTACCTTTACTCCGCAAAGCGTGCAAACTGCAATCAGTTTAGGTTTCCCGGGAGCAACACAGATTCTTGGAAATACACGACGCGGCGGTGGACCGACAAGCGTTCAAGGTCAAGGTGCTTTCTTGGTTGTTCCACATATTACAGACACAGACGGCGATGGAATTCCCGATGCTTTTGTGAATCCGGGCGGAGCTTTTACCCGAAGTGCTTTTGTCCGTAATTCTGCCGGAGCGTTGATTCCATTATTAACAGGTGAAGGTGTTCGGATTCTCAGAATTAGAAATCGCCAGTATCAATTTATTACAAAAGAAGATTTTAATCTTACTGAGAAAGACACGCTGAGCGTCAGATTTATTTATGATAATTCGAGCTTCCCGCTTTCATCTGGAAATCCGATAACCGGTGCAGCTTTTGATACGCCGTCGAAAAATATCAATCTTGGCACAACTTACACTCGCTTGTTTAATTCAAACAATACCAATGAAGCAAGATTTAGTTTTTCGAGATTAGATGTCAAATTTGGCGACCCAACTGCCGAGCGTCCGGCTCCGGGGATTGGTTTTGCCGGAGGCTTTAGAGATCGAGCCGGAAATTCTAACAGTCTGGCGTTTGGCACTGCAAATAACTTACCGCAATCACGAATTGTTGATGTTTATCAGTTCCAAGATACATATGGAACGCAACTTGGAAATCATTCATTGCGAACCGGAATTGATTTCAAAACGCAAAGAGTAAAAAATTTCTTTTTGCCAAACTTTTTAGGCGTGTATCGCTTCAGTGGTTCGGGAAATCTGCCTGCAACTGGTGCTGTTTGTCCACTTTGTAATTTCTTTGATGCAGCTGGTGCTCCGCTTGATGGGACAACCGCAACCGCCTTTGAAAATCTTTTGTTAGGAAGACCTGATCGAATTACATTTGCATTAGGCGACCCAAATATCAAAACTACGCAAAACGATTATTTCTTTTTCTTACAAGATAACTGGAAGATTCGTTCAAATCTAACATTAAATTTGGGCGTTCGATATGAAGTTTCGACGACTCCGTTTAATCCGATTATTGACAGCGTAAACACTCGTGAAGCAAATTCATCAACAGCGATTTTCAATCAAGCATTTCCGATTGATACTCGATCTGCAACACAATTGCCGATTGATAAAAATAATTTTGCTCCGCGTCTTGGGTTTGCTTGGTCACCAAATTTTGATTTTCTAGGTGATAGATTTAAAGGCGGAAAAACTGTAATTCGTGGCGGATTCGGAATCGCGTATGATCCGAGCTTTTTTAATATTGTCTTGAATACTGTCACGGCAGCACCTTTTGCCGCTGCTGGATTTATTCAGCAAACTCCGGGATCCGCAACGGCATTAAATTTTCCGTTTTTACCATCAAACACAGCACAGCTGAATTTAACGCCTAATACAAATGGCGGTGACCCAAGATTATTTAATCAAACGCGGGTTGACCCTGGTTTTTACAGTCCATACACAATTCAAACCAACTTTGGTATTCAACAAGAAATCTTCAAAGATTCTGTCTTGGAAGTAAGGTATGTTGGTTCAAAACTCGTTGGTCAATTTCAAACAGTAAATGGTAATCCAAACGTCGGTTATCTTAATCGTGCGGCACAATGTTTAGGATTGAATGCTGGAACATTTTCAGGCGGAAGAATTGTCGGTTCACCTGCTGCAACCAATGCAGCTGCATGTGCTGGAGGTGCTACAGGTGGTTTTACAAATCGTCCGGGAACTAACGGAAATGGTCGGCTTGATCCGAATTTCGGAATCACAAGACTTCGCACAAATGGTGCTTCTGCTACTTATTACGGGTTGCAAACTCGTTTTGACACCAGGTTTAAAGGAGTAATTTTCAATGCAAACTATACATTCAGCAAAAATATAGATAACGCATCAGAAATATTCTCAACATTCGGTGGTGGTCAAAGCGTGGCACAACCGCAAAATCCGTTTGATTCAGTTGATGGTGAAAGAGGTCTTTCAGCCTTTCATCAAAAACATAATTTTACTTCAAACTTTGTTTATGAATTACCATTTTTCAAAGACCAGAGCGGTTTTGTTGGCAAATTGTTAGGTGGTTTTCAAGCATCAGGAGTATTAATTCTCGGATCGGGAACACCATATACGCCGATAACTCAATTTGGGCGAAATGATGGTGGTTTTGATGGAGCATTTATTGGTTCGGGTTCGTTGCGACCATATGGCGGAAATCCTAATGCAGCCGCTGGAACAATTGCTTTTGGATATGATGCCGCTTGCAATATATTGTTCGGTGGAAACATTTGTAACAGTGCAGCTCCTGGTAATTTCATCATTTTTAACACACTTAGCCCTGGTTCATCAGGACGAGTTGTTGCCAATGCCCAAGCTGCCGTTCAAGGAGCCAGATTAATTTACAACGATTCAGGATTAGCCAATACATTTGGAGGACTTACTCTGGCAGATGCAGAAGCCTTCAATTTCTTCAAAACTCCTTATGGAATTGGAAGAAATACATTCACGGGTCCAAGTAGTTACAATGTAAATCTCGGATTATTCAAGACTACTAGAATAAGCGAAAGATTTAAATTGGAATTACGCGGCGAAGCAACTAATGTTTTGAACACAAGGAACTTCGGCACTCCAGATCCGATTACCGAAGATGCTTTCAATGGCATAGCTGTCAGCTCTTTTCAAAATCCAGGATTTAATGGCGGATCAGTCCGTTCGTTACGATTTGGGATAAAACTAATATTCTAAATTCACGCTTGGAATGTTAGTTTTGTGGCTGACTGGAAGGTATTTTCCAGTCAGCCAGTATTTTATTTATTACTTTGAGGAGCAATTTTTTTGAATTTGTTAAATCCATTTTTAATCTTGTTTACGAATATTAATTTTACAATAAATAAATATCTTTTTTGAGATATTAAAATTTTAAAAACATCCAAATTTTGGTGTTTGATCCTACGCAAACATATGAATTATCGTTTTTTATCAGATGAAGATTTTTCTGAACTCACAATGGCTTTTAATCTGGCATTTTCAGATTATATTGTGCCGATTGATTTTACAGAACAACAGTTAAAGAAATTGTATATTCAACGTCATGTTGACATTAATCATTCGCTTGGTGTTTTTGCAAATGAAGAAATGATTGGATTTACAGTCAACGGATTTGGATTATGGAACGGCATAGAAACAGTCTATGATGCCGGAACAGGCGTAATTCCAAACTTTCGCAGACAAAAAGTTGCTGAAAAAATGTTTGAATTTATGATTCCAAACTTTCAAAAACAAGGTTTTAAACAATATCTTTTGGAGGTGATTACAAAAAACGAAAAAGCACTAAAACTATATGAAAAACTCGGCTTTGAAAAAATCCGAAAAGTTTCGTTAATGAAAGCTGCTAATCTCTTTAAAAGTGGTTTGCAAATACCAAATAACTTGCAAATATCTGAAATCAAAGAACCCGATTGGGATCGACTTCAAACATTTTGGGACGGAAAACCAACGTGGCAAAACTCAGTTAAGGCAATTGAAGCAACAATTTCCGATAAAATAATTCTTGGTGCTTTTGAAGGCAACAATTGCATCGGTTATATTGTCTTTTCTGCAGAAAGACCAGTTATTGATCAACTTGCAGTTGAAAAAATACATCGTCGAAAAGGTATCGGCTTAGCACTTTTGACTGCGATGCAAAAGATTGTTGGGTATGAGAAAAAAATAAGTATTATGAACCTCGATATTGAGATAAAAACTGCGTTGGACTTCTTTCAAAATAAAGGTTTTAAAGAAGTTGTTTCGCAGTTTGAGATGATTAAAAAGCTGTAAAAAAAATTTTGATTGAGTATCTTTTTGTTTTCAAGTTTTGTTAAATTACATTTGAGTCAAAAAATTACAGATGAAAAAAAACGCTAAATTAGACTTCTCGGAGATTTAAGATTATGAATTTGATGTTTCGAAAATTTATTATTTTGATGCTTGTTTTATTTGTTCTGACACTTTGCGTAACGGCACAGACCAAATCTCGCCAACGAGTTTTAAATTCTGCAACTAACTCTATAACTGGAGTTTATGCCGGTTTTTCGTTGCCGCTGATCGGTGTCAATGGTGATATGCAAACCTATATGCGGACGTTTTATTTTCGGGAAAATGGAACGTATGTTACCGAACTTGACGAAGCGGATTGGCAAACTCGCGTTGACGGAAATTACAAAATTATCGGTAACAAACTACTCATTCAATCAAATTTAGTCGGAGATTCGCCGAGTGAAATTGAGATCAAAGAAAATGGCGGCTTTCTTTTTTACAACGGTGCCGGTCTTTTGAAACTCAACGCGGTGAGTTCGATTCCGGCGGTGATTGTTAATAATAATTCGGGTGCGAGCAGCGGCGGAATTGGCACAAACAACATATTTGTCGCAGTTTCTTCTTCCGACCTTTACAACTTTGACGGAAGAGGAAATTTTAGCCACAACTCGTCGAGTGCGAGCGTCATTTCAGGAGCAAGTGTCGGCGGCGGGAAATCAAATAACAACAGCAGCGGCGGAACTTACACGATTAAAAATGGACATTTGACTTTGAATTACAGCGACGGAAAGGTTGTCAAGAAAAGTTTTTTCTACTCAGAATCTGACGGCGACGGAACGGCTTTGATTAACGGAAGTTTCCACTTCGAGACTGATGAATCTAAAAAAACTCAGCCAAATTTAATCACGACAACCTTCAGAGAATCAAAAATTCCCGCATCTAAAAGCTCAGCAAATAAAACTCTTAACGGAGCATACGCAGGAACTTCGACCCCAAATTTGAATCCATTTGGCGGAACTATTTCTTTCCAGACTTATGCTTTTTATTTTCGACAAAACGGCACATACGCAACCGAACTCGATGAACCTGATTGGCAAACTCGAGTTGATGGAACTTACCGAATTTCGGGTAACAAAGTATTTATTCAATCAAAGTCAGTCGGCGATAAACCCGAAGAAATTGAGATTAAAGAGAACGGAAGCCTTTATTACAGATATTCTTACCTCTTTAAACTTGAAGTTACGAACAGTGTTCCGGCGGTTGTGGTTGAAAAAAAATCGGGAAGCAGTAGCGGTGGGCAAGTTCAAGGTTCAGTCTTTATCGGGAATATCTCGAATACGCTTTACAATTTTGACGGTCGAGGTAATTTTTCCAATAGTCGGGAAAGCACAACGCTAATCAGCGGTGATAATGTCGGCGGTGGCGTTGGTGGGTCAAGCGGCGGAGTTGGAACTTACAAGATTAAAGACGGTCTTTTAACGCTGACTTACAATGATGGAACGGTGGTTAAAAAAAGTTTTTTCTACACCGAAGATGATGGAGACGGAACTGCACTAATTAACGGTAGTTTTTATTTTGAGCCTGATGAGCCGAAGGGCAAAACGACAAATTCAGTTGAAAAGAAAGTTCCAACGCCAATAAAATCGCCCGTGAAATCTGGTGTAATTACAACATTAAATGGAGCTTACGCCGGAAGTTCAGTTCCCGTATTTTTCCCCGGTGGCGGAAGTTCAAGCACAGCCTACAGATATTATTTTCGCCCAAACGGAACTTACACAACCGAACTTGACGAACCGAATTGGCAAACTCGCATTGATGGAAATTATAAAATTACGAAAGGAAAAGTAACCTTAATCCCAAATAAAATTGGCGAAAAGCCTTTTGAAATGGACATCGAAGAAGAAGGTGCAAGTCTCGTTTATGGTAGCAACACGCTTTTTAAACTCAATGTAATGAACAACATCCCTGCTATTGTGGTCGAAAATTCGGGCGGCACAAGTAGCGGCGGAAATGGAACGGGAACAACCTTTGTCGGCGTTTCATTTTCGGGTGTTTATAATTTCGACGGCAAAGGAAAATTCACGAACAACGCCTCAAGTTCGAGCGTTATCAGCGGGGCAAATGTTGGCGGCGGAAGTTCAAACGAAAGCGGCGGATTTGGAACTTACACAATAAAAGACAGCCTTTTAACTCTGACTTACAACAATGGAACAGTCGTCAAAAGGAGTTTTTTCTACATCGAATTTTCACACGGCGGAACGGCTTTGATAGATGGAAGTCTCTATTATGAACCCGATGACGAGGCTGAAAAAGGTAAAACTAACGAACCGACAAATGTTGCCGAAACGCCGACAACCAAAGAAATTTCGCCGATTGAATCCGCCGAAAAACGAGAGGATTTAATCATCAAAAGTTCGAGAATGCTGAAACTTGCAAATATGGCTCACGGCGGCGATAAATTAGACAGTCTCAAAACTATTCGTTTAACCGGAAAGGCTCTTGGTTTTGAGATAACAATTTTGGTTGACGCAACGAATCAAAAAGTTAGAAACGAGTTTAGAAAAAACGGTAAATTGATGCTGGTCGAACAATTAGACGGCGAAAATAGTTGGCTCTGGGGAGACAATTTGAAGTCACCAATGACGAATCAAAAGCGAAAGGAATTGAAGAGAAGTTTGACGACAGGTTTATTTGCAATGCAAAGTAATGCGATAAAATCTGCTGCTTTTCAAACGGCTGACCTGAATCTGAAAGGCAACTTAAAGTCTTTGTTGGTCTTAATTAACGGCGAAAAATATGGAATGATTTTTGACGATAAAAATCGCCTTGTCGCTGAACTCAGCTCGGAAGATGGAGTTTTGCAAACAAACTATTCCGAAGATTATCGCAACGTCAGCGGAATAATGATTCCCTTTAAATCGAAGGTTGTGCTGGGTGAAAAAAGCATTGAAGTTAAGTTTTCGGCGGTTGAAGTGAATATAGCTTTTAGTGCGGAAGTTTGGAGTGTGCCAAATTAGTTTTGAGTAATGTAAAACTACGGGAATTCTATGAAAAACATTATTTGTATCATCAGTCTATTATTTATTTCTTCCATATATTTGGGACAAATTGATGCGTCTGCCCAATCAACCGAGTCGAATCAAAATGTAGCGATTGCCAAAGAAAATTTGCAGCAAACTCCGGTTGAGGTGCCTGAGTATTCTGAGAAATCAAGGGCTTACAACGATAAAAAGACTGTGTGGTGGATTTTCGATACTTTTTTGAATGTGTTAATTCCTTTTTTATTTTTGCAAACTAAGGCATCCGCAAAAATTCGTGATTTCTCGCAAAGATTCGGCAGACGTTGGTATTTTACACTGGCAATTTATTTTATTATCTTTACGCTTGCTAATTTTTTGATTTTCTTGCCTTCATATTATTACCGCTTCCATTTGCTTGAACTCAATTACGGATTCTCCAATCAAACTCTTTTCGGTTGGTTCACTGAAAACTCTTTAAAGCAAATAGTTACGATTATTATAGGTTGTTTATTTCTATGGGTTCCATATTTGCTGTTGCGAAAAAGTCCAAAGCGTTGGTGGCTTTATACAAGTGTTTTGATGGTTCCTTTTATAGCATTCCTTATGATGATTGTTCCGATTTTTATTCTTCCGCTTTTCGATAACTTTAGCGAGATGAAAAACAAGGATCTGGGGGCGAAAGTATTGCAACTAGCGGATCGTGCAGGAATTGAAGGAGCTAGAATTTATGAAGTTGAAAAAAGTGATGAGACAAAGGCTAAGGGTGCTTATATGACAGGCATATTCAATACGAAGAGAATTGTTTTGTCAGATACGATTATCAAAGGTTTGGACGAAGACGAACTGTTATTCGTAGTGGGACACGAAATGGGACATTATGTTTTAGGTCACTCTGCCAGAAGTCTGATTATCTTACCGCTTATGATTTTTGTTTCCCTCTTTTTAGTCTATAAAATCTCAACGTATTTGACTAAACACTTCGGGAATAGTTGGGGTTTTAGCGAAATGTCCGACCCCGCCGCAATGCCTTTGTTAAGTTTAGTTTTCGGAGTGGCGTTTTTTATCTTGACTCCATTTTTTCTTTGGGATAGTCGCAACCAAGAACTTGAGGCTCAACGCTTTGCTTTGGAGATTACTCGAAATAATCGTGCTTGTGCAACTGAACTTGTTAAAACAATAAAAGAAGATTTCTCAAACCCACGCCCAAGCCAACTTATAACAATTTTTCAACGGCAACATCCGCCACTTGGTGAACTGATTGATTTTTGTAACGAATATAAACCTTGGGAAAAAGGCGAACCGTTGCAATATGATGGATTATTTAAGGGAAAATAGCAGGAATTTAAGAAAAATTAGGAGTTAAATTAAAATAAATATGTATTGTTCAAAATGTGGCGAAGCCGATCAAGATGTTAATTCTTACTGCCGGAAATGCGGTAGTTTTTTAATCTCAAACAAAACAATATTTTTAATTCTAATTACGAATACTTGTCTGTTTATATCGAGTTTGTCTTTGTTAGTTAATTATTTATATCTATCAGAAGAAACATTTAAGGAACTAATCAACCTCAATTATATAATGGTTGGTTTAAACTTATTTACACAAATTTTGAACATCTACAGTTTGATTTATTTGTTGCGAAAAATTATTAAAAATTCTAGCAATGCTCACGTCACATCTGAAGGAAAGCCAACAGAACTGAATAATGTAGAAACTAAAAATCTTCTAACGCCCGCTGTTATTCAAAGCGTAATTCCAAGCGTTGTGGAGCAGACAACAAGGAATCTCGAAAAGGTCAGACGAACATAGCCAACATATTTAAGACATAAAATCCTAAAATCACAAACTTAAACTATTGTTGAAAACTAAATTTAAGTAAGATTTAAGAATGAAAAATTTAACCAAAATAGTTTTGCTGATATTAGTAGGGTTCGTCTTTGCAAACAGCATTAACGCTCAAGTTGAAAATCCGCCATTTCCAATCGGTGCAGTTCGGATGCCAACAGGAAAAGAGCAACCTTTGGAAAATGGCGTTAAACTCTTGAAACAAATCAATTTAGCCAATGGCGGAAAACTGCTCGACAACGTAAAAACGCTTCGGTTAAAAGGCAGAGGACATCTTATAGAACTTTCTGGTGACAACTTAACTACTAATCTTTACTATAATTTAACAGTTTTAATTGACCTAAAAAAGAATCGGATTAGAAAAGAAGAAGATGCCGGAAGCAACTTTTTTGAAATACGCCAAATAGAAGGAGAATCAGGTTGGATTTTTAACCCAAAACAACCAAGATCAATAAGTAAAACTGAGCAAAATGAGTTATTGAAAATCTTAGAAACAGGTTCTCTCGGCTTGCGTAAAAATCGTTTAGACGAAATGGAAATTTACACGATTGGAGACAATAAAGGATTCAAATATCTAGCCGTAAAAATAAATGGAGTAAAGCATTTATTGGGTTTTGATAAGAAATCACATTTGTTGATTGACGATTATTTTGAAAATCAAGAGCAACACGAAATTACCTTTGACGATTTTCGCAAAGTGAAAGGAATTACGTTTCCTTTTTATGAAAGACAGATAATTAAAGAAAAAGAATCAAGAACCGTAAAATATTGGTCAATCGAGGTTAATCCGAAATTAACTGAGAAAGATTGGGCTGTTCCAAAGTAATAATAAATAACGCAAGAACAAAATTACGTTGGAAATAGTTGATTCATAAAATTTCAAGTAAATTTCAAACAACTTTCAAGACTTTCAAAACTTTGTTGGTGTAACTTTAAAACTGAAAGAAATAAATGGCTTCTCAATAATAAAAAATGAATCGGACACCTGAAAAATTGATTGTCGAAATTGAACAAGCGTTTCATCAGGTCAAATTAGGTGAGGGAATTTCGCTGAATATGACTGAATATTTAGATTCTTATCGCACCAACTAAAGGTTTACAGAGTTGGCAAAATTCGACGAAAGAAACGATTGGACAAAAATTCCCGCCGCTGTTTTAGAACAATTTTCTGTGACATTTTGCTTTACCGATTGGCAAGGATTTCGGTTTTATCTGCCGGCTTATATGCGTTGGAAATTGAATAATCCGGCATCGGCTAATTTTATTGGCGACCATACAATTTATGCTTTAGACACAAAAACTATCGAAAAACTTCAACACAAGAAAATTACGGAAATTCTAAATAACGAACAAATCGGAGTTGTCGTCAAATTTCTAAAGTGGTGTGTTTTTGATAATTACGGCAACTGTGATTCGGAATTTGCCAAGAAAAATCTGCAAAGTTTAGAGAAACTATTACAAAATTAAGCGAGAAAAACTATGAAAAATTATCTATTTTTATTGGCGATATTCTTATTCGTCAGCCAATCATTCGCACAAGTTCCATACAATTCGGCGTTACCAAATGGACCTTCGAAAAAAGCAGTTGTATCTGAACAAGTCGGATTAGCTCAAGTTTCAATCACTTATCATCGCCCTTCAGTAAATGGACGTGAAGGAAAAATCTGGGGCGAACTCGTCCATAAAGGTTTCGTCAAACAAGGTTTCGGCACAGATAATCCGGCTCCGTGGCGTGCAGGTGCGAATGAAAATACGATTATCGAATTTGAAAGTGATGTCAAAATCGAAGGTCAAAATCTGACAAAAGGAAGATATTCACTCTTTATCGCTTATGACGCAGCGGAAAGTATTGTTGTTTTTTCGCGAAAAACTGATGGCTGGGGTTCGTATTTTTACGATGAAAAAGACGATGCATTGCGAGTCAAAATTAAACCGCAAACTCTCGAAAAAAGCGTTGAATGGTTAAAGTATGATTTCTCAAATCAAACGCCGAATTCAGCAATCATAGCTCTTTCGTGGGAAAAACTTTCGTTTCCATTCAAGGTTGAGGTTGATAATTTGAAACAACAATTTGACCGTTTCGCGGCTGAAGGAAAAAATCCTCGCGGGTTTACTCCCGAAGGTTTGAATATCGCGGCGAATTGGTGTTTGACCAATAATTACGAACTTGAAAAAGGTCTTGAGTGGACGAATTTTGCAATAAATACTTTCGGCGGAGATCAACAATTCAGCATTTTGGCAACGAAAGCCCAATTACTCGAAAAATTAGGTAAATCTGTTGAGGCTGCGGCAACAATGAAACAAGCCCTTCCAATCGGAAATGTGAGCGAACTGCATCAATATGGCAGACAATTGTTGGCATTGAAAAAGCCAAAAGAAGCACTCGAAGTTTTTCAAATGAACCACGACAAAAACCCAAATCAATTTACGACTTTGATGGGAATGACACGCGGATTATCGGCAAACGGCGACTATCCGAAAGCGTTGGAATTTGCGATGAAAGCCTTGCCGCTTGCTCCTAATGATGCAAATAAACAGGCAGTTCAAGCTATAATCGAAAAGTTAAAAATGGGTCAGGATGTAAATTAAATAGCATTTCAACTCTCGAAATTGTTTTAGAAATCTGGAAGGAAAAGTGGTATGCTTTTTCTTCCTTTTTTAAATTATGCGAACTTTTAAATTCGCTAAAGCCACCAAAGATTGTAACCGTAACTCATTTATCAAGTGAATTTGACCGTTTCGCACTCGCATCGAAAGATTTAAATATGAGCGTCTTGACCAATTGACAATGGACATTTTATTCGGTGTCTAATAGACTCATTTGACGGGAGAAATTTATGAACAAATTATTAACTTTTTTAGTTTTGGCAGTCGCAATGTTTGCTGTCGCGTGTAATCAACCTGCTACTGATGCGAATAAAACCGCAACCAATGTGGCGGCGAATAATGCTACGAAACCAACTGGCGACAAGAAAATAAAAATCGGATTTTCGATGGCAACATTGGCGGAAGAACGTTGGGTGCGTGATAAAAATGCGTTTGAAGCTCGCTGTAAAGAATTAAATGTTGAATGTGTTGTTAATGTCGCTGATGGAAATGCTGACAAACAAGCCAGCAACGTCGAAAATTTGATTACGCAAGGCGTTACAACTCTGGTAATTGCTCCGCATGATGCAACGCAAGCTGCTCAAATGGTTGAAGCGGCAAAGGCAAAAGGCATTCCGGTTATCAGCTACGATCGCTTGATTAACTCAGATAAAATTGATGTTTATATATCGCATCAAGTTCCAGTAATCGGCAGAAAAATTGCGGAATATGCTCTCGCCAAAGTTCCTAAAGGTAATTATGTAATGGTTTACGGCGATTCAAAAGATAACAATGCCGTGATCATGAAAAAAGAAATGTTGTCAGTTTTGCAGCCGTCAATTGATAAAGGCGACATCAAAATTGTGCAAGATCAGTTCACGACTGATTGGAAACCTGATGAAGCAATGAAAAATATGGAAAATGCTTTGACCAAAAGTGAGAACAAGGTTGATTGTGTTGTTGCTTCAAATGACGGAACTGCGGGCGGTGCGATTTCGGCACTTGCGGCAAAAGGTTTAGCTGGAAAAGTTATTGTAACTGGGCAAGATGCGGAGAAAGCCGCGTTACAGAGAATTGCTGAAGGAAAGCAGTCGATGACTGTTTACAAATCGTTGATTCCACTGGCAAATGCGGCGGTTGATGCCGCAATTAAATTGTCGAATAAGCAACCGCTTACTGAAGCAAAGCCATTTATGAACGACACTACGAAGAAGGAAATTCCGGCGATTTTGCTTGAAGTCATGGTTGTTGATATTAATAATTTGATGACGACCGTAATCAAAGATGGATTTGCTAAATTTGAAGAAGTTTACGCAAACGTTGATCCTGAAAAAAGACCAAAACAATAGATTAGTTTGGGAAGTTTAAGTAGTTTAGGAAGATTTTCCGATAACTTCCGAAACTTCCGAAACTTTCTAAACTTCCCAAACTTCTTATGCAATCTCTTTTAGAAATGAACTCGATCATCAAGGAATTTCCTGGCGTAAAGGCTTTAGACGGCGTAACTTTAAATCTTTACAAAGGCGAATTCCATTCATTAGTTGGCGAAAATGGTGCGGGAAAATCAACTTTGATGAAGGTTTTGAGCGGAGTTTATCCGCACGGAACTTTTAATGGTGAAATAAAAGTTGATGGAAAGTTGCAACATTTCAAAACTATTCGCGACGCGGAAAATGCCGGAATTTCGATTATTTTTCAAGAACTTTCACTCGTTAAAGAACTTACCATTGGCGAAAATATTTATCTCGGCAAAGAACCCGCAACTTTTGGTGTGATAAATTGGTCGAAACTTTATCAACAAGCCGCTAAATTATTGCAAGATTTGAATTTGAATCTTGATCCGCGAACGCCAGTCGGCAATTTAGGAATCGGACAACAACAACTTGTAGAAATCGCGAAAGCCTTGTCGCAAGACGCGAAAATTTTGGTTTTAGACGAACCGACCGCCGCTTTAACCGAATCTGAAGTTGAAACTTTATTTACGATTCTCGAAAAACTCAAAGAACGCGGCGTGGGAATGATTTACATTTCTCACAAACTTAACGAAGTTTTTCGGATGTCAGATCGAATCACCGTTTTGCGTGATGGAAAAACTGTCGGCACAAACGACTCAAAAGATATGACAACGGCGAAAGTTATTGCCGCAATGGTTGGCAGAGAAGTGGGCGATATTTTCCCCGTTTCCAATCACCAATTTGGCGAAACTGCTCTGTCGATTAAAAATCTAACTGCCTACGATATTGATAACCCAAATAAAAAACTTGTTGACGATTTTTCGTTTAGTGTTAAAAAAGGCGAAGTTTTGGGAATTGCGGGCTTAATGGGAGCAGGACGAACGGAAACTTTGATGTCGGTTTTCGGTGCGTGGAACGGTAAAAATTCGTGCGAAATTGAGGTTGAAGGAAAAAAAGTTGTAATTTGGAACCCAAATGATGCAATCAAACACGGCATTGCGTTTGTCACCGAAGACCGCAAACGATATGGTTTAGTGCTTGACCAAACGATTCTCGATAATATGACGCTCGCGGCGTTAAAGCATTTCAGTTCAACATTTACAACCAATCGAACGAAGGAAACAGTGGCGGCAAATGGTTCGATGAAAGACTTGAAAGTTAAGGCAAATTCTGCGATGACAGTTGTCGGAACTTTGTCAGGCGGGAATCAGCAAAAAGTTGTTTTAGGTAAATGGTTGCTGACAAATCCGAAAGTTTTGTTTCTCGATGAACCAACTCGCGGCATAGACGTTGGTGCAAAACAGGAAATTTATGCTCACATCAATCGTTTGGCGAAAACAGGTTTGGCAATTGTATTGGTTTCATCAGAATTACCTGAAGTTTTAGGTTTATCGGATCGAATTTTGGTTTTGCACGATGGAAAACTTACAGGCGAATTTTTAAAAAATGACGCAACACCCGAAAAAGTGATGTCGTGTGCGACAGGTCAAACTGAATATCTTTCAAAATCAAAATAACAGCCAATAGCATATATTGTTATTTACTGTTATATTTAGACTCGATATTTTGCTAGTTTGAGGTGAAAAATATGAATGTTTCGTTAACTAAAGAACTCGAAGGTTTTGTAAATGATTTGGTCAAAGGTGGAATGTATTTCTCTGCCAGCGAAGTTGTGCGTGATGGTTTGCGACTCTTAAAGGAACAAGAATTGTTGAAAAATTTACGCCAAGATGAACTTCGTCGAGAAATTTTGCTCGGAATTGATGATCTAAAAAACGGTAATTCTCAATCTTTTTCGACCGTTGATGAGGCTTTCAATTCAATAAAAAAACGCGGACAACAAAAACTTTCGAGAAAATAATGAGCGACTTTCCGAATACAAAACCACGAGTAGAATATTCGTCACACGCCTTGATTGATCTTGAGGAAATTTGGACTTATCTTTCTGAAGCTAGTGAATACAGTGCGGATAAAATATTGAAAAATCTTTTGGAAAGTTGCTCAAAAACAATATTTCACCCCAAAAAAGGCAGACAAAGAAATGAATTGACTTTAGGTTTACGGAGTTTTCCTGTTGGGAAATATATGATTTTTTATCAGCAAACTTATTTTGGAATTGAAATTGTCAGAGTTCTCCACAGTTCACGCGACATTCCGCAAGTTTTCGACGAAATGATTCCTTTAGAACCATAATTAAATAAATGAGCGAAACAAAAAAGACAATTACAACCTCGTCCGTCCGTGCTTTTACAATGATTTTTGCACTCGCGGTAATTTGGGCATTTTTTTATTGGGCAACCGGAAGCACGTTTTTGACAGCCGGAAATTTGTCTAATTTAGCATTGCAGACCTCTGTCACGGGCGTAATAGCGGTTGGAATGTTGATGGTAATTGTTTCGGGCAACATTGATTTATCGGTCGGTTCAATTCTCGGATTTGCTGGCGGAATCGCGGCTTATTCGATGGCAAATTTGGGTTATGGAATTATTCCTTCTATTTTATTTGCTGTTGTTGTCGGTGTAACAATTGGATTACTTCACGGAACTTTGACCGCATATTTCAATATTCCGGCATTTATCGTCACACTTGGCGGACTTCTCGCGTGGCGTGGAGCGGTAAAATGGTTGCTTGCAGGAAACACAATTCCAATCTCAAATGATAGTTACAAGACAATCGGTGGCGGATTTATCGGTTCAACTTATGGCTGGTATTTGGCAGGTTTCGCGATAATTTTTGTGCTTTTTATGGCATATCGGAGAGCACAAGCCGTGAAGAATTACGGACTCGGCGAGGCTAATTATGGCGGCGAATTGTTGAAATCGCTGATACCGATTAGTGTCATTGTCGTTTTTATTTATGTGATGAATTCAAACGAAGGCAAAGGTGTTCCGATTGCGGTTTTGATTATGTTAGCAGTCGCAGTTTTGGGTTCATTTATCACAACTTCAACCACATTTGGACGATATTTATACGCGATTGGTGGAAATGCTGATGCCGCAAAACTCTCTGGAATTAACAATAAAGCCAATATTCTCAAGGTTTACGCTCTGCTCGGAGCATTAACCGGATTAGCCGCAGTAATCTCGACCGCGAGACTCGGAAGTGCTTCAACATCAGCTGGAACATTGAAAGAACTTGATGCAATTGCGGCGTGCGTAATCGGCGGTGCAAGCCTCGTCGGTGGACGCGGAACAGTCTTCGGAGCATTAATCGGTGCATTGATTATGACAAGTTTGGACAACGGAATGTCGCTTTTAAACGTGGCAGATTATATGCAAGACATTGTCAAAGGTTCGATTTTGGTGCTTGCCGTTGGTGCCGATATGTATGGCAGGAAAAGTTAGAGCAATTCATAGCGTAATCAGTCACAACAATTTTTAAACTGTTACTCATTTTGGTAAATTGTTTTGAAATTTGAGAATAGACTGCCGCTCTTGATTCAAAGTTAGTTGAAGCACATCGGGGCGTGAGTAATGTCCGGCGACATCAAAATTTTGTCGTTCTTCGCGGACTCGTTTGTGGTCAATTTCAACGACGACGAGTTTTTCTTCGTTACAAAACGGCTCGATAATCCATTCGCCGTCTGGTCCTGCCAAACAAGTTCCGCCGTTACTCAAAACATCCGGTGCGTTTGTCAAAATTTTATCGAGGTGAATTGTCTCTGCGGGAAAATCTTTTTTTTGCATCAACGAACAAACCGAAGTCACAAACGAACGCGATTCTTTGGCGATAAACCTTGTAATATCAACATTATGCAAGCCGCCCGGAAAAACGCAGACGTGAAAATCCTCGCCTTGTCCGTAAAGTGCAGCTCTCGCCAGCGGATTCCAATTTTCCCAACAATTCAAACCGCCAACGGTAAACGCTTTAACCCGATGAACTTGCAAGCCGTTGCCATCGCCAATTCCCCAAACCAGCCTTTCTTCATAAGTCGGAACAATTTTTCGATGAACCGATTTTATTTCGCCAGTTGCGTCAATAAAAACCAGTGACGCATAAAGAGTTTCGCCTCGATTCGCTGGTTTTTCGACAATTCCGATGTAAATCGCAATCTTTTTATCATTAGCTAATTCGCAAATCGTGCTTAAATCACCTCGTTCAATGTTCACGGCTTGATTAGAATATTCGGCGAAAAACTCTTTTTGAAGCGTGGAATTAAATCTTGCTCCGTCAGTCAGTTCAAGCCAATATGGATAACCGCCGATTGACGCTTCTCCGCCTAAAACTACTATCCCTGCATTCTGATTCGCCGCATTTTCAGCGTATCCAACCGCTTTTTCAAGCGACTTTTCTCGATTCATCCAAACCGGTGTGAACTGTGCTAACCCGATTTTTAGTATTTCATTTTCCATTGTTTCTCGTCGCTAGACTTCTCATTATGACAAATTTCACTGCCTTTTCCGCCATTACGACGGCAAATTTCCCCTCTCATCATTGATAAACCAACCAATCAACAAACCGACTCCCACACCTGAAAAAATCCAAGCCGCTCCGTAATGACTAACTTCGTAGGTTTCGGCAAAACCTGTCGAGACATTTTGTCGGAAATATAATCCGTTGCCTCAGCCGAGAGCTGAACGAAAGTAGTTATGTATTCAATCACGTTCATACAATCAAAAAAGACTGTTCCAAGTTTATCAGAACAGTCTCATTTTTTCGTTATTGTCGTAAATTAATGATTTTACTTCGCTGTTTTAATTATCCAATTCGCAATATCTATGACGACATTTTCATTAACATTAGCGGCTTTTTCGTAATCTTTTGGACTCGGTTTTGGGCTTCCTTCCATAAATGAATGTGTAAGAGTCGGATATGTCTTGAAAGTGGCGTTTTTCTTTTTGCCGAGAGCGTCTTTCCAATTTTGAAAGTCTTTCATTGTAACTTGATAATCGCGTTCGCCTTGTAAGATTAACATTGGCTGTTTCAATGATTTAGCCAGAATCGGTGGATTGTAATTTTTCAAATCTAACCAATACGATGCGGGAACTCCAAGATAAATTTTGTCGGAATTAATATCAGTAGGTTTTAAAGCATTGACGGTTGCCACATCATTTTCAACTTTCTTGATAACTGCTTGTTTTTCGGCAGTTAAGTCGCCTTCAAGCGAGAAAATATATTTGTATTGCTCCAAAATAACATCAGGCAGAAAGCGTGTTGAGCCGGCGAAAATAACAAAACCTTTGATGTTTTTGTCTTTTGATCCAATTCTCGGAATCATCATTCCGCCCAAGCTGTGACCGAGAACGTAGATGTTTTTATTATCAACATTTGGAGTTTGTCGCAATAGTTCAACCGCCAAAACTGCATCGTCAACGGTTTCTTCATTTACCGTGAATTTTTTTACTTTCCCAAATTTTGCACCGTGAACACGAGTTCGTTTGTCGTAACGCAAAACCGCGATGCCTTTTGAAGCTAATCCCCAAGCTAAATCTTTGAAAACTTTATTCGGTCCAAGCGTTTCATCGCGGTCATTCGGACCAGAGCCGTGAACCAAAATGACGGCGGGAAACTTTGTTTTTCCTTTCGGAATTGTCAGCGTTGCGGGCAATGCCCAATCACCTGTGCTGACCGTAACTTCTTTTTCTTCAAACAAATCCGTGTTTGCATAAGCTGGTTTTTGATAATCTGCAACGATTTCGTCTTTAGCCTTAGTTGGGACAAAAAATAAGCCATTAATTTTACTTTCCTTATCAAATGAAATTTGAACGTCCAATTTCAAATTTTCAAATTCGCAAGTAATCACGACCGGATTTTTCTCGCTGAGAGTTTCATTTTGTTGCTTAAATTTCCCAACTTGAGAATTTATTTTTTCCCAAGTTTTTTGAAAACTTTCCAAGGTCAGTTGAGACTTAAATTCTTCGCTAAAATAGATATGAGCCATCAAAAAATCTTGTTTGGCAAGAAGTTCGATAAAGGTTTTGGATTTGGTGACATTATTGGTTTGAGCCAATGAAACGCTGCATAAGAAAGTTGTTGCGATTAGAAACAAGATAAGTTTAAACATAAATTTTATTTAGAACTACCGACAAAAATTATTAAAACAATGAACTCGGGAATGATAAATAATGCCAAGTAAAACCAAGATTTTTGGTTGGCAAAATTGAATGTGTAACCTGTTCCGCTCGGTTTTTCGACCATAAACGACAAGTCATTTTTGTTGTAATAAAAAACTTCTTTATTCCAAGATTCGGCTTCAGCCTGATTTTGAAACGTAAATTGTCCGGCAATCGCTTTTATTTCTTGATTTATCGCTCTAAGTTGAAAAACGAAATAACCGATTCCGAGCAATAAAAGCAAAACAGTTACCCACATCCAAATATTGATAAAAATCGAAACTGATTCGTTCGCCAGCGTTGCTAAAATTGAAGAAGCGATGTTCGCAAACATAATTGCAACCGTTAAACGCAGCCAATCTAATAAGTTACAATTAGCCAAAAGCGACATTTCTTTCAGCGAAAAAATCTTTCCGGCATTTTCGAGCGGAACTCGCATTCGAGCTTTGATGGTTTCGGCTTTCAAGCAAAATACCGGAATCTGCACAAATAACCCAACCAAAAGCGGAGCAAAAACAGTAATCAAACTCTTGGCTTCCCAACGATCAGCTTGACCATTAATTCCCCAATGCACAGGCACTTGATCGGGAAGTTGCGGAAAAAAATAATACAAAACTGCAAACGGAGCAATAGTAAAAACAACGACGGCGATTTCAAGCCAATAGCGTGTGAAATCTTTTAACTTTCGCTGTTTTAACGAAACAGCAAATTTAGTGATAATATTTGATTTCCGCAACATCCAAGCCTTTCTGAGCGAAACAAAAAACCATAAACTTAATGTAAATGTTAAAAAAATGTATAGATAAGGCAGACTCTTTAACGAATAACTAATCGTCAAAAGCATCCCAACAAAAAACACAAACGCAAAAGCAATCAAGCCTCCGCGATAATTTTTGAGAATTCTTTTGCCGTCTGTTTCAAATGATTCATCTTTGATAATTGTGCCGAACAAAGTTCCATTGCCGTTGTAAATCGGCAAATAGTAAAACAAAAATATCTCCAAGTAAAAAACAATAAATAAAAACAAATTGTCCATCATTTATTTCACCGCCTTCAAAATGCCACGCATTTCATCAATCACCAAATTCATCACTTCCGCCCAGTTTAAGCCTGAAAGAAAGAGCAGGGCGAGTGCCGAACGCAACGGTTTGCGTAATTCTTCGTCACTTTTTTTACCTGAAATATCCGAAGTAATTATTGCTCCAGCACCGTGTTTGATAGTTAATAATCCATCATTTTGTAATTCCCGATACGCAGCCGCTACTGTATTGAGGTTCACACCCAAATCATTTGCTAACTGCCTGACAGAAGGTAAAGTTGTATTTTCCTTCAGTTCTCCACGCACAATCAAGAGCCTGATTTCATCGGCAATTTGCTGATAAATTGGTTTTTTACTATTTTCATCTATCGATATAAACATTTTGCACCGCCATATTGTATGTAAATATTATACACTTGGTGGAAAAAGAAGTCAATAAAAAAAGCATGGAGTTAAGCCATGCTGTCAAAGAGTGATTATTTTGTTTTTAGAAATATTGATGAGTAATGATGTTCTTTCGCACATTCGGGCAAATTCCCAAGATAAATCTCAATTACCGTGGCGACAAATTCTTTCATCTTTTCAGCCATTCCAAATGAGTTATTTATTGCCTCACGATTTTGTCTTAATCCTCGTCAGTCGGTTCCCAAAGTTGAACTTTGTTTCCTTCAACGTCAACTATATGAACAAACTTGCCGTAATCGTAAGTCTCAATTTTATCGACAATTGTAACGCCTTCTTTTTTTAGCTGCTCAACGATTCCTTCTAAATCATCAACCCGATAATTGATCATAAAATCCTTGGCTGAAGGTTCAAAATATTTTGTATTTTCGGGAAAAGTATTCCAAGCGGTAGAGCCTTCTTTGGTTGGGTCAATCGCATCTCGCCATTCAAAATTTGCACCGTAAGCACCAACGTCCATTCCTAAATGCGTTTTATACCATTCACTGACTACTTTTGGGTCTTTACACTTAAAAAAGACACCGCCGATTCCTGTTATTTTTGCCATAATTTTCTCCTAAATCCCAATCATTTTCTTCAACGGAAAAGCTAACTCCAACTCGAAGTTACTCCAATCTAATGCCTTCTCTTTATCCAAAAAAATCTCAAATCCGGGTGCATTGTCCGGCTCATAATCGCTGTTGATAAGCCAAGTTTGAAGCAGATAATCCCAAGCGGTTGCGACCCATTTGATGTCGCCGCTAACTTGCGTTACGCCGTATGTTCTTGACGGAATTTTCATCTTTGAGATGAAATCCGCACAATTGAATTTCGCGTCCGTCGCAAAGCATACCTCATAACGGTAAAGATGTTTTGGAGTAACTTCGGGATCATCAATCGCCATTCCAAACAGCGTTCCTTGGTCGTAAATATTTTCTGACTTCAACCAATCGATCATCTTTGCAAATGCTTCGATAACTTTGCCTTCTTCAAACGCATTTGAGACTCGAATATAAGCCACGTCGCACGCGGGAAATTCTTTTATTTCCACCGGAAAAGCGGCTTGTTTCTCCGCGTCAGTCATAGGAAGAATATATTCGTATTTCGCAAATAATTCTTTGCAAATCTTGCTATTTTTGAGTTTGCCGGATTTTCTGTATTGGGTCGGAGACGTGTTGAATGTGTGATTAAACGATCTGGAAAATGTCGCTGATGACGAAAATCCACATTCCAAAGCAATGTCGGTCGCACTTTGACGAGTTCGTTTCAAAAGACGTGCAGCCTTTTCGAGCCGCAAACGATTTGTAAAATCATTCAGAGTTTCACCAGTCATCGCACGAAAAACACGGTGAAAATGAAACTCGGAAAAACACGCGACTTTTGCCAAATCTTCGAGTTTTAATTGCTGATCGAGATGATCGCTCAAATAATCAATTACCCGATCAATTCTCCTCGTATATTCGTGGCTGGCGTTGCTCAATACTTATCCCTCAGGTTATGAACTTGAAGGTTCTGCTTTGTAAGTTGGCTTTGCTGCATAAATTGCCGTCTGATTCAGCTGACGGAACTGTAAGTGACATAATAACAGACTTTAGCTAAACTGAAAATTTACCTTACTTAATGCTTTAGCCTAATTTGTGCTGAAGCAATAAGGAATTTCTTTTTATTATTTGGCTAAAGCCGAATCTATTTCCTTCAAATATCCGTCCGCTAAAGCAGACGGCAATTCATAATTAATTTTATCGCTTGCGACATCATTTTTGTCCGATATTTGCATCAAAATCTACCATCCATTCAATACCATATTTGTCTCTAAACATTCCAAAATATGAACCCCAAGGACTGTCCATTATTGGCATTTCAACTTGTCCGCCGGCTGAAAGTCCGTTGAATAATTTATCGGCTTCTTCTTTGCTTTCCGCATTAATTACGATTTTAGACCTGTTTTCGTTTTCATTTGTTGGTCCCATACTTTCGGGAACGTCATTAGCCATTAAAACGCTTTTGCCGATTGGTAATGCAATGTGCATTATTTTATTTGCCTCTTTTTCTGGTATCGGAAATTCAGGACTTGCCAAGTCTTTGAAACGCATAATTTTTGCAAATTCGCCGCCAAAAACTGATTTGTAAAATGTAAATGCTTCTTCCGCATTTCCGTTAAAGTTAATATGTGGATTGATTTCTGCCATAATTTTTCCTCTTTAGTTTGTTAATTTTATGCTTACTCTATTCGATTTTCAGTTTTCCCGTTGATACCTGATTGTGAATTTTCTTTTTGTTGTCGTTTCGATAAATCAGACAATCTTATCCGAAAGATTGCCTAAGCAATCTAAAAACCTCAGCTAGAACGGAACTCGGACACTCTTGTCCGAAAGATTGCGTGAGCAATCTAATAAACCTCAGCCAAAATTCAAGTTGAATGTTCCTCAACATTTTACGAACGCCGTGCGTCCGAGCAGATAAAATTTTTTAGCCTTTTTGATTCAAAGACTTCGCAACCAACGATGTTCCGAATTACAACCTTTAATCGCATTCTTAAGCCACTTTTTCTGTCCATTATCAAGATATTCAACGACAGCCTGAAAATCTTGCTCGTCTTTCGCCTGCGGATTCGTGGATTTATAAAGCAAAACGATTTCGGGGCAAAGAAACTTTACGCCAATGCTTGATTCAAGTTGAACTTTACTCAATGACCGCCGGACTGCTTGGTTTCTGCGGTAAATCCACTCGTTTTCATCTGATTCATTCAGCAAAATTTCAATTTGTGGCGGTTGTGCTGTTTCGTTGAAACCGTGAATTTCGTGAGTCGGCAATGCCAGCCATTCGTCCCGATGCCAAACAATAGGTTCGCCTTTAACGAACTTCTGCAAAAGCCAGCCGTTAAAGTGAAAATGCAAACCTGCTTGGTCTTTGCGAAAGATTGCAATTTCAATATCTTGATGCGGACGAGTTTCTTTTTCGAGAAACAAATCAATCGCCCAACCGCCGGCAACAAACCAACTCGGCTTAAAATCGCTCATCAATTCTTTAATCTGCAATGGTAAGGCAAACATCCGTTTTTACCAATTTATCTAATTAATATCGCCCCAATAAACTTCGTCATACTTGCTGTTTATACGATCTAATAGATTTTTGGGATAAATTCTATATTCGTTGCTTTTGTCCAAATCAATCCATTCAATTCCTGATTGACCGTCATCTTTCTCATAAGCTGATTCAAAATTTGGTTCTGCCAACAAATCACAATCAAACATAAATTCAACTTGATGCGAATTATCTGTCTCTCTGAATTCGTGATTTTTGCCAACATACTCGCGGATGTATCTCAAATTATTCACAGATATTTCTGCACCAAGTTCTTCTAAACATTCTCTTTTGACTGCATCTTCAAAAATTTCATTTTTATTTTGCCCTCCACCTGGAAGTAAAAAATAATCACCGACAGAATCTGATTTTTTGATACATAAAAGTTTGTTATCTCTAATTATTATTGCTTTTACAGAATTTCTTACCGGATACATAATTTCCTTTTAATTTTCAGTAGGTATTTATACTTCCAAAAAGAGATTAACTTAATAATTTGTTAAGAAAACTCTCAATTTCTTTATTCGACTTCAGCCGGATTATCGTTTTTTCGCTTGCCAAGTTTTTAAGTAACGCTTCAACTTTTGGTTTTGAGCGTTTCGGATAACTCCAAACCACTTTGACAAATTCCCAATCAAATTTTTCATCGCAACCTTCGGGAATATCGGGACGGCTTCCTTTTTTGTAATTCACGACTCTTTTCAGAATGCGATAAACACAGATTATTCGCGGCGTTTCGAGAAAAATTACCGTATCGCAAGCTGGCAAACGTAAATCCATCGTCGCACTATAATTCCCGTCAATTATCCAAGAATCGCCTTGCAAAGATTTTTCAACTACATTTCGCCATTCGTCTTTCGGAGTTTCTATCCAACCCGAATGCCAGAAAAGACTGTCGAGATGAATAACTTCCAAACTCAACAATTCGCCCAATCGCTGGGCTAAAGTCGATTTACCCGAACCGCTCGAGCCGATGACAAGAATCTTTTTCATGAATCATTTGTTACGAATCAAATTTCATTTTTGTTCGAGCAATTTTGTAGAAATACGAAGTTAATGATGCTCCTTCGCACCTTCCGTCAAATTCCCGTGATAAATCTTGCTTTCCGTGGCAACAAATTCCTTCGTCTTTTCCGCCATTCTGACAGCCGATATTTTTAATCATCAATTCGATTTGAGCGATTTGCTCGCAGTAATAACACAGGAATCCTTCTCAATTTTATCAATAATTTCAACCAGAATTTCAACAACAACAGGGATATTTATAGCTACCCCAAATAGATCACCGCGACATCTAACTTTATGACAAAAAATCATTTAATCAATTTGCACAAGACTCAGTATCGACAGAGTTTTACAAGGTGCAAGAGATTTAGGCGAATTTTTAGTTAAACGTTTATTTCTAACGGTGCGAATCAATAAATTCAGAAGGATCAAACCAACCGTTTCTTTCGCCCGAATAACCGCCGCCGACTTGGTGCCACATCGGACAACTTTCCACGCGAATTTCCAGATGCAGATGACACAAATATTTTCCGTTTGCGTTGCCGACCTTGCCGATTTGTTCACGTTTTTTTACCTCGCCCGAACTCTTTAAAATCTCTTGTAAATGTCCGTAAAGTGATTCGACTTTTATGCCGTCGGGCAACGTATGTTCAATGATGACAACATTTCCCCAACCTACGCCGGATTCTTTTGCGTAAATTATTTCACCGTTTCCGATGGCATAAACAGGTTCGCCGCAATCAGTGTTTCCACCCGAATTTTTGTTCCAATCTTCGCCGAGATGGTTTGTTTCACCAAAATTTGTCGCGTTATACCAATCGTCTTTCTTATCTTTCGCTTCCGTCAAAAACTCTTTATTACTAACAGGATACGCAAATTTATCAGCAATAATTGCGGGTTTATTTACAGAATTACTTGAACTTTGATTAGATGAATTTCGAGTTGTGCAAGATAAAATAAACATTGAAAGTAGAATCAATATTTTTGCCTTTTTACTTTTTACTTTTGCCTTTGAAACCATCACATTCCCAAAAAATCCTTCAAAATCTTCACGCGGTCGCGGGCAACGATAATTTCGGTTTTCTTCGCAGATTTCAAACGAATCATTACTTGCCCTGAAAACCAGCCGTGAACTTCTTCGATAAAATTTACATTGACGATAGAATTGCGGTGAACACGCAAAAATGTTCGCTTTTCGAGCCGATTTTCGAGTTCGTTCAAACTTGAGTCAAGCGGAAAGTTTTTGCCGTCAATTTGTCCTGCAAACGTCATTTTATCTTCCGCAAAAAAGTGTGTAATCTCTTTGACATCAATAATTTGCACTTTCCCGCCGATTCGTGAAGGCAAGCGTTCAAGCATCGGTTTCGGACTCAAATTTTCAAGCAGTTTTTGCAAATTCAAGTTCGTTTCATCCGATTTATCCGCGACAAGTTTTTCGAGTTTGACCAACGCTTTGTCCAATCTTTCAACTTCAATCGGCTTGAGCAAATAATCAATCGAATAAACTTCAAACGCCTTCAACGCAAATTCATCGAACGCCGTCGTGAAAATCACAGGCGGATAAATTTCGAGTTTTTGCAACAGTTCAAAACCGGTTAATTCGGGCATTTGAATATCAAGAAAAATTGCGTCAAGTGTAATGCTTGGAATGATTTGCAACGCTTTGAGCGGTTCCGTTGTTTGTCCGATAATCTCAATTTTTCCGGTCTCCGAAAGCAGACGCGACAATCTTTTGAGTGCGAGAGGTTCATCGTCAACCAAAAAAACTTTCAGTAAGGATTTCATATTTTCGGCAACCTCAATTTTACGCAACCTGCTGTATTTTCAACAATTTGCAGACTCGCTTTATCGCCGAAAATCGTTTGCAAACGCTTTCGCAAATTATCCAAACCATGGTTTTCCTTCAAATCGTTTTCGTTAAAACCTTTGCCGTTATCGCAAACATTAATTTCGATTAAATTATTATTCTCCTTCACCGAAACGATAATTTCAGTTTGCTCGGAAGTTCTTGAAGCAACGTGCTTTATCGAGTTTTCAACCAAAGTTTGCAGAGATAACGGCGGCAATTTTGTTTCTAAAAACTGTGATTTACAGTCAATTTTATAAATTAATCTTTTATCGAAACGCACCTTTTCAATGTCCAAATACTTCTCGGTAATTTCGAGTTCTTGCTCAAGTGAAACCAAACTTTTGGCATTTGAATCAAGCGAATATCGGAGCAACGCCGACAATTTTTCGACAGTTTTTTCCGCTAAAATCGGTTCTTCGCGAATTAACGCGGCGATTGAATTAAGCGTATTGAACAGAAAATGCGGATGAATTCTGGATTCAAGCGAAGCAAGTTGAGCCTCGGTTGCCAGGCGATTCGCGTGTGCTTCGTCGATCTCTTTTTGGCGTAATTGTTCTTCGGTTTCGACCAGTTTCGCTTGTGAACTTTCGTAGAAATATGCACCGCCGCCAAAAATT
>JANNVK010000138.1:0-20876 GCA_031414415.1 Acidobacteriota bacterium
GCTGACCAAGGTCGATTTTTACTGGAGGGTTTAAATATACCCCGCTTATGAAACTGACTTTCAAACGCTAAGAACAAAAGGATGTCGCCACGAGCACGCAGATGAAATTTTCAAACCTTAGACGTTTACCAACAGCTTGAAGAGGAAAAAGAGAAAGAGTTTGGAGTTGAAGAAAAAGACCGAAAAAGACGAAGCGAAGAGACAACGCTTGAGGTATTTTTCTATGTCTTAACAGCGAAATTACTACTCTTAGAGGAGATTTATTTACAGATGAAAGAGTTACTCAGCTTTTAAGCACAACTATTATTGCTATGCTCTTGCTTTTCGTATTTTATTCAAAACCGAAAGATAAAGATAATGAAGAATTAGAGGAGATTCAGCAAGATCAAATCTTTAAATTATAATTAAATTTACGAATAACCTTTTTAACGCAAAACTATCGGAAGTTGATTCAACAATCAGCGTGGCAATTAAAAACGAAACAAGTCGTCAATGGCTCGGTTTGAAAAATAGGTGGTAAAGTCATGGAAACTTTGAGCAATATTCAAAAGGAATTATTAAAAATATACGCGAACAACGAATCTGATAGTATGTTGTTAGAAATAAAACAAATACTTGCAAATTATTTCGCAGAGAAAGCAACTTTCGCAATGGACAAGTTTTGGGACGAAAACAATCTAACCAAACAAACAATGATTGATTGGACAAATGAACACAACCGCACTGAAGTTAGTAATTGATACCAATATGTTTATTTAATGAGAGAAAGTTCCTGTGTTAGAATTAGCTTATGAACGAAGTTGCAATCAATACCACAAATTATTATCCATCGGGAATTGAATATCGCACACCGCGTCCGCGAGGAACAGCGGCTGGAGTTGTTCTAGGTGGTTTGCTTGGACTTGCTTTAAGTCGGAACGCTGTTGGAACTATGGCTGGTAGTGCAATTGGTGGATTCTTGGCGAATCAACCACTTAGTTTGCCTGACGCAGTTCGACAAGCATTTCAAGAAAAAGGTTATCCGATACTTCAATTTTATCGAAACGGACATTATTTAGCTAAAGTTACATTTAAGTTCCAAAATACATTTGTTATTTTAGAAAGCCAAGCACCAACGTTTCCGAAAATGAATTTGGAAAAACTTGAAGATTGGATTTACGGAGATTTAACCGAACAGAAACTTGATAATATTTTAACTAAATTTCATACCAAAAATGGAACTGAAAGAATCGCTTGAGCATCTCTCTAAAGCAGTTACACAACTTTACGAAACAATTCGCACCGATACAAAAACGCTCCTAAAAAGTTCGTTTGCTTTGAATGAGATAATTCAAAATGCTGATATTCCTAATGTTGTGGTTTTTGCTGACATCAATAATTTCAAAAATATCAATACAGAATACGGTTATTTGAATGGAGATTTAGCAATTGCAAAAGTTGGAGAACTCATACTTGAGTTTTTTGTCGATAAACTCGGAATTGATGCATTTCACATCAGCGGTGATGAGTTTTTATTACTCTTTACCTCTGATGTTTTGGAGAAATTCAAAGAAAATTGTCAGAACTTTAAAGACTGCGAAATCCAATTTACAGATAAAAATGGACCTAAATCTTTTAGTGTTGGAGTTAGTTTTGGTATAGCAATTGGTGATGAAAATCTAGATTTTCAAGAGATAAAAAGCCGTGCAGAAGTAGCTTGCAAAAAAGCTAAAATACTTGGAAATGGAAAGTTTCTTGAATGGAACTGCGAAATGGAGCAAAACAAGTTAAAAGAAGTTCGTGGCAGTTGCTCTGAATGTGATGTGGCGATTGATATGTCATTTCCTTTATCAATTAAATACAAAAATAATTTACAATGTCCTTTATGTCAGAAAGCATTAACCATCAAATAGAAAAAATAGACAATTAATACAATGAGCAATCTTTTTAACGCAAAACTATCGGAAGTTGATTCAATAATCAGCGAGGCAATCAAAAACGAAACAAGCCGTCAATCGGGCGGTTTGGAGCTTATCGCGTCGGAAAATTTTGTCTCGGAAGCAGTTTTGGAAGCTGCGGGTTCGGTATTTACTAACAAATATGCCGAAGGTTATCCAAACAAACGCTATTATGGCGGTTGCGAATTCGCCGACGTTGTTGAGCAAACGGCGATTGATCGGGCGAAGCAAATCTTCGGTGCCGAACACGCAAATGTTCAGCCGCATTCGGGAGCACAGGCGAATATGGCTGTGTTTATGGCGGCTTTAGAACACGGCGACCAAATTCTCGGGATGAATCTTTCGCACGGCGGACATCTTTCGCATGGTCATCCACTCAATTTTTCCGGCTTGAATTACACGGTTGCCGACTACGGCGTAAATCGTGAAACTGAATTGATTGATTATGACGAATTGCAAAAAACTGCTGAAGAAACTCGCCCGAAAATGATTATTTGCGGTGCTTCGGCGTATCCGCGAATTATTGATTTTGCGAGAATCGGCGAAATTGCAAAAAGCGTTGGTGCAAAAATGATGGCTGACATCGCACATATTTCGGGTTTAGTCGCCGCAGGTTTGCATCCGACTCCTGTCCCGCACGCAGAATTTGTCACGACAACAACGCATAAAACTCTTCGGGGACCTCGCGGCGGTTTGATTTTGTGTCGCGAAGAATTTGCCGCCGATATCAATCGACGGGTTTTCCCGGGCGTTCAAGGCGGACCGCTGGTTCATATTATCGCTGCAAAAGCTGTCGCGTTCGGCGAAGCACTTCGTGAAGATTTCAAAACTTATCAAACGCAAGTCATTGCAAACGCTAAGGTGTTAGCCGAAACTTTGCAAAACGAAGGTCTCAGAATCGTCTCGGGTGGGACGGATAATCACTTGATGCTCGTCGATGTTTTTATGGACGGCAAGGGAATTACGGGCAAGGAAGCTGAGAAAGCGTTGGACGCGGTTCACATTACGGTCAACAAAAATACGATTCCTTTTGACCAAAATAAACCTTTTATTACGAGCGGAATTCGCCTCGGAACGCCTGCTTTGACGACTCGCGGAATGAAGGAAGATGAAATGCGAAGTATTGGCAAAATGATTGCGTCTTTGATTCGTGAGCCAAATTCGGAAGCGGTGCAAACTCAAGTAAAACAAGATGTTGCGGAATTAACGGCGAAGTTCTCGCTTTATGCGAATCATAATAAAGCGATTTCTGCGTAAATTAGTATGAGCAAATTAACATTTGATGAAATTGAAAATGGTTACGAATTTGAGAATTTGGTGGAATCATATCTTCGCAATTTGCCGGACACCGAAGTTGAAAAGTCCGGTAAAGGATCTGATGGTGGACTAGATATTTTGCTAAAAATCAGAGTTACAGATAGCATCACAGATTTTACGAGAAAATGGGTTGTTCAATGCAAATTCCATAAAGGAACAGTTGGAAAATCTACTATTTCCGATGTGAACATACCAACTTTGATACACGAACACAAAGCCGATGGATATTTACTTGTTTGCCGAAGAGATATAAACTCGAGACTGAGTGATTCGTTCAGAAATTTGCGAGAAAACTGTAAGTTCAAATATAATTACGAAATTTGGACAGGCAGTCAATTAAAAGATCGAATTATTTTAGACAAAAAAGTAATTCAAAAGTATTTTCCCAATTATTGGAAGGAGGCGAAAAGTTAATATGCAAGCATTTTTATCATATTCCATTGCTGAATCAGAACAATACGTCCTAACTTTATTAGCGAATAAGTTGAGCGAACGCGGGTTTTCTATAACTGCTAACTACAAGGAAACATTTGATTCATTGGCAGAACTCCAAATTAAAAGCTCAACTTTATTTATCGGAGTGATTGCTCGAGCTGGGAAAAAGATTGATAGAGTCAGCCAAGAAATTCAATTTGCTATTCGCCAAAAGAAACCCATGATTCTATTGATTGAGGAAAATATTAAAGTTGCTGATTGGGTTGAAAATTTTCCAAATACTATTAAGTTTAATCGAAAGTTTCCAAATCGTGCGATTGAAGAAGTAAATCAAAGAATCCAAACTTCTCAACGACAACAACCGCAGCAAGATAATACATTAGCTTGGATTCTTGGCGGTGTCGCGGCTCTTTTTTTAATATCATCGCTGAGTTCAGAAAAGAAATGAAAAAACTTATCTTTTTCGCAATGCTTTTTGGCACTTTTGCTTTAAGTACTTTTGCACAAAATCCAGCTCCGAAAACTGAGCAGCTATTGCCTGATGGAACGCCGAGTGATAATTGCACGAGTTTTCCTGATGGCAATTACGCGGATTGTTGTTTTGAGCATGATGTTTCGTATTTCAACGGTGGAAGCTGGAAAGAACGTTGGCGTGCGGACAAAAAATTATATAAATGTGTTGCGGCAAAAGGTGGTTTTAAACATAAATTTCTTGCTCCGATGATGTGGCTTGGCGTGAGAGTTTTTGGTGCTCCATTTATCCCAACGCCTGCTCGTTGGGGTTTTGGCAAGAATCGGAAAGTGAAGAATTGAGAGTTGAGAACACGGTGCGATAGCGACTTGGCTTTTTAATGGAGAATGGAGAATGGAGAATGGGGAATTGAGAATGTAATTTTGTCTATTTGATTTAAAAAACCAATAAACATAACATTTTCCTGCTAACTGCTAACTGCTAACTGCTAACTGCTAACTGCTAACTGCTAACTGCTAACTGCTAACCGTAAAGTTTTATGAGTAATTTATCTAACGTCGGATTTCCGGTGAAATCTAATGAAGACGTAAATGGTTTGGTCGAACTTTGGGCAAAAGACGTAAAAGAATTTCCGTGCGAAAAAGGTAGTTATTTAGTTTTTTTTGATGCTTCAGGTGTCGAAATTTATCTACAGATGGATCTTCGCGGCGAATTGCTTGGGTTTAATCCTTTTTTTGCTGGAAAGACCAGACACGAAATTTCAATCTCACAACTCATCGAACGCGATACTTCTGAAATGGACGGCGGTTATATTGCAAGTTTTGTAAATGGAAATGTCCCGTTTGTGTTTGATTCACCAAATATTTTTGCTAATCGGTTTGAATATCCAAAGCGTTGTGAAATTCAGTTAAATGCGTTTGCTTCTAATGACTTACGAGTTTTTGAAAATAGTGAAATCTTTATTCAAGGTCAGTCAGTTGAACAAAAAATTGCTGTAAAATCTTTTGCTGCAACCGGACTTCACCGCCACGAAGAAGACATTCCGCCGCAAGCTCATGCAGTTTTCTCTGGCGAAATAAAACAATTTCAACTACAAACAAATATCACGAGCGGCGAAAAGTTTTATTGGCTTTTGGTTGAAACTGAAATTGGCGAAATTGATGTTGTTGCTGATCTAAATCTCTTTGAAATTGAGCCAAAAGTGGGCGGAATAATTCGCGGTTCATTTTGGTTGACTGGCAAGATTACAAGGCTTGGTGAATGAGGTTTTTAACGCAAAGAGGCGAAGTTGCAAAGACGCAAAGTTATGAAAAACACTTTTAGGTAGCTAAAATTCTCAGCATTTCATTGTGGATTAAACCATTTGATGCACAAATCGGCGGCGAATAAATGCTGTGTTTTGAACCGTCGTAATATGAAACTTTCCCGCCAGATTCTTCAATAAACAAAACTCCAGCCGCAACATCCCAAGGACTCAAGCCTTGCTCAAAAAATCCGTCAAATCTTCCGCAAGCAACGTATGCCATATCAATTGCCGCCGAACCATCGCGACGAACGCCACGCGAGGCGAGCAACATATTTTTCAAATGTTTTTCAAACGAAGGTTTTTCGGCAAAGTTGTATGGAAATCCGGTGCAGATTAGAGAATTAGCGAGTTTATCATTGTCCGAAACGCGTATTGGTCGATTGTTGAGATTTGCACCTTGTCCGGCTTCGGCGGAGAACATTTCGTCGCGAGTTGGATCGTAAGTTGCTGCAATGACAATGTTTCCGTCGTGTTCCAGTGCGATTGTCACGCAAAAACACGGATAACCGTGGGCGAAATTCGTTGTTCCATCAAGCGGATCAATAATCCATTTCCAAGTGCTTTCGCCATCAATGACAGCATTTCCAGATTCTTCGGCGAGAATCGAATGTCTCGGATAATATGACTTTATTTTTTCAATTATGTGAAATTCGGAAGCTAAATCTGCTTCGGTAACGAGATTAATGTCGCCTTTGAACGAAATATTTATCTTTTTGCCAAACTTTTCGAGAAGAATTTGTCCAGCTTCGCGGGCGGTTTGCATTGCAAAATTTAGCATTGTGATTATTTTTTTGAAAACTGTTCGGCTAATTGAAGAAATTCTTGAACTTGCAAATCCCAAAACTTCCAGTCGTGTTTGCCCGGAAGTTGTCTAAATTCGTGCGGAATTTTTTTATCAACTAAGATATTTACAAAATCGCGGTTGTTTTGAAAAAGAAAGTCTTCCGTTCCGCAATCGAGATAAATAAAAGGCAATTCTTTTATTTTGTCGGTAGAAACATTTTTTGCAAGGAGAAAAATATCGTTATCTTTGCGAGTTTGACTGTTTGCTTCACCGAAAATGTTCGAAATACTTTTGCCAAGCATTTGATTTTTTTCGTCTGCAACAATCGAAGCCGCACCTAACGCACCGCTGAACGAACCGACAACTGCAAACTTTTCAGGATATTTGAGCCCAAATTTTAAACTTCCAAAACCGCCCATCGAAAGTCCTGCCATATAACGGTTTTTTCGATCAGCAATTGTGCGAAAGTTTTTGTCAATTTCGGGAATAAACTCTTCAGTAATGTAAGTTTCGTAGCGATCGTTTGGATTAGTGACCGAATCAGAATACCAACCATTATCGCCTTCCGGATTGACGATAATTATTTGGTGTTTTGTTGCGTGTTCGGCAAGTTTGGTTTTTTCAGTCCAAAGATTAAAATGACCAAATAACCCGTGGAGCAAATAGACTACCGGAAAGCGTGAATCCTTTTGTTTGTCGTAGTTTGAAGGCAACAAAACACGATAAGGCATTTCGCGATTCATCAGTTTGCTTTTAAGTTTGAAGTCTTCAAACTTAACTTTATCTTGAGCTAATGCTGATACTGAAAGTGCCAGCATTAACAAAATTACAAGTCGAAAATTTCTCATAAATTTTAGTCAAAGAGACGATTAAACCAACCTGATTTGTTTTCGTCCTTGTGCATAAGTTGGGCGAGCTCACCGGCATCAAGCCAAACGCCGCCGCAATGATCGCAAACATCAATTTTAACATTTTCAAAATCAACTTCCTTCATATCGCAATCGCAACCTTTTTGCGGACATTTTGCTTTAATCTTTAACTTTTCAGCAGTTTCACTTTCAATTTTTGCACGCATTTTTGCTAACAATTCTTTTTCTTGACGATGAAAGTATTCGTTTTCTAGAGCGTTTCCGCGTTCTTCTAACTCGTTTGCCATAAAATAATTTTCTCCAATTTTTTAAATACTAAACTACTAACTTACGTTTCGCAAAAGAACTTTCCACCACAGAGACACAGAGGCACAGAGAAGAAAAGCAAGATATACAGAATTAACAAATATCAGAAATAAAAATAAGCATATTGTTAGACTCAAATATAAAAAAAAACTCTGTGTCTCTGTGGTGAAAATACTTTTGCAAAAAGGTAACTAACTTTTCTATTCGGCTTGTTTTACTGATCGAACTCGATGTCTTGCTTTTTTTGCCCGCCGGATTGTGTTCTTTTTTCGTAAATTTGATAAGCCTGTTAAATCTGACATTTCACGAAGCGGATGCCATTCGAATTTATCGTGAGCTAAAACCTCGCTTGCGGCATCTTTTAATTGTAAAGTGCCGACAGAAAGAAAAAGTAGAATTAAATTAAAGAAAATTCCGCTGACAATTACAAGCCAGCCGGGAACGAGTCCGACAGTTGCACGGTTGACAAAAACCTCAAGCGTTGTCGCCGGAAATGGATGCAGATAAACCTTCAAAGTCCAGCTCAATGCCAGCAACACGAAAATCCAGATATAATTACTGCGTAAACGTCTGCCGATTGCTTCCCAATCACTGATTGTAAAATGTGGTTTTAATAAATCTGCGGATAAATGTTCAGCCCATTCTTTGTCCGGTGGCATTGTTTGATGCGACAACATTGGGGCAAAATATCCGGTTTCCAAAACTCTCACTCGCGATGCCCAAACTTCATAATATCGATAGCGGCGAGCTTCCATAAACAAAAAAATAGATACTAGAATTGAGTTAATCGGAATCGCAAAGTGCGGATTATCAGGCGAACTAAAAACAAACGAAAGTGTTGCTCCGGCAGTGATTACCGCCCAATTCGTTGTTGCATCAAGCCGACTCCGCCAAACATTTGAACGCTGAACTTCGCCACGATAAAAATGAACCATCGCCATATTAAATTCCGACGTGGACAACTTTTGAGGTATCGCAACCGGATTATTTGTGAGAGGTTTTGTGCGTTGACGAACCGCATCTTTCAACGATAAAAAAGATGTATCGACCTGACTTGTATGTATATCTTCGGTTTTTTTTACACCGAATTGAAAATCGTCTTTCATATCACCTGAAGAATAATGTTTAGGGCGAGAAATCAGCTAATAGAAAAAGTTTATCACGTTCAGTTTTTGATGCATAGCGATTAGTTGATTTTCAAGTCAGTATCTAAACTCACAAGGAACGCGGGCAGCCTGCCTGCGTCTCAAATTGTATTTCAATCAGACTCGTAGGCTGGCGCCCGTGTTCAATTCTTTGCCGCACGTTTCTATTTCAATGTTTTTGCTTCGTTTTTCTTTTCCAATTTTTTAATACTTTCTGCAGTGGGCAATTCTTCCGGCATTGTTCCGCCGATTTCTTCAATCGTTTTCCGAACTTTTTTGCCGATTTCAAAATGAGTTTCGTTAGCTTTTTGTTTGCCGATTATTTCGTCTTTCCGCAATTTATCTTCGGTTTGTGTCGCCCTAAAAAGATTTGCGGCAAGTTCGGTGCTTCCCATGTGGTCGAGTATTTGTTCAGATTTTTTCAAACCTTTTTTGGCGTGAATATCTTTTGCACCCAATCCGCCATACAAACCTTTGTAACCGAAATTTTGAAATATCGCATAATCAATTGGGTCAATTACGCCCGCACCTTTCGCGGCTTCGGCAAGTTGTTTGTTATGTTCCGCCAACTCACGACGCAGGAAAAAGCGTTTTTCGTCTTCGCTCGATAACTTGTTGTAGGCTTCCATCTGCTGAATTTCCTGCAAACGGGTTTGAATCGCAAAATATGTTTGCCCAAGTGCGACAACTTCTTTGCCCGGATCAGCATTTTGGACAATTAAATAACAAGCATAACGAGAGAGTTTAACGCTCGGATAATCTTGTTTTGCACCTTTCCCATGAGTTATCTCCTCGTGGTAATCCACGAAGTGATAATTAACATCTTCGTTACTATTTCTGCACGCCTCTTTTGCCCGCTCAATCACGGGAATGAAATTTCTAAATTCCGCATAATCCAATATCTTTGAAAGACTTCTTGCTCCCCAAAACTCATTTCCGTTTTCGTCAAGTTGTTTAATTTGCTCAAAAACGGTTTTGTCTTCAATGTTTGTAAGTTTATTTTCCATAATTAGTTCATCGCGGTTTTATGTTTCTCGACAATCTGCCTGCCCAAATCCCAATAAAGCTGAATCAATTGAATATTCACCGCAACTTCCGCTTTTATCTGGCTTTGCTGAATTTTGGATTTTAGGTCGATTAGCCAGGTTTTGTAGTCTTTGTTGGTTAGTAATTCGGGCATTTTTTAGATTTCGTATTAATCTTGTGGCGAGCTTGGCTTTAAATCTAGAGGTGTGTAACGAGTAGCAGAAGCTGACGTGCCGCTAGGGTATTTTAATTTCTAAATGATTCAAAAGTTCATTGAAATTATCGCTATGAGCAATTATTTGTTTCCTGATCGCTACGCACGCATCATCATCAAATTCAAAGTCTTCCCTACCATATTGTCCTTTAAGAACGGTCTTGCCATCCTTTTCCATTGCCTTTGAATGTGCAAATTTGTTTCTAATTTCGATAACTTCACTTGAGTATGTTGAATTCTTAATTAAGAAAGCAGCAATATATTCCGACTCTTCAGATTTGTTGTATTGCTTGAGCAGCTCCCGAAAAATCTTCCATTTTCTTGCGGCTTCGATGCTTGGGAAAATATTTTTAAATCCAATTTCTTCATAGCGTTTGTTGAATCTAGCCTCGCCTTTCGCCAAAAAATCTGTCGTGTAATGATTTATGATTTCGTTCAATTCGTCTGATGTTATTTTAAGTCGATTGATTGCTAATTCGATTACTAACTCTTCAATCAGAACATCCAACTGACTTGTTTCAGAAGTTATCAACCCTCGCGTTGCGTTTAATTCAAGCAATTTGTCCAAAGTTAGTTTGATTAGACCTTCGATTCGCTCAAGTAATGTGTCTCGACCAAGTTGAAACGAAATTCTATCAACAAATTTCAATTTTTCTCCGATTTCATCTTTGAAATTTACTTTTGCTGAATAGAACAGAATTTCTGTGAGAACTTTTTTATCTCTGATGTGTTCCACAATTTTATCGCCTGTTGTGTTATCAAGTTGGTAATCCGAGATAATCAAATCAAATTTCGTTTGATTCAAATGAGTGTCTAATTCTGATTCATCAAATAGTGAAATAATATAAGGCTTAAATCCTAAATCAGTTAGAAATTGAGATAATCTTTCAAGTGCACCGCGATCAATATATTCCTGTAAATCATTGTCAATCCATAAGATGTTGTAGTGAAGTTGCATATTATTTATTGAAGGTTATTAAAAATTCAACGCCCTTTGCGTTCGTAGTATTGACGTGAATATCGCCTTTCATCTTTTTTATTAATTCTTGAACATGATACAAACCTAAACCAGAACCGTTTCTTGAAGTAGTAAATCCAAAATCAAAAATATGCGGAAGATACTCAGCTTTGATACCTTTTCCATCGTCCATAAAACTAAGTTGAATTGAATTGTCTTTTGGCTCGCTCCATTTTAGAAGTATATGCTTTGCATTCGTCTCGTCTTTTGCGGAATTGCTAATCAAATTATCTAATACAATTATCAATTCAATCGGGTTAAATTTTATGTCCAATCTTGCATTTGGTGGCGTAATAATATCAATTTTTAACAATTCTCGATTATTCTTTAAATCTTTTCTAAGTTTGTAAACATTTTCAATATATTCGTTGATAAAAGAAACAACATCTTTTTCAATCCGATTGGAATGAATATTGAAATTTACTTTTTTGAAATATTTAGCAAAGGATGTGATTTTTTGATTCTCAGAACTTATTCGCTTTACTATGCTTAGGAGCGTTTCTTTATCAGCATTTTTGTCTATTGCTTTTACCAAACTGTCTAAATCCATCTTTACAAAATTAGTTGTCAGACCGATATGATGCAAGACGCTTTCCAAATTTTTAGTATCGTCACTTATTTCATTCTTGAGGAAATTATTTTGACCAATTATATATCCGAGTCTTTCTTCAACTGACTCAGCTTTTTGTTCAGCTATATCAGCTCTTGATTTATCTCTTTCAGCATCAGCTTTAATTTCCTGCACAACTTTTCCAATTCGTGCGGCTTCTTTGATAATAATAGGATTATTAGACTTAGCTCCAATTTTTGAGATATTTTTAATAATCTTATCTACACTCTTATCTTGTTTGCTTTCAATTATTTTTAGAAAATTTTTGTCATAATCAATATCAATAATGCTTTGTGATTTTATAAAACCGCTAATCAATTCTAAAATTTGGATTTTTACATCTTTTGCCCAAAGTTCAGGATGTATTAGTTCTCCGGTTTCATCGTTTATTTTCTCATCTCCCCACTTGATAACATTTACTACATAATTTTCAAGTCGCTTTAAAACATAATCGTAGAAGAATTTTACTAATTGAGTGTAAGTTTCCGTTTTAACTAAGCCACCGTCTCTACTTGATGTTTCTCTTAACTCTTCGTTTTCTCCATTTATCTCAATTCGTCCGATTAAATCTCTAGTTCCTAAAAATCGGTTATAGCCCTGCTGTTTTCTGTTGTCAATTAAAAGTAAATCTTCTCCTGGCTCACCAAATGGATAAACACGAAATCCATTCTTATACATAAAAACTGAGCCATATTTTACTGATTCCAAGCCCATAGCTTTTTTAAAAGCTATTTTTGCAGAAAAGTTAAGTTGGAATAAATGAAAATTTACACTTTGGAGAGTTTTAGCAAAAGGATTAACTTCTTTTAGAGTGTAAATTCTGTCACCTCTATCTTGCAAAACACTTGTAATAGTTTCACCATTTTTTGAAATATCAACTTTTAAACTTGTCGTCTTTATTTTTAAATTTTCAAAAATGTCATTCTTTACTAAACCATTTACTTTTTCATAAAATATTGATGTTTTTTTGTCTTCGTTGAGTTCACTGTTTGCAATAATATTGATTTGAAAATTATTGCTGTCATTTCCTTGGTTGGGATTTATAAGTTTAGCTAAAGACTTCTTTAGTTTTAGTAGTTTCTCTCTATCCCAAACATCACGAAGACCTGTAATGTCGAGCGTTGTTCCTTTATCTGTTGATTTTCCTAAGGTTTGATGTGTGACATTTACATCTTTAAATTCAATTAGAGGTTTGTCCTCAAATTTTTTCCAATCAACTTCGAGAGTTTCAATACTTGCGTCAGTTTCGTCTTTAATCGAAGTCAACTTAAGTTTTCTACCCAATCTATCGCAAGAGAATCTACCAACACCTTTCGCACCTGCAAAATATCGGTTAAGTTTTATTTTGTTTCTATAATCTTCTTCGTTTTCTGTCCCTTCTTTTTTTGCAGAATAAGCAACAAACAACCATTTTTGCTTCAAATCAGATTCATTCATTCCTTTACCATTGTCCTTGATAATGATTTTGCCTTGAATTAAATCTGTCTGATTTTCAAAAATGATTTCAACCTTTGTGGCGTTCGCATCAAATGAGTTTTTTACCAATTCAAAAACAGCAACAAACTCATCAGTAATTAATTCTTTACCGATGATATTTTTTAGCCCTGAACTGATTCTAAATGGTATGTCTGGCATTAGTTATTAGAACATTTCTTGCAAAGCAATCCCGCAAAGTTCACCAAATAATGGCGGAATAGCATTTCCAATTTGGGTATAACGTGGCACTTCTATTTTGCGGAGTTTTCCACCAGTCGTGTATTTTTCTCTGAACTGATACCAGTCAGGGAAAGTTTGAATTCGTGCATATTCTCTCACAGTCAAAATTCTGGGTTCGCAGTAATGAATGTAGTCATCTGGGTGTGATGTCAAAGTTGGCGATGGTTTTGTTTTATCCAACACAATTATTCCTCGTTTTTTAACGCCAAACTTTTCTTTCAAATCGCTATCTAAACGCTTTCCTTTCGGTGCATGTTTGATTAAAGTTTCAAATAAGGAAGTTGTTTTTTCGCTATGATGTGCCAGCCTATGACTGTCGGGGATATTTGATTCATTTTCTAGCGACTTTCTCAAAAAAGTTTGATAAGTGGTTTTTGCGTTTGTGTAGAAACCAGTTAAAAACTTTTTTGAATCTGGACAAATAGTTGTTTTGTTTTTTACTAACAAGTCAGAAATTGCATCCTCAAGGTTTTGAGTTAACCTTAACCCTTTATTAACAAGAAATGCTTCAGTATTTAATTTTATTAAATCAAAAAAATATGATGGATTGATGCCTTGTTTTAAAAACAGGTCTTTGCGAATGCCAACCAAAATAAATCTTGTTCTCTTTTGAGGAACACCGTAGTCGGCAAAGTTAATGAGTTTCCCAAATACTTCGTAGCCCAGAAAATCTTTGCCTTTTCTTTTCAAACAAGTTTGAACATATTCAGAATATTTTTTCCCTGTGGTTTTATTTTTCCCAAAGTGCTGAGTAAATCCTTTGACGTTTTCGAAAAATATAATTTTTGGTTGAACTAAACGAATAAAATTAATGTAAGATTTGATTAGTGTATTCCTAGCATCACTTTCAACTCTTTGTCCGGCTGTAGAAAATCCTTGACACGGAGGTCCTCCAACTACTAAATCGACTTTACCTCGCAGCGATTTTAGGTTTTCTTTATTTGTTCCTAAGATTTCATTAATGTCGTAGTTTTTTTCGTCTAACCAGCTAACGCCTTCAAAGTGTTTTAGTTTGTCAATTAGATTATGTTTTAACGTTGCAAAAGCTAATGGACTTTTTTCAACCGCAAATAATCCCTTCCAGCCTGATGTATGTAGTCCTAAAGATAATCCGCCACATCCAGCAAATAAATCAATGTAAGTAAGATTTTTTTTATCCATATTTTTCTGCAAAACTTAGAAGTTGTATTGTTAAATAAAATCTCTGGATGCTTATAATCGTGTAAAATCAAGGTTTTTCAAGGTTGTATTTTAATTTAAATTTCCTCAGATTCAAAATACAAACTATAGTAATTGTTAAACAAAAGAAAAAACCATTTTGATGTTGTTTGCATCTAAGCCAATGAGAGCAACAACTCTCATATTTCACATTCACAGGAGACAATTATTATGGCTAATGAAACTGGAGACATGAAGGTAATCGGTAATTTTCGGCGGTTGATTGACATTGTTAAGGTTGATGCAAAGTATCAACCGAGCAATGATTTGTTAAAAGTATCGGTTTTGGAGTTGCAGCATACGGCAGGCATTTCGGCAGTTGAGGCAATTGGAGTGACGATTGCACCAAGCAAAGTTGCTATTAATGAACGCCAAATTGCTTATGCGGAAGCAATATCTGTGGTCAGAGCTTCGAAAAATATTTTAAAGGCAAGCGGTGCGACTGACAAAACATTAGCAGATGCCGCAACTTTTTCTCGCAAGGTTTTAGGTATTAGAAAATCAAAAAAAGTTGTTGAAAATCCAAACACTCCAGCTTTAGAAGCGGCAAAAAATCACTCTGTTTCACAACAAAGTTACGATGCAATATTAGGAAACTTTCGCAGTTATAACGAAGTTTTGAAAAATGATCCGTTATATTCGCCAAATGAAGATGAATTTAAGACGGCAACTTTAGAATTGATGGCAAACGGGTTAGAGGCAAAGAGCAACGCAGTGAGCGTGACTTTTGTGCCGCTAAAAAATGCACGAACATCACGCGATCAGAGTCTTTACACAAACACAGACTCAATTACGGCAGTCGCACAATTGGCAAAAGCCTATTACAAAGCCATTCACGGCTCAACTTCTCCGCAATATAAATCAATATCAGGTCTCACATTTAAAAAGTAGCGTGTCTTAAAAAACATTATGCTTGTCGCAAGTTACATGTTGACACTTGTAACTTGCATTGTGCCTGACAATTATTACAGGTTGACACTTGTAATTTGCATTATGCCAGACAATTATTACATGTTGACACTTGTAATTTGCATTGTGCCAGACAATTGTTACATGTTGCCTTACTTAAGTTACATACTGCCTAATGTAAGTTACATACTGGCAGTTATAAGTTACAGGTGAGCAGTTAAAAGATGCAGATTGATTGTTGTAATTTTATTAAAGATTTCTAAACTATATAAATGACTGATTTTTTTGACCGCACGTTTTTTTTATGTAAATAATTAGATGTTTAATTTGTTTAATAATCTGTTTTTTTAACAATAAAATAAGAGGTTGAGAATGTTTAAAGACGATAAATCAAAAGCTCAGGCATTACATAAAAAATTTGCTGGAGATCCGCACGGACTTGCTCAACATTTGATTACTATTTGTTTATTTCAAACAGAAGTTGTTTATGAAGTTTTTTTATTACTCGACAATTACAGCACATTAGATGTAGGTTGCCGATTTGTTAATGGTTGCGATATTCATTTGCTGGTTGAAACAAATAATGGTTTGTATTTGTGCAAAAAATTATATGAATGGTTGACAACAATAAAAGTTTCTTTGATTCAACCAACAGCGTGCGTTGGAAATGCTACCACTTTACTCATATTAAAAGCGGTTATTGACACCGCAAAACCTAATAATAAAAAGAAAAAACTTAATCAATCGGCTAAAGCCTACAATGATGGATCAAGTGTCAGAGTTGAAATCAACGCAAGTGATTTAAAAGACGCACAAGTTTATAACGCAAATAAAAGCGGAATGATTGATGTCAGAGATTTCTCTAATCATCCGGCGGCAAAGTTTATTGTGGCTGATGAGCAAAATGTGCCGGAAGAATTTCTTTCGACAAGAGCGGCGACAAGTTTATTCAATGTTGCACAAAATTATAGCGAAACTTATACGAGTGATTTAAAGTTAGTTTTTACAGCAGGTTCTGCGAGTAATGGTAAACCTGGAATGTGTGGAAGTGAGCCGTGTCACAAGAGTCATCAGCAGGGAAGTTGTGTTGATATTCGATATATGAGCGAGAGCGGAGCTGATATCAAGGGTGATTCAGCTTATTCATCTGCTGATATAAATCGGACTGTTTGGCTGATTAAGGCATTTGGAAAAGATGGGCTAACAAAAGTATTTACAGGCGATAACGCTCGATTTGGATTGCCAGATTCAACTCCTAAATCAAGAAGTGCTTTAGAAGTAGTCCACAGACATCATCTTCATTGTGGTTACTAAAATAGCTGGAGAAAAAGGTTATGAAACGTTTAGTATGTTTAAGTTCATTGTTTTTGCTAATACTTTTGGCGTGCAAAGATAATAACTCACAAGTTGAGCAGCAGGTAAACTCACAAATAATAGTTCAAAAACCAACAATAGACTCTGAAAAGTTAGCTGATAATAAATTATCACCGACCGCTGTTCAAAATTGCCTTCCAAAAGTAAAAATTGATGAACCAATTGACTTTGATTTGACAGTAAATCCTTTTTATTTGCGGCTAGATTTTGATAGTAATAAAAAAATTGATTATGCAATTAGAATTATTGGGAAAGTGTCCAAAAACGAAGGACTTCTAATTTGTCTTGATGGCGAAACTCCTTACGTATTTGGAAAATTAGCTAAATCAAAGCTGCCTCTGACCGACATCGAAGGAGACAACTTTTTAATGGATAACTGGGATGTTGTGACAAAAGAAGAAATAAAATCAGCTCCGACATATTCACCAAATGGCAAAAAAAAAGAAGGAGCGAACGCCAAAGGAGAAGCTCTTGTGTTAGCTTTTCCGGTTGACGGCGTGCAGTATATCTATTGGGACGGCAAAACATTTCGATCTTTTGGAGAGTAAAAACTGTAAACTTTTAGAGAGTAAAGACTCAAAATAAAACAGCCGGATTTTGTTTGGATGTTAACAATAAATATTTAATAAGCTAATAACTGATTGCAATTTGATAATGATCCTTAAAGATGAATTTTTCATGCAAGTCGCACTTGATGCCGCACGCATCGCTGCCGAGAACGATGAAGTTCCGATTGGGGCTTGTATTATTGACGAAAACGGAAATATTTTAGCGGTTTCGGGTAATAGAACGCGGACTGATTGTGACCCGACGGCTCATGCGGAAATTGTTGTTTTGCGTGAGGCGGCAAAAAAAATCGGGAATTATCGGTTGACTGAATGTAGTCTTTATACGACCATAGAACCTTGTTCGATGTGTGCCGGTGCGTTAGTTCAAGCACGTGTAAAGCGTCTAATTTATGGCTCGGTTGATGAAAGATTTGGAGCTGTTGAAAGCGTTTTTGAGATTTGCACATCGAGTTCTTTGAATCATCAATTGGAAATAGTTTCTGGCATTCTCAAAGATGAATGTCGAGATTTATTAAGTAATTTTTTTAGAATGAAGCGATTCGAGAGAAAGAATCTTTAATTTCATCCTTCATCCTTCAAAATTTATCCTTATTCGGAGAGGTCGCATAGTGGCTTAGTGCACCAGTCTCGAAAACTGGAGTACCTTTACGGGTACCGTGGGTTCAAATCCCACCCTCTCCGCCATTCGATTTTGGATTTTAGATTTTGGATTTTGGATTGAAGAGAATTTACTTCGTAAACTATTTAACATTTGATGTGACATTACAGATTTATGGCGTGATTTTGGTTTTCTAATCCAAAATCCGCAATCAAAAATCTAAAATGTATTTGGAAGGGTGCAAGAGCGGTTGAATTGGCAGCATTGGAAATGCTGTGAACCTGTTAAAGGGTTCCGTGGGTTCGAATCCCACCCTTTCCGTTTTTAAAGTAAAAAGTAAAAAGGCAAAAGTAAAAAATAAGCCGCTTTGATCTTTATTTAGTTCTGTGAATCGCTGAAAATATAATAGTTGATTGGTTATAAAGTATCTTTATACTTTTGCCTTTTTACTTTTTACTTTTTACTTTTCGCAAATATGGCTTCAGGCTCCACACAACGTTTGTATTGTGAACTCCGCTAGGCTGGGAACAGAGCAACGGTAACAGTTTCAGCGTGTGTTGTGGTTAAGTCTGAAGCCACCAGTTTTTTAAGTAAAAAGTAAAAAGGTAAAAGTAAAAAGTAGAAGAACAAATTTCCTTCGGAAATATTGCCTAAAGACATTTAAAATAGTAGAAATAGATAAAGATCATAAACTTTTGCCTTTTTACTTTTGCCTTTTTACTTTTTACTTTTTACTTAAACCGATGAGTTATCAAGTAATCGCCCGCAAATGGCGACCGCAAACATTCGAAGAAGTCACCGGACAAGAAGCAATTACACATACTTTGTGTAACGCTCTTGAGTTCGACCGTTTGCATCACGCTTATATCTTTTCAGGTGCGAGAGGTGTCGGTAAAACAACAACTGCACGCCTTCTTGCCAAAGCCTTAAACTGCCACTCAAGCGATAAACCGACGACAATTCCATGTAACAATTGTGCTTCGTGTAAAGAAGTTATCGAAAGCCGTTCGATGGATGTTCTCGAGATAGATGCTGCTTCGCACACCGGAATCGACGATGTCCGCGACATAATTATTGAAAGTATCAATGTCAATCCGGCTCGCGATCGTTACAAAGTATTTATCATCGATGAAGTTCATCAACTCTCGAAAGCAGCTTTTAATGCACTACTCAAAACACTCGAAGAACCGCCGCCGCGGGTGTTGTTTATTATGGCGACGACCGAACTTCACAAAGTTCCGATCACAATTACATCTCGCTGTCAGGAATTTGAATTTCGCATAATTCCGCTGCAAAAAATCTATGACAGACTAAAACTTATTGCAGACACGGAAGGCGTTAAAATTGACGAAAAAGCTTTACGCGAAGTTGCACGTGCTGGCGAAGGTTCGATGAGAGATGCACAATCTGCGTTCGATCAAGTAATAAGTTTTTCGGGCGAAACCATTGTCACAGAAGATGTTACGAACGCACTCGGAATCGCCAGCACGGAAATATTAACAAAGATTGTCGTTGCAATTTCTGAGAAAAAAGCTGAAAAAGCCTTAAACGCAGTCGAAGAACTGACGCATCGCGGACAAGATTTGCGAAACTTTTGTCGCGATTTACTTTCGCTTTTTCGCGATATGTTGGTTGCCAAAGCATCAAACTCGGCAACGCTACTCGATTCGGCAATTCTAAGTCGTGAAGATTTGTTGAAATTTGGCGAAACGTTTTCTGAAAGCGATTTAATTAGGTTTTTTAATTCGTTAAGCGACACCGAAACAAAACTCCGAAACGCATCTTTGCCGAGATACATATTAGAAGTTGGACTCGTGAAACTGATCGAAATGCAGAGAGTTGTGCAGATTGAGAAGATTCTTGAAAGGCTTGCACAGTTAGAAAATAATGACTCAAACGAGTTACTTGCAGAAAAAAAAACTCTAAAAATCAATGAGACGAGTGAAACAAAACCTCAAGATGTTCCATTTCCTGTAAAATCTTCGCCAGTTGAATCTAAAGTTGAAAAAATAGAAGTTGAAGTTCCTAGATTTGAGATTGATGACAATTACCGATCATTCGATGATGAAGAGTTTGAGCCTGAAATTGAGGAAAAAATTGTTGAAGAGCCAACGCAGTCTAATATTCTTCAAAAAGCAAAAGCAGATTTTATGGCGAATATCACAGTTCGTCTGCCGCCAATATCTTCCGAAGATTTAGAACACGTTGAAGATTCAAAACTTGATGCAGCATTTGAAGAGCGTCTGATTCGTGAAGCTGAACCACTTTCGATAATCAAAAATGCTTCGCAAATTATTGCACAAGCCTTGTCGATAAACGGTGTTTCGGGTAACGGCGAAAAAGTTTCAGACTTTGCGATTGCAAAAACCACTGAAAAAATTAACTTTCAAATGCCTAATTTTAATACTGTCGAAATTTCAACAGTAATTCCAATCTTGCCCGAAAATCCTAGCGAAGAAGATTTGTGGAAGTTTGCAAATACTCATCCAGCAGTCAATCGGACTTTAAAAATCTTTCGTGGAAAAATTGTTAAAGTTGAAAAAATCTAAATAAACGCGAACTTTACAGAAAGTCACGGCGTATAAATATTTTGGGCAAGTTGCTTGAGAATGTTTTTTGCGGAGGTAATTTATTATTATGAGAAATCCTTTTATAGCTGGAATTTTAAGTTTTTTACTACCAGGAATTGGGCAAATTTATAATGGCAGAATTTTTGTTGGAGTTATTTGGTTGCTTTTAACGGGCTTTTCGTGGATTGGTTCTGCCGGAACGCTCGGTTGGATTGTGCATATATTTGCGGGTTGGTGTGCATATAGTTTTGCGAAAGAGAATCCTGTTAGAAGTTAGTTTTATTCATTCATAGTTCTCCTCTTATTTTGCCCGATGTTTCACGCATCGGGCTTTTTTGTGCTAGATTAGAAAGGATTCATGGTCAAAGAAGGTTATCCATTTACAATTGTTCCAATTTTAATCGCACTAATTTTTGTATTTTTACAATTCTGGGCGGTCGTTGCTGTCTTCGTCGCACTTGCGGCTTTTATGGCATATTTTTT
>JANNVK010000139.1:0-24215 GCA_031414415.1 Acidobacteriota bacterium
CGTAAAAATTGAAGCAATTAATAGCGAAACAAAAATTCTTTTCAAAATAAACTCCTAAAATGTAGATTGCGTTTTTACGCAAACTTGACGAATATAGTTATCAGATTAGCATAAACGAGGTAAAAATATGGAACGCGACAATTTGATGCACGGTGCAAGAACGGCTTTAAATCACGACCAAGATATCAGAGATTGGTGTGAAAATTACTTAAAAGAAAAATTTAGACTTGAAAAACCTGAGATGAACGAAGAAGAATTTGCCAAATTTTGGCGTTATCACAGACCGGAAATTATGCACGAAGGTGCTATTGAAGCAATGCAAGCCTTTAAATCAAGAGAAAAGTAGAAATTGTAAAAATAAACTCTTGACATACATACTTCACGTTTAAGATAATAAAGAATGTTAAACTTTGTTTTCGTGGAGTTTTGTATGTTAAGAAAATTAATTATAAATTTACTATTTATTTTTTGTCTCTGTTGTTTTGTCGGGTCACTTTCCGCTCAAAGTCGTTTGGTTGCTGAAGATTTAAAAAAATCTTTTACAAACGTTGAATTACTTGATTTAAACACTAAAGAACTGCTTCAAAATGTCAGCAAAAATGGCAAAGTAAAAATTGGAGAATTTAACCTTTCGCTCACACCACGAGACCTTCGTGCGAGAAGATATAGAGCTGAAGAAACTAATCAGTCCGGCGGAACTGTTCTTCCACGCGACATTGTCAGAACATACAAAGGCGAAGTTTTTGGCGATTCTGATTCAACAGTGCGGCTCACAATTGATGAAACAAAAATCGAAGGATTTATCTTCACACCAAACGGAAAGTTTTTTATTGAACCAGCAAAAAAACATTCTAGACTTGCATTAAATTCTGATTTTGTTATTTATCGCGAAGGAAGTTTGATAAAAAGCGAAGACATTTCTTGCCCAATAGATATTGGCGGAAAGCTCGAAACAGGCAAACAATTTGTCTCGAAAGAAATTTCGTCAAATGCAGTTATTGTCAAGGTTTTAGAAGTTGCGACTGAAGCTGATTTTCAATATGTGACAGATTTTGGTGGTTCTACCCAAGCAAATAACGATATTTTAGAAACGCTAAATATGGTCGAAGGCGTTTATGAAAACGAATTAGGAATTACAATCGACGTAGTTTTTCAACACACTTGGGCGACTTCTGATCCGTATCCGATGTCGAACGCGAGCGATGTTTTGCAAAGTTTTAAAGCATTTTGGAATGCTAATTATCCGACAACACAAGTTCCGAGAGACGTTGCACATATCTGGACTGCAAAACCAAATGCTTCGTCGCAAGGAATCGCTTTTTTTCAAGTGGTTTGCAACAGTCCACAAAGTTCTTACGGTTTAACCGGAAAACTTGATTTGGTTCCGACCAAATTTATTCTCACCGCACACGAAATTGGACACAATCTCGGAGCAAATCACGCTGATTCAGGTCAAAGTTGTGCTGATACAACAATGAATGCGATCTTGAGCAACATCACGCCATTTACTTTTTGTGGATTTTCACGCGGCGAAGTTGCGAGTCACATAGCAATTAATAACGCTTGTTTGAGTCAACGAAATCTTAATCCGACAAAGTTTGATTTCGATGGTGACAGCAAGGCTGATATTGCTTTATTTCGACCGAGTAACGGAACTTGGTTTAGATTAAATAGCAGCGATTCTAACTTTGCGGCAACGCAATTTGGTGCAACTGGCGATAAATCTGTCGCCGAAGATTACGACGGTGACGGAAAAACGGACATTGCGGTTTACCGAAGCGGTGCTTGGTATCGTTTAAAAAGCACAAATAACACTTTTGATTCGATAGCTTTCGGCACAGCGACCGACATTCCTGCTCCGGCAGATTTTGACGGCGACGGAAAAGCCGATGTTTGCGTTTATCGAAATGGAACTTGGTTTCGGCTCAATAGTTCAAATGGTGCTTTTAACGCGACAGTTTTTGGTGCGGCAAACGACACACCTTTGCCGTCAGATTATGATGGCGACGGGAAAGCCGATGTCAACATTTTCCGACCTTCAAATGGAATTTGGTATCACATCAAAAGCGGAAATGGACAATTTGCCGGAACGCAATTTGGACAAGCCGGAGATAAACCGCTCAGAGGCGATTTTGATGGTGATGCGAAAGCAGATTTATTAATTTACCGAAACGGCATCTGGTATATTTTGTTTAGCGGTAACGGCAATTTCACAGCAATTTCGTTCGGAACTTCAACTGATATTCCAACTCCGGCAGACTTTGACGGCGACGGAAAAACTGATGTTGCGGTTTATCGAAATGGACTTTGGTATCGCTTAAATAGTTCAAATAATGCGTTTGTTGCAACTCAGTTTGGAGCCACAAATGATATTCCGGCTCAAGCGAATTAAGCAACGATGTTAGATTATTAAAAAAAAAGGGACAGCGTTTGCTATCCCTTTTTTGGTTTTTGTTTTCCGGCAATTGATTATTGCAAAACTGCATCGTCAACACGGAAAGTTGTAATCAATGAACTATCATTAGTTGTTCGGAATTGAACTCTCACAGTTTGACCTTTATACGCCGCCAAGTTCAACGATTTTTGTTGATAACCTGCTGGTGTTTTATTCAAATTACTATAAGTTGCCAAGGTTGCGAGTAACGTTCCGCTGGTGTTTCTGACTTCAACAAATAATTTATCGTATTGTATTGTCGTCGTTGTTTCAGCCGAAGTTGTATTAACCCAGAAACTTAAAGTTCCAGTCGCAGTCGTTGGGATTGCAACAGTTTGATAAGCCTGACCTGTTCTGTTGTTTCCACCACCGAATGAGAAATAACCGTTTCCAGTGCGTCCTAATGTTCCGGTTGCTGTGTAAACAGAACCTGTTCCCGAAGAAACCCAAGGTGAAACGCTTGTTTCAAAACCGCCGTTTACCAATAAGTTGGTTCCCGATGGTGTTGGAGTCGGTGTCGGAGTTGGTCCGCCCGGACAAGTTCCAACGCCGATTGCACACCAAGCTGTGGCAATTGTGTTGTATTGAGCAGAAGTTGCACCGAATAAATCTGTTGCTGAATTTAATAACGCTGTTCTGGCTGCTGCAAAATTTGTTCCCGCAGTCATATAAACAGATAACCCACGATAATAAATTTTCTCTGCATCTGCTGCACCCATTCCAGTTGTCGTCACTCCACTTAAGTGATGCGTTCCGCCTTCGGACGATAAATAAAATGCTTTGTTCAGTATTCCAGAATTAGTATGAACACCGCCGCTATCTGCTGATCCTGTATATCTTTCAGTATAGTGATCAGGATCTCCGCCAGATGTTTGCGTTCCGTTTCCGTGTGTATTCGCCATATAGCGAAGAGCATCGCCAGCGGTTCCGGGCGTGTAGCATTGTTCGCCGATTTTCCATGTATCTGAAGTTGTTGTGCCGCCGCGTGTGTATCTTTCGACCATTGCACCAAAAATATCAGACATTCCTTCGTTTAAAGCACCTGATTCATTGGCGTATGTTAAATTAGCAGTTTTTTCAGTAACGCCGTGTGTCATTTCGTGTCCAGCAACATCAAGCGTGACTAAAGGCGAAAATGTTGAACCGTTTCCGTCGCCGTAAGTCATTTGATTGTTAAACCAAAAAGCGTTGTTATAAGCACCGCTTGTTCCAAAGTGAACTCGTGAAACAATCATTGCCGCACCTGTTGCCGCAGAAGCTGTGGTTCCCGGACCGCCCAAGCCGTCAATTCCGTTGCGACTGTGGATTGCTTGATAATAATCGAATGTTTTGACTGCACCGTATTGAGCATCAACACCTGCACGTTGAATTGTTGTATCCCAAACATCGTCCGTATCTGTATAACGCGATTGAGTTCCGCCAGTTCCGGTTGATTCATTTCCGGTGCTGTTCATATTAAACGTGCCGATTTTTTTGGTTGTATCTTCGAGATAAAAAGTAGAACCGACGCTGCTTGTATTGAAACTGACATTTCCGCTGTAAAGTGAATTACCCGTTGCGGTTTGCAAGTTGTTATATTCAAACACTTTTTCGCCTGTTTGTGCGTCGATAAAAACAACAGGTGCGGATGTTTCTTTTGAACCGTCAAGCCGAGCAGTAACAACACGATAAACTAAATGATCGCGGTCAGCAGCACGGAAAATCCACATATCAACTTTGGCATCATCGGTCATTTTTGCACGACCACGATAATTGCCGATTACAGTCGATAGAGCATCTTCTTTCGTCAAATTCGGCTCAGTGTTAACCGCAATTCGCTCGTGCAATGCATCAGTTACGGTTGAAAGCGAGCCATCTGCTTTCAAATGCACAATCGCTTCGCCTTCCCAAACTGGAATGCCACCGACGGTTTGTTGAACCTTAGTGTGTGCCATTTTGAGGCTGTCGATTTCTACTTTAGAAACTTGAAATTCGTCCACATTTCCAACCGCACTTCGAGCCGCACGATCTCGTAAAATGTTTAAACTTATTTGTTTAGCTACTTCAAGCTCATCGCCTGTGCCTTTGTCAAAAAGTGGTTTGCTTGCATTTGTATGATTTGAAACTAAACCAAAAATTACCATTGAAATGGCAATAACTGAAAGAATACCTAGAATTTTTTTCACGCTAAATTGTCTCCTTAGGAATTAAAATTTTTGTCTTGCTGAATATTTTTATCAAGCCTAATAAAATGAAATTTATAACAAAAAAAGCGAATATGGCTCTGGTTTATATAATTTAGTCGAAAAAACGAAAACTTTGGGTAGAATAAATTGGGATCTTAAGTTTTCGGGTTTTTTATTCGAAGTGTAACGATTATTAACATCAAATATTATTGTGTCAAGTATAAACAAACAGAATGATGATATAAATAGTAGTTTTGAAGCAATGAATGGTTTCAAAGGCTTTTTGTCGTGGAATGAAGTTTCGGAAATCCACAAAATCCGCAACGGAATTTATCAAAAAAATGGCACATTAATCTCGCTTCTCACCGATTTCGGCAAAATAAATCCGTGCTACACAGATTTTACAGGCGAAACTGACGATACAATTTTCTACACCGGTTGCGGCAGACGCGGCGACCAAAAACTCGACGTTTTCAATCAAGCTCTAATAAACGCAATCGATTCAAAGCATTCTGTTCCGCTTTTCTGCAAAATAAAAGTCGGACAATGGAAGTTTTTAGGAAACTGGAAAGTAGCTGAAGCAATGTATATTTTCGATGAAAAAGGCGAACGAATGGTTTGGAAGTTTACCCTCAAAAGACAAAACTCTTAAACTAAACATCAAAAACTTCTTTCCACAATTTACCATTCACCATTTACCATTTACCATTATTTTATGACTATTGACGAACAAGTTGCTTTCCTAAAAAAAGGCTCAGTTGAACTCATTCGCGAAGAAGATTTGCGAAAAAAGCTTGAGCGTTCCGCGAAAACTGGCAAACCTCTGCGTATCAAACTCGGTGCTGATCCGACTGCTCCTGACATTCACATCGGACACACGGTTGTTATCCGCAAACTTCGTGCTTTTCAAGAACTCGGACACACAGTTATTTTTTTAATTGGCGATTTTACAGGACTTATCGGTGATCCTTCGGGCAAAAATACGACTCGTCCGCCGCTCACACGCGAGGAAATTAACTCAAACGCCGAAACTTATAAAACACAAATTTTCAAACTTTTGGACGAAGAAAAAACCGAAATTCGTTTCAATTCCGAATGGTGCGATTCGCTCGGTTCAGTCGGATTTATCAAACTCGCATCTCGGATTACGGTCAAACAAATCTTGGAACGCGACGATTTTGAAAAGCGTCTGCGTGAAGAAAAACCGATTGCTTTGCACGAATTGCTTTATCCGCTTGTGCAAGGTTACGATTCGGTCGCCCTTGAAGCCGATGTTGAACTCGGCGGAACAGACCAAAAATTCAATTTATTGGTCGGGCGAAATCTGCAACGCGAATACGGGCAAGAACCGCAAGTTATCATCACAACGCCACTTTTGGAAGGCTTAGACGGCGTAAACAAAATGTCGAAATCATTGAATAATTACATCGGAATCAACGAGCATCCAAACGAAATGTTTGGCAAAGTGATGTCAGTTTCCGATGATTTAATGTGGCGATATTACGAACTTTTGACCGATTTAACGCCGGCGGAAATCGAAAAAATGAAGTCAACTGACGAAAATCCGCGAAACTTAAAAGTAAATTTGGCAAAGCTAATCGTCCGCGATTTTCATTCGTCTGACGATGCGAGCAAAGCCGAAGAAAACTTTGTCAACCAATTCAGTAAAGGAAATTTGCCGGATGAAATTGAAGAAAAATCACTTACCGCAGGAACTTACAAGCTGATCGATTTGCTTCTGCAAACCGAAATGGTCGCATCAAAAGGCGAGGCGAAACGCTTGATCGAACAAGGTGGTGTGAAACTCAACGGCGAAAAAGCGACCAATGCGAATGCCGAAATTGATTTGAAAGACGAGATTTTATTACAAGTTGGCAAACGTAAGTATATAAAAATCCGGGGAAAGTAAATGCCAAAAAAACTCGCAAAACCTGAAAATAATTACGACTCAATTCTCACGAATGTTGCGGAGCTTTTAGAACAAGCCCGCAGACTTTCGGCACGTTCGGTAAACGCAATAATGACCGCGACTTATTGGGAAATTGGTCGGCAGATTGTTGAGGTTGAACAAGGCGGTGAAGGTCGTGCGGAATACGGAAAAGAGCTATTGAAAAGACTTTCGACCGATTTAACAAAACGCTTTGGGCGAGGATTTTCGGAAAGAAGTTTAGAGATAATGCGTTTGTTTTATTCAACTTGGGAGATTTCGCAGACACTGTCTGCGAAATTGATAAAAAGCCAGACGGTGTCTAGCAAATCTCCAGAAACTATTGGGCAGACAGATGTAATTCGGCAGACATTGGCTGCCGAATCCAACAAATATGCGACAGTGTCGCGTATTTCTGAAAACATTTCGCAGACACCGTCTGGACAATCTTCAATCTCACAAATCGCTCAGCGTTTTCCGCTTCCGTGGTCGCATTACGTTTCGCTTTTATCGTGCAAAAATGAAAACGCTCGCAAGTTTTATGAAGACGAAGCATTGCGTGGTGGCTGGACTGTGCGGCAACTAAAACGACAAATAAATTCAAGGTTTTATGAGCGAACTCTACTTTCCAAAAACAAAGCCGCAATGCTCAAAAAAGGCGAAAAACCTTTGCCAGAAGATTATGTTTCGCCTGACGAAGAAATCAAAGACCCGTTTGTTTTGGAATTTTTGAATCTCAAAGATGAATATTCCGAACTTGATTTAGAAGAAGCGATCATCAAACATTTAGAAAGTTTTCTGCTTGAAATGGGCAAAGGTTTTGCGTTTGTCGGACGACAGATTCGTCTGCGTGTAGATGATGAATGGTTTCGCGTTGATTTGGTTTTGTTTAATCGGCGTCTGAAATGTTTGGTGATTATTGATTTAAAACTCGGTAATTTTTCGTATGGAGACGTTGGGCAGATGATTTTATACACAAATTATGCCAATGAACATTGGCGTGAAGAAGGCGAAAATCCGCCGATTGGTTTGATTTTGTGCGACCAAAAAAGCGACGCACTCGCACATTACACACTAGAAAATTTGCCGAATAAGATTTTGGCATCTGAGTATAAAATGATTTTGCCGAGCGAAGAAGTTTTGATTGAAGAAATTAATAAAGCCAAACGACTGCTTGAAAAATGAAAATTCTTTCAATAATTATTGGAATTTTAGCAATTCTTTTAACCGTTAAACCTTTTATTCGCAGTGCAAATTGGTTTATTCGATTGGGCGATTTTCCGCGTTTGCAGATATTGATTCTGCTGTTAATCTCAATTATTTTGCAGATATTTGCTTTCAATTCAACAGATTATCTTTCACATATTTTCACTTTAATTTTACTGATTTGCATTATTTATCAACTTTTATCAATTTTACCGTTTACGATTTTTTATAAAAAAGAAGTCCAAGATGCGAGAGAGCCAGACGAAGATAACACCAACATTTCGTTACTTATTTTTAATATTTTGATGGAAAACGACAAATATTCAGATGTTGTCGAACTAATAAAACGTGTTAATGCTGATGTAGTTTTGCTTGCTGAAACGAATAAAAGTTGGGCGGAAAACCTCTCGGAATTAAACGAAATTTACCCGAATCGAATTTCGCATTTGCTCGACAATCATTATGGAATGATGTTTTTTTCAAAGCTCGAAATTCATGACAGCGAACTTCAGTTTATTATTCAAGACGATATTCCATCGGTTCATACACAGATAAAATTGCGTTCGGGTGAAGATATTGCCTTTCACGGTGTTCATCCGCGACCGCCGGTTCCCGAAGAAAAAGGTCGCTCGACTGAACGCGACGGCGAACTTTTGTTGATTGGCAAAGCCGTCCGCGAATCAAATTTGCCGTGTATTGTTGCCGGCGATATGAACGATGCGGCGTGGTCAAAATCGACCAAACTTTTTAAGCGAATCAGCGGTTTACTCGATCCGCGAATTGGACGCGGCTTTTATAATACTTTTCACGCCAAACACAAATTTTTTCGGCTTCCGCTTGATCACGTTTTTCACTCGCATCATTTTCGTTTGATAAAATTGGAGCGTATAAAAAATGCCTGCGGTTCTGATCATTTTCCGGTTTTTATTAGCCTGAGTTACGAAAAATCAGCCACATCTGAGCAACCAAAACCTGTTGCTAATGCTGCCGAAACTGAAGAAGCGAAGGAAATAATCGGCACAGCATTTAATGAAAATCGTTATAAACGCTTATCTTTTGGTCGTTTAAAAGAAAAAATTGCGAAATATAAACAGCGAATTTCACGAAAGAAGTAGATTCAAATATAATTAAAATTATGGCGAAAAGCGATAAATACACAATCGGATTAGTGCAAATGGCAATGTCCAAAGATATTGAGGAAAATTTGCGTCGGGCGGGCGAGTTTGTTTTGGACGCGGCAAAACGTGGTGCAAAAATTATTTGTTTGCCCGAAATGTTTCGTTCGCAATATTTTTGCCAGCGAGAAGATGTTGATTTATTTGATTTAGCCGAGACAATTCCCGGACCTTCGACCGATTATTTAGCAAAAATCGCCCGCGAACAAAACGTTACAATTGTTGCACCGCTTTTTGAACGGCGAGCGTCGGGAATGAATCACAATAGCCTTGCGGTGATAGGCGAAGCTGGCGAAACAATCGGAATTTATCGAAAAATGCACATTCCCGACGATCCTTCTTATTACGAAAAGTTTTATTTTACGCCTGGCGATTTGGGTTTTAAGGCTTTTGAAACCGCTCACGCAAAAATTGGGACGCTGATTTGTTGGGATCAATGGTTTCCCGAAGGTGCAAGGTTAACGGCTCTTCGCGGTGCAGAAATTCTTTTTTATCCGACGGCGATTGGCTGGCATCCTTTTGAAAAAGCAGAAGTTGGAGCTTCGCAACAAGATGCATGGCAAGTAATTCAACGTTCGCACGCGATTGCGAATGGGATTTTTGTCGCGTCGGCAAACCGCGTCGGACACGAAGTTTTTAACGAAGGAACTGACGGAATTCAATTTTGGGGACACAGTTTTGTCGCCGATCCTTTCGGTGTCGTTATCGCTCAAGCGAGCTCAGATCAGGAAGAGGTTTTGGTGGTAGAAATTGATCGAGCTAGAATGGAAGATGTCCGCCGAAATTGGCAATTTTTCCGCGACAGACGCATTGAGAATTACGGCGATTTGCAGAAACGATTTATAGATTAGAACTCAACGGAAAATTAAAAACGGAAAGTGGAAAATTAAATGAATTCCATTTTTTATTTTCCATTTTCTATTTTCCATTTTATGATGAAAACTCCACTCGAATCAAATTTCAAAATGCCCGCCGAATGGGAAAAACATCGGGCGACCTGGATTGGTTGGTGCAGCAACAAAGATGATTTTCCGGGTAAAATTGCCGCGATTCATTGGGTTTATGGCGAAATTACGCGGAAACTCACCGAATCTGAAACTGTCTGTATTTTGGTTCAAGACGAAAAACACGAGGCAAAAGCTCGAAATATTTTGACGAAAGTTGGTGCTGATTTTAACAAAATTGAGTTTTATCAAATTCCTCATAATCGAGGTTGGATGCGAGATTCAGGTCCGATGTTTGTCAAAAATAATGCTTCAAATGAAGTTGCCGTAATTAAATTTGCGTTCAATGCTTGGGCAAAATATGACGATTGGCAACTTGATAATCAGGTTGCGATAAAATACGCGAAAGCCGCAAAACGTCGAATTTTTGAAGTTGAATTTAACGGAGAGGAAGTCGTTTTAGAATGGGGAGCAATTGACGTAAATGGTGAAGGAACTATACTTACAACCGAAGAATGTTTGCTCGACGACAAAACGCAAGTTCGCAATCCGCATCTTTCGCGTGAGGATTACGAAGAAGTTTTTCGTCAAAATATTGGTGCGACAAATACTTTGTGGTTAAATAAAGGAATTGTCGGCGATGACACGCACGGACATATCGATGATTTTTGTCGTTTTGTAAATAAAGATACGATTGTTCTTGCCGAAGAAAAAAATCAATCTGATGCAAATTATAAAATTCTTGAAGAAAACCGCGAACGAATTGAAGGTTTCAAATTAGAAAATGGGAAAAAGCCAAATCTCGTTCGATTGCCGATGCCAAAACCGTTAGTCTTTTCAAATCAGAGACTTCCGGCAAGTTATGCAAATTTTTATATCGCCAATAAGTCAATTTTAGTCCCAACTTTTAATGACGAAAATGACCGAATCGCACTCGGAATTTTAGCTGAACTTTTTCCGTCAAGAAATATTATCGGCATTCACGCCGTCGATTTAGTTTGGGGTTTAGGCACTTTGCATTGCCTGACTCAGCAAGAACCAGCATAAAAATTATGTCGCAAGCATTTATCGAATCAGAAGAAACGCTCATTATTGAAACGCCTGAACGTGTGCAACTTGAGTTCGCATTGGCATCAATCGGCAACCGTTTTCTCGCGTGTATGGTCGATCATTTGATTCAAATTATTGCGGTAATTTTGGTTGTGGTAATCGTCGGTTCTATTTTAAATCTTGGCGGGACGAACTCAGATTTTATCAAAGATGAAGTCGCCGAATTGCCCAAATGGGTTATGGCGATAATGATAATCGTTATTTTCCTGTTGTTTACAAGCTATTTTGCGTTTTTCGAATGGCTCTGGAATGGGCAAACTCCAGGAAAAAAACTTCTTCGCCTTCGTGTGATTCGTGAAGACGGACGACCAATTACGCTTTGGGAATCGATTGCGAGAAACCTGCTTCGACTCTTCGACATTATGCCGCTTCCTTTTTATTCAATCGGATTTATTGCGGTGTTTTTGAGCGGTCGCGATCAGCGAATTGGCGATTTATTTGCGGGAACTGTTGTTGTTCGTGAAAGAATTGACGAAGCACCGACATTTGCTGATATTTTTGCAAATCCGACTGCCGATTCAGCTTTTCGTCGTCTGCAAGTTCAAACAAGTTTTACTGCTGATTTGTCAGTTTTGGCTGATAAAGAAATTGAAGTTATTGAGACTTTTCTGCGAAGACGTTGGGATTTACCTGAAAAACAAAGGCTTTGGATGGCGTGGCGAGTCGCGATTCCGATAATGTTTAAGCTCAAACCAAACTATGATTCGGCAACATTTACTTATGAAGGTTTTTTGGAAGAATTAATACATCGCGTTTATTCTCGAAATCGTTTTGTAAATTAGTTTTTTTATTTCACGTTTGGTGGTTGAAAAGCCTTTGTCCGAATCGTAATTCCTTCATCACCGAGCAAAAATAATCTCTTCGCATCGAAAGAAGAAGTGTTGCTCGGAAAATAAGAAAGCAAATAGCGATTTTTACGAAGTTCATCACAAATTGCTTTTGCGGCAGTTTGTGATTCTTCAAAAGGAAACGCTAATCCGCCGGTTCCGATTGTTAATTCTTCAATAACTTTTGCTGCCTTCGGAACATTTCGGCGAAATGCACCGCCAGTTCTGTCCGGCAATTGCAACGCATAAACCACAATATTTTCGTGTTGTAACTCTGCAAGAATCTTCTCAAATTCGATTTTGCTGCCTCGGTCTAAACCGTCAGAAATTAAGACAACTGCAGTTTTTCGCGTTCCGGGCATTAACGGACGCAAAACTTCGCCGATGCTGGCGGACAATGCGTCGAACAAATATGGATTATCTTTTTTGCGAAAAAGTCCGAGAGATTTTTCGAGTTTCTTGACATCGTCAGTCCATTCCTGAACAATTTCGGCTTTTTCATCGTAAGCAATTAGAAAAAGTTGGTCACCTTCAAAAATTTCGTAAGCAAATTCTTTAACCGCATTTTGCAATTTTTCAACATCCGCACGAAGCGTTAGCGAATTATCAACCAGCAAAACAATTCTCGATGGCGATGGATCAAAAACTAGATTTTTTATCTTTTGCTCAACGCCATTTTCGTAAAGAAATAAATTTTCAATCTTAATTTTCTCTTCTTTTTTTTCTTTTCGCGACGCGACAACGCTCAAAATTGTGCCGCCGTCATCAGAGGTTTTTACGCTGTGTCGAGACTGCGAATTAGCAGAAACAACGAGTGCAAAAAATAAAAATGAAGTTAAAATTTTATTCATCAATAACCTTTTTAAAAACTATTCGGCTTTGGAAACTTTAGAACTTGTACCTTTTGATGCCGAAGTTTCAGTTTTAGTTGATTCAGTTGTCGAAGTTTTTTCTGTCGATTTTTCAGCCGATTTTTCACTGGTTTTAGTAGAATCAACAGAATCGCTGGAACTTCCTGACTCAACAGAATTTGCGTTTGCAGCAACAGCCGTCGAGTCTTTGCCTTTCTTGGCATAATCGGTCAAATACCAACCTTCGCCTTTTAATTGAAAACCCGAAAGTGACCATTGTTTTTCGAGTTTTCCGCCGCATTTTTCGCAAATCGAAAGCGGATCTTCTGACATTTTTTGCATTGCTTCAAAATGATTTTCACATTCGTTGCATTTATATTCGTAAATTGGCATAAAAATTTATTCGTTATCTGCGAGGAATCTTTCGGCATCAATCGCCGCCATACAACCTGTTCCGGCGGCTGTAACTGCTTGTCTATAATAAGAATCTTGTGCATCGCCGCAAGCAAAAACTCCTTCAACATTGGTCTTCATCGAACTTCCTTCGGTCTTTAAATAACCAACATCGTCCATCTCTAAAACTCCGGCGAAAAGATCAGTATTTGGTTTGTGTCCAATCGCGACAAAAACGCCTTCAGTCGGGAAAACGCTTTCTACATTCGTTTGATTGTTAAATATTTTTATTCCGGTCACGCCTGTTTCTTTTTCACCAAAAATTTCTCTAACTTCCGTGTTCCACAAAAATTCAATCTTTTCATTCTTCAAAGCCCGATCTTGCATAATCTTCGATGCCCGAAGCGTATCTTTGCGATGAATAACCGTAACTTTTGAGGCAAATTTTGTTAAAAAATTGGCTTCTTCCATCGCCGTATCACCGCCGCCGACAACGACAATCGGTTTGCCACGAAAGAAAAATCCGTCGCAAGTTGCACACGCCGAAACTCCATTTCCGCCAAATCCATTTGGCACCGGATCTTCGCCCGGAACCCCAATCCATTTTGCCGAAGCTCCAGTCGAAATAATCAAAGTTTCAGCTTTTACAATCACCGTAATCTCAGTGCTGTCAACACTTGCCTTGCCATAAAGTGTAAAAGGTCGGCTCGATAAATCTACTTTATCAATCCAAATATTTAAAAACTCAGTTCCAAATCTGTCGGCTTGTCCGCGAAATTCTTCCATCAATTCCGGACCCATAATTCCTTTTGCAAAACCCGGATAATTTTCAACATCTGTGGTAATTGTGAGCTGTCCGCCAGGTTGCGGACCTTCAATAACTAACGGTTTCAAATCCGCACGTGCCGCGTAAATCGCTGCGGTTAATCCTGCCGGTCCTGAACCTAAAATAACAACTTCTTTGTGAATTTCTGACATAAAATCTCCTAACATCAGTATAGCTTTCGGCAATGTTCAAGTCGAACGTATCAGTCACTAAACCAAAGTATCGCGTTTTTCCATCCACTTACCTTTTGTAAAATCGGGAATTTTAATCGGCATCGAACCTTTTGCAATTGATTCGGCAGTCAGCGGAAACGGAGCAGACCAAGCCGCACCGTCGTAAACGTCCATATCATAGTTCAAACCTTCTCGGAAACATTGCACAAGCCGCCACATCATAATAAAATCCATTCCACCGTGTCCAGCATTTTCGGCTTCTTTTCCGAGCTTTTGCCACATCCAATGTGTGTATTTTTCTTTGTATTTATCGAGGTTTGTGAACTTATGTTTTTCGGACTGACCTTCGATCATTACTCGCTCAGGATAATCTCGAAAGATGCCTTTTGTGCCTTGAATCAGGTTGATTCGATCATACGGACGAGGTGTTGATGTGTCGTGTTGGAGCTTTATTGTCAAGCCTTTAGCGGTTTTTATGAGTGTCGTATTCATATCGCCGTTAATATATTTTTCATTCCATTTCGGCGAATCTTTCGGCACCGTTTGTTCGCGGTAAAGGTCTAAACTTTTGGACGGCGACGACATTGAAACGAGATAATCGAGCCGATCACCGCGATTGACGTTCATATAATTTGAAACCGGTCCGAGCCCGTGAGTTGGATACAAATTTCCGTTTTGGCGAGTGTGCCACGCACGTCGCCACAAACCTTCGCTCCGACCTTCGTTCAAAATCCAACGCAAATCGTGATTATAAGCCGCTTCGCCGTGTGTGATTTCGCCGAAAACGCCTTGCCGAACCATATTTAGCACAAGCATTTCGTTAAAATCGTAGCAGCAATTTTCCATCATTATACAAAGTTTACGAGTTTTTTCAGACATTTCGACCAATTCCCACAAATCTTTCATATTCGTAGCCATCGGAACTTCTACACCGACGTGTTTGCCGTTTTTCATCGCCGCCATTGCGACCGGATGATGCCATTCCCAAGGCGTGGGCGAATAAACGAAATCAATATCATCGCGTTGGCAAAGTTTTTCAAAAGCATATTCGCCATCCGTAAACATTGCAGGAGTTGGCTTTCCCGCTTTTTCGATCATCGCTTTGCCTTGCTCGGCGTTCGCCTTTACGTTGTCGCAAAGTGCAACAATTTCGAGGTGTTCGATGCCGTTCATATCGTGAATCATTGAGCGTCCGCGTTCGCCAACGCCGACGATTCCAATTCGAACTTTGTCGCGTTTTTCGAATGGAACGCCTATCATTGATTGATTTTTCGGTTTATTTTCGGCGTTCGCAATCGCCGAAAGTCCTATGGATAAAGCACCAGTTTTAAATAAATCGCGTCTTGATATTTTGCCCATAATTTTTTTCACTGGAACGCAGACACTCTTGTCTGCAAGATTGCGTCCGCAATCTGACGGCGTTTGGTCACTCTCAATTTGAATTTTATCAAAGTTCTTTTCGAACGCTCTCGCGTCCGTGCAGACAAGAGTGTCTGCGTTCCCAGCTTTAATGCACTAATTCGTTGCCGTAAATTCTGCGTAAACCAGTTCCTTTTTTACCCCAACGAAGATTTAGAACGCCAATTTCATTTGTTTGTAAATACTTGAGTCTTATTCGATGAAAGCCTTTTTTTAGAGGGACAACGCCACGATCTGAAATATCTGGTTGAGATGTGTCGTTACCAGCAATTGCCTCTTCGTTGCCAATCATAAAAAAGACACTATTTGACTGATTTTCAACGTGAAATTCATAGATTGCATCTTCTAATACATTAATATAACCGTCAAAAACAACTGCAAAAGGCTCTTTGAAATCGTTGGTTTTTGACTTAAATTGCGGAAGTTGGATTGATTTGCTTTCGCCGGATTCAAAAGGTCTGGCTACTAAATCAATGTCTTTGACACTCGAAAAAGTTCCCTTATAAAATTTATAAAAAACGCCCGAACGTTTATCTGGCGGCTCAACAGCTTCTATCATTTCGCGTTTGAGAAAAATGGCGGAGTAAACTGAACTTTTCCGTCCTTTTGCAGTTACGACAATCGTTTCAATTTTTTTGAACACTTGATTAGCTTCAAACTCAATATTTATCGGAGATTTGTAGGTATTTGGAGAATCATTGAGAACAGATAAATTTTCAGCATAGAGAATTTTCGATTTTTCTGAATAAGGTTTTAAATCAAGAACAAACTTTTCTCCTTTGGGCAAAAGCGTGTTTGCCAAACCTTCAGGTTCAGGAATTCGGTAATTGACATTCTGTTTATCGAGTCTTTCTAATTGAGAATATGCTCTACTGCGAAAATTTTCGTAGTTTTTATTTTCCTGTGGCGACCAAGCAACTTCCGCAATTGCCAGAGCTCTTGGAAAAACCATATATTCAACTTTTTCAGGCGTTTTCATATATTCCGTCCAAACATTTCCCTGCACGCCGAGAATGTATTTTTGCTCATCTTTGTTTAGTTCTTTCGGCATCGGATTATAGGAATACACTTTTTCAAGCGAAAGGTGATTTCCGATATTTAAAGGCTCATTTAGCGGATCGCCTTGCCCGTAATCGAGATAACAAAAATCAGTTGGAGTCATAATCACATCGTGTTTTGCTTTCGCTGCTTCAATTCCGCCTTTCGTTCCACGCCAACTCATGACCGTCGCATTTGGAGCAAGTCCGCCTTCTAAAATTTCGTCCCAACCGATGATTTTTTTGCCTTTTGAATTAATAAATTTCTCCATTCGGCGGATAAAATAACTCTGAACTTCGTGTTCATCTTTCAAATTTTCACGCTTCATTAAATCTTGAACTTCTGCCGATTCTTTCCAGTGATCTTTCAAAACTTCATCGCCGCCAATGTGAATGTATGGCGAATCTGGAAATAGAGCGATTGTTTCGGTTAATACATCTTCCAAAAACTTGAAAGTTTTCTCGGTTGGGCAAAAAACTTCTTTGAAAATTCCCCAGGTTTGCTGAACTTTGTATTCATAATTTTGTTTACAGCCGAGTTCGGGATAAGCCGCCAACGCCGCTGAAGCGTGTCCGGGCAATTCAATTTCCGGTATCGTTGTAATTTTGCGATCTTTGGCGTATGCAACAACTTCGCGGATTTCGTCTTGCGTATAAAAACCTTCAATCGGAATTCCGTCGCCTTTGAAAGTTGTCGAATAACGACCTTCGTGCGATTCTTGGCGTTTTGAACCGATTTCCGTCAGCTTTGGATATTTTTTTATCTCAATTCGCCAGCCTTGATCTTCAGTCAAATGCCAATGAAATTGATTAAATTTATATTGCGACATTAAATCGATAAATTTTTTGACGAAGGTTACAGGCATAAAATGTCTGCCAACATCTAAGTGCATTCCACGATATTTAAAACGCGGTTCGTCAACAATTTCCATTCCCGCAATTTGAGTTTTTCCTTTAAATTCAATCGGCAAAATCTGCATCAAAGTTTGAATTGCATAAAATTGACCAACGTCTGTGCCGAAAATCTTTATTTCATCTCGCTTAACATTTATCGTGTATTTTTCGTCAAGTTCTTTGGTAGGTTGTGAGTTTTGTGCCATAAAACTAATGACATTAACTCCAGGTTGTTTAGAAACAAATCGGAGTTTAAAACCATAATTCTTCATCAACAAATCGTTTAATAAACCTGCGGCTTTGCGTCCTTGTTCGTCAGTTGCATGAATTTTCGTTTTCAAATTGAACTCAAACGGCAAACTTCGCGTGTATGTAAAAGATTTGGGTTGTGGAACAATGTTAATGATTTGTGCGTTCACAAAACTCACACAAAAAGCTACAATCAGCAGAACTAAAACTTTAATTTTCATAAAAATAGGTTGGTCGGAAAAATGTCTAAAATACTTTCAGTAATTATTTGCTTTCTTGCTGTTTGCGTCAATGTTTCAGCACAAAAAGATTACACAAAATATGTAAATCCGTTCATCGGCACCGGCGGACACGGACACACTTTTCCGGGAGCGACAGTTCCTTTTGGTGCGGTTCAACTTTCGCCCGATACACGAATTGATAATTGGGATGGAAGTTCGGGCTATCATTATTCCGATAACGAGATTTTCGGATTCTCACACACGCATCTAAGCGGAACGGGAATTCCCGATTATTGCGACATTTTAGTTACACCGAGTATTGACGGAAACAATTCTCGCACTTTTTCACACGCTACTGAAAAAGGCGAAGCAGGATATTATTCGGTAAAAATGGATAACGGAATTTTAGCGGAAATGACTGCATCGACACGAGTTGGAGTTCATCGCTATACTTTTAACGACGAGAAATTTGTCAATATAAATTTCAATTTGAATTGGCGGGATAAGGTTTTGGATTCGTCTGTGAAGATTGTCGGCAACAATCGGATTGAAGGTTACAGACGCTCGCAAAGCTGGGCTAAAGATCAAATAATTTATTTTTCAGCGGAATTTTCTAAACCATTTGTTTCAAGTGCGATTGCTAATAGCGACGAAATTAACGAACGCAACGAACGTCTGAAAGAATCGAAAGGAACAAATTTAAATGCGATGTTGCGTTTTGAAAATTTCAAACAGAAATCAATTGTTGTGAAAGTTGGAATTTCTGCCGTCAGTATCGAAAATGCACGGCTTAATTTACAAACCGAAGTCCCGCATTGGAATTTCGACAAAGTTCGTGCAGACGCGAAAGCCGTTTGGAATAAAGAACTTAGCCAAATTGAAATCACCGATGATAACCAAGATAACTTAACCAAATTTTACACCGCACTTTATCACACCAAAATTCAGCCAAATGTTTTTAGCGATGTAAATGGCGATTATTTGGGAATAGATAAGAAAACTCACAATCTCCGAGTCCGAAGTCCTAAGTCCGAAGTCCTAAGTCGAAAACCGCAATCCACAATCCGCAATCCACAATCGGAAAACTATACAATCTTTTCACTCTGGGACACATTCCGAGCCGCTCATCCGCTTTACACAATTATTGATGAAAAACGCACGGTGCAATTTATCAACACCTTTATTCGCCAATATGAACAAGGCGGACGGCTTCCCGTGTGGGAACTCGCGGGCAACGAAACCGATTGTATGATCGGCTATCATTCGGTTTCCGTAATCGCGGACGCAATGGCGAAAGGTCTCAAAGGCTTCGATTATGAAAAGGCTTTTGAGGCAAGTAAACATTCGGCGGAAATGAATCATTTCGGGCTGGAAGCCTATAAAAAGAAAGGCTTTATAGAAATGTCGGATGAAAACGAATCGGTTTCAAAAACGCTTGAATATGCTTATGATGATTTTTGTATCGCAATGATGGCTTCAATTCTATCTATGAATTATAACAATCTGAGTCTTAAACCAAAAAATAAAGAAAATGCTTCAACGTTAAAAGAGGACTACCATAAGTTTATAAAACGCTCGCGATACTACGAAAATCTATTCGATTCTGAAACAGGTTTTATGCGTCCGCGACAAAATGGCGGATTCATTTCACCTTTCAAACCAAATGAAGTTTCATTTCATTTTACCGAAGGAAACAGTTGGGTTTATTCATTTTTTGTTCCGCACGATATGGAAGGCTTAATTGATTTACAAGGCGGAAAAGCAAATTTTGCCAAAAAGCTAGACGAACTTTTTACCACGAAAGATGAGCTTACAGGACGTGAACAGCCTGATATCACAGGACTTATCGGACAATACGCACACGGCAACGAACCTTCCCACCATATTGCATATTTGTATAACTACGCTGACCAGCCCTGGAAAACGCAGAAACTTGTAAGACAAATTCTAGACGAATTTTACAAAAATGATCCTGATGGTTTGATTGGAAATGAGGATTGCGGACAGATGTCGGCTTGGTTTATTTTGAGTAGTTTGGGGTTTTATCAAGTCGTTCCCGGTCGTGAATTTTACGATATCGGAACGCCGCTTTTCAAAGAAGCAAAGATACATTTGGAAAACGGGAAAACCTTCAGTATAAAAGCTCCTAGTGTTTCTGATAAAAATATTTATGTAAAATCGGTGAAACTTGGAGGAAACACTTACAAATCAACTAGGTTTTCACACAACGACATAAAAGACGGAAAATCCTTGGATTTTGAAATGTCTGATAAGCCAAACGTAAATTGGTTCACTGAATTTTCAACCTCTCGCACAGCAGAACGAAATTTTATCGCCGCTCCAATAATTTCTATTCAAGAAAGAGTTTTCAAAAAAGCGACTAATGTTTCAATCAATTCAAACGCGAAAGACGCTAAAATTCTTTATTCAATTGATGGAAGCGAACCTAAAACGGAGTATAAGCAAGAATTTACAGTTGAAAAAGATGCGAAAATCAAAGCAGTTTCGGTCAATTCAAAAGGCGAAAAAAGCCAAATAGTTGAATCAATCGTCCACAAATTACCGCACGATTGGTCGGTAAAACTTTTCTCAAAATATAATCGGCAATACACAGGCGGCGGCGAAATCGGTTTGATTGACGGAATTCGCGGCACAACAAATTTCGCGTCGGGTGAATGGCAAGGCTATCAATCGCAAGATTTTATCGCCGTGATAGATTTGCAAAAGGAAACTGAGATTAAAAAACTCGGCGGTGGATTTTTGCAAAATGCAAGAAGTTGGATTTGGATGCCGACCAAAATTGAGTTTGAAGTTTCGAATGATAATGTAAGTTTTACAAAGATTGCAGAAATCAAAACCAACGTTGCTCCCGAAGATATAAAAGAGCAAATCAAAGATTTCGCAACTGAAATTAAGCCGACCAAAGCAAGATTTCTACGAGTGAAAGCAACAAATCTCGGCAAAATTCCGGCGTGGCATCCAGGAGCAGGTTTTGAAGCGTTTATTTTTGTTGACGAAATTTTTATTGAATAATTTTAAGAAATATAGTTACTTTTCCAAATACCTTTTGCCCATTTTGCCATTTTTTGCTGATGTTGTTGTATGGTTGCTGGCGACCATTCAGTAAAATGCAAATGATCATTTGTCATTGTAAAAGTTGATTTTTTGTAGAACTCAAGTTTCTCGTCAAACGACATTTCGTTGCTTAATTTGTGATTTATTGATGCTTCTAAAAGTGTGTAATTACCAATTCTGTTTATGTAATCAGTTTGAATATCGGGCGGAAATTTAGCTTCCCAAATTGAACCGGGATTTTGCGGCAGTATATGTTCGATTGTTGAAGTTGCGTCTTCAATTTGATCTGTTTTGCTTGATAGTTGGTTTTCCATTTTTACCAAAATATATTTGATAAGCTCTTTTTTTTGTCTGAAATTGATTTTCTCAGTTGAAAACAGCTGAGTAAAATCGTCATCCGAAACATAAAGGTTTTTCAACTGCAAAGCAATGTCTCGAACGGTTTTCAAATCTCCTTTTGAAACTAAAATGGCTGCGTTGCTAAAAACCCGCTCAGCTTCATTCGGATTTCTGTCGCTTATATTGTATCTGAAAGTTATCGCCACAATTTCTTTCAAAAGATTTTCAAAATCTTCTCTCGGTAAAAACTGCAAAGCCGATAACATCAAAGAATAACAGGTTGTAACGCCTAAATATCTCAAAACTTTCAGCTGTATTTGTTCGCCTTTGTGCCAAATTTCATCATACGGATTGCTGAAACCTGCATAAAAAACAACATTATTCTCTAAACTTTTGAGCAAAGCAAAGGACTGTTCGGCGTCTATAATATTTTTTCTGATTCCTTTGAAAAGAGTGCTTTCGCGTTCAAGATTATAACGGCTATTCCAATAATGCCGTATAAAAACCGTTAGATTATTTGACTGAAGAGAATCTGAAATTCCTTGCCAAAGCGTTTCAGATTCTTCAAGTTCCAAATCGCTCAATTTTGCAGCTTTGCTAAATAAATAATTTTTGAGCAAATCGGCAGTAGAAAGTTTTACACCACGAGCATTAAGAGTTTCAAAAACCTTAAAAGCATCTAATTCGCTTTTTACCTCAATAATTGAAAAAACCAAACCCGTTCCGACAATTTTTTCTAAAAACTCTGATAGTTCCGCACCTGATTTATTGTTTTTAAATTTTTTACATAATTCTTCATAAAAATAATCAAAGGCTTGCTGTAAAAGTCTTTGCGAAGGCTTTAGTTTTGACATTGCCACATGTCTTCGTAAATTGAGCAAATAAGTTCGGTAAAAACTATTATTGTTTCTATTCAATTTCAGTTTGGGGTCAGTTGCCAATTTTGATAATGAAAAATTGCCGATATAACGTTTCCGTTCTTCTTCATAACGAATCAGATTATTTTCGGTTTCAATACCTTCCTCTGCCCAATCTTTTAATAATTTGCAAACCGCTAGTGCTAAGAGCGATAATGTCGTAATTCTTTGCTGTCCGTCAATTATCAAGTATTCTTCATCATTTTCATTAAGGCGTTGTACAACTAAATAACCTAAATAATGAGTTTTCTCGTTTGGAATTTCTTCAATATCATCCCACAAATCTTCCCATTGATCTTTTTTCCAAGAAAAATCTCTTTGATAAATCGGAACTTGATAAGATTTACCATTGCCGATAATTGTATTGAAATTAGAAAATTGAGTCATAATTTTTCTATAAGTTTTGCTTCAAAGCATATATGTAAATTGAAAGTTTAACAAATATCTGAGGCTATGTTGATTCTACAATTATCTTGCTCTTTCACTAAATTTTTAATATTTCGCCAACCGTTTGGCGGCTTCGACAATTTCTGTAACTTGCGGCAAATAATAGTCTTCCATCGTTGGTGCAAAAGGAACCGGCGAATCAATTGAGGCGACGCGAATCGGTGGAGCATCAAGCCATTCAAACGCTTCTTCAGCGATAATTGCCGAAATTTCGCCACCAATTCCTCCGGTTAGACTCGCTTCGTGGAGAATCATCACGCGATTTGTTTTTTTCACAGTTGCGAGAATTGCATGTTTATCGAGCGGCGAAAGTGTCCGCAAATCAATAACTTCAACGCTCAAATTGTTTTCTTTTTCGAGAATTTCAGCCGCATCAAGAGCATTCAAAACTTGAGCTCCAAAGGTTATAATTGACAAATCTTCGCCTTTTCGAGCTGTGCGTGCTTTGCCAATTTCTACAATATAATCTTCTTCCGGCAATTCTTCGCGTAATCTTGGGAGTCGATATAATTTCTTGTGTTCAAAGAAGATAACTGGATCAGGATCGCGAATTGCAGCTTTGATTAAACCTTTTGCGTCATACGAATTAGAAGGTTCAACCATTTTCAAACCTGCGGTGTTGAGGAAAAAAGCCTCGGCGTTTATCGAGTGAAACGGTCCGCCGCGAACGCCAGAACCACAAGGTCCGCGAAAAACTGCTTGAATTGCTCCGCTTCCGCGATAACGAGATTTTGCCGCATAATTTGTCAGCATATCAAAGCCGCACGAAATGAAGTCAATAAACTGAAATTCCGCGACGGGTTTCATTCCCATCAACGCAGCACCGCAAGCCGCACCAACGATTGCAGCTTCGGAAATTGGTGTGTCAATTATCCGATTTGGTCCAAAATGTTTGAGAAATCCTTCGGTTAATTTAAACGCTCCGCCATATTCGCCAACGTCTTCGCCAATCACAAAAACGCTTTCGTCCGCTGTCATTTCTTCCCAAATTCCTTGCCGAATAGCTTCGACCATTGTTACTGCTTTTTCAGTTTGTTTTGTTGCTGTTGCCATTTCAAAAAAATATTGTTTTCTACTGTATCAGTTTTTTTGTTTCGTCCACAAAGAGCTCATTTACAGAAGTTAGTGGTAATTGATTTTCGCTAATCGCATCAGAATTTAAGAGTAATAATGCAGCTTCTGCACGTTCGCGATCGTTCCGTTTTATTTTGAGCGAAACTTTTCCGTCTTGATAAGGAAGTTCGTTGAGTTTGGTAAAATTGTTAAGTCTGATTTCTATTTTAGTCGAAAAAATGCGTTCAATTTTAGAATTAAAAATGCCATTTTTTAGAATAACGTCCATAATATCAGCTTTCGAAATTCTAACTTCTTTCAAACCTGTCTGCATTAAACCAAAGATTTTTGCTTCAAATTCAAGCACAATTCCAGCCGGACTAAACTTTGCTAAACCTTCAACGGTCGATAAACCGCCGTGCATACTATCTATTTTGAATGGAACGCTGATAAATGACTGCATTTTTATAAAAGACTCTACTAAATTACAATTTGTGATTTTACAACAAATTGAAACGAAAATCTTGCGGCAA
>JANNVK010000140.1:0-26494 GCA_031414415.1 Acidobacteriota bacterium
AACCTTTGATGTCAATCAACCAATAACAAATCGCCAACGCACAAAGTCCTAATCCGCCCATAAACATTACATAAGAACTCGTCCAAAGCGGTTTGTTAATCGGAAACCAAAAGTCCCAAACCCAACCGATTGAGGTTAAAAAACAACCGACGACAAACATCGCGGAAACTTTTTCTAAATCACTTTTGTCTTTTCGTTTGAGCCAAGTTCCGCACAAAACGCCAATTAAACAAGTTGCAATCGAAGGCAAAGTCGAGAGAATTCCTTCGGGATCATAAAAGTTTTGTCCCATCGGTTTTGGTTTGTAAATATGCCATTCAGTTAGCAAAAATCGGTCAACATATCCCGCAAAACTGCCTTCCGCCGAAAGATCGCCGTTTCCGCCGTAAAGCATTATTACCCAATATCCGACGCATAAAATCAGAAAAAGATAGATTTGTTGCTTCCAATCTGTCCAGAGAAATATCAGCGATGTGAAAAAGAAACACAAAGCAAGCCGCTGCAAAACACCTGGAACTCGCAATCTTTGAAATGACTCAAACGGAAAGCCAAGTTGCGTGAAATAAAAAATCGCTAGAAATGCGGTTAAAGCTAAAGTTACATAAACTGACTCGCGAAATTTGTCCATAAAGAACAAACCAATCGCACCAACTATCAGTAAATATGTGATAATTTGCACCCAAATCGGAATAGTTGTTTTTGAAACATCAAAAAACGGAAAGCCCATTTGAATCAAACCAAGCCCGAAAATCCAACACGAACGAGTGAAAATTTTCCAATAAACTTGATTGGTTAAACCTTCTTCGAGCCGCTTTCCGAGTGCAATTGGGATCGCAATTCCAACGATAAAGACGAAAAAAGGAAAGACAAAATCCGTCGGTGTCCAGCCGTGCCAATCAGCGTGTTTCAAAGCCGGATAAACCGCCGACCAAGTTCCCGGATTATTGACCAAAACCATCAACGCAACGGTCAATCCGCGAAAAACGTCCAAAGAAAGAAGTCTTTTTTTATCTGTCATAATATAATTTATGTCTAAAAACTACGCCGTTTATTGATTGAAGTCAATTAAAGAGAACGATTTGCAAATCTTAGTAACATTGAATTTCCAATAGAAACTGCACGAGATTTTGCAATTTCTGCAGTTTCACCGACAAAGTTTTTATCAACTGATTCATTAAAAAGTTTGAGCCAACGAGTAAAATGTGCCAGTTTGAGTGGCGTTTTTTTATTTAACTCAACGTGAGTAAACATTGGACTTCGTCCATATTTTTCTTGAAAATTGACAGTTTGAAACAAAATCATTTCCCAAAAATCAACAATAATTGGCAAATGATGTTCCATATTTATTTCCGCAATTTCTGTGAAAATAAAGCCGATTAAATTGTCGTCCAAAGCCTTGCTGTAAAAGTCACGCATCAAAAAATCGATGTCTTGGCGAGTTTCAATATCTTTCATAATTATCTATTTTATCTTCGCATTTGCACTAAAAAATCCAAAATTATGGCAGAATAAATTTGATGATTGATGTAGATTTTTTTCTCAAATATAAGTGGATTAAATTTATCGTGAGACTTTATCAAAAGGCTTTTTACGATGATATTTTTAGCCGTGCCGCACAGGTTGCGTTTTACTTTTCGTTTGCGATTTTCCCACTATTACTTGTTTTGGTTAGTATATTCGGACTCGTTTTGGGTTCAACAGAAGATTTAAGAATTGAACTATTCAATTATTTACGGCAAATAATGCCAATCTCAGCTTCAATACTTTTGCAAAATACAATTAATGAAGTTGCCTCAAATAGTTCTGGCGGAAAATTAACAATCGGATTTTTAATCGCAATTTGGTCAGCATCGCAAGGTTTTGATAGTTTGCGAATCGCCTTGAATCACGTTTATGGTTACAAAGAAACTCGCTGGTGGCATAAAACAAAAGTATTATCACTTTTATTAACTTTTGCGACAGGAATTTTATTCGCTGTTACTCTAACTTTGATTTTTTACGGCACACAATCACTCGAGTTTCTTCTTCAATCTGAGGGAATTTCAGTTACATCGCCAATTTATTTTAATGTTTTAAGAACAACAATTATTTTTCTGGTTCTGCTTTTAATTTTTTCAATTATTTACAATTTATGCCCAAATCATCCAAAGTTTCGCTGGCATTGGTTCACTTCAGGAACTTTCGCAGCAATGATTTTATGGCTAATATTATCAGGCTTATTTCGACTTTATCTCAGTTATTTTGATAATTACGACAAAACCTATGGCTCGCTCGGTGCTGTCATTATTTTGATGTTTTGGCTTTATTTAAGTGCTTTGGTTATTTTAATTGGCGGTGCGATAAATGCGATTCTTGATGAATTTATTGAACCACAAGCTGAAATTGATGAAATCAAACCTTCAGAGGCAAATATATGAAATTAAAACTTGGAGATTCATTCGTCACTAATAGATTTATAACAGACGAACTCATTAAGCAGTTCGCGGAGATTTCGGGTGATTTTAATCCGATTCATCTGGATGAAGAGTTTGCGAAAAACACACGTTTTGGAAGAAGAATCGCTCACGGAATGCTGAGTGGAGCATTTATTTCGGCAGTTTTAGGCAACGAATTTAAAGATATTAAAATCGTCTATCTTTCGCAAACAATGAAGTTTACAGCACCTGTTTTTATTGGAGATACTGTCACGACTACTGCAACCGTAACAAATATCCGCGATGATAAACCGATTATTACTTGTGAAACAATCTGCACAAATCAACACGGCGAGCGTCTCGTGATTGGTGAATCAAAGATAATGATGTTGGATTAATTACCTAAGTTTGCAATCATTAGCAATAAACCCTTAAAATTGAAATATGTCGTTAATGATTGAAGAAATTACTGAACAACCGGAAGTTTTAGAGCGAACCATCAACGCTGAACGCACAAAAGTCTCAGCATTACGTGATTTTTTAAGAAAACGTGAGATTGATTTAATTGTTTTAGTCGCACGTGGAAGTTCAGACAATGCGTGTCAGTTTGGTAGATATTTACTCGAAACAACGGTCGGAATTCCGGTTTCGCTCGCTGCTCCATCGGTCACAACTCTCTATAATGCGAAATTAAATTTGAAACGTGCATTGGTTGTCGGCGTTTCGCAATCAGGCGAGGGAACAGACATCAACGCAGTTTTAGAAAATGCGAAAAATTGCGGAGCTTTTACGCTTGGGATCACGAATGAAGCTGATTCGACGATGGCAAACATTGCTGATGAAACTCTTTTGATTCACGCCGGACGCGAAAAATCTGTTGCCGCAACCAAAACTTACACCGGACAAATGCTACATTTTTATCATTTAGCGGCTGCATTAGCTGATAACAATATAGATTTTGAAAAAATTCCAAATTTCGCCGCTGAAGCTCTAAAGTTGCAGTCAAAGGTTGAAGAACTCGTCGAAAGATATGTGTTTATGGATAATTGCGTAGTCGTCGGACGCGGAATGAACTACGGAAATTCTTACGAATTGGCTTTAAAATTGATGGAAACTTGCTATGTTGTCGCCGAAAGGTTTTCTTCAGCGGATTTTTTTCACGGACCGTTGGCGATTGTCGAAAGAAGATTTCCTGTAATTATGTTTGCCCCAAAAGGTGTGACCAAACAAAGTAGTATTGACCTTCTTTTACGTTTAAAAGATCTTCACGCAGACAGCCTGGCAATTACAAATGATGATGAAATTTCAAAATTAAGCTCTCGTAACTTGTTGATGCCAAATAACATAGACGAATTTCTGTCTCCAATTCCATTTGTTATTCCAGCACAACTTTTTGCTGCACATCTTTCAGCCGCAAAAGGAATTGATGCTGATGCACCGCGTTCGCTTTCAAAGGTCACAAAAACATTATGAGTTTTTTATCAAAAATATCTTTAATAATTATTTTTGGAATCTATTGTTTTTCAATTACTATTTTTGCCCAAAACAAACCTTGTAAAGTTGATGAAAAAACTCTTTTATTTGTTGGGAAACCAATAGAACAAGCTCGTTGTTTGCTTCGACCAAACAAACCTAGTGGAGTTTTAAGCGAGCAACTAAAAAAACTGCCAGATTTTTTTGAAAAAAACATCGGCAAAAATGTTGAAAAAAAAACAAAAGATAAACTTCGTAAATATCTACCAACAAATAAGTTAAATGAACTTTCTCTCGGTGGATCGCTTGATGAATCGCTCTCGATTTCAAATTTACCAAACGGTGAAAAAATTCAAGCCTTGTATTTTGTGATTCACGACACTTCAACGCCAAATTATTTGAAAGAAAACTTCCCTACCAATATTAACGAAAGTTCTTGGAAATTTAACAATTTAACGAGTTGGTTAAAAAATCCTGTTGCACATATTTTTGTTAATCGTCTCGGCGATTCAATAACTACAACTCCTTTTAATTTAACAGTTAAAAAAGGCTGGGGAACAAAATTCGCTCGTGATTTTTTAAAAACAGATGGAAAAGGTTTGCAAATTCACATTGAACTTGTGCAACCACGTAGAAGTAATCTAACTTTATTTGTCGGAAACGATCAAATTGCACCAGAAATTGGGTTTACAGATTCACAATACGAAAGACTGGCGTTGCTTTACATTTGTGCAAGTGTTCGCCGCGGAACTTGGCTAATTCCAGCATATCATTCGGCAATTGACGCTGGAATTAAAGATGCACATGATGATCCGCAAAATTTTGATTTGGTAAAATTTGCCGAAAAATTAAAGGTTTTACGAAAAAGACTTTAATTCAATAAGAAATTTTTCGTCTAGCAGATTCCCTCTTCCTAAAATCCCATTTGGGTCAAAAGCCTTTTTAATTTCTGCGATTTCATTTAGGTATCTTTCACCCATCATCGTATAAAGGTAATGTTTCTTTAACTTTCCAATTCCGTGTTCAGCAGAAATCGTTCCATTGAGCATTAGCGTTTGGGCAATAAATCTGCCATAAGCATATTTAGCTTTTATCATTTCTTCTTCATTTTTTGGCAAAATATTTACATGAAGATGATTATCGCCAATATGCCCGAACATTACATATTCGAGATTGTATTCCTCAAGTTTGGTTCGATAAAACTTGAGAATATGTTCAAAATGTTCGTCAGGAACTGCCATATCTGTACCAACTTTTCGTTGTTTATGGCGAACAATCCATTCGTTGACAGTAACTGGCAAAGCGTGTCTAAAATCTTTCATTTTTTGACGATCATGGTCTGTTGTCGTAAACCAACTTTGTTCTAAGTTCGCTTTATGCAGTTCTAGTAAGTCATTCCATTGCAACATTAACTTGTCTTCAGTTAAAGTGTTACATTCTTGTTCAAAAAAGATTGCACCGATAGCATCACGAGGAACATCAGGAAACTTTTCACTAATAAATTTCAACGCTTTATCGTCAAAATATTCAATAAATGTTGCGTCAAATTCATCTACTTTTCCTGACTTTCGATTGTCAAAAGATAATTTACGAGCTTCATTTACGAAATCTAGTAAATTTCGTTCATCATTGAAAAAAATAATTCCGCTAAAAAAGGCTTCCGGCTGAGGCAATATATTTAATTCAATTTCATAAACAACGCCGAGTGTTCCTTCGCTTCCGATAAATAAATCAATTGCATCAAGATTTTCTGCTGAAAAATAACCACTGGTATTTTTCCTAACATTTGGCTGTTCATAAGTTGGAATTTTAGTGATAATTTCTTTACCAGAATGAGTTTTCAAGCAAATTTCACCGTCTTTAGCAAAAGTTTCACCGCGTTTTATTGTCAGAAATTCGCCATCAGATAAAACAATTTCCAATCTGCGAACAAAATTTCGAGTCGAACCATATTTAAAACTTCTCGCACCGCTGGCGTTAGTCGCGACTGTTCCGCCAATTTGGCAACTCCATTCAGTTGGATCTGGTGGATAAAAAAGTTTTTTTGCTTCAGTTTCACGTTGAAAATCAGCTAAAATAACGCCAGCTCCGACAATTGCAAAATCACTTCCAATCTCAATTATCTTGTTAAATCGTTCCAAAGAAACAACATAACCGCCAAACGGGATTGCTCCGCCAACAGTTCCGGTTCTTGCACCAGAGATTGTGACAGGAATTTTATTTTCATTTGCGGCTCGAAAAATTTCCGCGAGTTCTTCTTTTGATTCAGGTATATAGAGTCCATCAGCTTTTCCGCCAGGCATATTGCTGGCATCAATTAAATAATCTTGAAAATCTTCAGTTTGAGTTTTTACTAACATTTCTTTTATTATACAAAATGTTTGCTTATGATAAAGTGCAGTTTGATATTTTTTGAGATACCTTTAAATAACTTATGAAATCAATGACCGGATTTGGTCGAGGAAGTGTCTCGACTGACAACTTTGCAATAAATGTTGAATTAAAAACGGTAAACAATCGTTTTCTTGATATAAATTTGCGTCTCCCGAGTGAGTTGCAACCGATTGAAGCTGATATTAAACGTCTAATTTCAAACACTTTAATTCGTGGAAGAGTCGAAGTTTTTGTCAATTTTGAACGCACCGAAACTGTGATTTATGAGCTAAATCGCCCTCTTATTTCAGGTTATTTAAACGCTTTAAAAGAAATGCAGGACGAGTTTGGGCTTTCAGGTGAACCGGATTTAAACGTTATTGCAAGGCTTCCAAATGTTTTGCAAAATTCCAAAGAAAATCTTAATGAGCAAACAATTAACGAAATTCTCAATGCTTTTCAGATTGCTTTAACACAACTTGAAGAGATGCGAGAAACTGAGGGAAATAGTTTGAAAGTTGATCTGACTACTCGACTTAACAATATTGAAAACCTAATTCCAATTATTGAGGCTGAAACATTGACCGTTGCTTCTGAATACCAAGAAAAATTGACGAAAAGGATTACTGATCTTTTAAGTAAAACAAGTTTACAAATTGAGCTTGATCAAGCCAAACTTGCTCAAGAAGTTGCATATTTAGCTGATCGTTGCGATATTACAGAAGAACTTACACGTTTAAACTCGCATGTTGAACAATTTCGGTTGATAATGAATGATTCAAAGGACGTTGGCAAAAGACTTGATTTTTTAACACAGGAATTTAATCGCGAGGCAAACACAATTGCTTCAAAAACAAATAATAAAATTATAAAAGATGCTTCTTTGGCAATTAAATCTGAAATTGAGAAAATTCGCGAACAAGTTCAAAATATAGAATAATTAGCAATTTGGCTCTTTTTTAGCAAAAGATTTAGATAATAAAAATGAAAGGAATTTTATTTATAATTAGTTCGCCATCTGGTGGTGGAAAAGGAACTTTAATCAAGGAAGTTCTACAAACTGTTGCGAACATTGGTTATTCGGTTTCATTTACAACTCGCGGAATGCGTGATGGTGAAGAAAATGGTCGTCAGTATTATTTTATTTCGCGAGATGAGTTTGAGTTGAGAATTAAACAAAACGAGTTTCTTGAATATGCGGAAGTTCACGGAAATTATTATGGAACATCAAAAAAACAAGTTGAAGAAATGACCAATCGCGGCTTAGATGTTATTCTTGAAATTGATGTTCAGGGTGCAGAAATCATCAGAACACAAGTCAAGTCAGTTTCAGTCTTTATTTTGCCACCTTCATACGAAGTTTTGCGACAGAGATTAATAAGCAGACAAACTGATAGTATGAGTGAGATTTCGCTTCGATTAGAAAACGCGAAAGAAGAAGTTGAGAGATTTGTCGATTTTGATTATGTAATAATTAACGATCAACTCGAAAAAGCAGTCGGCGATTTGCGAGTGGCTATTTTAGCTGAAAGATTAAAGATTGGACGACAAAAAGATTTTGTTAAAAACGTATTAGTAACTTTTGATAATTTTAAAACAGTTGGAGATTAAATGACCGAAGAAATTTTAGAAACCGAAGAATTAACTGACGAACTAGTTGAAACACAGCCTGTGAGAGAAGTGCATAAAATCGATTCAAAATATCGTCTTATTTTGCTTGCCGCACAAAGAAGCAAGCAAATTCAAAGAGGTGCTAACATCAGAATTGATATGGATTTACGGAAACATAAAGCAACTCGCGTAGCGATGGAAGAAGTAAAACAAGATAAAGTTTTCTTTGAGTTTTTGGAAGAAGAATAAAACAAAAAAGCGTGTCTGTCCCGAACAAACACGCTTTTTTTTTCGTCTGTTGCCTACTTGACGATTCGTAATTTAAGAAACGAATAAAACTGAAAATAAACACTCAAAAAAGCCGTGATTATTAAAAAAGTCATTGGAAGAAATCCATAAATCTCTGGTATTAAGACACCAAGCGTTTGTTGAAAAACGACACCAAATCCGATAGCAAATAAAGCGATTACACTTCTGGTTAAAATCCAATCAGGAAACAAACCTGTGTTTTTGTTCAACCAATAAGGCAAAATCAAAAAACTAATAAGCGTTAATGAAAGTATAAATATTTCAAAACTTAACCCTCTAAAACTGTTACCTAATTCTACTGCGAGAAAAAATAAAACGTAGTTTGTGTCGATTGTATTATTATTTTCTCTTTTTACACGACCACTACGTTTTGCATTTACCTTTATTACGTTTTCCATAAAGTCTCCTTTTTCATACACTTCGAGTGCGATTGTGATTTTCGACACAAATAAAAAAAATTTTCGTTTGATAATTAATTAATTTCGCGGCTTGCTAAACTCAGAATAAGCAACACGAAATAAATCTGATAATGCTTTGGCAGTTTCGGGTGAAAGATTTTTATCAGCCCTCAAATGTGCTTCAACAATATCGGTAGTTGGTTCGTGTGGATAATAAACAACTGGCTCAACTGAGTTTGCGTCATTACTGCGATTTAAAACCCGATCAACTGGCATATCAAGCCAACTTGTTAAACGTGCAATGTTATCAGCGTCTGGCTTACCGGTTCCATTTTCAATTCGTGAAAGAGTTGAAGCAGAGACATTAGTTATATCGGCAACGGCTCTTAAACTTATTCCTAACTCTTCGCGGCGACGTTTGATTGCTCTGCCGAGTTCCATTGTGTTAATTAAACCTTCGTTACTAAATCCCATTTTTGTTTGCTCCTTGCGTTGTGAATTGTTGCATCAGTCCGAATCTTGTTTCAAAGATAACACGACTTATTTTTAATTGCAACACCACGTTTCACACTTGCAACATTTATTTATATTAGTTATGATGTTTCACAGATGACACGAAAAGATTGTTATTATTACGAATATTTAATTTTTGGAGAGAACTTATGAAAAATATAAATGTAAATCATAAAAATGATTCATCAATTGTGAAACGAGCAAAAACCATTGCTGCAAATGGTTTTGTAAAAAGAACAGGCGATTGTTTTAGTGTATATACTGATTCAGATCTGATTGATACTCAACAAATAAAGGTGAAAAGAAACTCTGAAGGTATTATTTGTTGTAATTGCAACACTTTTACGAAAACATATAAAGTAGATAAAACCTTTCGTTGTGTGCATATAATGGCAGTGAGATTTGCTATTCAAACAAAAAAAACAGAACATTTCGATACCAATAAATCAGTTGTTACAAAAGAGTCTGAATCAAATATTGAATCATCTGTGAAACGATTATTTCCGAATTTTGATTCCTCTGTTCCTGTCAAAAGTAATATTTTAAGATTTAGAAGTTCTGGAAAAAGTTTCACTGAAGAAATTTCTCACATAAAAGTTGTTATTTCTCGAAATACTGAAATTGATCCAGTCGCCAAATGTTTGTCTGATTTAATTACCGGAAGACAATTAGCAATAATACGTGATTTTAACAAAACCTACGGAGTAGATGTCGAGAAACGATGCGAAAATCAATGGAATTTAAAACCAAACGAACTTTCGAGAGCAGCGGCAACCTACTTAATATCAAGTTTAGAAAATCAATTTATTAGTGATGCAATAAGCCTGAATATTCGCAAAGCTGCATAAGTTAAACGCTTTGAGTTGTGAACTAGAACCGTCCAAACTAAAACTCTAGATTTCTCACTTCACAACTCATTTACTTTATAATTTCCAAAAACGGTCATTTTACAAGTTCAAATTTCGCGTTTGACGTGATATATTATTAATAATCCAAATGTAACAAAAATAAATTTACACGAGGAAAATTGTTTTTAAAATCACACCAAAAAAGAGGGAAAAAATGGCAGGAAAATACGAATTAAAGACGACAGCAAACGGCAAATTTATGTTTAATCTGAAAGCCGGAAACGGACAGGTTATTTTAACATCTGAAATGTATGAATCGAAACCGGCAGCTTTAAACGGAATTGAGTCAGTCAAGAAAAATTCTGGTGATGCTGGAAAATATGATCGAAGAGTTTCAGCAAAAAGTGAACCTTATTTTATTTTAAAAGCCGGAAACGGGCAAGAAATAGGAAGAAGTGAAATGTATTCAGGCGACGCAGCGATGGAAAACGGAATTGCATCAATTACAAAAAACGGACCAGATGGCGAGTTAAACGACACGACAGTTTAAATTTAATTGAGATGCAAACGCCTAATCCCGAGTGTTTGCATCTCAATTTTTACTTAGTTTATTAAGTTTCCTTCAACATCAAAAGTCTCAATGTTGTCCGCAAAACCTTCAATTTGTGACAAAATATCTTTTTTATCACCAACAATAACAATCGCAATTTTTTCAACATCAATATATTTTTGTGCAACTCGTTTTACATCCGAAATTGTGACCGCTTCAATATTTTCGCGATATGTTTCAAGATAGTCTTTCGGTAAATCATAAAGTTCTTGGCTGACTAATTGTCCCATCAAACCTTCGAGCGTTTCCACACGAAGCGGAAAAACGCCTGTAAGATAACTTTTTGCTAAATTAATATCATCATCGCTGACGTTTTCATCACGAATTCTGTTTAGTTCGTAGAAAAATTCGGTCATTGCGGCTCCGGTTACTTCGTTTCTAACTTCGGCTGAGGCTTCAAATGTTCCAGTTAATTTTCTTTTATCAAAACTCGAATAAGCACCATAAGTGTAGCCTTTATCTTCGCGAATATTCATAAATAAACGCGAAGTTGCTCCCGAACCAAGGATTTGATTCATCACCAAACACGAAAAATAATCTTCATCAGTTCGTTTGATTCCAAGATTTCCAATCACAATATTTGATTGTGCAGAATCTGCCCGATCGACAATTGTTAATGTTTTCTTTGTTCGTTTCGGAACGCTCGCAAAGTCTTTAGAAACAACACTTCCCTGCTTCCAATCACCAAATTTTGCTTTTAATTCTGCTAATAAATCGTCTTTATTAACATCTCCGACAACTAAAAATGTCGCTATATTTGGGACAAATCTTTCTCTGTGTAACGCAACCAAATCGTCGCGGGTAATATTTTCAAGTTGCGAAACAGTTGGACTTGTAATGCTGTATGGATGTTCACCGTAAACTATTTTCGAAAATCTTTCGTCAGCTAGAAATCCCGCGTCTGAACGATTAAATTTTAAACCTTCGATTGAATTTTGCTTTTTCAACTCTAATTCATCTTCGGGAAATGTCGGTTTAAATAAAACTTCTGCTATCAAATCGAGCATCTCAGATCGGTAAACCGAAAGCGAAGAAGCAGCAATAATTGTGTCGTCCGAAGACGAACCAATGCTGATTGAAGCACCATATTTATCAGTTTCATCGGCTAATTGTTTACTCGAGAACTTTTCAGTTCCCTCTTTCATCATTGAATTCATAATCGAAAGTTGTCGATTATTATCATCAATTTCGCCAAACCTAAAAGCCAAACGAAAGCTGACGAGTGGAAGTTTTGAATCTTCAAAAATTATAATTTTCAAACCATTTTCGAGATGCGTTTCAAAAGGTTTTGAAATTGAAAAAGGTCTTTCAGCGAGTTTTAACGGCGGTTGTTTGCGAAAATCTTCGTTCATAAATACGTTTTATAGCTAATAAACTTAGCCTTTGTTGACAGGAATAACATCTAATTCAGATCTATTATCAGTTTTTAAATATCTATTGGCGGCGAGCCGAATATCTTCAGCGGTAATGCTGAGATAATTTTCGATTTCAGTGTTAGCAAGCTCAGGTTCGTTATCATAAAGAGTAAACTCGGCAAGTTGTCTCGCCCGTCCAAGTGAAGATTGGCGACTGCGAACTTCATCATTTCTGAGCTGATTTTGAAGTTTATTCATCTCCTCAAGGCTCACACCATTGTTAGAAATATTTTCAATTTCATCAAAAATCACTTGTCTTATTTGTTTCACATCTTGTTCAGGCTTTGGAATTGCACCAATTGTCGCCATCGAAGGACCGCGTCGTTCATCTGTGAAACCAAATAGTTGGAGAACAGATTCTTCGCCTTTAACTAGCTTTTGATAAAGCCGCGAACTTTCACCATCGTAAAGTAATTTCCCTGCTAAATATAGAGCGTTAAACTCTTTAGTTCGCCGCGGCGGTATTTTCCAACCAATCAAAAAAGCCGGTAAAGGTGCAAGTTTGTCTTCCCAAATTTTATGTTTAAGTGCAACTTCTTCTGGCTCAGAAACGTCAATTTCCGGTGGCAATGGTTGTCGCGGAATTGATGCAAAATACTTTTCGATTAACTCTTTTGCCAAATCAATTTCGAATGAACCAGAAACTGTCAGAACTGCATTGTTTGGGGCGTAATACATTCGAAAAAAATCTGCCACGTCATCAAGCGTTGCCGCATTGAGGTCTTCAACCGAACCAATTGTTGAATGTGAATTGGCAAAATTTGTAAACACCATTTCGGTCAAAATGTCGAAAATTTGTCCATAAGGCTGATTATCATAACGCTGGCGTTTTTCTTCAATTACAACCGCACGTTGGTTTTCGAGGTTTTCTTGCGTAATGTTAAGCGACAACATTCTATCGCTTTCAAGCCACAAGGCAAGCGGAAACTGACTTGCGGGTAACACTTCGTAATAGTTTGTCCGTTGCGAACCAGTTGTGCCATTCATTGTTCCGCCAGCACGCGAAATGTGTTGAAAATGCCCTGATTTTGCGATATTTTCTGAACCTTGAAACATCATGTGTTCAAAAAGATGTGCAAAACCATCGCGACCTTTTCGTTCATTTCGCGAACCGACATCATAATAAACCGCGACAGAAACAACCGGCGAAGAATTATCTTCGTTAAGAACAACTCTTAAACCATTTTCAAGTGTAAATTTTTCGATTTTTATTGGAGCAATGTTGAGTTTTGTTGACATAAATAATTAACAATCAGAACTAATATCAAATCATTTTATATTGAAAAAAGCAAAGCACAAAAAAAGAGCTTTGATGTTAAACCAAAGCTCAAGATTAGTTTCTAATTAAATTTATTTTTTAAAGAAATTAAAGATTTCGGTCGTGAAACCAAAAACAAAACTTCGTCCAGGAGCAGGTGCAGTGTTGAAATGCTCAAAAAATAATCTGTCCGCAAGATTATCGACACCAGCTGTAACTGAAAACTTATATTTCTCGTTTTTCCAATTATAACCACCTTTGACCGAATGTTTATCAAAAGCCGCCAAACTAGCGAATGAACCGTGATTAATCAAAGCAGTTCCGACAAATTGTCCCGGCGGAACTCGCGTTACACGATTTTGATGGCGAATATTGTATTCAGCAAAAAATCTACCGGAACTGTTTAAATATTGCGTTCCATATATTATTCTAAATGGCGTAATGCCACCAAGTGGAAAATCACTTAAAGAACCTGATAATGGAATCGGATTATTTGTTCTGCCATAAACTGCATTAAATTGTGCAACGTCTAAAGCAGTCGGATTTTTATTTGTTCCATGCAAAGATCCCAGAGAGTAAAATGGATTCATACTTCCTAAGCTACCAAGTGGAATGCTTCCTTCTGCAGTTGATTCCCAACCTTTAATAATTGCAGCATCACTATTTATTCTCGCATTAATCTGAACACCAAGATTTGCTCCGACAACACCTCCACAACCACCTGCAAAACCTCCAGGTAAATCAGGCAAAATAGGTGCAACACAGTATGTTTGTGCCGGAGAAAAAATTAGCAAATCTCTGATTTCGTTTTTGAAATAACCAAGTGAAAAATTAAAATACTTATTAGCAACTTTAATTCCCACATCATAATTTTTTCCTCTTTCAGGCAGTAAATTCGGATTTCCAACAACTAAACTCGCCAATCCTCCAACTCCAGGCGTAAAATTTCGAAGCAAATATCTTTCGGTAATTCCGGGTTCGCGATAACTATTTGCCCAACGGTAATAAGGATTTATTCCGAAAGGAAGTCGCCCGACAATTCCAAAATTATAGGTAGTAGAATTTCGATTAGAACCCGATGATCCAGTTCCTCCGGCAATACCTACTAAACTAGGCAACGCCGAAATTAAAGAACCTAAAGCTCCAGGACTTGCAATCAATCCTGGAGTTGCGGCATTTAAAGCAGCAAATTCGGATGTGAGCGGAAATCCATTTCCACCTATTGCCTTAGTTACCCAGTTATCGTGCCTCATTCCACCCGTTAATCTAAACCATTTAACCTTGTCAAATTCTGCTTGAAAATAGAAGTTATTGTCCGTGTAAGTTGTTACAGGTGAGCTGGCACCAACTCTGGTTATTCCAGAAAATACCCGATTCGGTCCAAATCCTGTAAATCCTGAAGTGAAAAAAGTATCCCGTGAATAGTCTTTAGTTCTTCCGCCGCCAATAGTTACAAACAGCCCACTAAATGGAGCAACAGTTCCCTGCAAGTCAACTCCGTCAGTTGAAATTGTATTGCGATTATCAGTATAACTACCAGCACCAAATAGAGAAGTATTACCTGTGAAACTAGTCAAATTTGCATTGGAATTGGCAATATAACTGCCACCAAATGTACTATTAAGATTCGTAAACGTATATTGATTTTGAGGAAATGAAAGTTTTTGATAGAAATAATTCGCAGAAGCTCTCGGCAACCATTTTGCCAAACCTGTAACCTCATAATGAATACCAAATTTACTAAACGAACGATAGCTACCATACCTTTCTTGTGTTTCATACGGTGGACCGGAAAAAGCGTTTCCATTATTGCCGTCATCACTATTTAAATATTTCACCCTAATATTATGATTTTCAGTCGGATAAAACCACGCATCAAATTGTTTTCTGTTTCCACTTCCTTGACCATTATAAATTTCTTGGTTTTTGGTTAGCGAATAAATTGGATAACTCGCAGCTGATTGAAAACATATTTGAGGAACGCCAGCAACTGCACAACTAGGACTTGGACCGACTGTTGTTTGAAATTGTCTGAAGAAATTACCAATTGCCAAAACTTCAGCTCTTGTAACCTCTTGTCCGCCAGCTTTATAATTAGAATTTCGATATAAACCGCCACTTGCACGAAATGCAAATTGCTTGGTTCCTAGGTTAAAAGAAAGATTTCCGCGATTCAGTCTTCCATTACTTGAACGATTCCCATCGAGTCGCAAACTATAACTTGTGCCTTCTTCAGGGCGTGTCGGAACTTTTGTCACCAAATTAATCGTTCCGGCAATTGAATCAGAACCATACAAACTCGAACCAGAACCCGCGATAACTTCAATCGATTGCAGACTTGAAGGATCAATGACTGCAATTGGAGCACCACTTGCTCCCGGATCAGAGCGTGCATTATTTAATTTTTCGCCGTCAATTACAACCAACAATCTATTCGACGATAGACCACGAAGTTTTGGACGTTCGCGTGCCGGATTAGTTTCAAGTGAACCGAGATTTGGAGCTCTTTCCATTGCTTCAAAAGTCGATTTTGGCAGTCTTTGTTCAATTTGCTCAGCAGATGTTACAGTCACAGTTTGCGGAGTTTCGACAGCTAAACGATCTGCACCTTTTCCGACTGTGACGGTTACAATGTCTTTAATTCCGCCCGGCGAAATAGAAAAATCTTGAGTTACTGATTCTCCATCAGTGACAACAACGCTTTCCGCAGATTCGCCAAAACCACTTGCGGTGGCAGAAACCCGATAGCTTCCGGCTCGCAAATTAGAAAATTCATATTTGCCTGACGAATCGGTTGAAACCGTGGTTCGTTGGCTGCTCCCAATGTTCAAAGCTGTAACAGTTGCCCCTAAAACAACCGAATCGTTTGAATCTTTAACAGTTCCACTTAGTTTTGAAGTTCCTTGTCCGAAAGATATTGCACTGAATATCATTAAAAAAGAAACTAAAAGAAAACATTTTCTACTAAACATATACACTCCTTAATCTGTCTAATTGTGTTAAAACAAATACAAATCCGAATAATTGCTAAAATCAGCAAATTGGACGTTTGCAAATCTATTTGTTATAACTTAATGACAAATGATTTTTATCGTAAAAACATTGTTTTGTCAATGAGTTTGTTAAAATTTTATAATGATTTACAAAAGAAAAACTTCAATTTCTTGGGTCGAAGCTGAAAAAATTAATGTTCGCGGACATTCGATAGAAAATTTAATCGGAAAACATAGTTATGGCGAAGTTCTTTTTTTATTACTTTTGGGCGTTTTACCGACCCAAGATCAAGCCAAAATGCTCGAGGCAATTATCGTTTCTGTCATTGACCACGGCGTAAAACCACCTTCAACAATTGCCGCTGTGACAGTTGCAAATACTGGTGCGAGTTTAAATTCGGCAGTCGCGGCGGGACTTTTAGCAATTAACAAATATCACGGCGGAGCAATTGAAGATGCAATGCTGGCAATTAGTGAAGCCGTTAAATTACAAAAAACAGATGGTTTAGATGTGTATCAAGCAGCCGAGAAATTAGTAGCAACTTACAAAGAAATTGGAAAAAGAATTTCAGGTTTTGGTCATCGTTTTCACGCTTCAGACCCGAGAACAGTGCGATTATTTGAACTTGCGAAAGAATTAAATATTGCCGGAAAATATGTCGAACAAGCTGAGGTTTTAGAGAAAGTTTTGTCCGAAAAATCAAGTAAATTTTTTCCGATAAATGCTGATGGAGCAATCGCTGCTCTGCTTTGCGAAATGAATTTTCCAAGTAAAACAGCAAATGGTATTTTTATGATTGCCCGAACCGCCGGATTGGTCGCACATGCGGTCGAAGAACAAGAAAATAATCCGCCGATGCGAACGGTTGATGTCGATAATTACGAATTTGAAAGTCAATGAAAACAAATAAACACATATTTATACTGAGCATAACAGCAATTATTTTGATGAATATTTCTATTATTGCTCAAACAAATCCAAAATTAACTGTTGAAAAATTTTATCAATTTCACAACTCGCGAAACGGTGTTTTGAGCCTGCACGAACTGAAATTGCACAAAAGATTTTTCACGAATGAACTTTACAAATTATTTTTGAACGAACTAAAACGCGAAGATGAATTTATCCGCAAAAATCATACCGACAAACCACATTTTGGCGACGGTTTGCCATTCAAACCTTTTGAAGAATGTGTGGTTGATGAAAAAATTCACAGAAACACATACGAAGTAAAAGAAATATCAGTCGAGTCAAATGTTGCAATAGCTGAAGTTATATTTTCACAACCAAAGCAATGTGATGGAGAATTGATTGATACATATAAAATTGAATTAACAAAAAGTAAAAACAATTGGTTGATAAACGATTGGATTTTCTCTGACGAAACCAAATTGAGCGATGACTTGAAACGTAAAGATTATTGATTATGGACACAGCAGAATGAAAAGATAATGAGAAAAAAAATTTTAGAACTCTTACCTGAGATAAATTTAATAAAAGACGCAGAATTGCGTGAGCAGACCGCACAGGTTTGGGAAGACGCAATAAAAGATGGCGGTTGGACGCTCGACGCGATTAAGAAAATGCCTTTCACAGTTTATGTGCCGGATTGCAACATTACATTTATCGAACACGTCCGCACCGTTTGCAAAATGTGCATCGCCGTATCTGATGTTTTAAAAGATGCTTACGGCGACAGAACAAACATTGATTACGATACGATGATTGCCGGTGCAATGTTAGCAGATGTCGGAAAGTTGATTGAATACGAGGAAAAAGACGGCAAAATTACCAAAGCTGGACGCGGACAACATTTGCGGCATCCATTCACAGGCGTTGCAATGTCACACGCACGCGGCGTAAAACCTGAAGTTCAACACGTTATCGCCACACATTCAAAAGAAGGCGAAATGATGATTCGCTCGAATGAATCGGTGATTTTTCATCACGCAGATTTTATTGATTTCGATTTAGTAAGCAAAAAAAGACCTTTTTAGAGTAAAATGCTTGTGAGGTGAAAAATTATGATGCAAACATTTGAAGCTGTAATTGATATGCAAGGTCGAGTCAGTCTGTTGGAAAATATAAAATTGACCGGAAAACATCGGGCTTTGGTTACCATTTTGGATAATGAAAAAACTAAACCGGAAGAAATGACTCTTTTTGGCTCAATGGAATTAATTGACGAAGATTTAGATGGTGCAAGTCGCCAAATTTCTGAAATGATAAATCTAGCTATCGAAAAATCAGCCGAAGAGTTGGGAAAATAAATGTTCGTAACTGACACTCATACAATAATTTGGTATTCGACTGGCAAAACGTCAAACCTTTCGACAAAAGTTCGACAAGCCTTTGAAAAAGCGACAAGGGCGAATCCGTGATTTACATTCCGACCGTTGTTTTGTGGGAAACTGCGATTTTGCAAAATCTAGGTAAGGTAAATTTACGCGAAAAATTTCAGTATTGGGCAGATAAACTGTTACAAAAACGAGGCTTTGAAATAATTCATTTAACGACTCCAATAATAACAAATTCAGTTGGATACAATTTTAATAAAGATATTTTTGACAAAGTCATTGTCGCAAGTGCAGTCGAATTTGAATTACCGCTGATGACCAAAGATAGTGCGATTATTGAATCAAATTTGATTGAAATTTATTGGTGAAATCTGTTCTTTAAATACGTTGATTTTATTGATTTCAATTTAATCGAAAAAAAAAACCAATTTAAATTACATGACTAGACCTTATGACCAGACTAACTTTAATTTTATGGAAATTAGTGTTTATGAAGCAAAATCAAAACTAAGCGAGAGGATAAATAAAGCACTTGCTGGCGAAGAAATCATTGTTACGCGAAACGGTGAACCAAAAATAAAACTAACGCCAATAGTTACAAAACGAAATTGGGTCGGGTTATACGAAGGAAAAGGAGAAGTTTTACCTGCGTTTTTTGATTCAAACGAGGAAGATGAAACTGTTCAATTTTTAACAGGTGAAATTGAATGAAAATATTGTTGGATACGCATATTTTTCTTATGGCATCGCTTGAACGCGGAAAATTAACCGCAAAAATTGCCGAGATTTTAGAAAATAGTGAAATTGAATGAACTTTCGATTCTGACTAATGATCGAATTTTCATATATTACGATGTTAAATTAGCCGAAATTTAGTGATTCCTTTTATGAAAACAATCTCGCAACATTGGGCGAATTTCGCCGTAAATTTAACTTTTGAAGATTTGTCGCCCGAATCAATCGCGGCGGCAAAGATGTTTTTATACGACAGTTTCGGCTGTGCATTAGGTGGTTCAAAAACCGTGGACTTTCATATTCTCGAAGAAACTTTTCGTGAAATCGGCGGACGCGGTGAATGTTCCGTAATCGGTTCAAACCTCAAAACTGATGTCCGAAGTGCAAGTCTTCTCAACGGTTTAGCGATTCGGGCGTTGGATTATAACGATGTTTATTGGAAGCAAGATCCAAGTCATCCGTCTGATTTATTGCCAGCCGCGTTTTGCGTCGGCGAACGAGAAAATCGGAGCGGAAAAGATTTAATTTTGGCGATTGTGATTGCCTACGAACTCGAGATGCGGATTATGGAAGCGGCGTTTCCGGGCGTTCGTGAACTCGGTTTGCATCACGCGACTTTGACGCAATTTGTTTCGCCTGTCGTCGCCGGAAAAATGCTCGGAATGAACGCCGAACAAATTACAAATGCTATCGGAATTTGCGGTTCGCACAACACAACTTTGGGTGCGGTTACAGCCGGAACTTTGACGATGATGAAAAATACGGTTGACCCGATGGCGACCGAAGCCGGAGTTTTTGCCGCGTTGATTGCTCAAAAAGGTTATAAAGGTCCGACACTTATTTTTGAAGGACGCGAAGGACTTTTTGAAGCAATCGGCGACAAGTGGAAACCCGAAGTTTTGACCGAGAATCTTGGTAAAACTTTCAAAATAGTTGATTGCTCAATCAAGCCTTTTCCGTGTGAAGCATTAACTCACGCACCGATTTCGGCGGTTTTAGATTTGGTTATTGAAAATGATTTATCGCCCGAAAATATTGATTTAATAGAGATTTATACGCTAAAAAGAGCCGCTGAAATTCTTGCAGATGCAAATAAATACATTATAGATTCACGCGAAACCGCTGACCACAGTTTACCCTATTGCATTGCCGCAGCCGTCGTCAAACGCGAATTAACTCCAGAGCAATTTAGTTCTGAGTCACTCGTAAATCCAACAATTTTATCGCTTGTGCCAAAAATCAAAGCAGTTTTAGAGCCTTCTTTTGAAGAAAGATTTCCTGCTGAGCAACCGTGTAAAGTTGTTATCACTCTAAATAACGGAGAAAAATATACAAAAGAACGTGCATATCCGAAAGGCGATCCGCGTGATCAACTTTCAGAACTTGAACTGAAACGGAAATTTTCAATTCTTGCTGAGGGAATTTTAGATACTGAAAAGCAGGAAGCAATTTTCAACATCATTCAAAACATCGAACACCTTGAAAACATTAGTGATTTAATGCAAGAATTGACCTTGAAATAGATTTTTTTGGAACTAACTATATTTAAAAAACGTAATAGTTCATTCTGTTTTAGCAATTTTATTTACATTAAACATTAAGAGGAAAGTATGTCAAAAATCAATTTTAAATCTTTGTCGATAGGTTTAATTACTCTAGTTTCATTAACTTCTGTTGGTTGCAAAAGCGGTTTTGATTTTGGAAAAACCCAAGAAACACCGCAAATTACACAAGAACAAAAGCCAGTAACTCCTGTATTACCAATAGCTAGTGAAGGTGTCAGAACTTCATATGCAGACGTTGTAGATCGAACATCACCAGCTGTTGTGAGAATCTCAGTTGAAGTAAAAAACAAACAACCAAAACAACAAGGTGGCGAGGAAAATCCTTATGGTTTGCCATTTAATTTTCCGCCGCAAGGTCAACAAAGACAGTCACCGCAGGTTGAACGTGGTGTTGGCTCAGGCGTAATTGTGACGGCTGATGGAACAATTTTAACTAACAATCACGTTGTTGAAAATGCGACGAAAATAACGGTTGATTTGGATGACAAACGCTCTGTTGAGGCGAAAATTGTGGGAACTGATAAACTCAGTGATCTTGCTGTAATCAAAATTGAAGGCAAAGATTTACCGTTTATGCCATTCGGTGATTCAAATAAAGTGCGTGTCGGCGATATTGTTTTAGCAATCGGAAATCCACTCGGAATTGGACAAACAGTCACTTCCGGAATAATTTCCGCAAAAGGCAGAGCAACAGGTTTGGGTGATGGTAATTTTGAAGATTTCCTCCAAACTGATGCCCCAATTAATCAAGGAAATTCGGGCGGTGCGTTGGTTAATCTCAGCGGCGAATTGATTGGAATAAACGCACAAATTTTATCGCGAAGCGGCGGAAGTATCGGAATCGGTTTTTCAATTCCTTCAAATATGACCAAAAATATTATGGAGCAATTGGTTGCTGACGGAAAAGTTAAACGTGGAATGCTGGGCGTAATTATTCAACAAGTTAATGGATCACTCGCTAAAACCTTTGGTTTGCCAGATAATCACGGCGGTTTGGTTAGTGAAGTAAAACCCGGAAGTGCAGCAGATAAAGCCGGAATTAAACCAGGCGATGTAATTCTTTCAGTAAATGGCGAAAAAGCCGATGATAGTAATAATGTTCGTAACAAGGTTTCGAGTGCAAAACCTGGCTCAGAGATTACATTAACAATTTGGCGTGATAAAAAAGAGCAAGAAATTAAGGTAACACTTGATGAATACTCCTCAGAAATTGCAAAAGCTGATGGAAACACCGGAAAAGGTGAAGATTCAATTGAAGGAAAACAAGAAGGTAAACTTGGTTTAACCCTACAACCACTAACTGACCAAATAGCCAAACGGCTCGGAATTTCAGATACAATTAAAGGTTTGGTTGTGACGGATATTGACGAAGAAGGTGCTTCGGCTGAATCTGGCATTCGTCAAGGCGATGTCATTATGGAAGTTAACCAGCAAAAAGTAGAAACGACAGATGATGTTCAAAAAGCAATCGGCGGTGAGTCTGGACAAGGAATTTTACTTCTTGTAAATCGCGGCGGAAGAACGACTTTCGTCACTATTGAACAAAAATAAAAACTCGCGGGCAATCAGGTTACGGTTGCCCGCTTTCACATTTCTCAAGTTTTATGGTAAAACTTCGTGTCTATGCTAACTAAAATTTTCTTTGGAATTCTGTTGCTTGCCATCTGCGTGATGGGTGCATTGTTTTTTTTATCGACTACTTCATTAAACAGTATTGGGTTTTCGCCACGTCAGATTGTTGACAATTTTTATGGTTATAACTCAATCTACTGGACTGGTTTGTGGATAACTTCCGGTTTGTTATTGATTTTATCGAATGTTTTACTTTGGACAAATCGTAACGCGTGGTCATTATGGATTTCATTTGTCTTTTTTGCAGTTTTTTTAATGCTTCAAACGATGTTTATCGGTGATAAACTTTATGCCTTTACATCAGCAAATTTGCCAGCCGAAACATCTCTCGGATTTGGCGGAATTGCAGGTGCTTTTGCTTGCGTTGTTGTCGCAATTGGAGTTTTCTTTAATCAATTTCTGGTGTTAAGAATGCGAGATAAAATGTTTAAAGTTAAGGCTGAACCGAAAGTTATTGAAACTACGGAAACAGAAAATTAAATTGAATATTCTAAAATTAATCGGGACGGCGAGATTCGAACTCACGACCTCTCGCACCCCAAGCGAACGCTCTACCAGGCTGAGCCACGTCCCGTTTTTAAATTATTCTGCGTTGCGAGAATCTGTCAACATTTGGCGTAATTCAAGCAGTTGCGAGGCAATGTTACGCAGAGTTTCTGTTCTATGATCTAGAGTGACACCTACGACTTCTGCAGATTCATCCTCGACAAAATCTAATTCCAAGGGCAATTCATCGTCAAAATCATCAATAATCGGAACGGAAGGAACAGGTTTTATGTAGTCCTGTTTTGGCTCTGAATGGACGACTTTCAACTTACTCGCGTCTCGCATTTCAATCGTCAGACGCTTTTTTGCCCCGGCAATTGTATAAAGTTCATCGTAAAGCAAAACCTTTATCCGCAATGACATCTCAACATCACGGCGACGATAAGTTCTCTGCCCAGAACGATTTTTTTGCGGTGCAAGCGTCGAAAATTCCGATTCCCAATATCTCAAAACGTGTGCCTGAACTCCAACTAATTCGCAAACTTCGCCAATTTTAAAGAATATTTTCTCAGGAATGATTGTCGCGGGATAACCCATTTTTACCTCAAAACTTAATTTACTGCTTTAACTCTTTGCAAATTCTAGATTATAAGTTTGCTTGTGTCAATAAAACTAATTAAAACAATATCTTAACATTGAATCGCAAACTAACTTCATTAACTATTCAATGACTGAAGTCAGCCCTGTTTGTCCAAGATGAGTGTCCCAAATTGGCGTATTGACAATTTCTACATCAGATTTTTCTTCAGTATTTTCTAATGCGAGATTTAAAACTTCGTCAATTGTATCAACGCAATGAATCGTTAATTCGTCGCGGATTTCTTCAGGCACGTCAACTAGATCTTTTTCGTTTTCAATCGAAATAACAATCGTTTTTATCCCAAATCTATGAGCTGCAAGAAGTTTTTCTTTCAAGCCGCCAATTGGCAAAATCTTACCGCGAAGTGTAATTTCTCCGGTCATTGCTAAATCATAACGAGCAGGTTTGCGGGTCAAAGCAGAAACCATTGCGGTTGCCAGCGTAATTCCAGCACTTGGTCCATCTTTCGGAATTGAGCCTTCCGGCACGTGAATATGCAAATCTTTAGTGCGAAAATCTTCAGGATTAATTCCAAGTTCAATTGCCCTCGAACGCACACAAGTAAGTGCCGTTTTCGCAGATTCTTGCATTACTTCGCCGAGTTTTCCGGTTAGAGTAACATCGCCTTTTCCGTTGACAATTGTTGCTTCAACTTGCAAAACTTCCCCGCCGACTGATGTCCAAGCAAGCCCATTAACTAATCCAACTTCGCTTTTGCTGCCAATATCTGACTTTCGGAATCGAATTTTTCCGAGCAATTGACCAACCATTTCGGCATCAACGCTAACTCGAAAATCTTCTTTATTCTCAGAAGTTACATATTTTTTTGCAACTTTTCGCAAACATGAACTTATTTCCCTTTCGAGGTTTCTCACTCCAGCTTCGCGTGTGTAATGACGAATAAGTTCCAAAACTCCATCGTCAGTAATATTAACTTTTTCGAGGCTTAGACCGTTTCCTTCAGCTTGTTTTGGAATCAAATGGCGTTTTGAAATTTCAAGTTTTTCGCGTTCTGTGTAACCTGAAAGTCGCAAAATCTCGAGCCGGTCAAGCAAAGGTCCAGGAATTGTGTCCAAAACATTAGCCGTTGCGATAAAGAAAACCTGCGAAAGATCATAATCGACATCCAAATAATGATCGCGAAAAGTGTTATTTTGTTCAGGATCAAGGACTTCGAGCAATGCCGCACTCGGATCTCCGCGATGATCTTTGCCGATTTTATCAACTTCATCAAGCAAAATAATCGGATTCTTTGTTCCCGCACGTTTCATTAATTGAACGATTTGCCCCGGCATTGAACCGATGTAAGTTCTCCGATGTCCGCGAATTTCTGATTCGTCGTGGACTCCGCCGAGACTTAAACGAACAAATTTTCGTCCGGTTGCATTTGCGATTGATTTTCCGAGCGAAGTTTTGCCAACTCCCGGAGGTCCAACAAAGCACAAAATTGTTCCTTTTGGATTTTTTACTAATTGACGAACTGCTAAATATTCAACTATTCGTTCTTTTATTATTTCCAGACCATAATGATCTTCATCAAGAATGCTTTCCGCAACACCCAAATCACTCAGTTCATTTGATGTTTCTTTCCACGGAACGTTTATTAACCAATCAATGTAAGTTCGCGAAACTGTGCTTTCGGCAGACATTGGTGGCATTGATTCGAGCCGGCTAAGTTCTTGTAAAGCCTTATCTTTTGCCTCAATTGTCATTCCAGCTTCTTCAATTTTCTTCTTGAGTTCTTCGAGTTCTGCCTTCTCATCTTTTCTGCCAAGCTCTTTGTGAATCGCCTTAATTTGTTCATTGAGATAATATTCACGTTGATGCTTGTCCATCTGTTTTTTCGCACGCGTATGAACTGTGCGATCAAGCTGTTTTTTCTCAATTTCAACTTCCAAAATATCAACTAATTTTGCCAAACGCTCTTGAACCGAAATTGTTTCTAAAAGTAACTGTTTGTCTGCAATATCAATTCTCAAATGAGAAGCCATCGCATCAGATATTTGCGAAGCCGAGTTTCCACGCAAACTCGCGTGTAATGCGTCTGTGTATGCATCTGGTGAAACTCGCATAAATTGTTCAACAACTCCGTGAAGTTTTTGGAGCAATCCATCTGTTCTGTAACCAGATTCGTCAATTGACGCAATTTTTCGGACAGAAGCAAAAAATAATCCATCAAATTGTTCAACCTTGACTGATTGACCACGTTCTCGTCCTTCAACAACAACTTTTATTTGTCCGTTTTCAAGTTTTTGAGCTTGCAAAATTCGCCCAAGCGTTCCGGTTGTGTATATTTGATTGGCTTCGGGTTCATCAACTGTCGCATCGTGCTGCGTTGCCAAAAAGATGTTTCGATCGCCAAGCATCGCTTTTTCGAGTGCTTTGACTGAACTCGGTCGTCCAATTTTGAAAGCCACTTTTGTAAACGGAAAAATTACGACATCTCGAATTGGCACCATTGGAAAATTCAAAATATCGCCGGGCATTTGGTCTGTAAATTCTTGCATTAATTATTTGCTCGCTATCTTTTAATCTGAAGAAAATCTATCGTTTTGCAATAAACATAAATACACAATCAAACTTAAATTCTAGTTTTAAAAAAATTTAGATGCAAGGGAAATTAAGTCATAAAAAAAGTGAGGAATTTTTTAATTTTATAGTAATTTGTTTATCTCTTCTTTTGAAAGTCCAGTTGCCTCTTGAATAAATTCAGTATCAAATCCTTTTTTTATTAGTTTACTTGCAACTTCGAGTTTCCCTTCGTGTTTCCCTTCGAGTTTTCCTTCGAGTTTTCCCTCAAGTTTCCCGCGATTTTCAGCCAAACGAAGTCTGCCTTGTTCGTCGCCTTCGCGGATGAAAATTTTGTTATATTCTTCCAACTCAAGTTTGCTCCAATTGTGTCTATCGGCTTCTTCAAACGCAG
>JANNVK010000141.1:0-38969 GCA_031414415.1 Acidobacteriota bacterium
CAGTTGATTTTAAACAAGGATTTATCGAACTCGGATAGAGGTAAAAGAAATAAGCAATTTAGAGCGAAATTTGGAGGCATAAAAAATTATGAGAGCAAGAATAGCATTGGTGATAGAAGAAGAATTATTGGCAAAAGTTGATTTAATCGCGGGCGACAAACTCAAGCGTTCCGCCACGATTGTGAAGGCAATTACGGAATTTATTAAACGCGAAGAAGCTAAGGCACCGAAAGTTGTTGTCGCTGAAGCGGACGCGAGTTAGCTTTATTAAAGACAGTCAAACAGTTTTCAAAATTGAACCTTTGAGGTAAGTTATGAAAAAAGTAATTGAAGCCAAAGCAAATGAAGATTTTTCGTTAGATTTGAAGTTTAATGACGGCAAGGTAAAGCGTTTTGATATAAAGCCTTATCTTGATTATGAAGTTTTTAAACCGTTGAAAAATGTTGAATATTTCCGGCAAATTAAGATAGCTTTTGGAACCGTTCAATGGATTGATGAACAAGATATTAGCCCCGACACTTTATATTTAGAGGCACAGGAAATTGTATGACTAAAGTAAAACATGGGAGCAATTCTTTGTAAATGCAGGTAAGGATTATGGAAATAGCGAAAAAAATATCAATATCGTTGCCGCCTGATTTGTTGGCGAAAGTGGACAGCTTAGTTGGAAAAGGTCGTAAGCGTTCAAAGTTGATTGAAGATGCGTTGCGTGATTTTGTCGCAAAAAAACAACCGAGATCGTTGAATAAACGCGACATTAAAATTCTAAATAAAAATGCCGAAAAATTGAACGAAGAAGCATTTGACACGCTTGAATATCAACAGGTGAGATGGTGAAAAGAGGTGAACTTTACAGAGTTTACAAACCAAATTCACGCGACCCAAAACGCTTTCGAGTGTTTGTTGTCGTCAGCCGTCAAGAAGTGATTGATTCAAATTTTTCAACCGTGGTTTGCGTGCCGATTTACACAAACTGCACTGGTTTAGAGACACAAGTAAATGTTGGAATTGATGAAGGTTTGAAACACAACAGCTGTATTTTTTGCGATGAAATTGTCAGTTTTCCAAAATAAATGTTGACTGATTTCATCAGCAGTTTGTCAGTTGAAAAGTTAAAAGAATTAAATGTAGCGTTAAAAATCGCATAAGAAATAATATGACAGCAGTAAAACAAATGAGCAATTTTGATGTAAATAAAATTCGAGAGGATTTTCCGATTTTGTCGCGGAAGGTAAACGGCAAACCGTTGGTTTATTTGGACAACGGCGGTTCGTCGCAATCGCCTGCGTGCGTGATTGCACGATTCGATAAATATCATTCCGAAGAACATTCAAACGTTCATCGCGGCGTGCATTATCTTTCGCAGTTGGCGACTAATGAATACGAAAAAGCTCGCGTTAAGGTGCAAAAATTCATCAACGCCCGCGAGGCGAAAGAGTGTATTTTTGTTCGCGGCACGACCGAAGGCGTTAATTTGGTTGCTCAATCTTACGGTCGGGCGAATTTCAGCGAAGGCGATGAAATTATTTTGTCGCAGATGGAACATCACGCCAACATCATTCCGTGGCAGATGATCGCCGAAGAAAAAGGCGCGAAAATCCGCGTCATTCCGATGAACGAACGCGGCGAACTTATCATCGACGAATACGAAAATATGTTCAATGAACGGACTAAATTCGTTTCGATTATCCACGTTTCAAACGCCCTCGGCACGATCAATCCCGTGAAATCGATGATCGAAACTGCCCATAAATTCGGCGTTCCGGTGATGGTTGACGCGGCTCAAAGTATTCCGCATATGAAAGTTGACGTGCAAGATTTAGACTGCGATTTTCTCACATTTTCAGGTCATAAAATGTTTGCTCTTTCGGGCAGCGGTGTGGTTTACGGCAAAAAAGAATTGCTCGAAAAAATGCCGCCGTATCAAACCGGCGGTTCGATGATTCGCACCGTAACTTTTGAAAAGACAACATTTGCGGGTTTGCCCGAAAAGTTTGAAGCCGGAACTCCGGCAATCGCTACGAGCATTGCCATCGGTGCGGCTATCGATTATTTAGATCAAATCGGGATGGAAAATATCGCCGAATACGAACACGAATTGCTCGAATACGCGACGAAGAAACTCTCGGCAATCGAAGGCGTGAGAATCATCGGAACGGCGGCAAACAAAGCCTCAGTAATTTCGTTCACGATTGACGACATTCACCCGCACGACATCGGCACAATTCTCGACCAAGAAGGCATCGCCATCCGTGCCGGACATCATTGTGCTCAACCGATTATGCAATTTTTTGAAATTCCAGCAACTGCAAGGGCGAGCTTTGCGTTTTATAATACGAAGGAAGAAGTTGATAAATTGGCGGATGCGGTGAGTAAGGTGATTGAGGTTTTTGCGTGAACAAATTGATTTTGCGACTCAATAAGGATACTAATTACACTCATAAGTATCCTTATTTTAATTTGTTGATACCAAAGTATCATTAACCCAAATTACTCATTAAAAAAACAAACGAAGTTTTTGACATATTTGTAGCCAACAGTGAAACTATGGGAATTGGGTAAGCCGTTGAAAACGGCGACATAAATTTGCAACATAAAGTAAAGCTATGTCGTTATCTTCGATTACTCCAAGGTTATCAACGTATTCGTCCCACGATTATCATTGTGGGATGAATATGAATGTCATTCAATGACTTAAAACTGTTAAAAGCCGAACGCTGAAAAGAAATCCAGCATTTAAAGATTTCTACAAATTCTCTAACGCTTAATTTGGGTAAAACGAGCGTTAATCAAAGATGGCTTATAAATCTATGAACCAAGAACATTTTCAAAAACGCGATGAAATAATTTTCGGTAAAGTGATTGGTTGGGAAAAACGCGAATATCCGCCCGGCGTTTGTGAACGATTTGAAGGACTTGAGGCGAAAGGAATTAGCCAATTACTTGAACTCGGATTTATGAAGTTAGCACAAACTATGAATTCAACTCCGACAGTTGAATCATTTTTGGAATTCGCCGGTGAAATCGAACAGAAAGGCTTTACCTTTTATTTTGAAGGATTTGCCTTTGACCCGCGTTCCGACCAAGCTGACCAAGTTTGTTTGGAAGGAATTTACCGCGAAGGCGATTATCCGGCGGAAATCGGTTTGGCTTTTGCAAAATTTGTGAGCAAATATTCACCCGACGAGTTCACCATTGAAGACCAATTATTGCGAGCGTGGTGGGATTAAAGTTGATTTGATGGCGTAAGATTATTAAATGAAGTCAGCAAAGATAATTTTTATCAGTTTATTTTTTTCGATTGGTTTTGGTTGTCAAACTCAACCTGTCTCCAATCAGCCAAACGCAACAAATTCAACCATTCCAATAACATCCCAAATCCCCGCACCGCAAACCATAAAATTTGAATCAGCCGACAAACTCGAAATCATCGGCACATTTTACGAATCTTCCCAGCCGAATTCACCTGCCGTTTTGCTGCTGCATCAATGGCAAAGCACGCGAAAATCTTTCGATTCCTTTGCAAAACAACTGCAATCAAAAGGCTTTGGAGTTTTGGCGATTGACGGACGCGGTTTTGGCGAATCGGTGAAAACTACTGACGGCAAAACGGTTTCGGCGAGTCGGACTGACGATGCAGTGAAAGGAATGAAAGCGGATGTTGATAATGCGTTCAATTTTTTGAAGCAGCAGAAAAATGTTGACGCGGCTCGCATAGGAATTGTCGGAGCATCTTACGGAAGCAGTTTGGCATTGATCTATGCGGCTGAAAACAAACAAGTTAAAGCCGTTGCGTTACTTTCGCCGGGAATCAATTATTTTGGAAATTTGCCGATTGAAGATGCAGTTAGAAATTATGGCGGGCGAAATTTGCTTTTAGTTGCGGCGGAAGATGACCAAAATTCAGCCGCAACTGTGAAAAAATTAAAGCTGGTGAACGAAAAATTCGAGATGCAAATTTATCCGAAAGGCGGACACGGCACGAATCTTTTTGGTGCAAAAGTCGGTTTAGAAGATTTGATCAAGAAGTTTTTGGAGAAAAATTTGTAATGAAAATAATCGAAAGTTTACAAATCCGAAAAGCCCAAAAATCCGACGTGCCGTTAATCTTGCATTTCATCAAGGAATTAGCCGATTACGAAAAACTTTTGCACGAAGTTACGGCGACTGTCGAGCTTTTGGAAAAGAATCTGTTTGGCGAAAAATCGGTTGCCGAAGTTGTGATTGCGAGTTTTGAAAATAAAGATGTCGGCTTTGCGTTGTATTTTCATAATTTTTCAACCTTTGTCGGCAAGCCCGGAATTTATCTTGAAGATTTGTATGTTTCGCCTGAATATCGCGGCAAAGGTTTCGGCAAATTTTTATTGAAATATCTCGCCAATCTCGCTATCGAACGCGATTGCGGCAGACTCGAATGGCAGGTTTTGGATTGGAACGAATCGGCGATAAGATTCTATAAAAGTCTCGGTGCAAAACCGTTGGACGAATGGACAGTTTTTCGTGTAAAGGGCGAGGATTTGGTAAAATTAGTAAATGATGGATAAGGTTTTACACAGGGTAAAGTCAGTTTAATCAATGAAAATAGCGATTATTACAATTGGAACGCGAGGCGATTTGCAACCATTTATCGCACTTGGGCTTGGGCTAAAAAATGCAGGCTACGATATTCGTTTGATTTCGTCAAAAAATGAAGAATCTTTTGCTAAAAGTTTTGGACTCGATTTTTATCCGCTTGATGTAGATGTGCAAAAGCTGATGGATGGCGACGAAGTGCAAAAAATGGCGAAAAGCGATAATCCATTCAAATTCATTATTAGCCATTTGAATGGCTCAAAAATCTTGAAGCAAACAATGGTCGGAGTGATGAGCGAAATTTGGGAAGGTTGCCAGGATGCAGATGCTATCATTTACCATCCTGGAATGCCGATTGGCTATTTTATCGCCAAAGAATTAGGTGTTCCGAGCATTATGGCAAGTCCTTTCCCAGCGACTTCAACGAAAGACTATCCGTCAATTTTGTTTTACAGCGGACCGCGTTTAGGAAAAATCTATAATCTTCTGACACATTTTATTTTTGAAAAAGTGTTTTGGTCGCTATCAAAATCTGCGATTCAAGAATTTTGGAAAACCTCAATAAAGTCCAAAATTGAAACTTCAGCCGCACCGACAAAGTTACAAGTTTTAAGTGGAATGCCGGTGCTTTATGGTTATAGCGAGCATTTGTTTAAACGACCAAAAGAATGGGCGAAGAATATTCATGTAACAGGTAGTTGGACGATTTATGACGAACCAGATTGGACACCGCCTGATGAACTTGTAAATTTTCTCAACGCTGGAAAACCGCCTGTTTACATAGGTTTTGGCAGTATCAAGGACGTTTCTAAGTTTACTGAAACGTTCAAAATGATTTTGGAAGCATTAGAAATTTCAAACCAACGTGGAGTAATCGCTCTTGGTTGGAACAATATTAGTCAAAGAGAACCGTTGCCGAAAAATGTCTATTTGCTTGATAATGCACCGCATTCTTGGTTGTTTCCGCAAATGGCTGCGGTCGTTCATCACGGCGGAGCAGGCACAACCGCCGCCGGATTAAATGCGGGAAAACCGACGATTATTATTCCGCATTCCGCCGATCAACCCGCTTGGGGGAAACGTGTTTTTGAATTGGGAGTTGGGGCGAAACCGATTCCGAAAGCAAAATTAACGGCTGTGAAATTGGCTGAAGCAATTAAAGAAGCATTAAATCCGGAAATTATAGAAAACGCAGAGAAACTTGGAATTGAACTGCGAAAAGAAAACGGCGTTGAAACGGCGACGCAAATAATTGATAAATTTCTAACAAAAAATGGCGATACAAAAAGTTAATTTAGCCGAGAAATTTGCTTTGATAAACGAGCATTGGCGACCGAAAGTTGTCGGCGAATTGAACGGGCAAGAAGTAAAACTCGTCAAATTTCAAGGCGAATTTCCCTGGCACAAACACGAAAACGAAGACGAAATGTTTATGGCAATGAAAGGAAATTTCCGCATCGAATTTCGTGATAAAATTGTTGAATTAGCAGAAGGCGAATTTATGATTGTGCCGCGTGGCGTTGAACATCGTCCGGTTGCGGAAAATGAAGTCGAGGTTTTATTGTTTGAACCTGCACAACTTTTGAATACTGGAAATGTCTCTGATGAAACTTTTACTGCACCAATTGGAGACAAAATATAATGTTTAATTTAATACCTGAAAACACCTCTGAAATTCGCGTATTTCAAAACTTTGGAATCCCAATTAAACTAGCTGATAATCCACAAATCGCGATTAACTTAAACCAAAACGGCGTAATCCAATTAAATATTCCGTCCGCAGGCATTGGACCTGACCCAAATTGTGCTGAAAATACCATTCTTCAAGATTGGTTAAATAGCTTGACACTCGATGTTGAAAACGGCATCAAAGAAGTGTTTTATACGGCATGGGAATTTAAAGACAGAAACGCATTGAATAAGTTTTTACAATCGCTTGATCGCAAGGAATTTGAGATAATATACTTTTGAAAGGTTCAGCTTATGAAAATTATTCTAATCGCAATTGTTTTGTCGCTTTTTTCAACGCAGTTGGTTAATGCTCAGAAGCAGATAAAATCAAAGCGTAAATTTAAAAAACCAATGGTTGTAAAAACTATCAATTTTTCAGAATGTTTACCACAAGGAATTACTCTGCAAACTGTTGTTTCCACAAAAGATATGGTGTTTGACCCAGCAACTATGACTCAGAAGTTTGCTACAATAGATGTCAAGGAAACACTTTCAAAGCTCGATGGAAAATGCGTTTCTGGGAAGTTGGTTGATAAAGCCGGAAAGGAAATTAAGTTCTACAATTTGCAAGGTTGCTGGGGAAATCCGCCGGCTGATTATTTGGAAATTTTAGAAACCCAAGCGAAAGAATTGGCAGAAATGCGAAAGAAATTTACCGTTATTGAGTTAACGTGTAATCCGAGTGGTGGAATGATTAGTTAAGAACTACAAAAAAATGTCAGAATTAAACGATTTATATCAAGAAGTTATCTTAGACCACAACAAAAATCCGCGAAATTTTCGTGCGATTGAGAATGCTACAAACGAAGCCGACGGGCATAATCCGTTGTGCGGCGACGCTTTGAAAGTTTATCTGAATATTGAGAATGATACAGTTACGGACGTTGCGTTCAAAGGTTCGGGTTGTGCGATTTCCAAAGCATCTGCTTCGATGATGACGCAAGCCGTGAAAGGAAAAACGAAAGCCGAAGCTGAAACTTTGTTCAATGAATTTCGGGCGATGGTGATGGGTGAAATTAATGTTGAAACTGATGAAAATTCTTTGGGCAAACTCAAAATATTCGCCGGAGTTTTAGAATTTCCCGCTCGCGTAAAGTGTGCGAGTTTGAGTTGGCACACGGTTCACGCCGCGTTGAACGAAGAAGAAGTTGCTTCGACCGAATAAAAAATATCAAATTTAAAAGAAGAAAGCTCGCAGTTTTTAATGCTGCGAGCTTTTTTTATGACTAGACCTAGAAATTTATTTCAGGTTGCTTGTTTGGCAGGAACACTGACGAGATGGTGTCGGAGTAAAAGTTTCTGTTGTGCAATTGCCGTTGAGACAACGATTAATGGTGCAAGTTCCATTGCTAAAAGTTGTCGAACAAGACGACGAATTACTATTGCCACCTGCAATTGCAACTGCGTTGAATGCATCAATAATTCCGGCACCGGAATCTTGATCGCGTCCGAAGGCTTCAATGTCGATTGCACTGAAATTAAGGAAACTAATAATTTGTTGTCTATTCAAATTAAAGTTTGCTGATTTCACGAGTGCTGCAATTGCCGCCGCGTGCGGAGCTGATGCAGATGTTCCAAAAAATGGATTTAATCCCGGATTTGGCGAAGTTGTGGAAACTCCATCTGCTGCCGTTAGTTCAGGTTTTCGTAAAAGTCGTCCGCCGCGTGTGCGGAACAAAAAGTTACCGTTTCTGATTGGACTTCCATCAATGTTGTAAAAAATCCGTCGTGGTCCATCGCTGCTAAATCTTTCAACTTCTTCATTAAAAAAAGTAAAAGCATTTGGAAATGGTCCGACAGGTCCGGCAGAAGGTGTAAAAGGTCCAGCTGGCGTGGCAGCAATCGATAGAGCATTTGCGGCTCCGTTGTGTCCGCGAATTTGTCCATTGGTTCCATTTAATAATCTTCCGCGATTAGTATTAAGATGCAATGCTCGCGGCTGTGAGCCGACTTTACGAGTAATCAAAAGTCTGACACCAGCGACATTTTGTGCATTTGCACCGCCAAAACCTTCGACCGGAAAACCATTGCCGTCTTGGACAGATGCTGAACCGCTAATAATTGCCGTGCCTTCAGCGTTCACCAAAAAAAGATCATAATCGTTCGCTGAACTCCCGAGAGCATCAGCCCAATACAATAAATAGACTCCGCCCGGAGAAGTTACAACTTTCTCTAGCTCGTTGGTGCCGAAATCGTGTAAAGTAGCTAATTTATTACCGTTTACAGTAATTTGTTGACCACTATCTTTAAAATCGCCTTCCCAAACTCCTGATGTTCCATCATTAATATTTCCGGCATTTCCGGCTGATGAAAAATAGACGGCACCGCTTGCAGTTACTTCGTTAATGGCTTGTGCAACAATGGCATCTTGAAACGGTGTTCCATCTGGACCGAAAGTCGAAACTAAATCGTCAACAATTATGTCGCATCCGGCAGCCCGCAATGCTCTGATGTTATTGGCAAACACAAACGGATTTTGCAAACCGTTAGAAAATCCGGTGGAAAAGAAAAGTTGAGCTCCAGGAGCAAGATCATTAACAATTTCCAACATCGCTGTTCCCTCGCCAGTATCTCCGCCATTTGGCAAAACTCCGCTTTGACCAGAAATCACAGTCACATTTGGCAAATCGCCAAGTGCTTGAGTTTCCGCCAGAAAACGAACACTATCCGAAATAACACCGACTTTTACTCCAGAACCGTTGATCCCAAATGATGAACGAGCTAAATTTGCACGGTGCGTTACATCACCTTGCGAAGTAACCGAACCAAATTGGGCGACGTTTGTGTCTTTCCCAAAGAAATTGAAAAAAGACTTTTCCTTCAAATCTCTGCGGCTAATCTCGCCTTTGTATGATGCAACAATTGACTTGACATCAGTAGATTCAGTTAGCCTGTCAAGTTCCAAAAGCGGAACATAGACTTGGATAAAATTATTTTTTTCAGACGAAAATATTATTTCTCCGCCTATTTGTTTTATTTTTGTAAGTAATTCGGGCGTGATTTTTGCCTGAATATCGACTGCTATTTGACCTTTATCATTTTTCATAAAGGTTGAGTCGTTGGCTTCAATTCCTCCCGCAACGCTTTCACCGCGAAGCGATTTCATTGACGCTTCAAGCTGAAAACTCATTTTACTTTGGTTCGCCGTGCGGCTTTCTTTTTCTGCCAAAATTGAACCTATTTGTTGCAATACTTGCGGACTTATTTGGGCTTCTTTTTTCGTTTGTGCGAAAACGCCTTGAATCGTGATTGTTGGCAACAAAAGTGCCAATCCGATCAACAAAAGTGAATTAATCTTTCTTCCCATATTCGTAAACACCTCTTAAATATAAAAATAACAGCACTAATGCTGACGACTTTTTTTGAAAAAGTCTGTAAATACAATTTGCCCTTCGACTTGCCGTAGCCTAATATTAAACAAACGGTTAGCTGACAGGAATAGTAATCTGCAAATTAGCAAATTTACTTTTCGTATTTATTAAAATTAGTTTATTTGGGTCTCTATTTATAAGTCTTGACCAAAGATGTAATTTTCTTGGAAAGATTTATGACAAGTTATGACAAATCTGACAAGTCGCTAACAAATTCGGTAATACCGGTAATAAATGAACAAGCAGGTTAATGAGGTTTATGAATTTGGGAAGTTCCGCTTAAATGTCGCGGAAGGTAAACTGTTTTGTGACGAAACCCTAATTCCACTGACACCAAAAGCCTTTGAAACACTCATCGTTTTGCTCAAAAAAAATGGACAGATTGTCAGTAAAGAAACACTTTTAAATGAAGTTTGGCATGATGCTTTTGTTGAAGAAGGAAGTTTAGCACGAAATATTTCTGTTCTGCGAAAGGCTCTCGGCGACATTCATGGCTCAATTCAATATATTGAAACCTTACCACGCCGCGGTTATCGTTTTATTGCACCAGTTAACAAATTAAATAGTGAAAGCTCAAATCAAAAACGAACGATTGCAATTTTACCTTTTAAAGTGCTGACCGAAAACGAAGAATTTACATATTTGGGACTTGGGATGACGGACGCACTGATTACTCACTTAAGTAATATTAGCGAACTTATTGTGCGTCCAACTCGGGCTGTTTTGAAATATACGGAAGATTCTGATGCAGTCGAAATCGGCAAAGAACTACAAGTCGAATCAGTTTTAGATGGTCGAATTTTGTGTCTCGGAGACCAACTGCGAGTGACCGTTCAGTTAATTTCAGTTGAACGCGGACAAACAATTTGGGGTGATAAATTTGACGAAGAAATAACTGATATGTTTACTGTCCAAGATTTAATCGCCGAACGCGTCGCAAAATCTCTGTTGATGAAATTTACTGACAACGGGCAAAAACGTCCAAATAAATCTCAAACAAAAAACCCGCAGGCTTTTAGACATTACGTTCGCGGACGATTTTATTGGAACAAAAGAACTAGCGAGGACAACAAAAAAGCAATTGTTTGCTTTCAAGACTCGGTTGAAGTCGATCCTAATTTAGCACTTGCTTATCATGGTTTGGCAGATTGTTATTTACTTTCTGCCCAACACGGAATGGCTGCTCCTCACGAGGCTTTTCCTGTTGCTAGAGCTTTTGCCGAAAAAGCTCTAGGGTTAGACGAGACTTTAGCCGAAGCCTACACATCGCTCGCTCACGCTACTTTTTTATATGATTGGGAATGGGAAAAAGCTGAAAATGCTTATCGTAAAGCACTCAGCTTGAAACCAAATTACGCAATGGGCAGACACTGGTTTAGCACTTTTTTAGCTGCAATGGGACGTTTTGAAGAAAGTTTAGCGGAAATTCAGATTGCTCATTTGTTAGACCCTTTGTCTCCGATAATTATCAAAACCTACGCATCTATTTTAAGTTATGCAAATCGACATGATGAATCAATTCTCAAATTCAACAAAGTTTTGGAATTAGAATCAAATTTTGCGGCTGCACTATCGGGTCTCGGATTGCTTTACAGCACACTCGGAAAGCATGACGAAGCGATAAATCTTACGAAGAAAGCCTCCATTCTTTCTGTTGGAGAAATGGGCAATCTCGGATTGTGCTACGCTTCTGGAAAACGCGAAAAAGAAGCACGAGAAATTCTTCATCAAATAATTCAAACATTTGAAGAAAAATATTCAAGTCCATTTGACATCGCACTAATTTACATGGAATTACAAGAAAATGACGAGGCTTTCAAATGGCTAGAAAAAGCCTTTGAGATGCGAGATTGTTTTATTTCATACCTCAAAGTATATCCCGGATTAGAGCAATTTCGTAGTGATTCCCGATTTACAAATATCCTTACCCGAATGAATTTGAATAATTAAATTTAACTTTACGGACAAGTTTGCGGAATCGCCGAAGTTAATCTCGACCAATATTTTGGCAATGTGTCATAAGGATTCGGCAGTCGATCCTCAGTAATATAAATGTGTCCAGCTCGGCGTTGTTTCGAAATATCAATCAATTGTTGCAGTTGAAACGATGGTGCATTATAAATCATGTGCCAAAACTTGTTTGGATTGTAATTTGAAATCCAACTCGGAACTTGCGAATTGAGATAGTTTTTTGAGCTTCCCTCATAAACCAAAATAACATCGCCAACATTCATATACGCTTGATCTGGATAAACCCCGGGATTTAAAATAACCTTTGAATTTGGCTGTGTTCGGATAAAAGCAGCGAGATTTTGGTAATAAGTTAAATCAGCTAATTGACTCGAAGATTCGTCAAGAAAAATTCCATCAACATTATACCAATTTCGATAATTCGTAATTTCCTGTTGAATTTCAGTTTGCGGACGTTGCCCGTAGCGTGTGGAAATATAACCGTAAATTAAAATTCCGCGTTGTCTTGCGGCGGCAATCGTCGTCACATAATCTGAAATTGGAATCATTCCCGAACCACTCGCCGGATTCATCACCATAAAATCCACTTTCGGGTTTGCATTAATCGCCTGAGTCCATAAAGAACCTGGATAAAAATATGCCGCAATCGAAATTCTTTGACATCCAGCCTGCGAAAAGATTACGCTTGGAAAGACCGTTAAAGCCAGTAAAATGAACAACTTGTAAAAAAACTTTTTCATTGTTTCTCTCTAATTTAAATAATTAACTGCCACAAATTTCGTCAATTGCTTCTGAATATTTTTCGTCAATCACTCGGCGTTTAATTTTTAGCGTTGGTGTCATTTCGCCTTTATCAATTGAAAACTCTCGCGGCAGTAAATAGACACGTTTTACTCTTTCGTAATCGTTAAGTTCACGAGTAAGTGCAACTGCCTCATTTTGAACGACTTTCACGATTTCGGGACGTTCGCAAAGTTCTTCGCGAGTGCCGTTTATATCAATTTTCTTTTCTTCTAAAACTGCTTTGAGCGTGTCCCAATCTGGCACAATTAATGCTCCAACTTGTTTTCTTCCGCTACCGACAACGACAGGTTGCGAAATCATCGGGCTTTGTTTCAAAAGACTTTCAACTTGCTGCGGAGCAACATATTTTCCGTTTGATAGCTTGAATAAATCTTTTTTGCGGTCAGTAATATAAAAATGTCCGTCATCGCCTTTGTAGCCAACATCGCCAGTCGAATACCAACCTTCGCTGTCAATTGCTTTTGCGGTTTCATCAGGTTTATTGAAATAACCCATCATCACATTTTTGCCACGAACTAAAAGCTCGCCATCGCTTTCCGCAACCTTCATTTCAATGCCTTCAAACAATGAGCCTATTGAGTTTATGTGTTTATCATCAGGACGATTTGCGTTTGAAACACAAAATTCTGTGGCTCCATAACCTTGCAAAATCGGGATTCCGGCAGACCAAAAAGCGTAACTCAATTTCTTCGAAAGTGGTGCTCCACCTGAGACGAAAAATCTTAGATTTCCACCAACTCCGGCACGCCATTTTGTAAACACAAGCCTGTCAGCAATTGCTTGTTTCGCGGCAAGAGTCGCTGGAACAGATTTTCTTTTTTCTTTAAAATCCCAATATTCTTGCCCAACATCTAATGCCCAAGAAAAAAGTTTTGTTTTCCAACCACCAGCTAACATCCCTTTTTTTACAATTTTGTGATAAACCTGTTCAAAAAGTCTCGGCACGGCAGTCATAACAGTTGGTTTCACTTCTGCAAGATACGCAGCAAGTTGGTCAAAAGCCGAGCAATAATGAATCGCTACGCCATTGCAAAGCATTACATAAAAGCAAACTCGCTCAAAAATGTGCGAAAGCGGCAACACACACAACGATTTATCGGTCGAACAAATTGGCAAACCTTTCGCAATTGCACGAACATTTGAAGTAAAATTTTCGTGTGAGAGCATCACGCCTTTTGGTTCGCCGGTAGTTCCGCTCGTGTAAATAATTGTAGCTAAATCCTGTGTTTCTATTTGTTTGAGAAAATTTTCGAAGGCTTTATCGTCGTCTTTATCGAGAACTTGTCCGCGTTTTTCTAGTTGAGATAATGAAATTGCTTTGCTGTGAGTTTCAGGAACATCGTCTTCATCAAAAAAAATAATTCTCTCAAGGGTTTCAACACTTTCGATTGCCGCAACTGCGTGTTTCCAAATCTTTTTTCCCGAAATAAACAACGCTTTAGCACCAGAATCTTCGAGAATATATCTAATTTGTTCAACGGCTTGCGTTGTATAAATTGGAACATTAACCGCACGAAGCGATAAAATTGCGAGATCAGAAAACGACCATTCGGGACGATTTTCAGAAATTACAGCAACGCGATCGCCAGCTTTTACGCCCAAATCAGCCAAACCTAAAGCAAGATTTTTTACTTTCTCGATTATTTTTTCACCGGAAAGATTGCTCCAAATATCGCCAACTTTAAAATTAAGTGCGTCCGGCTTGTTAAAATGTTTCAAGGTTTCGAAACAGTAATGCGGAATTGTTTGCGGAATGCTGCCAAATAAATTGTCTAGTGTCATTAGTTTATACAACTTTAGGTTTATTATTTAACTCAGTTTTGCTTCGCCTTTTTTCGATAAAATCGTGCATCGCGAAGTGCAGATCACTTTGCCGCGGTCGTTTGTAATATCAATTTGCCAAACAGTTAAAGTTCTTCCATTATACAACGGTTTTGCCTCAATTGTAATTATACCTTTGCTCACCGAACGCAAATGATTGGCGTTTATTTCAATTCCGACTGGCGTAACTTTTGTTAGATCAGCACTTGCAACCGCCGCAATTGCCGCCGCCGTTTCGCACAAAAGCAAAGAAACTCCGCCATTCATAATGCCAATATATTGATGAACTCGCGGCGTAACTTCCATTGTTAAAACTGCACGCTCAGGAGTTGCAACCACAATTTTTACGCCGAGAAAATTAAGTAATTCGTTTTCTTCAGTGCGTTTTACTACTTCTGCAAGTGTCATAAATTATTGACTTAAAACAAAAAAGTTGGTTAATGCCAAGTTGTTTGATAGATATTTTCCTCAGCATTTAAGCCGATTTCTTAAATGGCTCAGTATTCTCAGTATCAGAAAACTGATTTTTCGCAGTTTTAAAGTTCTCAAATTTGTTATGTAATCTGAGATGTGAACGAATTCCACCGTTTCCAAATCTGTCAATTTGCAAATCTTCGAGCTTTGCAAGTTGCTGTTTTAGTTCGATAATTTCACCCTTTTGCAAATCAATAATTTTTAGTAAATTAGTAGATTCATCAAAGGTTTCATTAGATTCTGAAGCAGTAATTACAAGTTCATAACGAGATTTTTCTAGCTGGTGCTTTGCACGATAAAGATGGTCAGCTTTTTCACGAAGCCGCTCACGTAAAAATTTCATCCGTGGCTCGTAATAATAAAAACAAAAGCCAAAAGCTAACAAGCATCCAAAAAGCGATGCAAGTGGAATAAGGTAATAAGGATTGAGTAGAATTTCCGTCATAAATTAAAAGTTTCGAAAAAACTTATTTTGAGCTTTATTTGGTGAATGATACATCGAAATTGGTAGAATGTGAATAAAAAATTCACACTCTACCAAAAAAGTTTTGCTAAATTCGAACACCGTATTTTTTGAAATGTTCTTCCTTAGCACTTTCAACCCAACCTTCGCGGCGGATTCGGTTTTTAAATCTCGGAAGTTGTTCAGAAACTTCGTCAATCTTTACATCATCCCAAGAAGCTACGTCTTTGAAAAAATAAATTCCCATATCGTAAAGCATTCCTTCTAAAACCGGTCCAACGCCATTTATCGCTTCCAAGTCATCTCTTTGATCCATCGGGACAACACGTGCAATTGAGACACCAGACTCGGCTTTTTTCATCCGTTCCAAGAGATATGCACGTTCGCCCTCAGTTTCATCAAGTCTCGATTCTAGCTCAGCAATTCGAGATTTGAGGTTAGCATTTTCAGCATCGTTATTTAGTCCACCAGCCAGACCAACTCCAGCAGTTGCAGCAGTTGCAACAGTTGCAGCCGCTGTGCGTTTTTCAGATTCTAGGCTTTCAACTTTTGCTCTTAAAGCAGAAATTTCTGCATCGTCTCTGTTATTTTCAGCCGTTGCAGAACCTTTCACGTTGCTGACAGATGTTCGTAATCTTGAAATTTCGGCATCGCGTTCATCAAGTCGAGTTTTTAATTCAGCTGATGCTTTTCCACAACTTAGGCTTTTCAAGAGCCAACCAATAATTCCACCAAGAATTGCCGCAATCAAAAGGCAAAGCCAGATTGTCAATATTATATTCCACATACTATTATTTTCCTCCTTTCACTTGAAACTCGATTCTTCGGTTTCGTTGTTTGCCTTCGGCACTTGAATTATCTGCAATTGGTTTTTCTTGCCCAAAACCTTGTGCTGTGAATCGTTGAACTTCAAGCCCTTTTTCGGCAAAATAACGTTTTACAGCTTCGGCTCGGCGTTTGCTCAAATCCATATTTTTTGCGGCGTTTCCAGCATTATCTGTGTGACCTTCAATTTGAAGATTGTCGCTTGAATTTTTAAGCGTTGGAATTATTTCATCCAAAACTGTTTTACCTTTTGCTGTTATTTTATCGCTTCCAGTTTCAAATTCAACAATTTTGCCGGCAATAGTTTCATTCAATTTTATCTGAGTTTTTGCTTCTTCAGTAGTTAGTGATTTTTGCCCCGCAATTGTTAGCAAATTATTCACCAAAGTTGGTGACAAGGCTTTCGTGGCTTCGCCAAAAATCCGTGTTTTTTCCGCATCGCTTGCGACTTCTCCGACAAGAGAAACGCTGGTTCCTTCGGCAGATAATCCACCTTTTGCAACACCAGTTTTTGTAAACGCCATTAATGAAATAACAGATGCCAACCAAGCTGGTTTCGAAACATTGCCAACCTTAAGTTCATCAATAAAGTTACCTTCGCCATAAACTTCCTTGGCTTTTGCTAACAATTGTTGCTTTGTTGCTTCATCTGGTAAAGTTCCAGTTAAACGATACTTTCCAGCATCAGATACCACTTTAAAAGTTGGTGTTTCCAACTTCGCAGCTACATTAATATTTGAATTCCCTACTGGTTTGACCTGACTACCACTTTGCATTGCACTTATTTCCGCCCAATGTTTCCAAGGGCAAAGCACAAACAAAAGCAATAAGCCAAGTAAACAAAGGAAAATTCCTAAGTTTTTAGACATATTTCTCCTCCTAAATTTAATAAACAACTAAACAAAATACTAAAAATGGATACACGAAAGTTAATAGTTGGTGTAGATTCAACTAAAAGTTAGGGGGAATTTCGTGAAAAAAAATAAAACTTAAATACTATTGCGAGATCAGAGATTTTTTGAAAAATTCGATCAATCGCTGGTCGTAGGCTTCTTCTTGCTCGCCTGTAGTTGAAATTGTGCTGTAACCTGAAATGCTCAAATCTGTTTTAGATTCGACTTGAAAAGTAAAACATTTTGCTAACTCCGTAGTTGAAACTTGAAAACTTGGAACATCAGCACTTGCTAACAGCAGAATTTTTTTATCTCGCAATTTACTTGCAACGCTACAAAGCGATTCGTTGCTATATGTTCCTTGAAAATATGGTAAGGTTGCAAAACTTGCTAATTTTGCAGTCGCAAAACTCGCAAACGGATACCTTTTTTGAATAACCGAAGCTAACAAATCATCGGATGTGGTCGCAACTGAGTCAAGAACCAAAACCTTAAAACTTTCTTCTTTTTGAGAAGCTAAAAGTGCGGCAGATGCTCCAAGTTCAATTCCATAAACTCCAATTTGTTTATTAACTAAAGCATTGTTTTCACTCGTTTTAATACTTTTAAGATATTCGTTTGCAGCAATTAAATCATCAGCTTCACTACCACCAAATGTAGTATTTTTTACGAGTGGTGAAACTCCATGAGCCCGCAAATCTGGCATCAGAATCGTAAAATTAGTAACTTCATTGAGCTTAACGCCTAAGTTTAGAAGATGAGATCTGTCCGCTCCATATTTATGCAGCAACACAATTGCGGGTGAACCTTCACTTCCACGCAAGAGCCAACCGCGAGCCGAACTTCCGTCTTTGTTTGCCCAAGTTTCATCGGTAATTCTGGCACCGCGTGAGCTTAATCCGATATATTTTTCGGGAGTTATGAGGTAATTTGCGGCTGTCGGGACAGATACTTTTTGCAAAAGCCAAAGAGACGAACCAACAATTGCGATCACAAACAAAATTGCTGTTGGTAAAAGCAACATGAAAAAACTTTTTGATAATTTTTGGATTGAAGCCATAAATAAAGTCGTTTCAAGGCAGTTTTTGAGTCAAATTTCAACTAAGTTATTTCTCTTGAGACACTTTGGATGGTAACATTTAAGTTATGAAATTGAAAGTATTTTTTGTAATTTGTCTCCTTTTTATAACAACCCAAAGCATTGCTCAGACAACACAGTTTTTCCCGCTCTCTGATGTCAAACCGGGACTAAAAGCGACAGCCAAAACAGTTTTTAGAGGAACGATTCCGAGTCAATATAATGTTGAAATACTGGGTGTTTTGGAAGGCGGAATCGGTCCTAAACAAGATATGATAATCGGTCGTCTGAGCGGCGGCGAAGCTGATAGAACTTTTGTTTTTGCCGGAATGTCAGGTTCGCCGGTTTTTGTTGACGGCAAGCTGCTCGGAGCAATTTCATACAGTTTTCCTTTTGCAAAAGAGCCGATTTGCGGAATTACGCCGATTTCGCAGATGATTTCTATCTTTGAAAACACCACAAATAAACCGTCAAAAGCTGATTCACCAAGATCAATCTCATTAAAACAGCTTTCGGCACAAACACTTTCAACTTTTTATCCGCAACAAAAAACGCCCGACACGATTGTTTCTAATGCTAACTTTCCAAATCTTATTGGGCAAACAATTCGTCCGATTTCTGTTCCGCTAACTTTCGGTGGTTTTTCGCAGGCTGTTTTAAACGATTTTGCTCCGCAACTTCTTTCCGCTGGACTTTTGCCTGCTTCTTCAATCGGCGGAACGGCGAAAATAACGCCTCTGAAACTTATCGATGACAAAACTTTGCTCGGCGGAAGTTCTGTATCGATGCAACTTACACGCGGCGATATTTCGATTGCCGCTGCCGGAACTGTCACCTATCGTGATGGCGACAAGATTTACGCTTTTGGTCATCCGTGGCTTAGTCTAGGCGTTTCAGATTTACCGATGAGCGAATCGCACGTTGTCACGGTTGTTCCTAACCTCAACAATTCATTCAAGTTAGACGTGCCAGACGCTCTAGTCGGAACAATGACTCAAGATCGGAGCACCGGAGTTTTTGGCAAACTTGGGCAAATGCCGAAGATGATTCCGGTCAAGTTAAATGTCAAAACAAGTCGCGGAAATGTCGAAACTTATGACTTTGAAATTGCGAAAGACGATTTTCTTTCACCGATTTTAGTAAATATTTCGATGGCAAACGCTCTCCAGGCAACCGAACGCGGACTCGGTGAAGCTGTCGTTTTAGTCAACGGAACAATAGAAGTTAAAGGTCAAGAGCCAATTAAAGTTCAACGAAGATTTTCTTCCGGGCAAGCCGTAGGTTTTGCCGCTGGTTCGATGGCAGTTCCGGTCAGTGTTTTACTCGGTAGCGGATTTCAAAATGTTGAGATTTCTAAAATCAACGTCGATTTAATTTCAAACGACGGTAGCAAATCAGCTTTTTTGGAGAAAATTGTTTTGGACAGAAGCGAAGTTAAAGCTGGCGAAACCTTTGAGATTAAAGCATTTATCAGAACCGACACCGGACAGTATTTTGTCGAGAACATTCCGGTAAAAGTTCCTCTGGAAACTCCAGCCGGTTCGCTTTTAGTAACACTCGGCGACGGAAACTCGGCGAATCAAACATCAGCAAGTCGGCAATTTGTTCCAAAAACTTTAGCCGAATTAATTACAAACATAAACAACGTAAGAAAAAATGATCGATTTTATGTCCAACTTTCGAGAGTTACAAATGGTGCAATCATCGGCTCAAACGAAATGCCAAACCTTCCGCCATCAGTTTTAGCAACCTTAAACAACGACCGTTCCGCTGGTGGAATTTTGCCAACAGTTCTGACAACAATCGCCGAAAAAGAAATTGCCCCAAACGAATTTGTCATTTCAGGGCAACAAGTTCTGACGATTGATGTTGTTAAATAGGGTTTTGGGATTAGGGTTTTGGTTAGTCTAAGTTAAAAATACAAGTTCCTTGTGTTTAGAACTATGCTTTTGCTTAATCGGGATTAAAAACCATACTTGCTCGTTCAGCTTTTATAGTTTTTTGTCCGTTTGCGGACATCAGAGTTAAGCTACACGCATCAGCGTGAAGGCAAAATCAACTTCCGAAGTAGCCCGTTTGCGGGCGAAAGAGACAAGAAGCACTTATGAATAACTTAGCAAACTTACTTCAGGCAATTAGTTTTTCTGCAAAAAAACATCGGTCTCAAACCCGCAAAGGCGTCGATGGCGAACCTTATATCAATCATCCAATTGAGGTTGCAAACATCCTTGCGAATAATGGTAAAGTTACTGATTTCAACATCTTAACCGCTGCTGTTCTGCACGATACCGTCGAAGATACCGAAACAACCGCCGCAGAATTGATTGAACTTTTCGGCGAAAAGGTTTGCAGCATTGTTTTAGAAGTTACTGACGACAAATCTCTACCAAAACACGAACGAAAACTTCTGCAAATCGAGCATTCTCCACATCTTTCCATTGAAGCCAAACAAGTAAAACTCGCCGACAAGATCAGCAATGTTTCTGACGTTCTAAACAATCCACCCGATTGGGATGAAGAACGAAAACGTGAATATATAGTTTGGGCAAAGAAAGTTGTTGAAGGCTTACGCGGAGTGAATACGAATTTGGACGAGCTTTTTGATAAAACTGTTGGGTAATTGTTTATTGAAGTAGTTTAATTCTCAATATTTGCCTAATCAAGCCGCACTTAATTGTATGGCGGCTTGATTAAAGATAATTACCTTCTTATACAGAATTGAAAGTTTAATTATCTACAATAAACATTACAAAAATCACCAAATACACGATAACCAACTCTTACGGAATTAACCTGCGGAGTTGCAAAAGGCGGTCCTTGTCCTTTTTCATAAGTTATGAAAAGACTGTGTGCCAAACGATTCCGGTTTGACCTGAAAAGTTTAAATTCGCCTTGTGCCTTGAATAGATTTCTTGAGCGATGCTCAGGGTCTTCCCAACGGATGTAAAACGTATCTTCGGCGGTGAACGTTAAATATGATGTAATATCTAAACCGAGTTTTAATCCGACATTTCCACGTTTAATTAAAGGAGTTTCCAAAACTTCCTCAGCCGGATCTTTTCGGCTGTAAGTTTTACCAAAATCAAATCCGACCGACGGTTCAACTCTAAATCCGATTGTTTTACCAGCGTTAATGCGAAGAGGTTTATACAACGAATCAAGAATCGGTTTGTATGAAACAGACGCGTAAATCTCTTTTTGCTTAAAATCGCGGTCGGAAGCATGTGTAACGCCCCATTCAATTCTATGAATTGCAACAAAACTTTTATCGGTTGGTTCAGTTCGTCTTTTTCTGTAACGGGCTTCGCCTTGAAATCCAAATAGCACACGGTTTTGACTCAAAGTATCCTTATCAATTTTATCAGTAGAAATACTTGCTTTTACAAATAACGGAGTAAAGAAGTGCATCCATTTATTAGCAACATATTCGGTTTTTAATATCTGCGGAAGTTGAAACCCAACATCAAGAACTCCGCGATTTTGCCGTGTGCGGACGGTAGTTGCCCCAGTTGTAGCGGTTGCCGGAACTTCTTTATCGATTACAGAGCTTGTGAATGCACCTCCAATGTCCAAAGTTCTTTCTAGTTTTCGTGTATCGGGGTTTTCCGCCTCTTTATCTTCAGGAAAAGTTGTCGCTGTTGTTCCGTCAAGTTTTTTAGCACTAACGCTAACGGTTATATCAGGCGGCAAAGAAACATTAGGCGGAAAATCAAGCAATGCGTCAAACGAGCCGGGCGGCAAGGTTTTATCTAAATTTAAACAAACGCCTAAATCTTTTCCGACTGCGGATATTACTGCTGAATTTGAAATTCTGACTTTGAATTCATCATCAGCTTCGCCCTTTTGTTTCACGGTCAGTTTTGCAATTATATTTTGGGTTGATTGATAATTTTTTAGCCACCCTTCAATATTTCTCCAATCAAACCCTGATATGTTAGGTGTTGAAATAATCAGTTGCAAGTTGTTACCTGTTGTGCAAGCGGCAGAATTACGTTCTAATAACAAACTTAAAGTTGGTTCAACCGGCAACTTCAGTCTTCGTCTGAATATAATTCCTTCTTTGTTTTTTGCATCAAACTTTAAATCAACCTCATAAAGAAGTTTCGCATTTGGATTGTATCCCGGGAACTTGAGACTAAACTTCTTATACGGCGGCGTAAAATTTTGAAGTGTAACCGCTGTTTCACTATCAACTCCGTCTGCATCCGTAGCAATTAGAATTGCTGTCGGCAGACTAAGCGGCAAATCCTTATCTGCCAGACTTATTTCTATAACTCCGTTAACACCCGATGCCTTAAGAACAGCTTTTGATGTCTCTTGAGCATTTGCGAAAATTGTTACTGCGTAAACTACAACGAATATACTGAATATTCTGTAAATGTTTTTCATAAGAATTGCTCCAAATTATTTTTTTATGTTTACTAAATCATCGGTTAAAACTTATGCCTGTAAAATTAGACACTTATCGTGCTGCCGAAAAGAACTGCCGTTTTCATATTCGGCAAAACTGATTCGGGCGATGAATCAAGAGCAACTTGAGCTTGGAGCCGTATCCTTGTTTCTTTTGTTAAATGTCTTCCGTAAGATTCCGCTACGGCAACTGTGGCATCACGCACAACTATTTTGGGATCGTCGGGAATATCAGTGTAGTTCTTAAATTCCGTTGATTTCCACTCATCTTCATTAAACTTGTCTTTCCAAGTAAACCTTATTTGGTCTTTCAAGGACGTTTCTAAATCAGCCCCCAAATCGCCTGTGTTTGAAAAACTATTGTTAACAAATGAGGCAAAAGATGTAACACTCATCCGATTCAGTCCGCGACTTGAAATAACAGCGTTTTCTTCGGTTTCAACTTCGGCTTTCTTTACCTCTTTGGAATAGCTTAAGAATTTCAAAATTGAATTTATTCCTTCAGTTCCCGCACTTATAATAAGACCAGACACTATATAATCAATTGCCGGCGAATAATCGCCAAAAACCGATTGACCAAGTGCCAATAAAATCTTCATCTCGAGTCTCCAGGCGAGTAAAACTCCAAATATCAGTGCTAATCCCATCAGCAAGGCTTTCTTCCATTCAGGGGTGATTTTTTTGTCCAAATCAATCCAAGAATCAATTATTTCTATAAACCTTTGGACAGCGAAACCAACAGCAAACGCCGGCACCAGTAAATACATTAAATTAGTTGCTAAAGTTACAGCATTTTCTATATTTCCAATATTTTGTAGAATCATTTTTCTCCTCCGCTTATGACATTTAGTCTCTTAAATTTTCTTTCTTCACTTGTTTATGCTTTTTTCCGCCAAAACCTTACAAGATATTTGCAAATATTTTTACTTTTTTTACACAAACGCGTATTTGTGCCGTAAATCCTTGTTTTTGTTGAAATAATAATTGGTCGGAAGGATTAAAATGTGCGGATGGCTTTGGCGGATCTGTGGCGGAAGTTGTCCAAACTGTGTGCGGAATGTCTTGACCTGTAATACTTGATTCTCGATTTTTTTTATTACCGCATAAACTTCTGCCGAATTGCTAATGCCAACAACGCGGCTTTCAACGGTGCGAAAATTACTTCTAAGACAATCAACAATTTTATCCAAAAATAGTGTTGCCTGAAAATCATCCTCAGTTTTAGACAGTAAAGATAATATCAAATTCGAAAATTCAATATTAAAGTAATCAACACTTCAAAACCGATAATTACTTCACATAAAACATCTCATCACTCGGTCTCAAAGGTCTTCCCAACCAAAGTGATCTTCGCAAACCATTCGGTCCCAGAACGGAGCGAGTCACTGCCAGCCATTATTTGTAGATTGCAAAGGACTTTTCGGTGTCAACGAAAACGTCGCCGTATTTGTCGTTCGCGTTGGCTTTTTCGATAGAGACTCGTTGATGCCAGCAGTGCATTCCAGAAATTGGGGCGGGGTATGGGGAAGTTGATGTTTTGATGCACGCCGCCGTCTGACCAAAAGACGCGGACGATGTCGGGACTGTCTGAGTGATACGGGCAGATTCCGTCTTCAATAACTTTTCTACCTCCGATTCCCAACCAATAAAGATAAAGAATCAAGTTGCCGTTGCAAATCTTCTTGTGAAATTTGGGCGTATTTTTCGGGTAGATATTTGCGGTTTGACGATTCAAAAACTGCTAAAGTTTCCATAAATTTGAGCATTGTTTCGTTGCGGCTTGGGAAATAATCGGTCAGAGCGGTTTGCAAATCTTCGGCGGTGACGATGACTTCTGGCGTTTCGCGTTTTGCCGCATTTTCTTGCGAAAGAAGCAAAGTTGCTTCAATATCAGCCGCCGAATAGCCGACCATTTTGCTCCAAATATCCGTGTTTTCCAACAATTTTTCGGCAATATTGAGTTTGTTTCGTTTGGCGTTTGCTTTGCCGATTGCGGAAACTTCCGCTTCGCTTTGCGGATAGAAAAACGGGATTTTGCGGTCTAATCTGCCGGCACGTTTGAGATCAATATCAATTTTATCAGGACGATTCGACATCAAAATAAACAAAACCCGTCCACGATTTGCGGTGTCGGACATAAATTCTTTCATTTTGGCGATAATTCTGGACGAAGTTCCATCGTCGCCTTCGCCTTCGCCACTGTTGCCAAAACTGCGATCAGCTTCGTCAATAATCACGATAACTTGTCCAATTGCTTTAATTACGCTCAAAACTTTTTCCAGATTTCCTTCGGTCGAACCAACCCATTTCGAGCGAATATTCTTTAGTTTTACGGCTGTAAGTTTTGCTTCGCCAGCAAACGCCGTCGCAAAAAAAGTTTTGCCTGTGCCTTGAGCTCCCGTGAAAAGCAAACCCATCGGCACGCGATTGTAATGACCTTCACGCATATTTTGGGCGATAAAATTGAGGTCTGCTTTAATCGCTTCGTTTCCGCCGACAACTTCAAAACCAAACTTTGGTTCGATAAATTCCAAAAGTCCGAAACACTCTTTTTCGATGATTTCACGTTTGCGTTGAAAAATTAGTTTGTCAATTTCAGCACGTGCTTTAACCTTTATTTCATCAGTATTTAGAGCAATATCTTTCTTTTCGGGAGCAAGCAATTGGACGATTTCTTCTTCGGATTTTTCGGCGGTCATTTGAGCCAGTTGCGTTGCTCTGGCTTTGATTTCTTCGCCATCGCCAAGCAATTTTTCGATAAAATGCGTGCGTTGATTGAGGTCAACTTCGTTAGTTTCGTGCGGTTTCAAAATTGAAGTAATCTGCAAAACTTTAAGCCCGGCGGTCAATTCGGCATAACGTCTTCTGTCGTTTTCTGACATCTTTTCGTCAATTAAAGCAATCGTTTTTTCACGAGTTTCAGCATCAGGCAAAGGAATCTCAATGACCACAACTCTCGGATTTGAAACAATTTTCGGTGATAATTCTGCCAAATTTTCAGCCAATAAAACTACGATATTGTCGTGTTGCGTCACGCCTGGCAAAAACGACCAACGATGAAGCGTCACAATCGCGGCTCGGTCTAAATCCATCTGCATCGAAGGATCACCGGCAGGAGCAATCGTTTCGGCGTATTCCAAAATCAAACCGTTCCGCGATGTCAAAGCAAATTGGTTCGCCGAAAGTAAAACCTCAAGTGCTTCTAACCATTGAGTTTTCGAGTGATTTGAGGTTAAAGAATCAAGTAATTCAAGTGTTTTGTTTCGTCCATCATCAACAGTTTTTCGATAAGCGGAACGAAAACCGGTGGCGATATTATAAACGCCGACAAAATCTTTGCTCGGTTGCAAGACATTTTGGACAAGAAAATCGGTCAATGTCAACATCTTTCCATCTTGCAAAATTGCATCATAGACGTTGCCGTGCAACACAAAAATTGATGCCTCACCGCGTAAATATCGGCGTTTCAGTTCGTTTGTCCAGTTGGGTAAATTCACTTCATTCATGTTTTTGCGAGTGAGAGACACGGCGACGGTGCGACACGGAGAAAAATTAAATCGCCGCGTCTCCGCGTCTCCCCGTCTCTTTGTCGCAACATCAATCCACTTTGTTTCCAACACTTACAGGATTTGGCTGACCTTCCAAAAGTGGCATAATAATTTCCGCCAAACGTTGTTCTTCGGCTAAACGGCGAGTCGCAAAAAATTCGGATTGACGTTTTGCTTCGGCGGTTTGCGTGCGTAAGGTGTCCATTTCAGCATTTTTTTCTTCGAGATATTTTTTTACTTCGTCGTTGATTTGCTGGATTTTTTGTGAATTTTCGGCTTCGGTTTGCGTGGCAAAAAGGTTGAGCATCTTTTGATAACCGTCTAACGCTCTATCTCTTGAAACTGCATCAGTTACAGGCACAGTCGGCTCGACATTTTGAGCTTTCAACGCCATCTTCAGCACCAAAGTTTTAGTCGAAAGCGGTTGATCTTTCAAGCTTGGGTCTTGCAAAAGCGTGAGAAGTTTATCAACTGTAAACGATGATTCATCAACTCTTGCTTCGGCGTAAATATCTGCAAAAGCACAACTTGACATATCATCAGAAGTTGCCTGAAAAGTTGGAGTTTGAATATTTGTCGCAACCTGACCAACCGTATTTGGGCTTGGCGGCGGCGTATCCGTTTCGTCATCAACTTTTGAGATAAAAAAACCGCCCACAGCATCTAAAAATGATGAGCCTTTTTTGGCTTGCGTTGATTGATTATCTTCTTCAACTTGCTGCATTTCTTGCACGTGCGGTGTCGAACTGGTTAAAGAATCAACATCGCGTAATAATTTATCTAATTCTGGATTTCTTGGCATATATTTATTTTGATTTTAGATTTGAGTCCACTCCGAAAACCTCAATTTAGTGGATTTGACCAGTATCGCGTAGCGATAAAATGAATTTAGCCGTGGGTTTTAACCCACGGAAACATAAAAAAAATCGTTGTCGCGTTAGCAACAATTGAAAAATCGTCAATGATTCAGTTGTCGCTGACGCGACAAACAACAACGCTCACTTGACCGTGAGTTAAAACCCACGGCTAAATTCAACAAGTCGCTCTGCGACAAAAATATAAAGATATGTCATCTAAATCTATTTTCATATGAACGAATTGCATAATCAGAATTATTCTACAAAATTTATTAAATCGACTTTTCAGAGTGGACTCAGCTCTGCGATTTTCTATTTTACTCGCCTTAAATTCCCTTGTCGTTGTCGTTGCTGATTCGGATTATTTGTTTGCGAATTCGGCAAAGGAATTTCGATTTCATCATCATTCAAAACATCTTCATAAGTTGCTTTTAATTCTTCATCAATATCGAGCGTCATCAGTAAATTGTTAACGGCAGACGACATATCTTCTGGGTTTCCTGTGCTTGTAACTTCATCATGCAATAGGTTTAGCGAATTTTTGACAACTGCGAGCCGTGCTTCTAAAAGTCTTTGCAAATCTGACATTTGCAAAGCTCTCGTTAATCTTTGCTTCAAAATTCGTGCGTTTTGTTTTAAGGCTTCTTGAATTTTTGAATTTTTCTCGGCTTGCAAAATATTAACATTATTCTGCAATTCGCTCTGCAAACGAGTCGTTAAACGATTTACATCTTTGGTTGAAGTGAGATAATGTGCGTTTAACATTCGGGCATATTCAAAGCGAAACGAACCAAGTTTTGTAATCAAATCTTTGAGCAAAAAATTGTCGCTCGACTCTGAACCTTGAAACTTTTGTTCAATATCAAGGCATATTTTATTGACACTATCAAAATCTTGTTTATATTGGGCTGGGAGTTTGTTAGCGATTTCAAACGAATTTTCGGCTAAATTTTCTTGCCCTTCAATTTGTTGTTGGAGGCGATAATAGCGTTGAATTGGTTCAATTTGAGCCAAAATAATTGCAAAAACTTCTCCCGCGAGAAGCAACGCACCAAACCCGAGAAAGTTTACGACCAACATCAAAAATATCATTACTCCAACAAAACCTAAGTTCCATTGACTTTTTAATACTTCTTTGACGTAATTTGGTTCAGTTTGCATAAACTAGAGTTTTTCAATTTCTTCTTTGCTCAATCCCGTAAAACTACTAATGATATTTATATCAAACCCGCTTTTTTTCATTTTTGTAGCGATTGAAAATTTTTCCACTAATCGTCCTTCTTCTCGTCCCTCTTCTCGTCCTTCTTCTCGTCCTTCTTCTCGTCCTTCTTCTAATTTCGTATCAAGTTGATTTTTCCAATCTCGATAATATTTAAGGCTTTCTTGGTATTTTTGGCGTTCTTCTGGGTTATATTTAGCGACTGTGGCAACATCTAAAACTTTCATAAAAATACGCTCCTGCAATTTTGGAGAAATTTTTTTTAATTGCGAAAGATTTTTCAGCAAATACATCCATTTATCGAAATGCGTTTGCAATTCATCTTCTGTTTTATCAAATTTTGGCATTTCAAGATAGATAAAACGCAGTTTATCATTAAACAATTGTTGAGTTTCAACTTCAATTAGCTGAACATCGTGAAAAAATTTATGTTCGGGAGTTTCATCAAAAACAAAATCAAGTATCGAAATAGAATAGACCTTGTTTAGTTTGAAATTCCAATCTCCTACAACAGACTGTTCTTGAATAGCAAAGGTCGAATAAAAAAGACTGCGTTCCTTGAAAAATTGTTGCTTGGCTTTTTGCAATTCAACTATAAATTTTTCGCCTGATTCACTTTCGCAATAAACGTCAAAAACTGCTTTACGGTCAAGCTGTGTATCTCCAAGTTGTTCATTTTTCTTGAAGTTAAGGCTCTTAATTCTATCAGGTTGTTGCAAAACTTCGTTCAAAAAATCAATTAACAAATCTTTATTTGCTTCTTCGCCAAATAGTTTTTTGAAACCAAAATCTGTGAAAGGATTTATGTATTTTTCTTTCATAAACTAATTTTGTATAGCTAACTTTGGAAATTCAACATATTTGATTTCCTTACGAATCTGTTGAAAACGTGGTAAATCTTCGATATTTGCTTGATAAGCCAAACCTTCTGCAATCATATCGTATTCTTTAACAATTTTTGAACCTTCGTTAGCCGAAGTTTTTCCTAAAATCACAACTGTATCTGAAATTATCAAAGCGGATGTAATATCGTGCGTGACAATTATAAAAGTATTTTTCGAATGCTGATTAGCAATTCGTTGTAAAAGGCTAATAACATTATGGATATTGTTTGGGTCAAGCCCAGAAAAAGGCTCGTCTAAAATTATATAATGTCGGTCTTGAATAAGTTGTTGGGCGATGGCAACACGCTGGCGTTGTCCACCGGAAAGCTGTGCCGGAAAAGAACTTAACTGATTGTTTAATCCAAATTCTTGCAAAAACTTTGTCGCCTTAATTTCCGCCTCGTCTTTGTTCAACCCGCTATTCATCGCAGGTTCAACCAAATTTTGAAAAACATTTCGGTCGTCAAAAAGCGGATAACGCTGAAAAACTACACCAATATCGCCAACTTTAACTGCACGCATTTTGTTATCAATATCAATCGAGACAGTTCCCGAATCAGGTTTATCAAGCCCAGCAAGGATTCGTAACAATGTTGTTTTTCCGCCGCCCGAAGGACCTAAAATACTTAATATCTGCGGTTTATGTTGAATATTTTTGATACATAAAGAAACTTCAGAAAGCACAGGTAAAATCTTTCCATTGTTGAGGTCAAAACTTCTGGAAACTTTATTAATAATCAACAAATCTTCAAGCAATACAGCTTGAGTTGGCAATGTTCCATCGATGCAATCGTTATCAGTCATAGTGTTTTAGTCTGAAGTCTGAAGTCTTTAGTCTTTAATTTTTTAATCTTTAATCTTGAGCAAAACAGATTGCTTCTTTACTAATCACTCAAAACTAATGAAATCATACCTAATTTCGCAATTTTTCGCCTAAAGCATAAACCATTCTACAAATTTCGTTTAGCAAGGAATATAACTCATCAAAATTTTTTTGATTGGTATAATTTAGATCAAGGCAATATAAAGATGAGATTGAACTTCGCAAGTTGAAGCATGAGAAATATTTAGAAAATTAGCAAATTCTTTATCTGAACGTCTCCCAAAACCTTCAGCTATATTCGCCATTATCGAAATACTTGCTCTACGAATCTGGCTACGCAAATCAAAATCTTTTGAAAACTCGCCTGTTGTGGTGTTTTGGTAAATTATACGAGTAACTTCTCTGGCTTTTTGCCAAGCTAAAATGTCTTCAAATTTTCTAAATGCTGCCATTACTTTTTCTCCAATTTTAATTGATATAACTATTTCCTACTCATGACCTACGACTCAAGACTCAAGACTTTTAAGCTCTTTCCGCAATCGTTGTATATGGAAACAAAATTCGTTTTATCCAATAGAAAAACTGGTCTTCTAAAATAGCGATAATTCCAATAATTACCAGATAAACATAGACTTCTGCTTTTTGATTAGTCGCCGAATATGAATAAATTGAAGCACCAATTCCGCCTTCGGTGCGATTAAAAGTTTCGATAGCAACAATCATAACCCAGCCCATTGCGGCACTTTGGGCAACTACATCAATCATCGCTGGAAGTGTTGGACGCACGACTACTGTCCAAAAAGTTTTCCAGTCTGAGTAATTTAAAACTCTCGCAAGTTCAAATTTCAATTTTGGAATTTGACCGATAACGGCTGTCATCGAAGTAATCAAGAAAAATGCCATTCCAGCGGTCAGCATCGCAACTTTCATCGACCAACCAATCGTAAAAATTGAGAGAAATACTAGGTTAAAAGCAACAATTGGCAAATATCTAAACCATTGCAGAATTTGATTCAAAGGTTGCAGAAATGGTAAACAACTAAAATATGCAAGGATTAGTGAAATAATTGAGGCAAGAAAAAGCCCGACAATGTTCAGTTTTATTGTCACCCAAGTGTTTAAGACAAGATTATTTGATTCGTTTGAGGCAAACATTCTTTGAAATGCTTCCCAAACTTCGCTTGGATAAGGCATTCCTTGAACTGGCGTAAACGCCCAAAATAGAAATAAAACCGCGATCCAAAACGCAAATAAATATGCACGGAACAATCGCGGCGGTTCACCTAAGATACGGAAAATTTCATTCATAAGAATTAAGTCCAAAGTCCTTAGTCTAAAGTCCAAAGTCGTTTTGAATTTTGCAAAGCGACTTTGGACTTTAGACTTTGGACTTGGGACTATTTAAGGATAATCGTAACTCGGCGATTTTTCGCTTTGTCATCATTTGATTGAAGAACTTTCGTTCCCGAAATTGGGTTTAACGAACCATAACCATCAACTGTGATAATCCGTTGGTCGTTGATATTAATCCGAGATTCGTCAGACGCTTTGAGCCAAGTCCAGACAGAATTTGCCCGCGATTTCGACAATTCAATGTTTTTCGAATTATCTCCGGCGTTATCTGTGTGTCCTTCAACAATTACTTTGGTGTTTGAAGCACGAATCAGCAAACTTCGGATTTCATCGAGTTTCGCCAATTCCGAAGGCTTTAGTTCAGCCGAACCGCTATCAAAATTGATACTAAAATTAGCTTTTACGACCGTATCAGCGGAGTTTGCTTGCGAAGCGTTTCCGGTTTCAGCCTTAATTTCTCCAACTTCATCTGCCATTTTTTTAACAAACGAAGCATCTACAACTTGATCGACCGGCGTAATTGCCGGCAATCTTTCTGGCAAAAGTTTTTGCAAACGTTTGGCGTGTTCGTTATAAGAAATTCCAAAAACACTGTTTGCCAAACCTTTGTTTGAATCGAGTCCAAAAAGATGTCGGTTATCGGCAATATCATTGACACGCGAACCGCCAAGCCGAATGCCATTTTCTTCAACAACATCAAAATATTTTGCCCAAAAACTTGGACCTTTTCCTTCCATCGCAAAAACTTGGGCGTTAAGTGCCGCAACTCGAGTTTTAAAATAAGTTGGATCAAGTTTAATTTTTGCACCAGATCGAGCAAAACATCTGAGCAATGTTTCGATATAATCAGGATGTTTTTTGATGAAATCTTCGGTTGTAAACAAAATGTGCGGCATCATCGCCGAATATTGCTCAGTTGAAATAATCTTTTGCAATTTTTCGGTTTTGCCTTTGTAGTTTATTGAACTGCGACCTTGTGCAGCCATCACATCGCCCGGAGTCCAAGTTGCAACAGCGTCGATTTCACGACTTTCTTGCTGACCGGTTTTGACATTTTTGAGCGAAACTTTGGCATTTGCTATGTATTTTTGCGAGGCTTCAATGTGATCCATCGCGTTTACAAAATTAATCGCGTCAGGATTATAGAGCGTTTCATCAGCATTGACGGGAATTTTGTTATCAGCTGCCCAGTTGACCGCGACATTCCAATCACAATATGGAACGGCTGTCACAATCAAAGCACCTTTGGCATTTTGCGGATCTTTTTTCCAAGATTCAGGTCCCATTAAGCAATCTTCACCCGAAGAATAACCAGCACTCCAAACAACTTTTGCTTTCGGTCCGCGTAATAATTTGTTTGCACCAGCAATATCAACTGCCGATTGGTCGCCAGTTGTGGTCACAAATTGCATATTGTTCGAAGCCAAAGCCTCGACCTGTTTCGAAGTATCGTTTTCGATAACAATTCGAGTATTTTTGATTCCAGCTTGATAAAGCAAACTGTCAGGATGATCGCCCGATTTTCCAACGCCACCGACGGCATCAATAATCGGACTTTGGGCTTGCCAAGTCCATAAACCAATCGTAACTTCCGGGTCATCAGTTGTTGATTTTGGAGCTTTTAGATCTGTCGCGGGAAGATTTTCACGTTTAATATCTTCAGTTCGCTCAACAGTTTGCTGTGTTTTGCTAATATCTGCTTTCGGTTTGAGTTTGTCCCAAATGCCAAGTTGAGTAAACCCAACATAAACCAATCCCAAAACAACTGCCGCGGCGAGAATTAAAAATCCCGGTCCTAATTTGTAACTGCCAATTCTGATAGCCATATTTCTCCTTGAAGTTTAGGAAGTTTAGGAAGTTTAGGAGAGTTTAGGAAGTTGTTTCTGTCTTAATTTCCCAAACTTTCTAAACTTCCCAAACTCCTAGAGACTCTTATTTCCTTGCTGTTGATTATTCAAATGTTGCTGACGCATTTGCTGAAATTTCGTGTTTGCTTGAACGCTACCGACTTGTGATTTAATTTTATCAAGTCTCGCATCTAAGCTGCTTTCGCTCAATTCTTTGCCTAAATTTGCTTCCGCAATTTTGTTTTTAATGTGAGTTCGCACATTATCGAGTGCTTTAACATCGCCATCAAGCGACAAGCCATCGAGTTGCGATTGAATTTTGACTCGTGCATCGGCACTTGCGAGTTTGCCAATCATTCTGTCTTTTTCGGCAATAAGTTTTTCGCGTTCGGATTGAATCTTGAGCAAAGCGGTTTTGACATCGTTTGCGTCTGTCCGAGCTTGCTCCATTTCAACCGTTAAATCTGATATTTCCGAATCAAGCACGTCTTTCTTTTCAACTAAAAGTGTGCCAATTTCTTCATCACCATTTTGAATTGCAACCGAAAGTTGGGCTTCAACTTCTTTTGCTTCACGAGTTTTTTGATCAAATCGCTCTTCAATTTCATCACGCCGACGAATAATCGCTGCCGCTGCTTGACGAAGTCTGACAGCGTTTTTCGTCAAAGAATCAATTGAATTTTGATAGACAATTTCGGGGTTTTCTGCTTCTACTTTTGAAACAAATAGCGAGAAGAAACCTTTGATTAAATTCCACACACGTCCCATTTTTTTAGCTCCTAAATGAAAGAATAATTGCGGTTAAATATTGAAATTTAGACAAATTACGTCTTGAATATGAACAAGTATATGGAAATTGATAGAAAGCGTCAAAAGATTGAGAGATTTATTAATTGTTTGCCTCATAACTGAAACGAATTACGAGGAAAATGAGATGAGTTTCAGATTTTTAACCTAAAACTCAATTCCTTGTTGGGCAAAAATTCCGGCATAAAATGGGTGTTTGACTTCGGTCATTTCTGTTACTAAATCTGCGGCTTCAATTAACTCAGGCGGTGCATTTCTGCCTGTTAAGATAATATGAAGATGCGGTTGTTTTTCTCTTACAGATTTTATTTCTTCTAAAACCTTAGTTAAATCAAGAAATTTGTAATCAAGGACATAAATAAGTTCGTCAAAAACAAGCAAATCATATTCTTCACTTCGCATTTTCTCGATGCATAATGCCCAAGTTTCTTCCGAGGTTTTAATGTCTTGCTCTGGATTATTTGTGTCCCAAGTAAAGCCATCGCCCATTGTGTGAACTTCAATTCCTAGTTTTTCGCAGGCTTCGTGTTCACCATATCGGTCTGTTTTTGACTTCATAAATTGAACCATACAACAGTTCAATTCTCGCCCAGCCGCTCGAAACAATACGCCAAGTGCAGCAGTTGTCTTGCCTTTACCGTTTCCGGTATTTACCATCAACAAGCCTTTTGTGTTTTCACGATAATCGTCGCGTCGCCATTTATAACGCTTTTCTTTAGTTTCTTCTGACATTTAAAAAATTCCCTTGTTCCTTGTTCTTTGTTCTTTTTTAGGCGAATGTTAGGTCAATTTCTCGATGTGATTTTTCGACAGCTTCAGTTATTGCGTCAACAAGTTCATTTTCGCGGTCGTCCCAATTTCCGACAACTTTGCAACCTGCTGCATTTTTGTGTCCACCGCCGCCAAAACTTTCGGCAACTTTCGCAACATTTATATCGCCTTTGCTCCGAAAACTTACGCGAAACGCATTTGGCTGAACTTCACGCATATAAACCACGGCTTCAACTTCTTTTGCCATCAACGGAATATTAACAAATCCGGCATTGTCGCCTTCGACAGCTTTTGAAGTTTCGACCATTTCGATTGTTTGTCGCAACCATGAAACTTCGCCACTTTTATTGCGTTTTACGGTTGCCAAAACTTGCCGCATTAATTCAATTCGCGACCACGGATAACTGTTGTAAACGGCTTCGGAAATTTGTGCCGGTTTGACACCAACTTTTACTAGTTCTGAGGCGACTTTGAGCGTTCTTTCAGTTGTGTTTGGATAATGAAATGAGCCTGTGTCTGCGACCAAAGCCATATAAACACAGTCCGCAATCTCTTTTGTAACTCTGCCACCAATTGCTTTACACAGATTATAAATCATTTCGCCGACGGCTGACGCGGTTGAATCAATCCAATTTATTGAACCAAAATGCTCGCTTGTCGCGTGATGATCGATATTTACTGTAAATTGATTTTCGAGATTTTTTAAACCGGGACGGCTCACATCTGAACATTCAATCACGAAAACTGCATCAAATTTTGAGTCAATTTCGTTTGCTTGAACTATTTGTGCGGCTCCTGGAAGTTGTTGATAAGAAACGGGAATTGTGTCTCTGATAACAACTTCAGCATTTTTACCGAGCGATTTCAGAAGCCAACAAAGCCCGAGAGAAGACGCAACACCATCGCCATCAGGTCTGACATGCGTAGTGATCGCAAAATTCTGCTTATTTTCAATTAATTCTACTACTTGGCTTAACATCGTAACAAAAAATAGTGAGCGGAATAAGGTGAATATTGGAGGAATTTTTCACTTTCAACGTTATTTACTCACTATTTTCAAACTCTCCATTATCTTTTAATTCATCTAAAATATTGTCTATTCTACGTGCTTTTTCTTCGAGTGTATCTCGCACAAAATGAAGCACCGGAGCATGTCGCAAACCTAAACTCATCGCAACTTGGCTTCTGACAAATGGGGCAGCAACTTTTAGGGCTTTCAAGGCACTACCAATTTGATCTTCGTTGCCTTCAATTAAGACAAAAACTTTTGCATCGCGAAGATTATCGGCGACGCTAACATCAGTCACGGTAATAGCTTCTAGTCGCGGGTCTTTTAATTCAAACCCAACGATTTCCGAAATTTCTTCTCTTAATGTAACTGCTATTCTTTCCGGTCGTCGCATACTTATAAATTCAAATTTATTTAATAAAAATTAGCTTGATAAGTCAATTTTTCTGGATTTCTAGAATCACTAATTGCTTCATTCAAATGATGGCGATTTGCTTCAGACGAGAGCAAGTAATCGGTTGTATCTTGTTCGTAATCTTCAGCTAAAATTAGAACTTCAACTTTGGTTCCAATCGGAAACTGCAACGATGAAATCTCAATTTTTCCACCTTCTTTGACTGTTGTTATTTCCCTAATTCCAGTAATCATTTTACAACTCCGTTGCTGCAATACTTTCAATTAAAAACGCTTCAATTTCGTCACCAACTTTAATATCGTTGAAATTAACTAAACTGATACCGCACTCAAAGCCTTGTCTAACTTCGTTTGTGTCATCTTTAAACCGTTTAAGTGCATCAATTTCGCCTGTCCAAACAACTACACCATCACGAATAATTCTCGCTTTTGCTTGCCGTTTGATTATGCCTTCAGTAACTCGGCAACCTGCAATTGTTCCAACTTTTGTAACTTTGAAAGTTTCTTGGACGAGTGCTTTACCGAGAATTGTTTCTTTCTCAATGGCATCAAGCATTCCAATCATCGCTGCCGTAATTTCTTCTTCGATTTTGTAAATAACCGAATGCAAGCGAATATCAACTTCTTCGTGTTTCGCGGTATCAGCCGCCCGAGCTTCGGGACGAACATTGAAACCTATGATGACAACTGCGGTGCTGGTGTTGTCCGTTTGTGTTGCCGAAGCAAGTAAAACGTCAGATTCAGCAATTGCCCCAACTCCCGCACGAATTACGCGAACCTTAACTTTCTCACTCGAAAGTTTTTCAAGCGTTGCTTTGAGAACTTCGACCGAACCTTGAACGTCGGCTTTAAGAATAACGAGAAGTTCTTTAAATTCAGCTTGTCCGAGCGATTCAAGTCCGCGTTTTGTAGTTTTGAGCATCGCACGCTGACGAGCTTGAAGTTGTCTTTGACTTGCAATCGAAACAGATTGTTCAATATCTGCAACTACTTGGAACGTATCACCAGCTTGCGGAACTCCTTGTAAACCAAGCACTTCAACTGGTGTTGACGGCGGTGCTTCGGTAATAATTTCTCCGCGATCACTAAACATTGCTCGAACTTTTCCGTTCACCTGTCCAACAATAAATGGATCACCAACACGCAAAGTTCCTTGTTGAACCAAAACTGTGGCAACCGAGCCGCGACCTTTATCAAGTTTTGCTTCTAAAACAACACCTGCCGCACGCCGCGTTGGACTTGCTTTGAGATTCATAATGTCGGCTTGAAGCAAGACAGTTTCGAGCAAAACATCAATATTTTGATTTTGTTTTGCAGAAACCTCAATCATTTCAACATCGCCGCCCCAATCTTGTGGTTGCAAACCTTGTCCGGCTAATCCTTGTTTGACACGCTCAACATTGGCGTTAGATTTATCAACTTTATTGATAGCAACAATCATCGGAACTTTCGCCGCTCTCGAATGTTCGATTGCCTCAATTGTTTGTGGCATCACGCCATCGTCTGCCGCAACAACAAGAATAACAACGTCAGTCGCTTTCGCACCTCGAGCACGCATCATCGTAAACGCTTCGTGACCTGGCGTGTCTAAGAAAACAACGCGACGTTTTTCGTTCGGATTGTCAGGATTATCAACAAAAACGCTGTATGCACCGATATGTTGGGTAATTCCACCAGCTTCACCTTCAGCAACATTTGCCTTGCGAATTCCATCAAGAAGCGATGTTTTTCCGTGATCTACGTGACCCATCACAGTCACAACAGGCGGACGAGGAAGCTCTGTATCGTCAGAATCTGAAGCAATTAATTCTTCAAATTCTTCTTCGATCATCATTTCTTCGTAAGGCACAAACATTACGTCATACCCAAAATTTAAGCCAAGTTCCTGTGCCATTTTTTCGCCAATTGGCTGGTTGAGTGTCGCAAAAACTCCTTTTTTGACAAGAAGCTGAACAATATCTCGCGGTGTCACGCCAATTTTTTCAGAGAACTCCCGAATTGTTGCACCTTCGATTAGACGTGCCGATTTAAGTTCGCTTGGATTTACTTTTCCAACTTGGTCAAGAATCCTCTCCTCAATTGACCGATGACGAGGTGCATTAATATCCCTTTCCTGAAATCTTCCGTCTTTTGGTGCATTTCTATCGACACCTTTTTTCCCGGCGTTTCGACCAAGTTTTTTGCGATGATCGGCTGGCGGCGTGTATGCCATTTGCGGTGTCGCAGTTTCTCCAGGTGTGCCGCGAAGTTCAGGTTTGCCGCGACCGTCTGGTCTTCTATTACGATGACCGGAATCGGCAGGTTTTGCTTGCTCTTCAAATTTCCCTGTTTTTACAGGTTTTTGGACTTCGGTAACAACTCGTTCGCCTTCTTTAAATCCTTTGTTTAAAGCCGCTGAAGTGAGTGTCAACTTTCTCACTTGAGTTCCAACTTTTGGCGGTTCTTCGACTGCTTTAATTTGTAATTGTTTCACGCGAACGGTGTCGGTGACTTCAGGTTCAACCTCAGCAACAACAATTTTTTCAACCACGTGGACGACTTTTGGCTCAATCGGAGCGGTTACGATTTCAACAACTTCAGCAATTGGCTCAGCCACGATTGGTGCTTCAGTAACTGTCGGTTCTTCAGATTTTTTTCGTTTAATTTCTCGAACTGTAGTTTTTGGTTTTTCTACAACCTCAACCTTCGGCGTTTCAATGATTGGTTCAGATGGTTTGGCAGGTTCAATTATTTCTTGAGGTTTTACTTCTATTGGTGCAACAACTTGCTCGGCAACTTGAGTTTCAGCAGGCATTTCATCGCCAACTGAGACTGGTTTTTCTTTCTTGATAACTTTGATTGCACGCTTTGGTGCGGCATCAGTTTTAGGAAAATATCTACTCCGAATTTTATCGGCAATTTCTGGCGGGACGGAGTTGGAAGGCACATCTACATCCGCACCTGCACGCCGCAATTCTTCAATGATGCGTTTTGTGTCTTGTTTTAGCTCCTTTGCTAAATCGTAAACTCGAACTTTGTTGCCA
>JANNVK010000142.1:0-5344 GCA_031414415.1 Acidobacteriota bacterium
GCTGACCACCGACATCGCACCGGGTTACGACCACATCACTTCGGGCATCGGAGCGGCGATGATCGGCTGGTTCGGCTGTGCGATGCTCTGCTATGTAACTCCAAAGGAACACTTGGGTTTGCCCAACAAACAAGATGTCAAAGAGGGTGTTATCACCTACAAACTCGCGGCACACGCGGCAGACCTCGCCAAAGGTCATCCGGCGGCACAATACCGCGACAACGCTCTCTCCAAAGCCCGCTTCGAGTTCCGTTGGGAAGACCAATTCAACCTCGGCTTAGACCCCGAAAAAGCCAAAGAATTCCACGACGAAACCCTCCCCGCCGAAGGTGCCAAACTCGCCCACTTCTGCTCAATGTGCGGACCGCATTTCTGCTCAATGAAAATCACCCAAGATGTAAGGGAATATGCGAAAGAGCAAAATTTGGAAGCAGAAAAAGCATTGGCAGTCGGAATGGCGGAAAAGGCTGCGGAGTTTAAGGCAACAGGAAGCGAGATTTATCACGGGAATCTGCCTGATGGTGCGAAGGAGCATCATTAAATGTGAGAAAGAAAAATATTTTGAAGAATTTATGTAATTTTTTGACGATTTTTGTCATATATAAATGAGATTCAAAACAAATTAAAAAAACTATGTCAAATCTAATTAATATTTCGGCGGTAGCGTTTCCGGTAAGTGCAACGTCAAATGCTTTTTCAGGCATTTTCGGCGGTTCTGGGGATAATGAGTATTCAACAATGCGGCTTCTGAATCTTCAAATGAAGATGTTGGAAAATCTAAGTTTAAAGATTGATGTAATTCAATCAGGTATTGAATTTATCATTGAGAATGAACACGAAATTATTGAGTTACTTAAAGATGTTCCAAGTAAGACTGTTGCAGAATTGTATAAAAAAGATTTGGAAGGCTTATTCATTTTGGTTCGAGAAAAATTAGAAGCCTATGCTATTGAAAGAGCCAAAGATGAAGCAAAAGCTAACAAAATCTTTCAGCCAATTTTTAACGAAGTTTTAAATACTATACAAGTTTCGAGAGCGAAGATATTTTTGTATGATAGCTATTTAAATTTGCCAATAGTCAGCACTTGTTTACACTTCGAGATATTTTGTATGGTTTTGGCTGAGCAGCCTAAAAGTCTTATTAAAGTTACTTTGCAATCTTATCGGAAATGGCTTGAAAAATGCCGTAATGGAGAGCTTGATAAAAAATATAAGGAATATTTAGGCATTCAAGATTCATTCATCGAGAATGCAAAAAAACTTTATACATATTCAAAGACGAAAACGGTAAAATCTGAAGAAGTAATTGAAGAGCATATGGAGGACACAGGTTCGGGAAGTAAGGAAAATATCAAATATACTGAGGATTATTACACTATATATTTCAAGGAGTTTTACTTCAAATTTCAGACGAGCCTAAATCCTGAACAGTTGGCGAGTGTCGAAATACTTTTGGCTAATAAAGTCATCACGAATGAAGAACTTCCTAATAAATTGGTAGTAGATTTATCGAAATTTGACGAAATTGCACCATACTATTTTCTTGGCAGTAAAAGTAGCTTATCAACAATACCATTAGTTATTAACAAAGATTTCGTCATCAATGAAAGACAGTCCCATCTAGAAAGTTCTATTGATAAATCATTAGAAACGGAAACTAATAACTTGCCAAGTGTTACACCAGAATCAGAAAAACTATCAGATCAATTAATTGAAAATGGTTACTGGCTGGTAATGTATGCGTCGTTTGTGAATATAGCTAACGAGGCAATTCAAGCAATTGATAAATTCCTCAATGAACCCCAATACTTGAATAAGAATTCAATTTTGAGTTTTGGATATGAGTTAGAAAATGTTTCCGAAATTTGCAATGAAAGAGCGATTCAATGGGTTAAATTTATTGACGACAAAGTTGAGCAGATAGAGGATTCTGAGAAGAAGAATAAAATTAAAGAATTGAGAGACAAAATGGCTGCTTTGCAAGCCGGCACAAAAGACATTCTCTTAAATTACAAAAATCTTGAGGAAGAAATAGCTAATAATTTACCGCAAGATTTACTTTCATCGATGTTGAAGATATTAGAAAATGTTGGAAGGGAGATTGAAATTGGTGTCCAAAACATTGGTAAAGAAACGGAAATATTTGTTGAAAATTTAGGTAAGAACATAGAGAAAGCTGTTCAAGATGTAGGTAATAATGGTGGTAAGGCTGTTAACGATCTAGGGGAAGCTGTTGAAGCGGCGGTTAATTTTGCGGAACATCAAATTGAATCTTGGGGAGATACTCTCAAAGATGCGGAAAAAAGGGTTCGTGAAGGTAAGATTATTGATGCTGTTTGGCACTTAGGAATAGACCCTGCGAAACACACAGATGATAATTTTGCCGAAGCTGTTCAAAAATCATCATTATTAAACACTATTGCAACTGCGGCGGCTTCTATTTACGGAGGTCCAAGCGGAGCGGCTGCTTATGCAGCGTGGTTCACCTACAAACAAACAGGTAATTTAGAATTAGCTTTAAAGACCGGAATTATTGCCGGACTAACTTCGGAAGGAATAAGTTTAGCCAACGGAATGCCAGCCGATGGAATTAGCGATTTAACAAAAAGAACTTTAGTCACATCTTCAATCGGTGCAATGTCTATCGCCGCAAGCGGTGGAAGTGAAAAGGATATTATAGACGGTTTTCTAAAAGGTTCGGCTCTTTCAATGGCAAGGGAATATTACAGAAGCGTAACCCAACTTGAAATAGAAGGAAAAGCTCCGACAGAACCTCCCGTGCCAAAACTTGACGAGGATTATACTAAAGGAAAATTCATTTTCTTGAAGTATGACAATGGCGAACCTATGTTCAAATCAGTTTTTGATAAAGACAATAATATGTTCAAAGTTCATTTAGTTGATGTATCTACAATGTCAAGAAATATTTCAATGGTAGGTCTTGCTTCAGCCAATTCAGCCGAAGGATTCTTGTCGCTTGCTGAAACTGGTGTGCCAATGCAAGCAATTGCGAAGATTCCTTACATGAACGATATGGGATATTTTCATGACATCTGGTGCGATAAGATTGCTCAAACTGGCTATGAAATGAATATGGCAGAAACGGTTATTACAATTATTCCAGCTACAATTGTTACCGTAGCTGGTAGCGATACGCCGTTATTAACAAAAATAATTGAGGAATTAAATCAACAAAGCGATCACTAATATTTCGATGGATGACCAGACAAAAAATCTTGCAACTATTATTATCAGCGGCATTCAATTGGTAATTGTAATAATAGGTGCAATTTGGACTTACTTTAGGTTTCGCAGGGAAAATCCGTTGCATCCGCGAATTGAGTTTAATCTTGATTGTAAATTTTTTGAACCACAACATAATTCACATTTAACGGCGATTACCATTTCTGCTCATAACAAAGGAAATGTTGAGCATAAATTTACCGAAATACGCATCAGAATTCTTGGAATTAAGAACAATCAGCCTCTGAAAGAGTTTGAGAAATATCCGCCAATGGTTGAATTTCCTGTCGAGATTATGAAAGGCGTGAATATTGTGCCGCCTGAATACGAATATTTTTTCGTCAGACCGAATGTAAATCAAACTTTTAACTTTGCCACACAAATTTCGTCAGATATTCGTTTTATAATCATCAGGGCGACATTTAAGTATCAAAAAATAAACGAAATCCATACTGCTGAGAGAGTTTTTGAAGTAAAAACCGAGACAAAATAATGAGCGAAAAAATGATAGATACCGACCTAATTTTAAAACCAATCAGAGAAACTGTTGATTGGCTTCTTGGTCATTACAAAAACATCAAAAATGATTTAACCAAAGAACAACTGAGCCAAATTGCGAATCAAATTTCAAAACTTATTACAAATAAAATTGTTTATATTGATTCGTTTCGGAAAGAGTTTGAATCAAACGAACCGGAGATAAATTCAGATAAACTTAAAACGGCATTGGAAACTGCTGAGGAAGATACAAAAAAGCTAAATGGTTTGTTAAAAGAATTTAAGTTTGATTCTAAAGCAATTTCTTTCTCTCTTCTGCAACAACTGGAATCCCTAACAGCGTTAAAGTTGGGCAATATCCAAAGAGCAAAAGACCTATTTTTGAAAAGCGAACGTGAGAAACAAATGCAAATTATCAATGACTTGGAATCATTTCAACAAAAATGGCTTGATATAGGAAATGAAATAGACGCGAAGTTTCGATGAAATAGAGAAATTTCCAATTCCCCCAAAAACATGAATTGCCGTCTGCTTTAGCTGACGGATTGAAAAGGTCAAGAACAAGGCTTGAGCCGAATAAACAAAGAATAAATCAAATTCCGAATAGCATCAGACGGAAGCAAAAGGCAAGATTGATAATTTATTTGATTTTGGCTAAAGCCTGTGATTATTGCAATTACAGTTTCGTCAGCTAAAGCAGACGGCAATTTAAAATTAGATTGAAGCTACTTGTTTTTACACATCGAGAAATTCTTTGTAATCCAAAGTAAATTGCTCGGCGGTCAGAACTTTGACCGTTGGAAAAGAGATTGAAGATAATGTTCTAAAGCCTTTGTCGTTGCTCACAATAAAATCGCAACTTCCGGCTAAGGCACAATCTACAAACTTGTTATCATCTTTATCGGCAAGCAAATCCCAACGAAAATAGGGCGTGATTTGAATAACATTCGGCAAAAGAAGCAAAAAATCGAGAGTGCTATCGGTTTTGCTCAATCCATAACGGCTTCCGATAATTTCTTCGTATTCTTTGAGTATTTCGTTGGTTACACACAAATCAAACTTGGAATTGAGAATAGCTTGAAAAATCCAATGAAGTTTGTAATGTGCCGCCAATGACACCAAAAACACATTTGTATCAATTACTAATCGCAGTCGTTCCATTTAACCAATTTTCCAAGTCATTTTCAGTGATATTGTTTTCTTCAACGGATTTTTGCACCTTGTCCACCAATTTATTCGCAAAAAATTTCGCCAACATTTGTTTGATTTGCTGTAAATCATTCGGCGAAGGTTCAAACGAATAAACTTTCAACAATTCTAATTGCAATCCGCTCAACTTTTTTGTTTCCATATTTCACCTTTCCAAATTTAGATTTTATCATATTTTTTGAACGGATTAAAAAGGTCAAGAACAAGGCGTTTGCCGAATAAACAAAGAATAAATCAAATTCCGAATAGCATAAGACGGAAGCAAAAGGCACGATTGATAATTTATTTGATTTCGGCTAAAGCCTGTGATTATTGCAATTACAGTTCTGTCAATCTTGTGCAGAACTTTCCAATTCCTAGAGCAAAAGAGTGAATTTTGCTATTCAATGAAAAT
>JANNVK010000143.1:0-19753 GCA_031414415.1 Acidobacteriota bacterium
TAAGCCGTCTTTTGATGGGAAAACGAATGATATTTGCGAAGTCACAAAAAGATTTAGATAAAATGCGAGAAGTTGGCGAGTTAATCGCTGAAGTTCGTGAAGCACTTCGAGTAAAAGTTGAAGTGGGAATTACTACACTTGAACTTAACAGATTTGCTGAAAAAATGATTCGCGACGCAGGTGCGTTACCGACATTTATTGGTTATCACGGCTTTCCATTTGCAATTTGTGCGTCTGTCAATGAAGAAGTTGTTCATGGATTTTCAAAAGATGTTCCCTTAAAAGAAGGTGACATACTTTCTGTTGATATGGCAGCAACATTCAATGGTTTTGTTGGAGATACTGCCGTAACTATTCCGGTTGGCAACATTGATGATGAAACAAAACAACTTTTAAAGGTCACTGAGGAATGCCTTCATTTCGGTATTGGAGCCGCAAAAGTTGGTGGCAACGTTGGCGACATTGGTTCTGCTGTTCAAGAGCATGCACTTAAATTTAATTATGGCATTGTTCGCGGTTACACAGGTCACGGAATTGGACGCAAAATGCACGAAGATCCACAAATTCCTAATTATGGAAGAAAAGGTACTCGAGAAAAAATCAGACATGGTTATTGTTTTGCAATTGAGCCTATGATTAATGCCGGAAGTCATGAAACTTCAACGCTAAAAGATGGTTGGACAGTTGTAACAAAAGACGGAAAAAACTCAGCTCATTTTGAACATACAATTGCAATACTAGAAACCGGCACTGAAATTTTGACGCTGACAAAGAAGCAAAAAGCACAGTTAAGTAAGGTTCAAACCGCTTAACTTGAAAAGTATTATAAAATTTAGTAGTATTTAGAGTTTGCCGATTAAACAACTGTTGGATTCGTAAAATATGTCAAAAGAAGAAGCAATAGAAGTTACTGCAACAGTTTTAGAAACCTTGCCCAATGCAATGTTTAAGGTTTCGATTGAAGACAATAATCAGCATCAAGTTTTAGCACACATATCCGGAAAGATGAGAAAGAATTTTATTCGAATTTTGCCCGGTGACAGAGTTTTAGTTGAACTTTCGCCTTACGATTTAAGTCGTGGGCGAATTACATACCGTTATAAATAAATTAGGAAGACACTATGAAAGTTCGTCCTTCAGTAAAGAAGATTTGCGTCAAATGCAAAATTGTCCATCGTAAAGGCATTGTTCGTGTGATTTGTGAAAATCCAAAACACAAGCAACGTCAAGGTTAAAACATTAATTTGGAGTTAAGAAAATGGCTCGTATAGCAGGGGTAGATTTACCACCACAAAAAAGGTCTCAAATTGGCTTGACGTATATTTACGGAATAGGCAAGTCTCGTGCAACGTCAATTTTAGGCGAAGCGTCAATCAACGTTGATACAAAAATCAAAGATTTGACCGAAGACGAATTGACGAAAATACGTGCAATTATTGACTCGCAAGGCGAAGTCGAAGGTGATTTGCGTAAACAGGTTCAGCTAAATATTAAACGTTTAATGGATATTAGTTGCTACCGAGGGCTCCGTCACCGACGCGGTTTACCAGTGCGTGGGCAACGAACACACACAAATGCAAGAACTAGAAAAGGTCCGCGACGTATGACAGTTGCTAAGAAAAAGGCACCAGGTAAGAAATAGTTTATTGTTCAATAATATGTTGTCTATCAACGTTTTGTTGAATTTGAAAGATATTGTGATTTATGGCTAAAGCTACAAAAAAGAAAGTTTATCGAAAGAAAGAGAAAAAGAACATTCCATTAGGAATTGCTCATATTAAAGCCTCTTTTAATAACACTTTAATTTCTATTACTGACACTGCGGGCAATTTAATTGCTCAATCTTCATCAGGTGCAAGAGGTTTTCGTGGTTCGCGAAAAGGAACTCCGTTTGCGGCTCAACAAGCAGCATCTGAAGCTGGACGCAAGGCAACGGAAGCTGGAATGAGAGAGTGTGAAGTTAGAGTAAGCGGTCCAGGTGGTGGACGCGAGTCTGCTATCCGCGGCATAAATGGAGTAGGGATTCGGGTTACATCAATTCGCGACACTACGCCGATTCCACACAACGGATGTCGTCCGCCAAAGAAACGTAGAGTTTGATATTTATTATTTATCGAAAGGATGAAGGATTGCAAAATCTGTAAACTTTTCCAAAATTGCTTGGAGGCAAATTAAGTGGCTAGATATAGAGGTGCTGTCTGTCGTTTGTGCAGACGAGAAGGTGCAAAATTATTTTTAAAAGGCGATCGTTGTTTTAAACCGTCGTGTGCAATTGAAAAACGCGGAACTAACCCGCCAGGGCAACACGGTGCAACCGCTAGACGTAAAGTCTTGGTCGGATACGGTCAACAGTTGCGTGAAAAACAAAAGGTTAAGCGTATTTACTTTGTTTTAGAAAAACAATTCCGAAACTATTTCGAAAAATCTTCAAGATTAAAAGGCATAACTGGTGAAACTTTATTGTTTTTGCTCGAATGTCGTTTAGATAATGTTGTTTACCGTTCAGGTTTTTCAACATCAAGACGTCAATCTCGTCAGTTAGTTAACCACGGACACATTTTGGTCAACGGCAAAAAAGTTGACATTGCATCATTTCAAGTGAAAGTTGGAGACGTTGTTTCTGTTAAAGAAAAAACCTTGAAAAATAACCACGTTGAAGGTGCCTGGTCAACATCAGCTGGACGCGGAAGACCGCAATGGCTTTCTGCGGCAGTCGATAACAGCTTAAGCGTCTCAATGATGGCAATGCCAAAACGTGAAGACATCGATCCAACAATCAACGAACAGTTAATCGTAGAACTTTACAGTAAATAGAATTTTATCTGTTTGGCAAAAGATTTTTGTATAAAATCTTTTGCCAAATAAAACTATTTTTTTTCACGATGACGTTATCAGTAGGCAAATATGACAACAAACAACCTTTGGACAAATTTTCAAATGCCGAGTCGCTTAAATGTTGAATCGGAAACTTTGACTGAACGATACGGTAAATTTTACGCACAGCCATTTGAGCGTGGTTTTGGAACTACAATCGGAAATTCTCTTCGTCGAGCTTTGCTATCTTCAATTGAAGGTGCTGCAATTACAGCTGTAAAAATTGAAGGCGTTGAACACGAATTTTCTTCAATTAAAGGTGTTGTTGAAGATGCCACTGACGTAATTTTAAATCTTAAACAAATTCCATTTAAACTTCACGGAACTGGTGCTAAGACTTTAACAGTTAGCCGTAAAGAGGCTGGAGTTGTCACAAGTGCTGACATCGAATTTCCGGCGGACGTTGAGATTTTGGATACAAATATTCATATCGCAACTGTCAGTGCTGGCGGCGAGCTTGAAATTGAAATGCGTTTAAATCACGGTCGTGGATACGTTTCGGCTGAATTTAACAATGAAGAAGATCTTTCAATTGGATATATTCCCATTGATTCAGTCCACACGCCAATTAAAAAAGTTAATTATGCGGTAGAAGCAACAAGACAAGGTTCAAACACCGAATTTGACAAACTTACAATTGAAGTTTGGACAGATGGTTCTGTTAAACCTGATGATTCGATTGGTCTTGCCGCTAAATTGGTGAAAGATCACATGACTATCTTCATTAACTTTGAAGAGGAAGAAGAAGATTATAAATTTGAAGACATCGCTCGTCCACCATTGATGAGAAATGATTTGTTAGATCGCTCAGTTGATGAACTTGAACTGTCAGTTCGCTCATATAATTGTTTGAAAAATGCTGACATTAGAACAATTCGTGACTTAATCAAACGAAGCGAACGAGATATGATGCACACCAAGAATTTTGGTAAAAAATCATTAACCGAAATCAAAGATATGCTCCATGGAATGGGCTTAGATTTTGGTATGGATTTTGATGATCAAGGAAATCCGATTCCGGGTTCGGGCGGAAAAGACCTTTACGTAGATTAATATTTTTTAGTAAAAACAATGCGACATTTAAAAGCACATCGTAAATTAGGCAGAACAAGTGCCCATCGTAAATCTTTACTTCGTAACTTGGCGGCTTCTTTAATAAACTCGCCAAATGATTACATTGTAACGACTTTGCCAAAGGCGAAAGAACTTCGTTCATATGTAGAAAAAGTGATTACTCTTGCTTGCAAAGCAGAAAATGGTGGTGATGGTGTTCATTTACGTCGTCAGGCAGCGGCTTGTTTTCATGCCGGAAATCACAATTTTAAATTCGAGCAAAGTAAGTATCGTGGACCAACCGGAACCGTGAAGCCTAAAGTTGAAAGAACAGCTGGAGTCAAAGCGGTTCAAAGACTTTTTAGCGAATTAGGAACTAGATACAAAGACAGAAACGGTGGATACACACGGATAATTAAACTTGGAAACCGCAAAGGTGACAACGCGGAAATGGCTGTTATTGAATTAGTTGGAAGCGAACGCGAGCTTGCCGCGAAAGTATAAACTTTCAAGAAGGAGCGATAATGAGCGATTTAGAAGCCACTACTAAAAGAGTTAGTGTTGAGAAAAAAACGTCAACCACAAAATCAGCTAAGTCAAATGAACCTTCATTAAACCTAGATGAAATTCGGGAAATCGCTAAGCTAGTTGATGAACACGGTTTTACTGATTTTGAATTTGAAAACGACAAAATTCGTGTCAGATTGAGTAAGCAATTATCTCAACCAAACATTCAATTAACGCAAACGCCGCAATTCCAACAATCAACCGTTGCAGTTGAAAACAGAATTGAAACACCGCATCCCGGTTTGAAAGCTGAGACTGAAGCAGCAAATGATGATGATTTATACAAAATAACATCACCCATTGTCGGAACCTTTTATTCATCGCCATCACCAGATAAACCAGCTTATGTCAGTGAAGGTGACAAAGTTAATGAAAATTCAGTTGTTTGTATTGTCGAAGCAATGAAGCTCATGAATGAAATTCAAGCGGAAGTTAGCGGTGAGATTGTTAAAATTTATGTCGAAAGTGGACAACCTGTCGAATATGGTCAGCCACTTTTTGGAATTAGAAAATAGTATTTGTTAATCGTAAATAGTAAACTGTGAGTAGATAATCTCTTTCTATTGACAGTTGATGATTTACGATTTACTTTTTATGAAGCGTGAGATTAAGAAAATTTTAATAGCAAATCGTGGCGAAATTGCGTGTCGAATCATTTGGACTTGCAAAGAGATGGGAATTCGCACAGTTGCTGTCTATTCTGAAGCAGATCGTAATGCTCTTCATGTAAGATTTGCAGATGAAGCGATTTGCATCGGACCGGCTTCTTCCGCACAAAGTTATCTCAACATTCCATCAATTATTTCTGCCGCAGAAATCGCAAATGCTGATGCGATTCATCCTGGTTATGGGTTTTTAGCAGAATCTGAAACATTTGCCAAGATTTGTGAAGATTGCAATATAAAGTTTATTGGACCGACACCGCACGTTATTAAAATAATGGGCGACAAAGTAGAAGCCAGACGAACAATGACTGCTGCGGGTGTTCCGATTTTACCAGGAAGTCCAGATCCGATTGAAACTGTCGAAGAAGCTATTGAACTTGTTAAAAGAATCGGATTTCCTGTAATTATAAAAGCGGCGGCTGGCGGCGGCGGACGCGGAATGCGGATTGTTCGCAAAGAAGAAGATTTAGAAAATAACCTTGAACTTGCCCAAACTGAAGCACTTGCAGCTTTTAAAAATGGAACTTGTTATATCGAAAGATATATCGAAAGACCGCGACACATAGAAATTCAGGTTTTAGCAGATGAACACGGTAATGTTATTCACTTAGGCGAACGAGAATGCTCAATTCAGCGTCGTCACCAAAAACTTTTGGAAGAAGCCCCATCGCCTGTTATTACCAAAGAACAACGCGAAAAAATGGGTGCAGTCGCAGTCAAAGCCTGTCAAGAAATTGGTTATTCGAGTGCTGGAACTTTTGAGTTTCTACTTGATGAAGATGGAAGTTTCTACTTTATGGAAATGAACACTCGGGTTCAAGTTGAACATCCAGTGACGGAGATGGTCACTGTTATTGATATTGTTCGCCAACAAATTAGAATTGCTCAAGGTGAAGAATTAGGATTTACACAAGATGATGTCCAGATTTTTGGACATTCAATTGAATGCAGAATCAACGCCGAAGATCCAGTTAAATTCACACCAAGTCCAGGGAAAATAACTGCTTTAAATTTACCTGGCGGTCCTGGCGTAAGAATTGATACTGCGGTTTATCCGGGATATGTTGTTCCGCCTTACTACGATTCGATGATCGCAAAATTGATTGTTCATGCAAGAACACGCGAGATTGCAATTGCCCGAATGCGGAGAGCACTAGAAGCAATGGTTGTTGAGGGAATAAAAACAACTATTCCTCTTCACATTAAAATTATGAATGATGAGAAATTTCAAAAAGGTGATTTTTCGACTAAGTTCATGGAAGATTTTCAATAGTTATCGTTTGAAAGTAACAACTTAATAGTAGATAATAAAAAAATAACTTATCAAGTTATTGATTTAAAAAATAAAATTTCGCGGTTTCGACTGCGTAAAAGGAGAACTAGCTTTTATATGTCAACACCAACAGAAGTAAAAGAGCAAATTGTAACAGATTATAAGTTACACGAGTCAGACACGGGTTCATCTCAGGTTCAGGTAGCACTTTTAACACAAAGAATTAAAGATTTAACCGAACATTTCAAGATTCATAAAAAAGATAATAATTCTCGACGTGGTTTGCTTAAGCTAGTTGCCTCGCGAAGAAAACATCTTGATTATCTAAAACGTAAAGACATTAATCAATACCACGAAATGGTTACGAGACTTGGTTTACGTCGATAATCACATAATATTATGACATCTTCGAGTCATTAATGTTTGAGTTCTCACGAAGAATTTGTCGAAAGTTGCTGAACGTGACAGCGTAAAACTTGAGGCAAAAGAGAACTAAAATTGAATATATGCAAATGCGACAGAGCTTTCACGGTATAGCTTCTGTCGCTTTTGTTTTTAGAGGAATAAATGCCACAAAAAAAATATCTTAAAGAATCAATCAAACTTGGCAACAACGAATTGACGATTGAAATCGGCAAAATAGCTAAACAAGCGGACGGAGCTGTTGTGCTTCGATACGGCGACACGATGTTGCTCGTAACTGCAGTTAGTGCAAGAACGGCGAAAGAAGGACTAGACTTTTTTCCATTAACAGTTGAATATCGCGAATCTACATACGCAGCCGGAAGAATTCCGGGAAATTACTTCCGGAGAGAAGGTCGCCCGAGTGAAAAAGAAGTTTTAACCTGTCGCCTCATTGACCGTCCGGTTCGTCCACTTTTCCCTGATCTATATCGTTTTGAAACTCAATTAATTGCAAATGTAATTTCGGCTGACGAACATAATGATCCGGATGTCATCGCTATTACTGGTGCATCTTTGGCGTTATATCTTTCGGATATTCCATTTGTGAATCCGATTGCTGCTGTTCGAATTGGCTTAATTGATGGTAAATATCTTGTAAATCCAACTTATGATGAATGTCGTGAATCAACTTTAAATTTAATTGTTGCCGGAACTGAAGAAGCAATTTGTATGGTTGAATGCGAAGCTAAAGAAATTGCGGAAACTATTATGGTTGAAGCACTTATGCTTGCACACAAAGAAATTAAACGTCTTTGTTTGTGGCAGAAAGAACTTTACAAAGCATTAGAAATTACGAAACGCGAATTCGTTTCGCCAACTCTTGATGAAGCAATGACAGCTGAACTTAGTGATAAATTTGTCGGAAAATTGCGTGACGCGATGGACACGACAGGTAAAGATAAAATCACAAGTTATGCGGCAATTGATGCTTTGAAAAAAGAAGTTATTGATAGTTTTCCGGCTGACGAATCTGAGAAGCGTTCAATGGCTGGTAAAGTTTTCGGACATTTGAAAGAGCGAATTTTCCGCGATGATATGTTAGAAAAACGTCGTCGTCCAGATGGTAGAAAATTCACAGAAATTCGTCCAATTGCTTGCGAGGTTGGCTGGCTACCGCGTGTTCACGGTTCAGCTTTATTCACTCGCGGTGAAACGCAAGCTATTGTTACCGCAACACTTGGAACAAAAGAAAACGAACAATATATGGACAACCTTGAAAAAGGTGAAATGAAAAAGCGTTTCTTGCTCCATTATAATTTTCCTCCATATTCGGTCGGAGAAACTGGTCGAATGGGCGGAACATCGCGTCGCGAAATTGGTCACGGAAACCTCGCAAGACGTGCAATTGAAGCCGTTTTACCAACTGAACAAGAATTCCCATATACACTTAGAATCGTTTCAGAAATTACTGAATCAAACGGATCTAGCTCAATGGCATCAGTTTGTGGCGGAATTCTCGCATTAATGGACGCAGGTGTTCCGATCAAAAAACCAGTCGCCGGAGTTGCGATGGGCTTGATTATGGAAGGCAAACGCTACGCAATTTTGTCCGACATTGCCGGTGCCGAAGATCATTATGGCGATATGGATTTCAAAGTTACCGGAACTGCCGATGGAATCACCGCTTTGCAGATGGATATCAAGGTTGACGGAATTAATTCGATGATTCTTGCCGAAGCCTTAGAGCAAGCACGAAAAGGGAGAATCCATATTTTGGATATTATGCTGAGTGAAATTGCTGAATCGCGTGCTGATATTTCGCCATTTGCTCCGAGAATTATCACAATTCAGATTCATCCTGATAAAATTCGCGACGTAATTGGACCGGGCGGAAAAATGATTCGTTCTATTACTGAAGAAACCGGTGCAAAAATTGATATTTCTGATGATGGAACAATCAATATCGCAACTGCGAGTGGTGAAGCCGCACAAGCAGCCGTTGATCGCATTCGTGCAATTACTGCTGAAGCCGAAATCGGAGAAACCTATCTTGGAACTGTAAATCGTATTGTTGATTTCGGTGCTTTTGTTGAAATTATGCCCGGACTTGATGGTTTATTGCACATTTCTGAAATTTCAGAACGACGTATTAAAGACGTTCGTGATGAACTCAAAGAAGGTCAGCAAGTTATGGTTAAGTGTATCGGAAAAGAAGGAAATAAAATCAAACTTTCGCGAAGAGCAATTCTTCGTGAAGAAAATGCCGATGGTGAAGAAAAGTAATTTCTAAATTCTTTGCAAATTAGATTTTAAAAGACAAGGTTTTTATTAATCTTGTCTTTTTTTTACAACTTTGATCTCTTTTGTTACAACTAAAATAAGCCATCGAAAAAAAATAAAAAATATTGAAAGTTTTTTGGAACTAATATCCTATTCGCACTTTGGTTTATCTTGAATGACACAATTCTTAGATTTTTTGAAGTTTTCAAGAGGTAAAGACGTGCAATTACGTTTAGTTTTTGATAGTATTCTACTCAAGCCCCAAAATGTAGAAGACCAAGTGAAATCTTGTGTTTATTAGTTTGTGTCAAAATTTAAGTTAGCAAATAACTTTAGTAGGAAAAAATTGATGAAGAATTATATATTTAAAAGTGTTCTTTCGAGTTTGAGTCTAATTGCAATGGCTTGTAGTTTAAGTTCATTTGCACACGCTGCTCCAATTCGTTTTGAACAAGTTGTTCAAATAGTAAATGCCAAACCTGGCAAGGCAAATGCCGTTGGTTTTACTCAACTCAAGCAAATTGGTGGCGATGATGACGTTGTTGTTTCTAGCACCTCAAATGGTGACGACGATGAAAAAGTTCCTCAACAACGAGACAGAATGATTTCTGAAAGTTCATTTGATGTTGTTGAATCAGATGATTGCAACTGTAGTAACGTGACACCAAAAGGTGGTTTCCCTAAATGGGGAATTTTAGGAATTGCTGCTGCCGGTGCTATTCCAATCGCTATTTTGTTAATTAGACGCAAAAAAGACGATAATCCGACACCAACACCAACTACTCCAATAACAACCACGCCAACACCAGTTGTAACTCCAACTCCGACTGTTACGCCGACACCAAATGTAACTCCGACTCCAACTGAACCGGTGCCAGAACCAATGACACTTTTGTTGTTTGGAACCGGACTTGCGGGAATTGGTGTTGCAGCACGTCGTCGTTTGCGTAAACATGGCGATGTTGAAACAGAAGATGAAACAAAAGATTAATCATTTGATTGAAGAATTATTTTTTCAGTTCAATAATGCGAACAAAAGATGAATTCCATCTTTTTGTAAATTTCGAGGAAAAAAATGCGTAGAATTAGTTATAAAATATTTATCGCTCTCAGTTTGGTTTTGGCAATTGGCTTGGTAAATGCTTCTGCCAAAGAAGGTGAAATCAAACTACCAAAGAATAAAGCTGGATTATCAGTCAAAGCTGATAAACCATACGCTGTTTTGGTTGATGGAGTTGAAGTTGGAAAAGCTGGAGTTGGAACGGAAAATGTATTTTTCGTTGAACCCGGACAACACAATGTTCAAATTGTTAATCCTGAACCTAATGGCAAGTCTTTTAACAGAGATTACACTTTTAAAAAAGGTCTAAGAGAATGTATTTGTCTCAAAACTAATGAGAATATTTCTAAAAGACCATGTCCTTATAACATCAATGTTGATGCACCAGACAAAGTTTGGAAAGGTGATTTAGTTACTTTTGCAGCGTTTAACGCAATTTCAGGTGGCACAACTGCATTGAATTATGCTTGGAGAGTTACACCAGAAACAGCAAGAATAACAAGCGGACTCGGAACTCCTTCAATTACTGTGGACACATCAAGCGTCGAAAATGGGCAAACTGTCAGAGCAGAGCTAGACGTAACAGATGGAGTTTTTGACAAAACTTGCGGACAAATGGTTGCTGCCAATGTCAATGTTACAGAACAAGAGCGTCAAAAGTCATTTAAAGTTGAGGAGTTTGTTTCGAGATCATTCGATGATGACAAATCAAGACTCGACGCGTTTGCTCAAGAATTACAAAATCGCCCCGATTCTGCTGGTTATATCATTGTTTATCAAGGAAATAATAAATCTGATTTACGTAAATTACCTGCGACAAAATTGGCATCACGTTCATTAACATATCTTGTTCAAAATCGTGGTGTTCCGCCAAACCGTCTGCAAACAACTGAAGGTGGATTCCGTGAAAGAACAATGTATGAATTTTGGATTATTCCTCCGGGAGCTGATACACCAATTGCAAGTCCAAGATAATTATTTTTTATTACTGAAATTTAAGGACGGCTTTGGCTGTCCTTTTTTTTGTGGTTAATCGTGTGCTGTAATTGTTAATTATTAATTGTTAATTGTAAAATATGAGCAAACGTCTTGACTATGGACTACGGACTTCGGACTCAGGACTTTAGACTTTTATATGAATATCGAAACAATCGTATCACTTTCAAAACGTCGCGGATTCGTTTTTCCCGCATCTGATATTTACGGCGGACTCGGTTCGAGCTGGGATTACGGCTCGCTCGGCGTAGAACTTGCAAATAATATCAAACAATCTTGGTGGCGTTGGCTCGTCCACGAACGCGACGATATTGAAGGACTCGATTCTTCAATTATCCAAAACCGACAAGTTTGGAGATACAGCGGACACGAAACGACGTTTTCCGATCCGTTAGTTGATTGCCGAACTTGCAAAGGTCGTTATCGCCAAGACAAATTGCAAGATGTTCTTTGCCCGAAAGACGCAAAATCGTGTGCAGGAAGTTCGAAAGAATGTGATTTAACTGAGCCTCGACAGTTTAATTTGATGTTCAAAACGACAATCGGTGCGGTTTCATCGGACGAAGACGAAGCAGCTTTGGCTTATTTGCGTCCAGAAACTGCACAGGGAATTTTTATCAATTTCAAAAATGTGCTTGATACTTCGCGTCGGAAATTACCGTTTGGAATCGCTCAAGTTGGTAAATCTTTTCGCAATGAAGTTACGCCCGGAAATTTCATCTTCCGCACACGTGAATTTGAACAGATGGAAATGGAATATTTTTGTCGTCCTGAAGACGCGGCGGAAATTCATCAACAATGGATTGACGATTTTCAAACGTGGTTTGCAAGTTTAGGAATCAAACCAGAAAATCTCAAATTATATGAGCAGAACGGCAAGGAATTAGCTCATTACGCGGTTCGGTGCGTTGATATTTTGTATCGATTTTTTCCCGACCGCGATGATGAAGATTCGCAGTTTGACGAGTTAATGGGTATTGCCAACCGGACTGATTTTGATTTAAAAACTCATTCCAAAAAGCCTGAAGATCCAGATGGCAAACGTCTTAATCAAGATTCGACCGAAGACCTTTCATACTTTGATCCGACAACAAATGAGCGTTTTTATCCGTATTGCATCGAACCAGCAGCGGGCGTAAATCGGACAGTTTTAGCAGTTTTGATGGACGCATACACCGAACGCACCAACGATAAAGGCGAAGTTCGCGTTATTCTGAAATTAAAGCCTAGTCTGGCACCGATTAAAGTCGCCGTGTTGCCGCTGGCGAAAAATAAACCCGAAATAGTCGCGTTGGCGAAGCAACTCAAAAAAGATTTGCTTCCTTCGATGCGAACCGTTTACGATGACACAGGCGGAATCGGCAAACTTTACGCTCGTCAAGACGAAATCGGCACGCCTTTTTGCGTTACAGTTGACCACGAATCTTTGGAAGACAACGCCGTAACCGTCCGCGATAGAGACACTTGGGAGCAAGAACGAGTGAACATTGTTGATTTGAAAGAATATTTGCAAAAGCGTTTGGGTTAAGGAGAATGTTTTATGTTGACCACAATTGAAGCAGAGATTGATGTGAACGGAAAAGTTACATTTCTTGAACCGTTAAAAATTTCAAAGAAAAGCCGTGTGATTATCACTTTACTGAATGAAATAAAACCAATAAATCAAGCAAAAAAAACAAATGGAAAACCGAAAAATGATAACAATCTGCAACTTGAATGGCTGAAAGCGAATCGTGATAAATTTTCAGGCAAATATGTCGCATTGGATGGCGATGTTTTGATCGCACATGCTGAAACCTTGCAAGAAGTTCGGCGGAAAACAAATGGTAAAGCTAATCTTTTTATCGTCAAAGTTTTTTCTGAGGAAACAATTATATCAGCCGGTCTGTAAATATGGCTTACCAACTTAATTTTGAAAATTTAGTCACATTTGATATTAACAAAGATGGTATTTGTCTTGATGTCGAAATAAAGTATGCAGATTCAAACGTCAAAATTAACGCAAAAATTGATACTGGTGCGACATATTCGATTTTTGAAAGACGTATTGGCGAAACATTAGGACTAGAAATTAGAACCGGAATGCGACAACGTTTTGGAACAGCAACCGGAAGTTTCTATGCCTTTGGTTTTCGTGTGACACTAATTTTTGCGGAAATAGAACTTGATTCGATGGTGTTTTTCGCCGATGACGAGTTTTTCAGTAAAAATGTTTTGGGCAGAATTACTTGGCTCGATAACCTGATTTTGGGTTTAGTTGACCAAGAAGGCAAAATTTACCTCAGCAAATATGAGCCGAAATAATTTATCTTTAAAAATTATCAATCTTGCGGAAGTTATTAGCACAAACCGCGGACGTGCGATGCTCGTCGGCGGTTGTGTGCGTGATGAATTGCTTGGCATTGAACCGAAAGATTTTGACATTGAAGTTTATGGCATTGAATCTCATAAACTAAAAGAAATTCTGAACGAATTTGGTAACGTAAATACTGTCGGTGAATCGTTTACGGTCTATAAAATCGGGAATGATTTAGATGTTTCTCTTCCGAGGCGTGAACGAAAAATTGCTCGCGGACACAAAGGTTTTGTCGTGGAAGGCGATGAGAAAATGTCGTTTGAAGAAGCTGCAAAACGACGCGATTTTACGATTAACGCGATCATGAAAGACGTTTTAACAGGCGAAATTGTTGACATTTACGGCGGACAAAATGACATTAAACTCAAGAAAATCAAACATATTTCGGATGAAACTTTTGTCGAAGACTCATTACGAGTTTTGCGTGCGGCACAATTTGCGGCTCGTTTTGAATTTGAAATTGATGTGGAAACAATCAGGCTTTGCAAGTCGATTGATTTAACCGATTTGCCTAAAGAACGCATTTGGGCGGAACTCGAAAAGTTGCTTTTGAAATCAAAAAAACCTTCAATCGGACTGCAATATTTTTATGACTTAAACATCGCAAGTCAATTGTTTCCTGAACTTACAGCACTTGTTGGTGTAACACAAGAACCGGAATGGCACCCCGAAGGTGATGTTGATATTCACACAATGTTAGTTGTTGATGAAGCAAGAAAACTGATCGATGATTTGCCTTATGCTAAGCAAATTGCTGTCATACTCGGTGCTTTATGTCATGATTTCGGCAAACCTGCGACGACGAAGTTTTTCGACGGTCGCTGGCGTGCACACGGACATGATGAAGCGGGAATTGAGCCAACAGTTTCTTTTCTCGACAAACTTGGAGTTTATACACTTGACGGCTACGATGTTCGCGAGCAGATAATTCAACTTGTGCGTTATCATCTTTTGCCCGGAATGTTTGATAAATCAAAACCTGGTGATGGAGCGTTTCGCCGTCTCGCCCGAAAAGTTGAACCAGACTTGCTCTATCGCGTTTCAAAAGCGGACGCACTTGGTAGAAATCCTGACTGGATTCCAAAAGAAAATCATTTTAATTCTGATGCTCAAGAGCGATTTATTGAACGAATTCGCGGTTTGAAAATTGAAACAAAAGCACCTGACCAAATTTTGCTCGGTCGGCATTTGATTGGTTTAGGTTTAAAACCGTCAAGAAAATTTGGCGATATTTTAGGTGCTGTTTACGAAATGCAGCTTGATGGAAAGATTATTAACTTGGATGATGCGATTTCAGAAGCTAAATCAATGCTCTAACAAACTCCCCAATTGTTGTTTTGATTGTCGATTTGATAAAATTAAAGTTTCGTATATCGACTGAATTTTTGGCAATCAATGAGCATCAAACAAATTACCGTTCGCGGTGCAAGACAACATAATTTAAAAAATATTAACGTAGAAATTCCTCGTGATAAATTCACGGTAATTACTGGTTTGAGCGGTTCTGGGAAGTCTTCGCTCGCTTTTGACACGATTTATGCTGAAGGTCAGCGGCGATATGTTGAATCGCTTTCGGCTTACGCCCGACAGTTTCTTGACCAACTTGAAAAGCCCGACGTTGACTCAGTTGAAGGTCTTTCGCCCGCAATTTCTATCGAACAAAAGACAGTTTCTAAATCTCCAAGATCAACAGTTGGAACAGTTACCGAGATTTATGATTATCTGCGTCTTCTTTTTTCATCAATCGGACAACCACATTGTCATCTTTGTAATTCGCCGATAACGCGGCAATCTCTGGAACAAATTGTCAGCGGAATTTTGGATTTGCCTGAAGGCGAACGAGTGATGATTCTCGCACCGCTTGTTCGCGGACGAAAGGGCGAATTTAAAAAAGAACTCGAAAAACTCAATAAAGATGGTTTTTTGCGAGCTAGAATTGATGGCGAACTTCGTCAGCTTGATGAAGAAATTGTTCTCGATAAAAAGAAAAATCACACAATTGAAGTTGTGATTGATCGGCTTTTGATTAAAGAAGGTGTGAGAAACAGGCTGACAGAATCGACCAAAATCGCGTTGAAAATAACCGGTGGAGCGGTTTTAGTTGCGGTTGTAGATGGTGATGAAAAACTTTACAGCGAGAAAATGGCTTGCGTCAACTGCGGTGTTAATATTCCAACGCTTGAGCCGCGTTCGTTTTCTTTCAACTCGATGTTTGGTGCTTGCAAAGGTTGCAACGGACTCGGTACGGTCGCGGAAGTTGATCCGGCGAAATTGATTCCAGACGCGACTTTGCCGTGTAACAAACTCTCGATGATGGAAGAAGCCGATAAATCTGGCTCGAATCATTTAAGAATCGCACTTGCCGCGGTCATTGACCATTTTTCTATTAATCCAAGTTTTTTATATCCGAAAAAGCGACCGAAAACTTATAAAGAGCCAAATAAATACGACATTTCGGGCGAGACGAAATTTATTGATTTGCCGCAAGAAGTGCAAGATGCTTTTTTTTACGGAATCAATGTCAGAATTTCGATGACTTGGGGAGCTCATACGCTTGAATCTGAGTGGAAAGGTGCGGTTCGACATCTTCGCGAAAGGCTCGAAACTTCTCCGTCTGAAAAGATTCGACTCGCGTTGACTGAGATGGTTTCGCCTGTAAATTGCAATGTTTGCAAGGGAAAAAGGCTTCAACCGGAAAGTTTGTCGGTCAAAATAAATGGACTTGGAATTGGCGATTACACAGGTTTAACGATTGATGAATCGATTCCAAAATTTGGTAAAATTACTCTTACCGAACGCGAGGATAAGATTGCAGGTTTGGTTTTGCGTGAAGTAAAACAACGTCTTGGGTTTTTGCAAAAAGTTGGACTCGGCTACATTTCGCTTGATCGACCAAGTGGAACTTTGTCCGGTGGCGAAGGTCAAAGAATTCGTCTCGCGACACAGATAGGTTCGCAACTACGTGGCGTTTTGTATGTTTTAGACGAGCCATCAATTGGGCTTCATCCGCGTGATAATCAAAAACTTATCGAAACTTTGCAGAAACTTCGCGACCTCGGAAATACCGTTTTGGTTGTCGAACACGATGAAGAAACGATTATGCAAGCCGATTATGTGATCGACCTCGGACCGCTTGCCGGAACTCACGGCGGCGAAATTATCGCAGCTGGAACGCCAAAAGAAATCGCCAAAAATAAAAATTCGATCACGGGACAGTATGTTTCGGGCAAGCTAAAGATCGAAATTCCAAAAGTTCGTCGTTCGCTAAATGGCAAGAATTTAATCGTAAATGGAGCGAGGGCGAATAATCTAAAAAACATCAGTGTGAAGTTTCCACTTGGCGTTTTGACTGCTGTCACAGGCGTTTCGGGTTCGGGAAAATCGACGTTAGTTGACGATATTTTGTATCGTGCATTGACTCGCGAAATTTACGGAAGTTTGCGAAAACCTGCGGCACACGACAGCATCGACGGTTTAGATTTGGTTGATAAAATTATCGAAATTGACCAAACTCCGATTGGTCGCACGCCGCGTTCAAATCCGGCGACATACACAGGTTTGTTCACGCCACTTCGCGAACTTTTTGCGATGCTACCAGAATCTCGCGAACGAGGTTACAAAACTGGTCGATTTTCTTTCAACGTCAAAGGCGGTCGCTGTGAAGCCTGTGAAGGCGGCGGTTTGAAACGAATCGAGATGAACTTTTTGCCCGACGTGTATGTGACTTGCGACGTTTGCCGCGGTAATCGCTACAATCGCGAAACGCTCGCCGTTCGTTATAAAGGTTTTTCAATTGCTGAGATTTTGGATACAACTATAGAAGACGCTTTGCCGATTTTAGAGAACATTCCGAACATCAGACAAAAGCTGCAAACGCTTCTCGATGTTGGACTTGGTTATATTAAACTTGGTCAATCTGCGACAACACTTTCGGGCGGCGAAGCTCAACGAATCAAACTTGCCAAAGAATTATCGAAACGTGCAACGGGCAAAACCGTCTATATTTTGGACGAACCGACGACAGGTTTGCACTTTGCGGATGTCCACAAACTGCTCGATGTATTGCAAAGATTAGTCGATACTGGAAACACCGTCATCGTGATCGAACATAATCTCGACATCATCAAATCAGCCGATTATGTAATCGATCTAGGTCCCGAGGGCGGCAACGGCGGCGGAAAAATTGTTGTTTCAGGAACGCCTGAAGATGTGGCGAAAGAGAAGAAATCGCATACGGGGAAGGCTTTGAAAAGTTTATTGAACTGATATAAAATCTCACTAATGTTTGAAGCAATCCGCAACAAAATGCGTGAAAAAGTACGCAATCTTGAGTATGTGATGACTATTCACGCTGAAGAAGAAATGGAGAACGATGTTCTCTCTATTTTCGATGTTGAAAATGCGATTCTGACAGGTGAAATTTTTGAACGTCAAAAAGATGCTGTAACAAACGAGTGGAAATATTTGGTTGGCGGAAAAACGCTTGACGATGATGATATAATTGTTTTAGCGAAAATTAGTTTGACTGATAAACTTGTGATTATTACGGTTTATCGTGAAAAATTTGAATATGATGAAAGCAAATAATATGGAAATAATTTGTGATGTTTGCGGAAAAAAAGGTGCAAAAATTCTGCATCTTTCAAAAAGCTACGGCAAAGGTTCAGAATTATTGGTAATTGAAAATGTGCCGATAATCTCGTGTCCCGATTGTGGCGAAAGTTATCTGACCGCAAAAACTCTCCGCGAAGTTGAAAATATTAAGCGTAACCGCTCAAACTTTGCGGTTGAAAGGAACGTTCCTGTTGCTGTGTTTGTTTGAGAGGTGGAGAAATCGCACACGGGGAAGACTTAGAATAGAGTGTTGCGATGAAACTAACTTTTACAAATCAAAATCCAACATTTTCTTTTATTTTGGGGTCAGTTTCAATCCAAGCTCCATTTGTGTCAATCCACCCTAACTCCAAAAATAGGTTATATTTGCGGTGTTCATATTGAGGATGATTGACAATTTCATCCCTATCATAGCAAACAAATGTGTAGTCTGTTGCAAGCGAAGCCTTTTGAGCGGCATAACCAGGTTCGGCATCTTTATTTTCGATATTATGAATGAAAACTACGAAACCAGTTGTTAAATCCCAAGGTCTTACATTCCATTTTACTCCGCAAACAAAATTTATTTTTGAACAACAGGCTAAAATATCGGTTGCAACTTGGAAAAATCCGCCTTTACAACAGGCTAAGAGCAAAATAGTCTCATCGTTCAAAACTCCTGTTTCACAAATTAATTCCGCAAATTTTGACCAACGAACATGTTCGTCATTACCACCTAAATTTACTAAAAATGACTCTGTGCTACCATGTGTGCAGAGATATAAATAGTCAAAATTTATATTCCTAGTAGAATAATCTTGAATGGTTTGTCGAAGAGATACTTCAGACTGAATATCATTTGAATAAACAGTCATTCCAAGCAATTCACAATGATTTTGAATCAGATTTACTTCGTTGCCGCAAATATCTTTCGTCGCTTTTAGTATCAAAATATTTTTCATATAAATGTGATTATATATAAATAGTCGAAAGTTATATATTTTAAGATATACAGCATAAGCAAGTTTATCAACCTAACCCACACTCACGCAAAAATACTTTCGTTAAGCGACTGCCGAAATCGAAAAAAGAATAGCAAACTTGGGAGCAGTTGCTCGGCAGAAAGAGGAGAAATCGCAGAAGGGAAAGGCTTTGAAAAGTTTATTGAATGTAAGTAAAATTGTGCTAGAATGATTTTGTTATGAATCAACCATTATTAGTAACAGATTTGTATAGAGGTTTGGCGGTTTGGGGCAATAAAAAGAAAGATCGCTCCATTTCGGCATTGTTTCAAAAAAACTCCGATGAGGTTAAAATTGAAAAACTTTCTGATGCAAATATTTTAGCACTTGCAAACCTTCAACTTGCCGAATCTCAACAAGAAACGCTTCACGAATTGCTTGAAAAAAACAGCCAAGGCAAACTTACAAAACTTGAGCGAAAATATCTTGACGATTTAATGGAAGTTTATAACGATGCTTTATTGACCAAAGCCAAAGCGATGCGGGTTGCCGTTGAACGCGGTTTGATAGAACCGCTTTCCTCTGAATGAAACGCACCAACATTCCCGACAACATAAAGATTAAAGTCCGTGAAATCTCGCGTTTCCGTTGCGGTTATTGTTTGATACT